>JBATOT010000114.1:0-103548 GCA_049291095.1 Ignavibacteriaceae bacterium | reverse complement strand
GTATAATTCGTTCATACTTCTCACCAGAACGAACAAGAAAAATGCTTGGTGGAAAATCATTATTTACAGGGAATGTATTAGCAAGTTCGTTGGGTATAGTTACACCTTTTTGTTCTTGCTCAGCAATACCATTATTTCTTGGGTTCGTTCAAAGTGGTGTACCTCTTGGAGTTACATTTTCATTTTTAATTGCTGCACCAATGATAAATGAAGTTGCACTTGTTTTACTATTTGGTCTATTCGGATGGCAAACAGCTTTGTTATATGCTACAACAGGATTGTTTATTGCAATCAGTGCAGGATATGTAATCGGAAGATTAAATCTGGAAAGATTTGTTGAAGGTTGGGTTTATGAAACTAAAGCTAAGCAAGTAGATTTTGTGGAAGAAAAAATTCCATTTTCGGAAAGAATTGATTCTGGAATATCAGCAGTAAAAGAAATTGTAGCAAAAGTTTGGATTTATATTGTGATTGGTATCGCAGTTGGCGCAGGCATTCACGGATATGTGCCAGAAAATTTTATGGCTTCACTGATGGGCAAATCTGCCTGGTGGTCTGTTCCACTTTCAGTTTTAATTGGTATTCCAATGTATTCAAACGCGGCAGGAATAATTCCAATCGTACAAGCACTTTTGGAAAAAGGAGCTTCGTTAGGAACGGTTCTTGCATTTATGATGAGCGTGATCGGTTTATCATTGCCTGAAACAATCATTTTAAAAAAAGTTCTCAAGATTCAATTGATAGGAATTTTTATCGGAGTTGTAGGAGTTGGAATTGTAATAGTTGGATATTTATTCAATTTTATTTTTGCATAAGATTATGAGTTCATTAACAAAAAAACTTTCATTCTTAGATCGATATTTAACGTTGTGGATTTTTCTCGCAATGTTTGTCGGGGTATTCTCCGGTTATCTTTTTCCCGGCATTGTGGATTTCTGGAATTTATTCCAAAGAGGAACTACGAATATTCCAATTGCAATCGGACTCATTCTTATGATGTATCCGCCGCTTGCAAAAGTTAAGTATGAAGAACTCGGTGATGTATTTCGTAATGTAAAAATAATTTCGTTATCACTTGTTCAGAACTGGATTGTTGGTCCAATATTAATGTTTGCACTTGCGGTAATATTTCTACAGGATTATCCTGAATATATGGCGGGCTTAATTTTGATTGGACTTGCTCGCTGCATCGCAATGGTAATCGTATGGAATGAACTCGCAAAAGGTGATACTGAATATGCGGCAGGATTGGTAGCATTCAATTCTATTTTTCAAGTTTTATTCTTTTCGATTTATGCTTATGTATTTTTAACCGTTCTACCATCCTGGTTAGGATTGAAAACTTTTGCTGTTGATATAACCATCGGGCAAATTGCAGAAAGTGTTTTCATCTATCTTGGAATACCATTTCTGGCGGGAATGATTACTCGATTTGTTGCCTTAAAATTGAAATCAAAAGAATGGTACGAAAAGAAATTTATTCCAAGAATCAGCCCAATAACTCTTATAGCTTTGCTCTTTACAATCGTTGTTATGTTCTCATTAAAAGGCGAATATATCGTTCAACTTCCATTGGATGTTGTAAGAATTGCAATACCGTTACTCATTTATTTTGTGATAATGTTTTTTGTTTCATTTTATATGGGCAAAAAAATCGGCGCTGATTACAGTAAAACTGCAACGTTATCGTTCACTGCCGCCAGCAATAACTTTGAGCTTGCCATCGCTGTTGCGATAGCTGTATTTGGAATCAATAGCGGTGAAGCATTTGCAGCAGTAATAGGTCCATTAGTTGAAGTACCTGTTTTAATAGCTCTTGTTAATGTTGCTCTATGGTTACAAAAAAAGTATTTCGGAAAAGTTGAGGAAGGAACAGTTAAGGCTCCTGATATTTGTCCGTAATAATAAATTAATTTAATAATCTCTTAGGGGAGATTTTATGCTCTTAAAGTTTTATTTAGTTGTCCTGGTTGTAATTGTAGTTTCAGTTACTGCTTCTTCTCAGGTATATGAATCAATTGAGGAGACTGCGGCAAAGTATTTTATCATTCTTTCAAATAAAGATTCTGATGCAGAAAATAATTTATTAAAACTAAAAGAAATGCTTTTCAAGAATTATGATAAAGCAGAACTTGAAAGTAAGTATGAAGTTTCAATAAATGATTTTGATAGTCTGAAAAATCATTTTAATGAATATGAATCAACAATAAAAAACATATCTAAAGATTCAGCATTAGTTCTCTTCAATCAATGGTATCTTCACTTCTCAAATACTTTTTATAATTATGCGGATGAAAAATTCCTTTCATCAAATAAAGTAAGAATTCTTTTCTTTAGCGCCTCAATGTCATGTCAATGCACACTCGAGATGTGTAAAAAACAAACTATTGAAATATTAAATCTTGCAAATGAAAAGAACCTGGATTACTGGATAGTAGATTCTTTCGAGCATAATGAATTGCAGATTAAATATGAAACATTATTTGCGCCCTCATTAGTTCTATTTGATGTGAATAATAATGTACTGCACAAAATTGAGTATGATGAAGAGATGTTAATTAAGCTAAGCCGGTTTTTATTAAATAAAATTTAAGGATAAACAAATGACACCAATGGAATTATTAAAACATTTTGCACCTGAGTTTGCTGAGAATCAGATGCAAGAAAAAGCTCTCATCTTTGAGAATGAAAAATATCAGAAAGTACCCAATAAGTATAAAATGCTTGTTGGTATTGGAGTTGCAAGTGCTTTGGGCAGTGATACCTGCACACAAATGTGGGTAAAGATGGAAAAACAAAATGGAGTATCAAACGGAGAAATTGTTGAAGCAATGCAGGTCGCACGTTATATGAAACAAGCAACTGTAAATGATACAATTGCAAATTCATTAAAAATTTTAGACGGAGAATAAAATGATTTCGGTAAAAGTTCTTGGTACAGGTTGTAAGAAGTGTCAGAATCTTGAAAATAAAGTTAGAGAACTTGTTGCATCAAATAACATCGATGCAACAGTTGAAAAAGTTACAGACATTCAGGAAATGGTGAATTATGGAATAATGATGACACCCGGTCTTATTATAAATGAAAAAGTTAAAAGTTTTGGAATAATACCTAAAGACGACCAACTTATTAGCTGGTTAAAGGAGGCTTAAATGAAATACTTATCAATTTTTGGATTATTAGCTGTTGCTGTATTATATTTTTCTTTTACTGCAATTGGTAATAGTAAAAACAGCTCAAATGAAAATATTGTTAATCAGGCAAGCACTGCTAAAGTTACTTTTGTCGAACTAGGTTCAGTAAACTGCATCCCCTGTAAACAAATGCAACCGGTTATGAAAGCAATTGAAGAAAAATATGGCGACCAGGTTAAAGTAATTTTTTATGATGTCTGGAAAGAGGATCAAAAAAAATATGCAACTCAATATGGAATTAAATTGATTCCCACCCAGGTTTTTCTTGATGCAAACGGTAAAGAATTTCACCGCCACGAAGGATTTTATCCAGAAACAGAGATAGATAAAATACTGCAAGGCAAAGGATTAAAACCGAAGAAAAGTTAATTATATGATTGAAGAAATTTTTACTGTGCTAAGTAATGCTCTTTACGAAAATTACTGGATTGCATTATTCGCATCATTTGGTTGGGGAGTTTTGTCTATTCTGCTTTCACCTTGTCACTTATCAAGTATTCCACTTGTTGTTGGATTTATAAGCTCACAAGGAAAGATTACACTTGGAAGGACTTTTTATATCTCATTAATCTTTTCAGTTGGAATTTTAATCACCATTGCTGCCATTGGAATCATAACAGCATCACTCGGAAGATTGATGGGCGATGTTGGTTCAATTGGAAATTATCTTGTGGCAGGTATTTTCTTTCTTGTTGGTCTTTATCTTCTAGACATTATAAAGTTTGATTGGAACAACTCTGCATTAAGACAAACAAAATCAAAAGGATTATTGGCCGCATTAATACTTGGATTACTTTTCGGAATAGCTCTTGGACCCTGCACGTTTGCATATATGGCTCCTGTACTTGGAATCGTTTTTCAAACCGCACAAACAAATTTTACTTCAGCTGCTCTATTACTTTTAGCATTCGGAGTTGGACATTGTGCTGTTATAGTTGGGGCAGGAACATTAACCAAAAAAGTGCAGCAATATTTAAACTGGTCTGAGGAATCAAAAACAATTTTGTGGATTAAACGAATCTGTGGTGTACTGGTAATATTAGGTGGGATTTATCTTCTTTATCTAACCGGCGTTTAGGGTTTATTCTAAAATTTTTCATACCGTAATCATCTACAGATTTTAACTGCCAAACCTCAAATTTTTAAAAAGTATACAGATGCTTGAAGGCAAATTATCTAAAGCTTACTTTTAAAGAGTAGAGTTACTTAATTGTTGTTAAAATATTATGCATCCCAAAGTAGATAAAATACTTTCGGTTTTTTTATGGTTAGTTGCCATTCATTCCTTTCTAGTTGGAATCGGTCTTATTGTTTTGCCTACCTCTGTATTTAAATTTCTTGGATACGAATCAACATTTGATAGATTTTTTTCAACACAGGGCGGTGTATTTCATATAGTTATGGCTATTGGTTACGCTATGGCTGGGTATGATAAAAAAAGATTTGAGTGTCTAATAATCTTTTCAATCATCGTAAAATTTATCGCAACATTATTTCTTATTATTTATTTCATACTAATAAGTTCACAATTACTCATCGTACTTTCAGGCATTTCGGATTTTATGATGTGTTTAGTGATTTTATTTTTATATAAAAAATTAATGCTAGAAGCATTTTTTAAAATTGGTGCATTATGAAACAACTTCCTTCAATTGTAATTACGGGGGCAAGTGGTTTTATAGGCAGTTATCTGATTGATTATATCAAAGAAGATTTCAAAATCTTTGCAATTGCAAGACGTTCCAGAAAAGAAGCTAACATTCCATATCATCAAAATCTACATTGGCTTCAATGCGATATTTCAAATTTGGTAACATTGAATGAAGCCGCAGATTATATAAACAAACAAGGTGGTACGGATTTCGTTGTCCATCTTGCAGCATTTTATGATTTTACTTATAAAGACAATATAGCTTATAAAAATGTAAATGTTGATGGCACAAAAAATATGCTGGATTTTTCAGCTCTAGTTAATACTAAAAGATTTATCTTTGCCAGTTCTATTGCTGCTTGTGAATTTCCATCTGTTGGTAATGTTATAACAGAAAAAACTTCACCCGATGCTATTTACCATTATGCAATCAGCAAAAAATTAGGGGAAGCACTGGTTAAAAATTATTCAGATCGATTTCCATGTACAGTAGTTAGATTTGCAGCAGTTTACAGCGATTGGTGTGAGTTTGCGCCACTTTACAAGTTTTTAACAAGTTGGCTTTCAAAAAAACTTGAGTCTAAAATCATTGGAGGTAAAGGTGAATCTGCAATTCCATATATTCATATCAGGGATGTTTGCCAGATGATCAAATTAGTGATTGAGAAAACATCTAAAATTTCTAATTTTGATATATTTAATGCAAGCCCGGATGGTTCAACCTCACATAAAGAAATATTTGAAATATCTACACGATATTTTTTTGGTGAGGCAATAAAGCCAATTTATTTACCGAAACTCTTAACATATCCGGCTTTGATTTTAAGAAAATTATTAAGAATCATTCATCTAACTAGTGAAGAACCTTTTGAGAGATTTTGGATGATCAGGTATATTGATAAAAAACTTGATGTCGATTCCACTTATACTCAATCAGTTCTCAATTGGCAGCCAACAGCAAGATATCATTTAACCAGAAGATTATTATTTCTATTAGAAAAGTTAAAAAGTCATCCGGATGAATGGCGTGTAAAAAATGAAGCCACATTAAAAAGGATTGCACATAGAACTAATTTAAAAATTTATGAAAAGATGATTGAGCAAAAAGATGTAATACTTTCAAAAATTTTTGAAATAATGTTAGAAGAAGATAAAGATAAAATATTTGCGAGATATAAGTTAATGCCGCTCAATGATTATCAATGCTACATAAGTGCTTTATATCATTTGCTACTGGCTACTATAAGAAGCAGTGATAGAAGTTTGCTACTTAAGTATATAGATGATATAGCGATCCGAAGATTTGCTGAGGGATTTGAACCATACATGGTTTGTGGTACGCTTAAAGTTTTTAATGATGTTATTATAAATCATCTTAGCGCATATAAAGAGTTTAATAATATTAAACAGGAATTATATGATAATATTGGATTATCATTACAAATCGCGCAAGATGAAGTTGAGGATTTGTATGATACTCTAGTAAAGAAGATGCCGATTGAAATGATCTCAAAGTCTTCTTTGCTTCCCGATTGCAAAGATCTCCAAAAGATGATCCGCCAACTAAGTGCTTTTTATCAGGTATCACCTGAAGATTTTAGCTTAACAAGCGCTGAACTCCAGAATACGCTGAAATAACTTATCAACGTCAGAAATATAATCTTGATCAAAGCTTAGTATTCGGGTATTTCAATAAATACAAGATAAATCTCAAACTCAAATTTACTATATTTGCACCATCATGTTTAAGAATAAATTTTATTAGCTCGTCTTCTCACTTCATTTAGGCTTTTTAGCAAGCCGATTTTATTTTTCCCAATCAAATTGAAATTAAAAGAAAATTATAATGAGTATCATTAAAGAAATTAAGAATAGAAAAACATTTGCAATTATTAGTCACCCTGATGCAGGGAAAACTACACTTACAGAAAAACTTCTTTTATTCAGTGGTGCAATTCAAATTGCAGGTGCAGTCAAATCTAATAAGATTAGAAAAACAGCAACATCTGATTTTCAGGAAATTGAAAAGCAACGTGGAATTTCTGTTGCCACTTCTGTAATGAGTTTTAATTATCATGGATACAATATCAACTTACTTGATACACCCGGCCATAAGGATTTTGCTGAAGATACGTATCGAACTTTAACCGCTGTTGACAGCGTTATTCTTGTCATCGATTGCGTTAAAGGAGTAGAAGAGCAGACAGAAAAACTTATGAGTGTTTGCAGAATGCGTAACACGCCTGTTATTGTTTTTATAAATAAGCTTGATCGTGAAGGTAGAAATCCGATTGAACTGCTTGATGAGATTGAAGCGAAATTAAATATTAGAGTTCGTCCTTTAAGTTATCCAATGGGTATTGGTGTTAGCTTTAGAGGCGTTTATAATCTTTATGAAAATAGTTTTTCATTCTTTAAAGCAAATAAGCAAAGGATTGAAGATGAAATTGAAAAATTTAATGGTGTTGATGACCCAAAATTGATTGAATATTTTGGTGATGACGCATTAAAACTGAAGGATGATATAGAACTTATTCATGGGGCATATGAATCTTTTTCTGTTGATGATTATTTGAACGGAACCACAGCTCCGGTTTTCTTTGGTAGTGCAGTAAATAATTTTGGCGTAAAAGAACTGCTTGATAGTTTTGTCAAGATCGCACCTCAACCTCAACCGCGTCAAACTACAAAAGGTTTGATTGAACCTGATATAGAACAATTTTCAGGTTTTATATTTAAGATTCACGCAAACCTAGATCCCAAACATCGAAACAGAATAGCATTCCTTCGTGTATGTTCCGGAAAGTTTGAAAGAAATAAATTTTATCATCACGTAAGGCTTAATCGTGATATTAAGTTTCCAAATCCAGCATCATTTATGGCCCAGGATAAAACCACAATTGATGAAGCTTTTCCTGGAGATGTAATTGGTCTTTATGATGTTGGTAATTTTAAAATCGGGGACACAATTACCGAAGGTGAAAATTTTATGTACAAAGGTATTCCAACTTTTTCCCCAGAAATATTTAAAGAACTTCATCTCGAAGATCCATTTAAATCTAAACAGCTTAACAAAGGAATTTTGCAGCTTACAGATGAAGGACTTGCTCAAGTATTTATCCAGAATAACGGCAGCAGAAAAGTTGTTGGTACAGTTGGTGATCTTCAATTTGATGTACTTGAATACCGATTGCTCAATGAATATGGCGCACAATGCAGATTTCGTCCATTAAATTTTTATAAGGCTTGCTGGGTTATTTATGATAATGAAGAGGATATAAGTGAGTTGATGAGAATCCGTTCTCACAATTTATTTTTAGACAAACATAATAAACTTGTGTTTTTAGCTGAGTCTCAATACTCAATAGCAAGTGCACAAGAAAAAAATCCAAAAGCTAAGTTTTTGTTTAGTGTTGAGCATAATACTCAAACTCATGAACTTGAGGATGAAGTGTAAATAACTATTACGTCATTCCCACGAAAGTGGGAATCTATTTTGTGTAAAAGAAACTGAAACGAGTTCAGTTTGACAGAAAAAAATCATTCATAATAATCAATCTTACAACCGCAGCCATCCCATTTGCGTTCGTAAATATCCAATCTCTCCTGAATAAATTTATCAGCATCATCTAAAGAAATAATTTTCCTTAAAATAATTTCGTTCTTTAAAGATAGCTCTTGAATAAATAGTCTTCCATCAAATTTGATCAGTCTGATATAATCAGAAAGATGAGTGTTTTCAGTTCTGATTATTTCACAACTTTCCAATATGGGATTAAGTTCATGTTCATCAATTATTATGTAAGTTGATGACAATGCTTTTTCAAAAATCGCTTTGATATCCATAATTTTTTGTAATTTTTATGTGATTAGATAGAAGAAAGATGTAAGAGATTCGTAGTTTTAAAAAGAATTTACTACTATAACTGGCCGGACACAGTTTGATAAGATTTTTTCTACACGCGGGCCAAGGAATAGTTTGTCTGAGCCCGGTCTAACATCAGAGCCAATAATTACCAAATCGAAATCATTTTTATCTGCAAATTCTACAATCACGTTTTCAGGATTTAATCCAATCTCCACCTTAGTTTTTGTATTTACAGATAATGATTCGCCAATACCTTTAAGTTCATTAACAATTTCCTGGGCATAAGAAAATTGTCTATCAAGTATATGATTTTTGGTTTCCATTTCATCAAGACTTAATCTTTCCTCAACAACTCTCAAAATATGAACTTCATCTTTATCCCCTGACGTTAATGCAAATGCTACTTCGGCAGCTCTTTTAGATGCTTTTGATCCATCTGTTGGTACAAGAATTTTTTTTGATTTGTTTTCATCAAATTGAGTGTGTCCCTGTACAATCAAAGAAGGGCAGGGGGAAAATCGAATTAGATTATCTATAAAAGTATTAAAAACCTGCTCAGAGTTATTTTGTTTTTCCGTTGCACCAATTACCAGCAAATCATAATCTTTTTTTGATTCTTCCAGAATCTTTTCGAGAGCGTCATCAGAAATAACAATTTTTTTATTTACTTCAGCTACTTTAAAGGTGCTTGCAATTCCATCTAAAAAAGTTTGAGCTGCAGATTTATCTTTTTCATTTGTAATTGAAAATAAAGTAACACTAATATCTTTTTTTGAACCTATTGCTTCGAGAATATTTGTCTCAATTGATTTAGCAGATTTAAAGTTCAGATCGGTTCTTACTCTTACCGGCAGCAGTACACGATTAATTTTTGATAAGATGCTTCCTGCATAAATTTCTTCTTGTTTAATACGTTTAATTTCTTCGGTATTTGGCTCCACTTTTTTGATGATCAGCTTAATTAGTATCGGGGCAATAATTGAAGAAATAATTGCAATTAAAATTATGATAGAGAAAATATCTCTGGTTATTAATCCAATTGATAAACCAATAGTTGCGACTATTATTTGGATAGTTCCTCTTGTATTGGTTCCGACTGCAAATAAAACAGAAGTCCAATGATCACTTTTTGCAAAGTACCTGGCGCCAACATACCCGCCGACCGCTTTTGACAAAAATGCAATCAATAAAAGTACAACGCTTAAAACTAGGATTGAAGGGTTTGTGAACTCACGTATGTTTACTTGCAATCCGGCTGATGCAAAAAAGATTGGTGCGAAAATAGCAAAGGTTATGCTTTCAAGTTTATCAATCGTTTCATCCGAAAGGTAAGGAACCTGCCCGAATACTATACCTGCTACAAACGCACCTAATACGGCTTCTAAACCGAGTGCGGTTGCAATTGCTCCGTAAACAAAAATTACTACTACAACAAGAGTTAAGAATTTATATCTTAATTTTATTTTATTTTGGATAAAACTTATAATGTGCTTGATAAAAAACCCACCGACTATAAATCCAAGAACAATAAATAAAATGACTTTTGCAAAAGAAAAAACAACACCACCCACACTTGAAGTAAATCCACCAACAAACCCGATAAAAATAGATACTAATATCCACACCACGGCTTCATCAATCATTCCTATCGCAACAAACAATTGACCAAAATCTCTTCTTATCAAATTTAAATCAATTAAAACTTTTGCAATTACAGATATTGCCGAAACTGAAATTGTGATGGCTAAAAATGCAGCGAAAACGTATCTATCATCCGGGTTAACAAGCAGTTCATTAGGGATTGTAAGGCTGTATAAAAACAAACTTATAAATGAAATTAAAAGAGCTGTTGACGCAATCTTTATTGCTTTTTGTGAATGATGTTTTATTAGTTTTACATCTGTTTCCATTCCTGCAATAAACAATAAAAACATTGCACCGAACATGCTTATAATGGGTAAATAATTTTTTCCTGAGTCGGAAGGAATCATATATTCTGAAATAGCCGGGATATTGCCAAGCAATGTTGGGCCTAACAAAATTCCCGCAAAAATTTCACCAACAACAGCGGGTTGTCGTAATCGTTGTGCAAGTTCACCCATCAACCGTGCAAGCAGCAGCAATCCGGAAATTTGAATTAATAATATAAGTGTATCGTAATGCAAGTGCAGAGATTAATTTGTTTATAATTTATTCGCAAGATAGTTTGTTTTGGATTTAAATGACAGGTATCAACCTCTATCTAAATTGGTAACGTGAATTTAATTTTCTGAACTTTTAGGATTAACAACAATGCTATATATTATATATCACAAATGAAACTTTGAGAAAATGGATAAAAAATATCTTGTATTAAATATTGAGCAGGAATATCGTGCTGATCTGGAAAATCTTCCTTGGAATTTACCACTGGCAGAATGGAATGAGAAGCATGTAAAGTTTTTGTATATCAGAAAAGGAATTTCTAAACATATTGTAAGATTTATAAAAACAAAAGATTTTTCTTTTGCGATAAAGCAAACAAATCCGATTAGTGCTTACTTTGAAAGTGAAACTTTTACAAAACTTCTTCAAAAAGGAATACATACATTAATTCCGGCAGGTTATGTTTTTTACAAGAAAAATTTATTTGAGTTAAATTCTGAAGACAAAGAAAGTTTAGCATTTATAGTTACGATTCTCGAAGCAAAATCGATTCCACATTCTATTTTATTTAATTGGGATTTTTCTGATGAAAGTAGAAAAACTATTTATAAAGCTGCCGCTGAATTATTAGCAGTTCTTCATCATAATAATATTTTTTGGGGTGATGCTTCGCTTTCAAATATTCTTATCAAGTTTATTAAAACTAAAAATGAATTAGGTAAATCTCATACTGAACTAAAAGCGTTTTTATCTGATTCAGAGACAATCACAATTCTTAAAAAGATTTCTGAAGATCTGATTAAAAAAGATTTAAAAGGTTTTTATGATTCAATTAAAGCAATCACCAATGATTATCCCACAAAGGAAAAATCTAAATCTATTTCTATGCTGGATATTGATAAGAAGTATTTTAAAAAGGAATACAAAACATTTTATGAATTATTGAATAAAGTTGTTGAGTTTGAAAAAACAACGGGACTTGAAATACGAAAACATTTTTTTAAGATAACTGATCAATACACTATAGATTCAATTTTGAAACAGATTGAAGAACACAAATGGTACTTAAGTGAAAAAAGCGGGAGTGAAATTGATATTACTTTTGCAGCACAAGATTGGATTGAAAAAGTTTATAACCCAATCATAAAAGAATTTAACAAGCTAAAAATTTTCGAATACTTTCCGGAGACTAATTCGCTAAAACTTTATACAGATATTATGGCACATAAGTATTATCTGAGTATTGAAAATGGTGATGATGTTGGAATTTATACAGCGATCAGAAGTTACAGCGAAAAGCATTCAAACAAAGAAGAAAATCTTCTAACTAAGTTTGTAGATAAGTTGTTAAAACGGTTAACCAAGATTGTTCCGGAAAACTATAATTTATAATATTTCATCTGTGTAAAATTAGTGATATTTGTTGGCGAAAAATCAGTCACTAATTACACGAATTAATACTAATTTAAATCTAAAACATTTCTATTCTAACCGCCATTTAGCTAATTTTGGATTGCAAATTAAACAAAACTTTGAATCACATTTAGAAAAATCAGGAGTTATAAAATGACAACAATAGTTGATGTATTTGGACGAGAAATTTTAGATTCAAGAGGCAACCCAACTTTAGAAGTTGAAGTTGTTCTTGAAGGCGGAGTAATTGGTAGAGCTGCAGTTCCAAGTGGTGCTTCAACCGGCGAACACGAAGCAGTTGAATTACGCGATGGCGATAAAGCAAGATACAATGGCAAAGGCGTTTTAAAAGCTGTTGAAAATGTTAATGAAAAAATTGCAGATCATATAATTGATTTTGATGCAACCGAACAAGTTGCAATTGATAATATGATGATTGAATTAGATGGAACGGATAATAAAGGAAATCTTGGCGCAAATGCAATGCTTGGTGTTTCACTTGCTTGCGCAAGAGCTTCGGCTGAATTTTTTGGTTTGCCACTTTATCGTTACATCGGTGGAGTAAATGCTCGCACACTTCCAGTTCCTATGATGAATATTCTTAACGGTGGTAAACACGCTGATAACAATGTTGACTTCCAGGAGTTTATGGTAATGCCAATTGGCGCTCCAAGTTTTAGGGAAGCTTTAAGAATGGGCGCTGAAACTTTTCACGCATTAAAATCAGTACTTGGCAAAAAAGGTTATAACACAGCAGTTGGTGATGAAGGTGGATTTGCACCAAATTTAAAATCAAATGAAGAAGCTATCGAAGTAATTTTAGAAGCAATAACAAAAGCAGGATACAAAGTTGGAACTGACATTGGTATCGCTCTTGATCCTGCTGCAAGTGAATTTTTCATCAAAGAAAAAAATGCATACCATTTATTTAAATCAGCACCAAACCAAATGATACCTATCGAAAAGATGGTTGATTACTGGGCTGGCTGGGCAAAACAGTATCCTATAGTATCTATAGAAGATGGATTAGCCGAAGATGATTGGGACGGCTGGAAATTAATGACAGAAAAACTTGGTGGAAAAATTCAGCTTGTTGGTGATGATTTATTTGTAACCAATACAAATCGGTTGGCTAAAGGAATTGATCTTGGTGTTGCAAACTCAATTCTTATAAAAGTAAATCAAATTGGAACGTTAACAGAAACACTTGATGCAATTGAACTTGCAAAAATTAATGGTTACACAAGTGTTATCAGTCATCGTTCTGGGGAAACTGAAGATACAACGATTGCTGATATAGCTGTTGCTACAAACGCGGGACAAATTAAAACTGGTTCAGCTTCAAGAACTGATCGTGTTGCAAAATACAATCAGCTTTTAAGAATTGAAGAAGAACTAGATACAACAGGAATTTTTCCAGGTGTTTCAGCGTTAAATTATAATGGCTAATTAATTATTGCCCGATTGATGATTCAGTCGGGCATTTTTGTCTCTAATCAGATTAAAAATTGTTAACAACAAAGAGATTAAAATGAAGAACAATCATCTCGATAACTGCAAACAAATTATCAAAAAAAACAAAATTGAGTTTATAGATTTAAAAGCAATTGATCTTACCGGAAGACTGCATCATATAACTTTGCCTGTTTATGAGAAAATTCTTGAAAAGCTTATGAGTGAAGGTGTTGGGTTTGATGGATCAAGTTATGGATTTTTAAAAGTTGAAAACAGTGATATGATTATGCTTCCTGATTTATCCACTGCAAAGATTGATCCTTTCCGTGATGCACCAACTTTAAGTTTTTATTCACACATAGTACTTACCGATGAAAAGAGAAGTCCGTTTAATCAAGATGGAAGATATCTTGCAAAAAAAGCAGAAGAACTTTTAAAGAAAACTACTGGTGCGGATAAATCCTGGTGGGGACCAGAATTTGAATTTTATATTTTCTCCAAAGTTGAATACGATACTCGTACTGCATCATCATTTTATCGTGTTGAACACGCTGAGGAATTTTACAAGAAAGCATATCACGCAGCAAATCCGTTTGATGAATACGATGACTTTCGTGATGAAGCAAGTAAACTTTTAAAAGCACAAGGTATAAATGTTAAATATCATCATCACGAAGTAGGTGAAAGAGGACAACAGGAAATAGAAACTTACTTTAGCGATTTATTAACAACTGCTGATAATATCATTACTGCAAAATACATTCTATTCAACTTTGCAAAACAAAAAGGATTGTACATTACGTTTATGCCAAAGCCTATGTATCAACAAGCCGGCAACGGAATGCATTTGCATATGTATCTTACAAAAAATGGTAAGAATGCTTTTTACAAAAAAGGCGAGTATGGAAATGTAAATGAACTTGGCAGATATTTTATTGGCGGAATGTTAAAACACGGCCCAGCACTTTCTGCATTTACGAATCCAAGTACAAATTCTTACAAAAGATTAGTCCCAGGATTTGAAGCTCCGGTAGCATTAACTTATGGACAGGGAAATCGTGCAAGTGCTATAAGAATTCCTAAATATGTTTCTAATCCGGATGAAACACGATTTGAATATCGTCCGCCAGATGCAACTGCAAATCCATATTTGTGCACAGTAGCTATGCTTCTTGCAGGAATTGATGGAGTTGTAAATAAAATTGATCCTGTAAAAGAGGGATACGGGCCGGTTGATAAGAATTTTCTTGATCCGAATTTCAAAGAAAAGATAGAATTCTTACCAAGAAATCTTGCAGAAGCATTAGATGCCTTAGCTGCAGATAATGATTTCTTAAAACGTGGTGGAATTTTTACTGATGAATTATTAACTCAATGGGTAAAAACAAAAACCGAAGAAATTAATGCAATCGGTACAATGCCTCATCCATTTGAATACAAAATGTATTTCAATTTATAATTATTTAAACAGGGAAGAATTAATTAATTCTTCCCTTCATCTAAAATTTAATATATCTTACTAAAGCTTTCTGAATGTCTAATCAATGATATATCTTGGTGAATTAAGTGCTTTATTAACTGCATTCCTTTGGTCTGGAACTTCGCTTGCATTTTCGTCTGCAGCAGAAAAGATAGGCTCGCTTCAACTCAATATTAATAGGATGATTTTCGCTTCGCTGTTTTTAATCTCCACGATTTTAGTAGCTGGTTACAAATTTGATTTATCTAATTACCAGTTTACGAATCTTGTTATAAGTGGAGTTATAGGTTTAGTAATTGGAGATAGTTTTCTATTTAAAAGTTATCGGATGATCGGTGCAAGAATCAGTATGCTTTTGATGGCTTTATCACCAGCAATGTCCGCAATTCTTGCTTTTATATTTTTGAACGAAACAATTTCGTATTTAGGAATTCTTGGAATATTCATTACGCTTTCCGGAATAGCTTTGGTTGTGCTTGAGCGTAATACAAATACTAAATATCAGATTACGACGGTTGGAATTGTATACGGATTGCTTGGAGCAATGGGACAAGCTGGTGGATTGATCTTCGCTAAGTTTGCTTTTAATGTAGGACATATCACAGGATTTATTGCAACGTTTATTCGCGTCTTTTCTTCTGTGATTATTTTTCTCCCGATAATGTTGTTGTTAAGAAAATATAAAAATCCATACAAATTATTTCATACAGATAAATCTGCTTTAGGTGTAACTTTAATTGGAACTATTCTTGGCCCATTTTTAGGGATTACATTTAGTTTGATTGCAGTTGAAAATACTAAAGTTGGAATTGCCGCAACGCTAATGTCCACAATGCCGATTATCATGTTGCCAATGGTTAAGTATATTCAAAAAGAAAAATTATCCTGGAGAGCGATTATTGGAGCGGTAATAGCAGTTGGTGGTGTGGCATTAATCTTTTTGCGATAAAAATTTAATTAGATAATTATTTAAGAAAGGAACAAATATGAGTGAAACTCAAAAAATTAATCGTTGTTTAAATTGTAATACCTCAGAAAATGAAATCCCATTAGTGAATCTTGTTTATACCGGAAAGCAGGCATTTATTTGTTCAAGCTGTTTACCGTTATTGATACATCATCCACAAAAACTAATTGGTAAGTTGGATGGAGCAGAAAATATCGCGCCTTTTCAAGAAGAGAATTAATTTAATAAAAGTATACCTTGGAAATTTAATTTTTTAATCTCCAAGGTATTTCCTAAAATCATTTGCTTTAGTTCTTAACTGCCACTAATTGAAATTTAAAAGCATAACTAATTGATTGGTTGAATATCTGTCATTTCAGTTGAATAAATTTTCCATGAATCACCATCTTTCTTCAGTGTATGAATTCCTGTTGCTTTATTATTCTTGAATTCTGGTCCATTTATTTTTGTTGTTAGCTGGACAAACTCAATTCTTGCTTCTGCATCATTGTCTTCAAGAACTTTCATACTCACAATTTTATAATTCAAATCATAGCGTTCAAAAAGTTGTTTTATCATCGTTTCGGAAGCTGGATATGATGGGCTATCTTTATGAATTGTGTTCAGTGCTTCATCGTATTTTTCTTCATTCATATATTTTAAATTTGCTTCGATGACTGATTCAGGTGTGTAATAATCTTCTCTACTTGAACAAGAAATAAAAATAAGTGATGAAAATAGTATACTTATAACAACTTTAATTCTGTTCATCATACTAAGCATACAATTAAATTCCCATTTCATTTTTTACTTCAGCAAACTTTGCAACTGCAAAATCTAGGTCTTCTTTAGAATGTGCAGCAGAAATTTGTACTCTAATTCTGGCTGTGCCTTTTGGTACAACTGGAAAGAAGAATCCAACGACATAAACACCTTTTTCTAACATTTTAGCAGCCATCGTTTGAGCAAGCACAGCATCACCAAGCATAATTGGAACTATTGGATGAACTCCATCTTTAATGTTGAATCCGGCAGCTTTAATCTTTTCTCTAAAGTACTTTGTATTTTCCTCAAGTTTATCTCGTAAATGTGTTGTTGCACTTAGCATTTCAAAAACCTTTAATGATGCCGCAACAATATTTGGAGCAACAGTATTAGAAAACAAATATGGTCTAGATCGTTGTCTAAGCAAATCAACAATTTCTTTTCTTGCAGATGTGTAACCACCACTTGCACCGCCAAGAGCTTTGCCAAGTGTTCCTGTAATAATATCGATTCTTCCCATAACGTTATTGTGCTCGTGAGTTCCTTTTCCGTGTTTGCCCATAAATCCAACTGCGTGAGAATCATCTACCATTACCATTGCGCCGTATTTTTCTGCTATGTCACAAATATCTTTTAAAGGGGCAATAAATCCATCCATTGAAAAAACACCATCGGTGCCGACTAAAATATTTTTTGCATTGTTAGCCTTTGCTTCTTTTAGTTTTTCTTCAAGATCGTTCATATCACAATTTTTATAACGATATCGTTGTGCTTTACATAATCTAATTCCATCAATAATGCTGGCGTGATTTAATTCGTCGCTTACAATTGCATCTTCTTCACCAAGTAAAGTTTCGAATAATCCACCGTTTGCATCAAAACAGGATGTGTAAAGAATAGTATCTTCCATTCCAAGAAACTCAGAAATTTTCTTTTCAAGTTCTTTATGAATTTCCTGAGTTCCGCAAATAAATCTAACCGAAGACATTCCAAATCCCCAACTATCAAAACTATCTTTTGCAGCTTTGATTATTTCCGGATTATCAGCTAAGCCTAAATAATTATTTGCACACATGTTTAGTACTTGTTGTCCGGTAGTAACCGCAATATGTGCGCTTTGCGGAGTTGTAATTATTCTTTCTTTTTTGAAGAGTCCTTCTTTTTCGATTCCGTTTAGAACGTTTGTGTAGTGTTGTTTTGTTTCAGTGTTCATTTTTATCTCTTTAAATTTTTTAATTCCATTCCAATATTACTTTACCAGAGTTTCCTGATTTCATTATTTCAAATCCCTCTTTGTAATCATCAATTTTAAATTTATGTGTTATAATTGGTGTAATATCTAATCCACTTTGAACCATTGCCTGCATCTTGTACCATGTTTCAAACATTTTTCTACCATAGATACCACGAATGTTTAATCCATTAAATATAATTTTTGTCCAGTCAACTCCGGCATTTGAAGGGAGAATACCAAGCAAAGCAATGTTTCCGCCATGAAACATAACTTCTATCATACTATTAAAAGCGTGTATGCTTCCACTCATTTCTAAACCAACATCAAATCCTTCTTTCATGCCAAGTTCTTTAACAACATCAGGAAGTTTTTCTTTCGAAACATCAACTGCGCGAGTTACACCGATTTTTCTTGCAAGCTCTAATCTGTATTGATTCATATCGGTAATTACAGTGTTTCTAGCTCCTGCATGAATAGCAACAGCAGCAGCCATAATTCCTATTGGACCAGCACCGGTTATTAAAACATCTTCACCAAGCAAATCAAAACTTAAAGCTGTGTGTACTGCATTTCCGAACGGATCAAAAATTGAAAATAAATCTGTGGAGATTTTTGGATCGCAATGCCAAAGATTTTGAACCGGAATTACTAAATATTCTGCAAAAGCTCCCGGACGATTAACACCTACACCTTGTGTGTTTGGGCAAAGATGACCACGGCCAGCGCGGCAGTTTCTGCAAGTACCGCATACGATATGACCTTCACCACTAACAAGTTCGCCAACTTTTACATCGTGAACATTTGATCCAAAAGCTTCTACAGTTCCAACATATTCATGACCAACATGCATTGGAACCGGAATAGTTTTTTGTGCCCATTCGTCCCAATTGTAAATGTGAATATCTGTTCCGCAGATTGCAGTTTTGTAGATTTTAATTAATACATCATTTGGTCCGTATTCAGGAACAGGAACCTCGTCCATCCAGATTCCGGGTTCAGCATATTTTTTAACAAGGGCTTTCATTTTTTTCATGGCAAGATCCTTTAGAAATGAATTTACATTTTGTGAAAGAATTATTTTTAAAATGTTCTAATCAAAATTAGAAATAAGGTGTGTAATCAACAAAGGAATAAATGAAGCTTTTTTATTCTTTGCTGCTGTTATCAGATGAGTGAAAACAGCGCAAAATCTTTGTTAAAAAAGTATTTTGGAGAATCTTTATAGGATTTTAATTCTTTATCTATAAAATCCTGATTAATATTATTAATGTTTGCGGTATTTTTTAGGAAATTAATTTCTGCTTCAGTTACAAGATCATTTGCACAAGCAAGTTTAACAGCATCGGCCAAAAATGAAGTCGCGATATTTATATCAGAAAAAATTATAGGCTCATCATTGATATATTTATTACTTAAGAGGCTTCGGATTGTTTCATCAAAAAAATCTGATGCAAATCCTAACTTGTCCGAAATCTTTTTTAATATATCTTTTTCTTTTTGGCTTAACTCTTTATCAAGTTTAGCGGTGATAAAAAGTCCTTTTAAGTAGTTGCTGCGATCGATGATTGGAATATTCATTTCTATCCAAATAAGTTAAAGAAATGTAAATAATGCTCGATAAAATCCTTTCAATTATTATGCCTTTGGAAACTTAAGTACTAATATATTTTTTTTTAGATAAATGTCTACACAAAACAATTTCTCTAAAGTAAATAAATTGTAAAATGTATTTTTTGTAATCAAAATCTTTAATTAAGACACTTTATTTAATAAAAAGTTTCATTCTGATTTTGTATTAAGATTTTATTTTTGATTCAGTATTTTTTATGACAAAAAGATAAATCTATTGTTAAAAAATTCTTTACATTTTTTCTTATTTAGGATAGAAAATTATACCGATTTATTCTGGCACATAATTAATATTAAATAGCCCTCAAATAATGAACAATATGTTAAGTAAGCCTTCTTAAATGAAAAACTTGAGAAATTTATCCTATCCTTATTTTTATAAAAAAATGCAAAAAATCCACTTAACTTTTAACCAATAGTAACCGATAATAAATGTAGATAACTTTAATTAAAAAATATCGCTCTTAGTTTATATATGATAAAGTACTAAATTCACTAAATAATAAATTACTAGATGTTTATAGCAGAGCAAAAAACTTTTTTTGATTCTCCTTTTCGAAGCTCAGATATTGAGATTCAAATAAGAAATAATAGAATTTCACAGAATAGCATAATTTCCCAAATGCTCGAGGGATTTCCAGACTTAGTTTTTATTCTGGATAAAAATCGCCAAATAGTAGCATACAATAGTAAGGCAGAAAATTTTTTCAAATATAAAGATACGGTTGAAATTCTAGGTCAAAGATTAGGAGAAGCACTTGGCTGTGTCCATGCGTCAGAATCTCCTTCTGGCTGCGGTACCTCAGTTTTTTGTTCTGAATGTGGTGCGGGAAAAAGCAACAAGTCAGCTTTGCAAAATCCTGGTAGTTATGAAAACGAATGCAGGATAAATGTAAATTTTGGTGGATTTGAAACTGCCTTGGATTTTAAGGTCTACACATCAACTTTAGAATTTGAAGGTGAAAACTACATAGTTTTTGCAATTAAAAACCTTGAAAGCGAAAAGCGAAAAGAACTGTTAGAAAGAATTTTCTTTCACGATGTACTTAATACTGCTTCTATCATATTTGGTATTGCAGGAATGATTTCGGAAGTAAAAGACACAGAGGATTTTGACAAATACACAAAAATTTTACAAAACACCTCAGAACAACTGATACAAGAAATTCAGGCACAGCGAGATCTGTCGAATGCAGAAGCAGGAAAGTTAATTATTTATCCAGCCGCCGATACAGTTAATGATATTTTAGAAAAAGCATTTGAGCTTTATCAGAACAACAGTTTAACAAAAGGTAAAGAATTCGTATGTGAATATCCAAAAGAAACGATGGTAATTGAAACTGACCATCATTTTATTATTCGTTCACTTGGTAATCTTTTAAAAAATGCTCTGGAAGCCGTTGGTTCCGGGGCAAAAGTTTCTATTTCTGCTTACGAATATGGAGAGAACATTCGCTTTGTTGTAGCAAATGATGGAGTTATGCCAAAACATATCCAGCTGCAAATTTTTAACCGATCGTTTAGTACGAAAGCAAAAAAAGGCAGAGGTATAGGTACTTATAGTGTAAAACTTTTGATTGAAAATTATTTAAAGGGTAAAGTAAGTTTCATTTCAAACCAGGAAGAACAAACGAAGTTCATAATCGAAGTACCTAAAAAATTTCCTGAATTAACAGAAGATTAATTAAATATTATAATTAATTTCCCTCCGGTTTTATTATTTCTAAATCTACCATTGGAGTTAAACGATGCACTTATTCATGTATCTTTTATCATTCTCATTTTTATTAGCTATAAATCTGTTCTCCCAAATCAACACAGAACGATATAGACTTGATTCGGATTCAAGAGGCTTTTCCGGAATTGCAGATATTGAGATAACTGCAATAACTGGTAACACTGATCTTCAAATCATACATCTTGGAGGAAGACTAAATTACAACTGGGGAGAAAGCTATACTTTCTTAGTTGCAGATGGCGGTTTTGGTTGGGATGAAGGTGAACAAATTTTTGATCAGGCTTTGATGCATATAAGACATGTTCATTCGGTTACTGAGCTGATTCAGGTTGAAGCATTTACTCAAATTGATTTTAATAAAAACAGGTTGTTAAATGAACGTGAATTAATTGGGGCCGGATTAAGATTTAGAATTTTAAAATATGATAATTTGAAGTTAAGATTAGGAACATCATACTTTTTTGAACATGAATATTATGATGTTTCGGCAAATTCAATTCACGGAAATAATTTATATGCCAGTCGTTTTTCATCATACCTAACATTGGAATATGAAATAAAGGATAATGTTAAACTGATGATGATATCATACATTCAGCCTCAAATAGGAAAGTGGGAAGATTTTAGAGTCATTTCAGATAATTCTTTAATTGTTGAATTAAGCTCAGTTGTAGATTTAAAAGTGAGTTTTAACTTAAGATATGATTCAAAACCACCCGAAACAATAAAATCAGCAGATACATTTACAAAGTTTGGATTCAGTTTTAAACTCTAAAGAGTTTATCTAAAACAAAATTGTAGTATTTTAAAATCAATAGATAAAAAATTTAATTACAAAATTCACAGGGAGAATAAAAATGAGTTATAGAATTGAAAAAGATACAATGGGTGAAATTGAAGTTCCATCTGATAAATATTTTGGAGCACAAACAGCCCGCTCTTTAATGAATTTTAAAATTGGCGGCGATAGATTTCCACGAGAACTTATTCGTGCGCTTGGTATATTGAAGAAAGCTGCGGCTTTAACAAATAAAGAACTTGGAACGCTGCCTGCAGATAAAGCTGATTTAATAATTAAAGCTGCGGATGAAGTAATTGAAGGCAAACTTGATGAACATTTTCCGCTTGTAGTTTGGCAAACAGGTAGCGGTACTCAAACAAATATGAATGCTAATGAAGTTATATCTAATCGCGCAATTGAAATGGCCGACGGTGAAATGGGAAGTAAAAAACCTGTACACCCGAATGATGATGTAAACAAAGCTCAATCATCTAACGATACATTTCCTACAGCAATGCATATTGCGGCCGTTGAAGAAATTCATCGCAAACTTATTCCTATGATTACAAAACTTCGTGATGCTCTTGCTGTAAAAGAAAAAGAATTTCAATCAATAATTAAAATTGGTAGAACACATTTAATGGATGCTGTTCCTTTAACATTAGGACAGGAATTTGGTGGTTATGTTCAGATGTTATCAAACGGTTTAGACAGAATTAACTCAGCTTTACCAAGATTATATGAACTAGCGCTTGGCGGAACTGCAGTTGGAACAGGATTAAATACACATCCGGAATTTGCTATTAAATCTGCTGCGCATATCGCAAAACTTACAGGAAAGAAATTTGTAACGGCACCAAATAAGTTTGAAGCACTTGCAGCACATGATGCACTTGTTGAGTTTAGCGGTGTTTTAAAAACTCTTGCAGCATCACTTATGAAAATAGCAAATGATGTTCGCTGGCTTGGTTCCGGCCCACGTTGTGGATTAGCAGAATTAAACTTACCTGAAAATGAACCTGGCAGTTCAATTATGCCTGGGAAAGTTAATCCAACACAAAGCGAAGCAATGACAATGGTTTGTGCGCAGGTTTTTGGTAATGATGTTGCAGTAAACTTTGGCGGTGCAATGGGTAATTTTGAACTTAACGTTTTTAAACCGGTAATAATTTTTAATGTTTTAAATTCTATTAGATTAATAGCTGATGCTTGTGATAGTTTTACTGATCATTGTGTTGTTGGAATTGAAGCAAATACAGTTAACATTAAAAAACATCTTGAAAATTCTTTAATGCTTGTTACTTCACTAAATCCACATATTGGTTATGATAACGCAGCTAAAGTTGCAAAGAAAGCGCACAAAGAAAATACAACACTTAAGCAAGCTGCTATGGATCTGGGGTTATTAACATCAGAAAAGTTTGATGAAGTAGTTAGACCTGAAAAAATGGTTGGGCCAGAAAAGTAAATCATAGTAACTTTAAAATTAAAAACGGCAACCAATTGGCTGCCGTTATCTTTTTCAGGTAATTAAAATTACTTGGAAATAATTTCAATCAAAGCGCTTGCAACAGTTTTGTCTCTATCATCTAAAAGAAAAACTCTATAAAGACCTGGTTCTTCAAATTTCAAATCACTATCCGAATTTTTTGCAAAGAAGACATAACTCATATCAGATTCAATTACATAATCAAATTTCTTGTAGAATTCAAATTTCTTGCTACGTTCATTCAATTTATCAAACTGAATGTGAACATCTTCCAGACCTAATTCATAATCTGATTTTACCATTACTGTTAAGTATCCTGTAGTAAATCTATCGCTTACGCCAATCTCACCTTTTTTTGAATTATACTCCTCACAGAAGTAAAGAACGGGTTCGTTTTGTGCGTATACTTTTGAAATCATTCCTGATATAAACAATGCAACAAATATGAATAAAAACAAGTAACCTTTTTTCATTTGAACTTCCTTTTTAATAGTATAATTCAACTTACCTTATTAAACAGCAATTAAAAATTTAGTATTGAATTATTTTAGGGTAGAAATAATAGCATTATTGCTACAAGAAATGATTATTTTTGACTTCAAAAAATTGGAACGATTGTGGACACCTGGAACGGAATATTATCATTACTATTAGCTTGCATTGAGTTTCTTTTACTTTTCAATTTGATAGTTTTTATTGAAAAGAACAAAGTCAACATCATTGCAATGATTATGATTACTCTACTTGCATCATATCAGGCTATGGAGTTTTTGATGTGCCAGGTTGGTTTGCAGGCATCGATATTCCCTTATCTGGCTTTTGTGATTATTGGATTTCTTCCACCATTAAATTTGTTACTTACATTAACACTTGCCAAAAATCTAAATCTTAACATAAAAACTTTTTTGATTTTTCTTCCTGCAATAGCGTTTTCAATTTATTACCTGTTTGTGATACCTCAATTTGCCGTAACAAGTTGCACAGTTTTGTATGCAAGTTATCATTACCCACTTGGAGATTTGTTTGGTGCGTTTTACTATTTGCCAATTTTGATCTCCATAATTTTATTGATTAAGTTTATTCCAAAAGCTGATGATAGAAAGAAAAAACTGATTGCCAAAGTTTTATTATTTGGTGCAATATTTATAAGCTTGCCGGTGTTACTGGGATTTACATTAATGTTCTTAAAAAATTATTCAATCATATCTGCAATGGAAAGTATAATGTGCAAGTTTGCATTTATATATGCAGTATGTCTAAGTTTTGTATGTTTATATAATTCACCTTTTAACGATGAACGAAATTATTTTAAATATCTATTTAGTAATAAACAATAATTTAGTTGAAGCTTTCAAAGTCGTATCATATGAAATGGAAGGCGGCGACGATAGAAAAATTGAATTTCTAAAATCTCATGCTAAAGCAGATTTCCCAAAAGCTATAGTTTTTGATTCACCTTCAGACAAAGAAGGTAATTTTATGAGCTATAATAAATTTCATAAATTAGAAAAACGTGGAATGCATTTTCGATTGTTTGAGGATATTTTTCAGAAATTTGGTGTTGCAGAAAATCCTTTAGTTTGCGTTACTCCGGTAGTAGATGGAGAAATTTACTCGAAATAAATCGTAGATAAATCAGGTTTACATATGAAAAGTTTCTTATTAAAATCGATAATAATAGTAATTACAATAACATTTACAGGAAGTGCCTTGTACATTTCAGATAAATCAAAAACTCAGATAAAAAACAAAACTGAGTTTCAGTTAAAACAGTTTGAACTTGATAAGTTTTTCTCTGATATAAAACTCGGATCATTTGTAGAAGATGGAAAAACCTTTTTTAGACTCTTTACGCCGAATGCAGAAAAAGTTTCTCTAGTAATCTTTAAAAGTGTTGATGATAAAACCGGAAAAGAATCTGAAATGGTTCGTGATGAAAATGCAGTTTGGGAAGTTGCACTTGAAGGTGAATTATACGGAAAGTTTTATGGATTTTATGTAAAGCATAAAGATAAAGAACCAGTTCTTTGTTTAGATCCTTATGCAAAAGCTGTTGCAAGTTACAATACTTACTTTACTCCACGTAAAGGCATAATTGTAAAAGAAAATGATTACGATTGGAAATCTGATAATTGGATACAAAAAGATTGGCGGGACTTAATTGTTTATGAAATGCACGTTCGTGATATGACTGAACATCAATCATCTGGAGTTAAAGAAAGAGGAACTTATAAAGGCTTAATTGAAAAGGGTAAAACAGGTGGAATTGATTATCTAAAAAATCTTGGTATAAATACGATAGAGCTTTTACCGTCACAAGAATTTGCAAATATTGAAATTCCTTTTAAAGATTCTTTACGTGGAAAATTTAATACATGGAATCCTTATGAACGAAATCATTGGGGATATATGACGGCTGCCTTTTTTGCACCTGAATCATATTACTCGGAAAATGTTCGTGAGATAGAATTTAACAAATGGAGCGGTGCGGATGCAAAAGCAGTAACTGATTTTAAAGATATGGTTAAAGCTTTTCATAAAGAAGATATTTCAGTAATGATGGATGTTGTCTATAATCACCTTTCCGAATATGAATTTGGTAATCTAAAAGAAATTGATCACGAATATTATTTTCGAGCAAATCCAGATGGAAGTTATTGTGAAGTTAGTGGCTGTGGAAATGATTTGAGAACTGAAGCACCAATGTTAAGAAGATTAATAGTTGAAAGCATATTGTACTGGATGAAAGAATATCACGTTGATGGCTTTAGATTTGATCTTGGAAAATTACTGGATTGGGAAACGATTGAGACAATAATTTATGAAGCAAAGAAAATAAATCCTGATATTGTTTTTGTTTGCGAACCATGGGGCGGCGGGTATGATCCACAAGGATTTTCTTTACGTGGATGGGGAGCTTGGAATGATCAAATAAGAAATGGAATTAAAGGTGAAAATCCTAATAATGGGCACGGTTGGATATTTGGAAGTTGGTATGGAAATAATTCACCACAAAAAATTGAAAGTTATGTTAACGGCACACTTACAAAAGATTCACTTGGATTATTTCAAAAACCAGATCATTCGGTAAATTATTTAGAATCTCACGATGGCTATACATTTGGTGATTTTATCAGAATAGGTTTGGGTGATGTTAAACCTGATGAAGTTATTAAAGATGCTGATAAAAATGCAATACTAACTCCAACACAATTAAAACTTAATAAACTTGGTGCTCTGTTTTTGTTTACTTCACGTGGAATAACAATGATACACAGCGGACAGGAATTTGCTCGCAGTAAAGTTCTTCCATTAACAAATCAAAATGATCCGCATCGTGGGACGATAGATCACAACACATATGATAAAGACAACGAAGTGAATTATATAAATTATGATCATGCAAAGATGAACCATGACTTATGGGATTATTACAAAGGTTTGATTGAGTTGAGAAAAGAATTTAAATCATTTCGGAGAGCAGAATATGATGATGTGAAATTTATTTCTGTACACGATAATGATTTTGCACTTGGTTATGAAGTAAAACACGATGATGAAGATTTTGTAGTTTTATTTAATGCGCATCCATTAAAAGAAGTTGTGTGTGAACTGCCAAAAGGAAAGTGGGAAGTACTTGTAAATCAGGACAAAGCAGGAACAAAATCAATTGATATTGTAAGCGGAATGATTACAATTCCAACTTCATCCGGTTTTGTATTAAAGAAAAAATAAATTAGTTGCCAACTAAACTATTTCAATATTTTTAAGGGAGGGACAATCATAATGTCCAAAATATTAATTTTATTTTTAGCAATTCTATTTCTTTCTTGTTCTTCAACAAAAACTTCTATTGACTCTGATTATGCAGACAAATTTTTTGCAAATCAAACACTTATTATATTACCTATCCATAAAGATTCTGTGAATAGTTCAGATATAAACGGGTTTTGTGAAAGTTTTAATGTGGAAACTTATAATGGTAAATCTTTTTTGTGTGATACTTTAAATGGTACAATCAAAGTTTATGCACCAAGGTATTCTAAGGGTATAACAATTAATTCAGTTCCTAATTATGCAAATTGGTTTGAGCAATATAATAATGCTTCAAATTTTATGATTGTTAAAAAGAAACTTACCAACAACGAAACCATTCAGTTTAAAATTCCTAAAAAAAAGTTTTTAGATTCACTGGGAATAAAATCAAATTTTGTTTTATCATTTAGTAAAATTTCTGTTGGGGATTATTCACCAAGTTCTGCTACATCAATGCCGATGAATAATGGCATAACTATAGGAATTACATCAAGCTATACTGGCGAATTTACTGCAAGCACAGAATTTATTATTTGGGATTATGCACTGAATAAGGCAATGAAATTTGGTATTCAAAGTTCTTCAATCGAGTTAAATAGTTTTTCGAGTTCAGATAGTAATTCTGATAAATGGAAAAGTGTTTTTAGGATGATGACAAAGGATATATTTAACGATACACCATTTTATGGAGGTTTCTAACAAATGTAAAAAATCAATCTCCACTCAATCCTTTTTGTAAGGATTTTTCTATCGCAAGTTTAAAACTTCCGATATTTACAGGTTTTTGAAAAACAAATTCAATTCCAAGTTCTGAATAATCATTAATTACAGCACGATCGATATCACTGCTTAACACGATTACCGGCGGCTTTCCTTTAATATCCATTTTCTTAAGCTCAATAATAAATTCATAACCATTCATAATCGGCATAGCATGATCTGTAATCACAAGAGCTGGTGGGGATGATAGAATTTTTTGTATAGCTTCTTTTCCGTCTGAAGCAAGTTCAACATTATACTCAGGAGTAATGTTTTTTAAAATCTTTGAATAAAGTAATCTATCGGTTTTATTATCATCAACAATTAGAATGTTGGAAGAAGCAATTGGCAAAGTAAAAATAAATTCAGTTCCGTTGCCATAGTCACTTTCAACAGAAATAGTTCCGCCATGTTTTTCTATAATTTCTTTTACTAACGACAAACCAAGTCCACTGCCTTTTTCTCCTGCAGTTCCTTCGGAAGTAAACTTAGCATCAACACTAAATAGTTTTGCAAGATCATCTTCTTTGATTCCGACTCCAGTATCTTTAATACTGAATCTAACAAATCGGGAATTGCTAACTGGTTCAAATAATACATCAACAAAACCGCCTTTGTTAGTAAACTTAATTGCATTGGATATAAGATTATTAAAAACTTGTAAGATTAAGCTCTTGTCAACAAAAAGATAAAGCAATTGATTTATATGAGATCTTACTTCAATTCCTTTTTGCATTGCAGCACCTGAAAGTGCATTAACAGAATCCAGTATAATTTTTGAAATATCAATTTTCTGGGGTTCAAATTTTATTCTGCCTGTTTGCAATCTTGTCCAATCCAAAAGAGAATTTACAAGTGATAACATGGAACGTGAAGATTCCTGAATATACTTTACATATTGTTTACGTTCATCATCAGTTAGTTCTTCATCATTTGCCAGCAGATCGGTAAATCCTAAAATTGAACTAAATGGAGTGCGTAAATCATGTGAGATAATAGAAATAAATCTATCTTTTGTTTCATTAAGCTTTATGAGGTTTTGCGTTGATTTTTTTAATTCCTCCTCAGCACGTTTTCTAAAAGTTACATCGCTTACTAGTCCAAAAATCTTTTGTATTCTTCCAGTTCCGGATCTTACAAGATTAATTTTAGCTCTGACCCAAACTATGTTTCCCTGTTTGTTTATAATCCTGAACTCAAACTCTCCGGAAAGTTGAATGCGGCTTTTTAATAAATTTATCAGTTTTGGTTTTATCTGAACAAAATCACTTGGGTGAATTGCCTTTAAGAATATTTTTGAATCTGTTAAAAATTCAGCTTGTGTGTAACCCGTTACTTTTTGTATGGATGATGTGCAGAAAATAGGTCTAAGTGCTAAACCAATTCGTTCAAAAGTAAATAGAAAATCATCTATGTTTTCTGTTATATTTCTATATTTTTCTTCAGATTCTCTTATAGCCCGTTGAGCTCTAATTCTCTCAGTAATATCACGTGCTATCATTACAAAATAATTTTTATTATTAAACTCAAATGACCCGGTAGAAAGTTCTGTGTGTATATTGCTTCCGTCTTTTTTCTTTCCAAGAAAATCAAATCTCGCAGGGATTTCTTTTTTCCGTTCTAACAAACGAAAATATTCAGCTACTTTTATAATATCATCATTCGAGGCTAATTCAATAATTTCTTTATTTATAAGTTCGTCTCTGCTAGCATATCCAAAAATATTTGAAAAAGATTTATTTGCAATTAGTATTCTTCCGTCAGTTGTAACAGCAATTCCATCATAAGCATTATTAACAAGTGAGTGGAAGAGATTTGATTCTTCTGCTGAATATTTTTGTTCTTCATGTTCGGTAAAAAAACAAATAAAATTTCTAAAATGATTTTCATTGTCTTTACCAGGATGAAATGTACCTTTAAATAAAATTATCTTATTGCTTTTACTTATTAATGGCAGATCAATTTGTTTAGCCGCATCTCCAACAAATCCTCTGAAATCAAAAATATTATTTTCAAGATATGACTCATCAATTAGCTCATAAAATTTCTTAGAAATCAGTTCTTCTTCATTTAATTCCAGAGCTTTTTGAAATGCAGGATTAGCAAATAATATCTGTCCATCCTGATCAACATTCACAATCATTACCGGCGATTTAGAGAGTATCTCTCTCATACCCTTAAGAGATTGTTTTAAACCTTCTTCAAAAACTATCTTATCACTTATATCAATACTTTTAACAATTATTCGGTTGTTTTGAGTATCAAGGTAAGTAAACTGTGCTTCGTAAGTTTTTTTTTCTCTGTTTTTATCAAAGTATGATAAAACAATTTTGTGGAGTTCTTTTTCGTTTAGTTTTAATCTTAACGAATCAAGAAAAGTTTCTGATAGAATACTAACAGCATTATTTGCTTTATTCCCAAGTGCTTCTTCCTTCGATATTTCATAAAGTACTGTAGAATTATCATCCCAGTATTCTATTTTATTCTCAGCACTTATTACAAATAATGCTTCGTTTGCCTTGGTAGTGATAGTTTGATAATACTCAAGTTTACCAAAATTGTGATATAAAGAATCAATTTCTCTTTCTTGAGCTGTTATGTCCTTAAAAAAAATGTAAACAAAAGAAATTTCTTTGCGATAGTTTTCTTGTGGAACAAAACGACAATCAAATACTTTTTTATTACCTCTTACTTCGTAAGAAATTTTTTCGTTTATTACCGCACGATTTTTTTTAGAATAATCCAGATATTCTTTAACAGTTCGCGAAGTATCAGAATCAAATAAACTTCCAACAGAGATATTCTGAATTAAATTTACAGGTACATTTATAAAGTGTAAAATATTTTTAGAAAAAAATTGTATTCTATCTAATCTATCCACAACTAAAAAGAAATCGGATACATTGTGAATAGCGTTATCAAGAAAATCATTTCTAATGGCGGATTCTTTTTTTGTTTTGGTAAGTATTTTTAAATCTTCAATAATTACAATACCACCAATTATTTCGTCATTATCATAAACGGGTGCACCTTTAATTATCAAATGAATTAAGCCGCTAGTTTTCGTTTCAACAAAATTCAATTCCTTTTCAAATGGTAAACCAGATAAGATTTCATTCAACTCAGTAGTTATTGTAAACTTTGGAAACAATTCTTTACCAAAAATACTAGATCCTAATAAATTTGCAGGATATTCGAAACCATATAGCAGTTCAAGCTCTCCAAAAGATTTATTTACATAATCTATCTCTCCATTCTTATTGAATGTAAGAATGGCAATAGGTGCGCTATCAACCAGGTTTAGTATTTTATTTTCCAAGTTTAAATATTAAAATCAGATTAAATAATTCTGTTAACAATTAACAAATTTTTCTAGCTTAAAACAGGTTATAATTTTCCCTGTAAAAATCGAACTTATGGTAATAACTATAATGCCATATTTAATTTAGAATATTCAATAAATATTAACTTTTCCTTGATGTTTTTACCACCATAAACTATTGCTTATGTCTCGTTTTGAATAAATGTATTGATATAACAGAATTAACAGCTTGTAAAAATAATCTGCTTGTTTTTTGTGATTTTATCTAAACGCTTATTCAGACTTTTTTACTTAAGTTTGTATCACAAGATTTTGGAAATTTAATTTGATATCAATCGCAGTGCAAAAACTCGGTAGTGGGACACTTAATTTCCTTCAGGAATTTGGGCAGATCTCTAATCTTTTTTTCGGTATAGTGAAAAACTTCAAACAAATTCCTAAAAGCAGAAAATTAATTCTTTTCCAAATGGAACATATTGGTGTTAATTCTTTGCCTCTGGTTTTGATTATTGCTGTATTTACCGGTGCAGTTTCAGCTTGGCAAGCAGCATATCAATTAAAAGGAATCGCTCCATTATCTTTTTTAGGTGGAGCTACAACACGTGCTATAATTACAGAACTTGGCCCTGTTTTAACAGGCATTGTAATTGCGGGTAGGGTCGGTGCATCAATCGCGGCAGAGCTAGGAACGATGAAAGTTACAGAACAAATTGATGCTTTGGAAACTATGGCTATTAGTCCGGTAAGATATTTAGCAATGCCAAGATTTTTAGCTGCAATAATTATGATGCCTATACTTGTAATTTTTGCAAACACGATTGCCGTTATAGGTGCATACATTGTTTCTAATTATTTTCTCGGAGTATCATTTGCTGTTTTCTTCAATTCAGTAAACAGATTTTTTGATATGAGTGATCTTATATCCGGATTAATTAAAACAATTTTTTTTGGCGGAGTTACTTCATTGCTCGGTTGCCATATTGGATTTAGAACAGAAGGTGGAGCAGAAGGTGTTGGTTTAGCAACTATCAGATCATTTGTTATTTCTGCAGCATTAATTTTAATCTTGGATTATGTACTATGGATGTTAATGTTTTAAATCAAAAATGCTTTCACAAACTTAAAATTGCTTATTAACTAATAAGATATATATTATAATTAAAATAATTAAAAATCAGAAGTACCTTCATTAAAATGGAAGGAATAAAATGGAACCAATTAAATACATCATTAAAGAAAGAACAGATAAAATAGTTCTACCTAAAAATTTGGGATTTGGTCAGATATTTACTGATCACATCTTTGAAATGGACTACACTAAAGATAAAGGATGGCACAGTCCAACAATAAAACCGTTAGAAAAGTTGCAGATGCATCCCGCAATGTCAGTAATCCATTACGGGCAATCTATTTTTGAAGGACTTAAAGCTTTTAAAACTATTAGTGATGAGATTGTAATATTTCGTCCCGATCTTCATCTCCAAAGATTAAATAACTCGGCTAAGAGAATTTGTATGCCCGAAATAGATATAGATTTTGGACTTGAAGCATTAAAAGAATTAGTTGCAATTGATAGTGAGTGGATTCCAACTAATAGAGGAGAGGCACTTTATATTAGACCATTTATGTTTGGTACTGATCCAGCTCTTGGTGTTAGACCATCATTTGATTACAAATTAGTTTTCTTATTATCTCCTGTTGGTGCTTACTATCCTGAAGGATTTAAACCGGTAAAAATTTTAGTTCAAGACGATTATGTTCGCGCAGTCAGAAAAGGTTTAGGTGAATGTAAAACTTCTGCAAATTATGCTGCAAGTTTGTTAGCGGCACAAGAGGCTAGCAAAAAAGGATATACACAAGTTCTTTGGTTGGATGGAGTTGAACAAAAATATTTAGAAGAAGTAGGTACGATGAATATTTTCGTTCACTTTAAAGATGAAATTGCAACACCAAAATTAAGTGGATCAATTTTACCTGGTGTTACAAGACGTTCTGTGATTCAAATACTTAAAGAATGGGGAATGAATGTTACAGAAAGAGCAATTTCAATTGATGAGGTTACCTCCGCTCATGATAGTGGCAATCTGGTTGGATTATTTGGGACCGGTACTGCAGCAATAATTTCTTCGGTTGGATCACTTACTTATAAAGATAAGAATATGACTTTTAACAATGGTGAAGCCGGCGAACTTGATTTGAAATTATTTAACGAACTAAATTCAATTCATCGCAGAGAAAAAGAAGACATACATAATTGGCTGTTCAAAGTAGAAAAAAAGGCTATTGAAGTAGAATAATGTTGTTACGTTCGCTTATCGTTTTTTTTATATTAACATTTAGTTGCTTAAATGCTCAGGATGTAAAACCGAAAAATATCATTATTCTTATCGGAGATGGAATGGGCATCAACTCTGTTGGTGCTTCATTATTGCAAAATCCAGATTCACCATTTAACAAGTTCAAAACAATTGGGCTATCAATTACTTGTTCAGCTGATAAACTAATAACAGATTCAGCTGCAGGCGCAACAGCTATTGCCACGGGATATCTTACAAAAAATAAATACATTTCTGTTGATACTCTTCAAAATAAACTTTATACGATTTTTGAACACGCAGAAAAACTTGGTCTTTCAACAGGATTGGTTGTAACTGGAACAGTCTCACACGCTACTCCAGCTGCTTTTGTAGGACACACAAATGACAGATATGATCAATTATCGATAGCTCTCCAAATGACTGAACAGGATTTTGATGTAGTTATTGGAGGCGGTTTAAAGTTTTTTTTACCTAAGAGTTTTTCTGGAGATAGAGATGATAATCTTTTTCTTAAAGATAAATTAATTAGCAAAGGTTATACATTCACTAAAAATTTTGATGAATTCAATTCCTTATCAGATTCAACAAAACAAATCTATGCAATCTTTGAAATGGATGGTCTTCCAGAAGCATCAAAAAGAAAATATACTTTGGGAGATATGACCAAAAAAGCTATAATTCATTTGGCTAATAATAAAGATGGTTTTGTCTTAATGATTGAAGGTTCACAAATAGATTGGGCAGCTCATGATCATAAATCAAAAGAGTTGATGTTTGAAATGCAAGATTTTTCGTTAGCTATTAATGAAGCACTAGAGTTTGCAAAATCTGATGGCAATACTCTTGTGATCGTCACTTCAGATCATGAAACTGGCGGAATGTCTGTTATAAATGGAAGTAAAGACGCAGAAGATGTGGAACTATCGTATACAACAGGGGGTCACACACCTTCACCAGTTGGTATATTTGCATTTGGACCTGGAGAAGAACTTTTTAATGGAATAATGAAAATAAATCATATTGGGCAAAAACTTTTCTTTTTACTTGATCCTGCCATAAAATTCTAACCTTATCAGTATAAAAATTTTTATCCTAACTATTGACAAGTGAACACTTGTACACTATATTTGAGGTGAACAAATGAGCACTACTTTTTATAGGTAAAAAATGAAAAAACAATTAACTGATAGACAAGAAGAAATTCTAAACTTCATACAGCAGTATCAGCAAGAATATGGTTATCCACCAACACTTCGTGAAATCGGAAAAATGTTTGGGATTTCATCAACTTTTGGAGTTAAAAGACATTTAGAAGCGTTAACAAAAAAAGGCTACTTGAATATTTTAAGTAATGCCAGCAGAGGAATCAGCATTAACAGAGATGACTTTGAAACTGCAAATGTAATCGATCAAAATGACTTAAATAATATTAATAAAATACCGATAATAGGAAGAGTAGCGGCAGGATCACCTATAACCGCTGAGGAGAATATTGAAGGATCAATTATCGTAGATCCAAGCTTTATTAAAAAAGATAGCGGATCATTTGCTTTAAAAGTTAAAGGTGATAGCATGATCGAAGCTGGGATTTTTGAAGGAGACTTAGTTATTATTTCTCCAAAAGCTAATACGGTCAGTGGGGATATAGTTGTTGCTAAAGTTGATGATGAGGTAACTGTTAAAGTGTACGAAAATAAAAATAATCAAATAAAATTAATTCCTCAGAATAAAATTTATCAGCCGATCATTATCAAAGATAAAAATGAGTTTTCAATTGTGGGTAAAGTAACTGGCATTGTAAGATGGTTAAATTAATAGGAGAATGATATGAAAACAGAAATATTTAATTCAGCAATCAGGAACAGAAACCGATTAAAATTTTTATACGGTTTAGACGAAATACTTATTGAACCATATTATTTAACAATTGAAAAGAATGGCTCAAAAGTTATATATGGAAAAGTTTTTAATTCATCTGAAATTAAAAAGTTTAACTTTAGTAAGATTGCAAATATTAAGGTACTTGATAAAAAAAGATTTTCGCCTATAATACCAATTATACCTATGGCATCTTAAGGAGGATTGACATGAATAACGATAGAAGAAGAGATGTGGATTTATTGATTGAAGAATTCTGGAAAAAAGGATTTCTTACATTATCAAGAAGATTTGGTACTTATTTGCCAGAACCTTCTGCAATAGGTGGGTTTGAAGTAGATGTTATTGCAAAACAAAAAGACAATTTTGCAATAGGAATCAGTCTTAGCGATCAGGATTTTAAGGATCCAGCCGCAATAAAATATAAGTTATCATATCTGGCCCAAAGACAAAAAAGAGGAAGTAACAAAAAAGTACAATTATTTGTAGGTGTTTCCGCAGTTAATTATAAATATGCAAAGAATCTTTTGGATGAACTGGATCCTGATACAAAAAGAAATATAAGGTTAGTACAGATTTGTGAAAAACCTGAATATACATTTAACATTAAAAACCCAACCGATAAAGTGCTATTCTCATAATATTGATATAAAGGCTGATTTTACATCAGCCTTTTCTAGATTTTCTACCCTTACTTTAATACAACTAGATTAAATTAGCAAGTATTAGTTACCTTGACATTCGTGCCTCGTAAAATTAACTTTACACGCTAAATCAATAACAGGAATGGAATTTGAAGAAAAAGAACTCTTCATCCGATGAATTACTAGAAGATGAACTTAAAAAATCGGGTGAGATTCCTAATCATATCGCTATCATCATGGATGGGAATGGGCGTTGGGCAAAAAAAAGAGGTTTGCCCAGAGTAGCCGGTCATAAACGTGGTGTAGATACTGTTAAAGAAATAGTTGAAGCATGTGCCGAAATTGGTGTTAAATATTTAACACTGTATACTTTTTCCACAGAAAACTGGAAGCGACCAAAAGAAGAAGTTTCTACCTTAATGAGGCTTCTTTTGAAAAGTTTGCGCGATAAGGTTAATGAACTTAATGATAACGATATACGTCTTACAACAATTGGAAATACAGAGTCTTTACCTTTGGAAGTACAGAAACAATTAAACTCTGATATTGAGAGAACAAAGCACAACAAAAAAATGGTTCTTAATCTTGCATTAAGTTATAGTGGAAGATGGGAATTACTTGAAGCGATCAAAAAAATTGCGGATCTATCAAAAGAGGGAAAAATAGTTAGTGATCAAATTGATGAAAATTTGGTATCGACATATCTAACAACAAAAAATATTCCTGATCCAGATTTAGTCATAAGAACAAGTGGAGAATTTAGGGTGAGTAATTTTTTGCTCTGGCAAATTGCTTATTCTGAGTTTATAATTACAGAAACACTTTGGCCGGATTTTTCTAAATATAATTTATATGAAGCTATAAAAATATTTCAGAAGAGAGAAAGAAGATTCGGCAAGGTTAGCGAACAATTAAAGAAGAATGAAAAGGAAAAAGGTCCGGAGAATGTTCATTTCCTCCCCAATCAAGTTTCTTAAATATTTTTTAGTAGTATTTTTATTATTATCAACTGCATCGGTCTTTTCACAGCAAAGAACAACTTATAAAATTCTTGGCTTATCTGTTGAAGGTAATAAGTCCTCGGATGCAAGTACAATAATTGTGTCTTCGGGTTTAAAAATTGGTGATGAAGTACAGGTACCAGGCGATAAGACAATTAATGCAATAAAAAATCTTTGGGCATTAAATATTTTTTCAGATGTACAGATTTTAATTGATAAACAACTTAGTGATGGCGTATTTCTAATAATCAAAGTAAAAGAACATCCTAGACTTGAAAAAGTGGTTATTGAGGGAAATGATGAAGTTGATACCGATGATATCGAAAAGAAAATTACTTTTTTAAGAGGTGCAATATTAAAACCTCAGGAAGTATCAAAACTTATTCATCGTATAAATGCTTTGTATGAAGAAGAAGGATACTTTAATACACTTATTACTGCAAAGTATTTTAATTATTTTTCCGCTGATACAATTGGTGAAGATGTTTTTGTTCGATTTAGAAGTTTAACTGATCTAGCAGACGAATATGAAGTTGAATATAGTGGAAGTGAAGCCAAATCCTCAAACCTTATAAATAAAATTAAAGATAGATTATTACTTAAACTCGAGATTAAAGAGGGTGATGAAGTAAAGGTTAGAGAGATTGCTTTTAATAATAACGAGGCATTTGATGACGGTGATCTAAAGGGTGAAATGGATGAAATATCAGAAGCTGTTTGGTGGAAGTTTTGGGGTGGTGGAAAATTCGATCCTAAAAATTATGATAAAGATAAAGAGTTAATTGTTAATTATTATAAAAAAAATGGTTATAGGGATGCTGAGATATTATCAGATTCACTGATCTATTCTGATGATAATAAAGATTTGAAAATTGTAATGGATATCTATGAAGGTCCGCAATACAAAATAAGAAAAATTAATTGGGATGGTAACACTGTTTATCCATCATATGCACTGTCTGAGCGATTGGACTTTGCTCCAGGTGATGTATACAATTTAGAAAAGTTTGAACAAAATTTAAGGGGTAATGAAAAACAATCTGATGTTTCAGCCCTGTATCTTGATAACGGTTATCTGACATTTAATCTTCAGACTAAAGAGACTAAAGTTGGTGAAGACTCGATCGATGTTACAATAAGAGTTGAAGAAAGAAATCAGTTTAAAGTTGGCAGAGTTGATATTTTTGGTAATGATAAGACAAAAGAAAAAGTAATTCGTAGAGAGTTATATTCAATCCCGGGTGATTATTTTAACAGAGGCTTACTTTTTAGAAGTGTTCAAAATCTTGCCAACTTGCAATACTTTAATGTTGAGCAATTGTATGGCCCTGAAGGAATAACCACAAAACTTTCAAGTGATAGCACGGTAGATGTAGGATTTAAAGTTGAAGAAAAATCCAGCGATTATTTAAATGCATCTGTTGGATATAGCGGAAGTTTTGGTTTTAGTGGTGCAGTTGGTGTTACACTTACAAATTTTTCACTTGCTGAACCTTTTAGTCTGGGAGGTGGACAGGTTTTAAGTTTTAACTGGCAATTTGGTGTTGGTAGTTTATACCGCACATTTACTTTAGGATTTACAGAACCATGGATGTTTGATACACCAACTTCTGTAGGAGTTGAGGTTTTTGATACAAGACAACAATATGTTTATGATTTAAGACAATCAGGCGGAACTCTCAGAGTTGGTAGAAGATTAAAATGGCCGGATGACTTTTTCTATATTCAAGGAAGATTCAGATATCAATACAATAATGTTATTGAAGGTCAAAATTATTATCGGGAAGGGGTAAGTAATCAATTTTCTGTTGGCGCACTTATAACAAGAAGAAATATTGATAATCCAATTTTTCCATCAGCAGGTTCTTCTTTAAAATTAGATGTTGAACTTTCCGGCGGAGCTTTGTTACCCGGAGATGTTGACTATCTTAAAATAGGGTTTACTGCAGAATGGTATAGAAGATTATTTAATTCTAACCGAATTGCATTATACACAATTGCGGATTTTGGTTACCTTGATGAGATTGTACCTGGAACAAATATTCAGCCTTTTGAATTTTATTATATGGGCGGTAATGGTTTAGTTATTGCAACAACTCCTCTAAGAGGATATGATGATAGATCAGTTGGACCAAAAAATCCTTCAACCGGTCAAGTTATCGGCGGCAGAGTAATGGCTAAATTTGGTGCCGAATTAAGGGTTGCAGTCACTTTAGAACCTATTCCATTATATATTCTGGCGTTTGCAGAAGCTGGAAATGTTTTTGAAAATTTTCAAAAAACAGATATTTTTGATCTTCGCAGATCTGTTGGATTTGGTGCAAGATTATTAATCAATCCTATTGGATTAATTGGGTTTGATCTTGGGTATGGATTTGATAGAAAAATAACGGATGGTTTTGATCCGGAATGGTTATTCCATTTTCAATTTGGTAGAGGTTTTTAATAAATAGTTAATTCATTAATGAACGAGGAAAAGGTAGTGAAAAATTACATCGTAGTGTTAGCATTAGTTCTATTTAGTTCAATTTCTTTTGCACAAACACAATTAAAAATTGGGTATGTTGATTCTGAAGTTATTTTAACCCAATTCTCAGAAGCAATAAAAGCACAAGGAGATCTTGATGCTCTTACAAATAAATTATCAGCACAATTAGATTCGATGACTTTGGTTTATCAGCAATCTATTGCAGATTATCAAAAACAAGCTGAAACAATGAATGATGCAAAGAAAACCGAAGTTCAGCAGAAAATTGTAAAAATGGAACAGGATATTATGGATTTTAGAAGAGCTAAATTTACACAGGGTACTGGTGAAATTTATAAGAAACAGGAAGAATTGTTTGCACCTATTAAATCCAAAATTTATGCTGCTATAGAAAACGTTTCTAAAGAAGAAAATATGCAGTTTGTATTTGATAAGAGTGGAGATATAATCCTTTTGTATGCTGATGCTTCTTTTGATATTACATTTAAGGTTTTAGATAGATTAAAAAGAGGAAACTAATTTTTATATAAAACAGTTCTCTCCATAAATTTTTGGGGAGAACTTGTTTTATTTATTTAGCATCTTTCGTTAAGTTAAATTAAATAGCAGGTTCCCCGATGAAAAAGATAATTTTATTTTCAATCCTTTTGTTCACTTCTTCAATTTCATTTGCTCAGTTAAAAATTGGTTATATAGATTCTGATGCAATCATGGATAATCTTCCTGATGTTCAAGATGCAAGACAAAAACTTGATGCTTTAATACAGGAATGGCAAAGTGAACTTAACAAACTGGAAAATGAGTGGAAAACAAAATATGATGACTATGAAAAACGTAAGTTAATCATGACTGACCAAACAAGAACAGAAACTGAAGCATCGCTTGTTCAACTTGAAACCCAAATTGCTCAATATCGTGAAAAAAAATTTGGTACAAACGGAGAGTTATTTCAGAAACAAGATGAACTTATGAAACCTGTACAAAATAAAATATTTGTTGCCCTGAAAGAAATCGCTGTTGAAGAAGATTACGACTACGTTTTTGATAGAAGCGGCGACATAATGATTCTATTTGCAAAAGAACAATATGATTTAACATCTCAAGTGCTTGAAAAATTAAAGTTAAATTAAGAATAGCACCAAATGAAAATAAATATCAGGGAGATTGCATCTTTAATTGATGGAAAAATTTTTGGTGATGATACACTGGAAATTTTTAATGTTGCGAAAATTGAAGAAGCAAAACCAGGTGACCTTACCTTTCTTTATCTATCCTCATATGAAAAATATTTTAGTTCAACAAAAGCTTCTGTAATAATTGTAAAAACAGGATTTGAAAAATCAAGAAGTGATATTTCTTATATAGAAACTGAAGCACCGGAAAAAGCTTTTTTTAAAATTGTAAGAAAGTTTTTCTCTCCAAAATTTCCATTAACAGGAATTGATAACACAGCATTTATTCATCCCTCTGCAAAGATCGGAACTAATTCAGCGATTGGAAAAAATGTTGTTATTTCTGAAGGGTGCAAAGTGGGAGATAATACAAAAATTTTTCACAATACAACTTTTGGTGAAAATGTAACCGTTGGTAATAACTGCCTTGTACATTCAAATGTTAGTGTTCGAGAGGAATCCAAAGTAGGTGATAATGTAATTATTCATTCCGGTACTGTTATTGGCAGTGATGGTTTTGGTTATAGTCCTAATGAAAAAGGGGAGTACATTAAAATTCCGCAAATAGGCAACGTAATAATTGAAGATGATGTTGAAATTGGTTCTAATGTTTCAATTGATAGAGCCGCAATCGGTTCAACAATAATAAAGCGAGGCTGTAAAATTGATAATCTTGTTCAGATTGCACACAATGTTTCTATAGGCGAACACACTGTTATCTCTGCGCAAACAGGGGTTTCAGGCAGCACAAAAATTGGCAGTCATTGTATTTTAGCCGGTCAAGCTGGTTTAGTGGGGCATATAGAATTAGGTGATAATGTTGTTATCACGGCTCAAGCAGGAGTTTCAAAATCAATTTTAAAACCTGGTTATTATTCTGGTTCGCCAGCTATGGAAATGCGAGCACATCAAAAAATTCAGGCACAGGTTAGATTTATTCCTGATTATGTTGAACGCATAAAAGAATTAGAGAATCAAGTAAAATTTTTAAAAGAACTTATCATTAAAAAGTAATTTTTCATTTTATCTCTCATATTTCATTGCTTACCAAAATTGTATTTAGTCCATCATCTTACTATTTTTTCGTGAAATTTATAAAAAAATGGAACACTAATGATAGAACTTCAAAGAACTATATCTAAACCTGCAACATTAAGTGGAACTGGGCTACACACAGGCACACAGTGTACAATGACATTTAAACCGGCACCGATTAATTCCGGGATAAAATTTATCAGAGTTGATTTGGGAGGTAATCCTGAAATACCGGCACTTGCAGATAATGTAGTTGATGTATCTAGAGGAACAACTATCGGAATAGGCGAAGTTAAAGTTCATACAGTAGAACATGTTTTAGCAGCCATTGCGGGCTTACAAATCGATAATATAAATGTTGAGCTTGATGGAATTGAACCACCTATTGGAGATGGCAGTGCGATATCTTATGTAAATGCTTTGTTAGAAGCTGGAATAGAAAAACAAGATGCCCCAAAAGATTATCTGATTATTGATGAAACAGTTACTTATTCTGATGAAGCAAGACAGGTTGATATTGTTGCTCTTCCGTTAGATAAATATAGACTTACAGTAATGGTGGATTATCAAAATCCAGCTCTTGGAAGTCAGCATACAGGATTGTTTGATCTTGACAAAGAGTTTGTAAACGAATTTGCATCAGCTAGAACATTTTGTTTTTTAAGTGAAGTGGAAGCTCTGGCAGATCAAGGACTTATAAAAGGTGGTGATCTTGATAATGCTGTTGTAATTGTTGATCATCAACTTGATCAACCTCAGCTGGATAATCTGGGAAACAGAATTGGTATTAAAGAAAAATTTGTTCTTGGTGATGATGGAATTCTTAATAATAAAAAATTAAGATTTAGAAATGAACCAGTTAGACATAAATTGCTTGATTTAATTGGTGATCTTGCATTGATTGGTGCGCCAATAAAAGCACAAATTCTTGCAGCAAGACCAGGTCATAAAGCAAATGTTGAGTTTGCTAAGCAAGTAAGAAAACTATACCAGCAGAAAAAACTTGTCAAAAAATTTCAGTTTGTTAAAAAAGAGGGAGTCATTTTTGATATCAATGCAATTGCACGAATTCTTCCTCACAGATATCCATTTTTGTTGGTAGATAAAATTGTTCATCTAGAAGTTGAAAAGAAAGTTATTGGTGTTAAATGTGTTACAATTAATGAACCATTTTTTCAAGGGCACTTTCCTGGTCAACCTGTTATGCCTGGAGTTTTAATTATTGAAGCGATGGCTCAAACAGGGGGTATTTTACTTCTTAATTCATTACCAAACTTTGAAGAAAAGTTAGTTTACTTTATGCAGATAAATAACGCAAAATTTAGAAAACCTGTTATTCCTGGTGATCAATTATTTCTTGAAGTTGAACTTTTACAGAAGAAATCTAAAATATTTACTATGTCTGGTAAAGTTTATGTTGAAAATGTTTTAGTTGCTGAAGCGGATTTTATGGCTGGTGTTGTTGATAGACCAAAGAAAGTTGAAGAAGTAGAATGAATTCAATTCACCCATCCGCTATAGTTAGCAGCAAAGCTAGTATTGGAGATAATAATATTATTAGTCCGTTTGCAATAATTGAAGACGATGTTGAAATAGGCAATGATTGTATGATTGGACCAAATGCAGTTCTTTACAATGGAGCGCGGATTGGTAACAGAGTTAAAATAAATCAAGGGGCTTCAATTGCCCATAAACCTCAAGATCTAAAATTTGGTGACGAGCAAACTTTCTTTTTTGTAGGAGACGATACTGTAATACATGAATTTGTGACATTACATCGAGGAACAAAAGAAACTGGTTTTTCGCGCGTGGGAAAAAATTGTTTATTAATGGCTTATACTCATGTTGCACATGATTGTGTTGTGGGTGACAATGTAATTCTGGCAAATAGTGTTCAAATAGCTGGTCATGTTCATATCGAAGATTGGGTAATTATTGCAGGCACATGCGGTGTGCATCAATTTTGCAGCATTGGTAAACACGCGATGATTGGAGTAAATACAGTTGCCGTTAAAGATGTTCCACCATTTATTTTGAGCGGAAGATTTCCATTGAAGTATGAAGGATTGAATAAAGTTGGCTTAAGAAGGCGCGGATTTAGTAATGAAGATATTGAGACCATAAAAAAAAGTTATGATGTCATTTATAATTCAGGATTAAATGTATCGCAAGCTATTGCTAAAGTCGAGATGGATTTTGGCACAATATCAGTTGTGCAGGATATTATTAAATTTATAAAAGCAAGTAAGCGTGGAATTATTGGTAAATGAAATGGAAGTTTCTTAACTCCGGTGTTAACAGCGGCAAGTTTAATATGGATTTTGATATTTTTCTTGCAGAAAATCTTGAACAAGAAACTGCAATTTTAAGACTTTACAGATGGAACCCTTATTGTATTTCACTCGGTGCAAACCAGTCATTTGATGATATTAATCTAAATAGAACAAGATATGACCAGATTGATGTAGTAAAAAGACCGACAGGTGGTAGAGCAATACTGCACTCACAAGAGCTCACCTATTCAGTTACCTATCCTATAAATTTTAATACATCTGCAAAAAATATTTATAACGAAATTAATTTAGCCTTACGTAGTGGATTAGTTATCTATGATTCTAGACTTTCAGAAATTGATCTTGAGCATTTGCAACCAAACTTTAAAGAGTTTTATAAAACTGAACTTAGTGCAATTTGTTTCGCTGTATCTGCCAAGAGTGAATTGAATTTTAGAGGTAAAAAATTGGTTGGAAGTGCACAAAGAAAATTAGGTAATGTAATTCTTCAACATGGTTCTATACTTTGCGGATCTTACCACAAAAAAATAGTTGACTATCTAAATGTTAGTGAAGAGAAAAAAAAAGAAATACTTTTGGAAATTTCTTCAACAACGATGGATCTAAAAAGTGCACTTAATTATGATGTTGATTATGGTAAATTAACTGCATCAATACTTAAAGGTTTTAAAGAACATTTTAATTCCGGATTTGATGAAATTGATCAAACATCATTGCAAAATAATTTAATTATTTAATTTATAATATTGATTATCAATTAGAAATTCTAACAAACTTATTAGAGTTTAATGAGAATAAATTTAAAATACATCTACTTAATTATTTTTTTGTTTTCAACGGTTACGTTTGCACAAACAGAATCTCAGTTATTTTTAGAAGGGGCCAGAATAACCGATATAAAACAGGAAGGCACAACGCTCTGGGTTGCAACATATGGACAGGGCATTTACCAATATTCTCTGAAAGATGGAAAGTGGACAAACTTTTCAAGCAAAAGTGATAATCTTGAAAATGATCTTTTTCATTGCGTTGCTGCAAGTAAAGATTATGTTTGGGCTGGTGCAAACGAAGGTCTATTTATTTATTCAAAAAAAACAAAAAAATGGACGAAAAGAAAATTTGCCCAGGGAGGTGAGTTTGGTAATTGGATCAGAAGTTTAAGTTTTGATGAAAAGAAAAATAGATTGTGGATTGGAAGATTTAGAAACGTAACTGTTTTTGATGTTAAAGCAAATAAATTTACTGATTACAATCGTGTGCAGAATAATGATGAAAAAACCAATAACTTTAATACAATTGCGTTTGATTCTGACAGTATTGTTTGGCTTGGTGCCGAGGTTGGCGTACACAAATATATCAATAAGAAAAAATTAAGTGATAACTCAGCCTGGAATTATTTTAAAAACAGTGGTAGAAATTTTAATGCTGAAGGAAGTTCGGTTTCTGTATCTGAGCTAACGTTTGTAGTGAATGAAATTTGGTTTGGCACTGATGAATTTATTACTAATGACCAACCAGAATATAATTTAGGCGGAATTTATATATGGGATAGAAAATTAAAGTGGGAAAGAATTTCAAAAGCTAATGGACTTGGTGGAAATGGGATTTACTGTTTAGCCAGAACAGGAAATTACATCTGGGCTGGTGTATACGAGTTTAAAAAAAATGAAAAAGAAGAATACGGCAAAGGTCTATACTTGATCAATCGGCTAACAAAAAAAGTAACACCGATAGATTTAGGTGAATTAAAACTAACAACATCAAATATACTCTCGCTCTATTTTGATGGAATTAATCTTTGGATTGGGAGCTCTGAAGGATTAGTAAGATTGAGAGTTGGCAATGAACTTGCACATCTAAAGAAATAGATCACAATTTCTCCCACTTTTTACCCTCACTATTTATAGTTATTTTTAAGCCAAATTTATTAACTAATCTGGCTTTTAAATGATTAAGATTTCTGAAAAAAGATTACTTCAACTAAAAAAGAATTTTAAAGATAAACGTATTGCTATTATTGGCGATATGATGCTTGATATTTATTTCTGGGGAGATGTGAAAAGAATTTCGCCCGAAGCACCAGTACCTGTTCTGGAAGTTGAAGATGAGTTTTATCGTTTTGGTGGTGCAGCAAATTGTGCACTTAATATTGCCAAACTAAATGGAACTCCACATCCGATTGGAGTTATTGGATACGATAACTTTGGTAACGTATTTAATTCTTTGCTTACAGAACAAAAAATATCTCATTACGGAATAATTGTAGATGAATCTCGTCCAACTACAGCAAAAACTCGAGTAATTGCTGATAGTCAGCATGTAGTTCGTATTGATAAAGAAAGCAAAGAAACAATAGGGAAAAATATTCAGAATAAAATATTTGAATACATAAAAAGCCTTATAAAAAATTTAGATGGAATTATTTTACAAGATTATAATAAAGGCGTTTTATCTTCTTCTTTAATTTCGCAGATTATCGAACTTGCAAATAAAAATAAAATATTAGTAACTGTTGATCCTAAATACAATAATTTTTATGAGTATAAAAATGTAACAGTGTTTAAACCTAATAGAAAAGAAGCAGAAGACATTCTTGGGATGAAAATTAAAACTGATGCTGATGTTTCCTTTGCAGGTAATACTCTGTTAAAAAAATTGAGTGCCAAAAATATTTTATTAACACTTGGTGAAGGTGGTATTGCTGTTTTTGAAAAAGGTAAACCCGAAAAACGAATGCCGACAAAAGCACGAAAAGTTGCAGATGTTTCAGGGGCTGGCGATACAGTTATTTCTACATTAACGATGGCACTTACCGCAGGTGCAAATATATATGAGGCTTCTTATCTCGCCAATTATGCAGGTGGATTGGTGTGCGAAGAAGTTGGAATTATTCCTATTGATATTGATAAACTATTTGATACCGTAATAAGAGAAAATAAATGAGTAACATTAAATCAAGGCAAGAAGTATTAGCAATTAGAGCTGCTTTAAAAAATGAAGGAAAGAAAGTTGTTTTTACAAACGGCTGTTTCGATTTAATTCACTCAGGTCATGTTGATTATCTTGTGAAAGCAAAAGAAATGGGTGATGTACTTATTTTAGCTTTAAACACAGATTCATCCATAAAAAGAATTAAAGGAAATAAGCGTCCCATTTTACAAGAAGACGAGCGCGCATTTATTGTCTCTAACCTTAAACCAGTCGATTATGTTATTTTTTTTGAAGAAGATACTCCCGCTAAAATAATTGAAGAAATAATCCCGGATATTTTAGTAAAAGGTGCTGACTGGTCAATAGAAAATATTGTTGGAAGAGAAGTTGTTGAGGCTAATGGCGGAGAAGTAAAAACAATAAAATTTGTTAATGATCAATCAACTTCAAATATTATTAAAATTATTAAAGATCGTTATAAAGATTAGTGAACGATAAAAAACTACAAGAAGAGACTAAAAAGATAATAGGCAAAGGTAGAAAAGCTTTACGGCTTGGTGTAAATATTTTTGTTTATACTTTCGTTGGCATTTTTATGCTTTTGATGATCTTTTTTGGAATTTCTCAAACGTCTTTATTTAAAGAATGGCTGAGAGATACTGTTGTTGAAATTGTAAACAATGAAATAAATGGTAGGATTTCGATATCAGAAATCGATGGAACTATTTTTACATCACTATTCATAAAAGATGTTACATTAACTTCGATTCAAAAGGATACCGTTTTTTCGGCTGGGAATATTGAACTAAGAACCAGTCCTTTGAAAATTCTGTTTAAGAATATTTATGTTAGAAAATTTGAAATTAAAGATGCAAAAATTAATCTTGTTGAAGAAAGCGATGGACAAATAAATTTACTAAAGATATTTCCTTCCTCAGATGAACCTGAGGATACGACTACTTCTAGTTTTCCATTTACAATTGAAGTGGCGGATTTTAAACTTACAAATGTTGATTTTTTAATGCAGCGTTATGATAAGGTCGGAAGCAATGAGTATTACTCAACGCTTACAACAGAGGATTTTCGTATAAAAGATTTAAATATTTCGTTAAATGCTTTTGCAGATTTAAATAAATATACATACCGACTTACAGTTGATAATATTTCGTTCTCTCCAAACTTTAAAATATTTCAACTTGAACATTTTAGCGGAAATTTTTTAATCACACCACAATTAGCTGGAATAAATAAACTGCACTTAGTTACAAATGAATCTGAAGTTGAGCTTAATGCAGCTATTTCAGGGATTGATTTTTTGAATGATTTTTCAATTGAAAAACTATCTAATGCACAAATGCGATTATCATTAAATGCTTCAACGTTAAACTTTGATGATATCGCTACATACGTCCCTCAAATGAAAATGCTAAACGGAACTATTGCTGCTAATCTTGAAGTATCAGGAACTTTTAATAATCTTGATATTAAAGGGTTAAATGTCAGTTATAATAAAACATCACTTAAAGCAAAAGCTAATCTTAAAAATTTATTAGATGCGGATAAAATATTTTTCGATTTGAGTTTTTATGATTCTTATCTGGATCCTACAGACCCTAATTTATTACTGAGAGAAATTGAAATACCAGAGTATAAAGAATTAGGTGTTGTGAAATTTGACACTCTTAATTACAAAGGTGGAACTTTGGATTTTGAAACAAATTTTGCAATCAACACTGATAAAGGTTATTTAAATGGCAATGCATTCATTGATCTTAGACCAAAGGAAATGATTTATCGTGCTACTTTATATACAAGAAATTTAGATATGGGTTCATTCATTTCAATACCAACGGATATTAATTCTGAAATAAAAATTAGTGGTGTTGGTTTTGAACCTACTCAAATGAAATTAGACTTGTTAATGAATGCTAATTCTTCAAGATTTGGAGAAAAATACTTTAATAATTTAAATGTATCCACAATAGCAGAAAACGGGATTATCAAAACAACATTAAATCTTGAGTCCGATTCCACAAACGCTAATCTGTTAGCCAATATTGATTTTAATAATCCTGATGATCCATCCTATGAAATAAAAGGTGGAATGGTTGGAATTAATCTTGCAAGTTTATTAAATAAACCATCGCTAAAATCAGAATTCAATCTTTCGCTGGAAGCAAGCGGGCAAGGATTTAATCCTGATAGTATGGATTTGTTTTTAGTAACCGATATTAGGAATAGTAAGTTTGCAGATTTTGATATTGATAGTACAAGATTAATTATGGATATCCGCAGAAATGACAATGGTTTAAAAATAATCAATGTTATTTCTGATATTGCAGATCTTACAATTAGCGGAAATTTTTTAATAACAGGTTTAGGTAACGTTTTCGTTCGAGAAGCCGAAATTATTCAGGCAACTTTATCTCAAAAGATTGATCCAGTTTTCTTCCCTGATTCATCAAACATAATAAGTGATATAGTTCGTGTTGATGAACAAATAGTTCCGGTCAATGATTTTTCATTAAACTATCTTTTGGATTTTAAAGAATCGATGAATATTAACTTTGGTCAGAATCAAGTTGAACTTGACGGACAGATTGATGGTTTTATGAAGTCAGTAGACGATTCATTAACTATAAGTTTGAATACAAATTTTGATTATTTGAAATTCTGGAATGATGAAGACATATATTTTCTTGTTAATTCTAATTTAAATGGAAGCTTATCAAATCATTTAATCAATGGTTATAAAGGTGAAATTATTTCTTCAATTAACTTATCCTGCGATAGGCTTTACGCAAACGGTAATATTCACAATATATCTTCAAACATATCTCTTAACAAAAATGATCTTTATTTATCTTTAAGCGGGGAATATGAAAATAATATAATTGCAAACTTGGAAGCAAAAGCATCTATCAGTGAAAATAAGTTGTTACTAAATATTGAAGAATTTGATTTGAAGTATAATAACTTCTCAATAAAGAATAAAAATAATATTTTACTTTCATATCATGATGAAGCAATTAATTTTGATGAATTTAATTTGGATGTTGCTGATGGCTTGTTGAATATTTCTGGTTCCGTTGGATTAAGAGGTTATCACGAAGCAATAATTACATTAGATTCACTTAGTGGTAAAAGAGCTGTTAATGATATCTTGGGGCTTATAGGATCCAATGGATCTGAGGGATTTCAATCGGATATCAAATTAAAAGGCTTACTGAATGGCAATTTGACTGACCCGGATTTTTCAATTACTGCATCAGCAAATAATTTAAAATATGGTAATAGTAATTTTGGATCATTACTTTCTGTTTTTAAGTTTGAAAACAATTCACTAAATACGGATATCCGAATTGTGGATTCAACTTTTAATTATGATTCACCCTCTCTATTGGTAACAGGATTTATTCCCTTAGTATTAACACCTGAAATAGATTCCCTTGAAAAGTCAGAAAGATTTATAGATCTAAGTGTTGAAGCTGATGAGTTTGATCTTAGCTCGTTAAAGGATGTTTTACCATATCTGGAATTTCAAAACGGTAAACTTGAAACTGAAATGATTTTATCAGGAACACTAACATCTCCAATTGCAATTGGTTATTTCAGTGTTTATGATGCCAGGTTCAAAGTAACAAATAATAATCTTGATTATGATTTTAATACAAAAGTTTGGATCGATGATGAAGAAATTACAATTGAAAGTATTGAACTTAAGAATGTGTTTGGTACAAAAAATGGCGGAGCAATTGTTGGAAGTGGATTTTTAAGATTAGATGAATTTAAGCCTGATTCAACTTTTATAAAATTATCCGGCGATTTAAAAGTGCTTGATAAAATTTCTAAATCAGCTAGCCCGATAGTTTATGGTGATCTTGCATTACAAACTCGTGGAGAGATAGTTTATTCTGCCAGCAGAGATAATTCATATTTAACATTGCCTATAAATGTAACTGTTGCAGATCTAGTCGTCCCATTAGGCACATCCGCTTATTCAAGTTCATCCGGCTTTATTTATAAATTTGCAGATCATTTTACTGATAAGGATAAACTTAGTTATGAACTGGATAGTCTAATTCAATCAAAAACTATAAAAGATTCGATTGAAAATGTAGACAAAGGAACTTCACAGTTTAATTATACAATAGATATCAAGCTTGATACAGAAGCTGAAGTTGTTGTTGTTTTATCAAAGGAACTGGATCAAAATTTATTAGCAATTATGGATGGTGATTTCTTTCTTCAATCAATTAATGGAAAAAAGAAATCTGGTGGTGAACTTAAACTGCTTGATGGATCAAATTTAAGTTTTATTAAAAGATTTGATGCTGCCGGCAATATAAGATTTGATAAAATCGATAATCCAATAATTGATATAACATCAACGTATAAAGATTATTATTATCCGGCTAATGGAAGCAATGGGCAAACTGAACAGGAAGTTGCTGTAAAAATAAAATTAAAAGGCCCATTGAGTGAGTTGAATAAAAATTTTATAAAGGATGAAAACAATATTGGCGTATATATGGGTCGACAGGCAATAGAGGAAGATAAAAAAGATCAATCTAAAACTGCTACTGATGCAATGTTTTTCATAATTCAGGGTAAATTTCCGAATGATGATAACGTTACTCAACAAGATAAAAATCTTGTTTATTCTACTGCTACTTCACTTGCCGGATCAATTATTGGCAGTGTACTTAATCAGTATTTTGATGATTATGTTAAAGGATTTCAGTTGAGACAAACAAATACAGATACAAGATTTAATCTTATCGGAAAAGTATGGAAGATAAGATATGAGATTGGTGGATCTACTGAAGTATTGCAGGATTTAAGTCGTGCAAATGTTAAAATGGAATATCCAATTACAGAAAAACTTCAGCTAAGGTTAGAAAGAAAAGAATCTGAAAATGAAACTTCTTCATTTAATAATCCGTTATTCTTTGAAGGCGGAATAAAATATAATTTTGAGTTTTAATGAAAAAAGAATTAAAAGCGTTTTTTAACAAAAACAAAAATCGTGGATTTAAATCCAAAGACATTGCAGTTAAACTTGGATTTACAAGCGAGCATGAATATGCCTCACTAAAAGCTGCACTTTTTAAACTGGAAGAAGAATCATTTGTGATTAGAACAGGCAAGCGTTATCAGTTAAATAAAGTTCCAACATCAAATAGATTAAAAGGTAAGCTTGAAGTAAATCGTAATGGTTTTGGGTTTGTAATTAGTAAGAATGAAGCCCTTGGTGATGTTTTTATCGCCGCAAGAAATCTAGGACCTGCTTTTGATGGTGATATTGTTGAAGTTGAGCTTTTTGCAAAACAAAAAGGAAAAAACATTGAAGGACAAATTGTAAGAGTTGTAGAAAGAAAACGAAGAGAATACGTTGGTATAATTAAAAAGTCGAAATCGTTTTTCTTTATTTCTTCTGATGATCCAAGTATACATAGAGATATTTATATCAATGAATCTAAACTTAGAAATGCTAAAACCGGTGATAAAGTAGTTGTAGGCAATCTTGTATGGGATAGCTCAATGCTTAATCCTGAAGGGGAAGTTCTTGAAGTATTGGGTAAATCTGGTTCTCACGATACAGAGATATTATCCCTTGCACGAGAGTTTGAACTTAGATACAAATTTCCTCCTGCTGTAGTGTCTGATGCGCAAACTATTTCGGTTAATATTCCAGATGCGGAAATTAAAAAGCGCTTGGATTATAGAGACAAAAATGTTTTTACTATTGATCCTGAGGATGCAAAAGATTTTGATGATGCACTTTCGCTTGAGAGATTAGGAAATGGAAATTTATCTATTGGTATACATATTGCCGACGTATCTCATTATGTAAAAAAAGATTCAGCACTAGATCATGAAGCAAGGTTAAGGGGCAACAGTGTTTACTTTGTAGGTAAAGTTGTTCCAATGCTTCCGGAAGAATTATCGAATAAGATATGTTCATTAGTTCCAAATGAGGATAGACTAACTTATTCAGTTATTGTAGAATTGACTCCACGTGGAAAGATAATTGATTACTCAATTAATAAAACTGTCATAAATAGTAAAAGAAGATTTACATACGATGAAGCACAAAAAGTTATTGATGAAGGTAAAGGTGATTTAGTTGATGACATTTTGCAGCTTAATAAAATTGCTGAGATTTTTAGAAAGAAAAGAATGCGGGAAGGTAGTTTTAATTTTATTTCACCCGAGGTAAAATTTAAACTTGATGAAAATGGTGTGCCTGTTTCCATTTTGGTAAAAGAAACAAAGCAGAGCAATATGTTAATAGAAGAATACATGCTTCTTGCCAACAAAATAGTTGCTAAACACATTGCAGTTCCAAAAGCAGGCGCAATAAAACCATTTGTTTATCGTATTCATGATCTTCCTGATCAGGAAAAGATACTTGAGTTTTCCAGATTTGTAAAAACGCTTGGTTATTCATTTGATCCTAATGCTTCATCAAAATCCATTGGATTTCAAAATTTACTATATCAGATTAAAGGTAAAGAAGAAGAAGCGTTAATTAATGAGCTTGCAATACGATCGATGGCAAAAGCAATATATTCTCCAAATAATATAGGACATTATGGTCTAGGTTTTAAACATTATTCACATTTTACATCACCTATAAGAAGATACAGTGATTTGGTTGTGCACAGATTACTCTTTCAATATACTAACTTAAAAAGTGGTGAAATTTATTCGCTTGCACAATTGGAAGAAATTTGCGAAAATATATCTGCTTCTGAAAGAAATGCGGTTGAAGCTGAAAGATTTAGTGTTAAACAAAAACAAATTGAATATTTAAGAAATCATCAGGGAAGTGAGTTTTCGGCAATAATTTCTGGTATTACAAATTTTGGAATATTTGTTAAAATTATCGATATACTTGCTGAGGGTCTTGTTAAGCTAAGAGATCTTGATGATGATTATTATGTTCACGATGAAAAAAAATACTCTATTGTTGGAAAACGTACACGCAAGCAATTTCGATTAGGTGATAAAATTCAGGTAAAACTTATTCGGGTAGATGAAGAAAGATCTGAGTTAGATTTTATCATTATTGATACAAAGGAATAAATGATGAAGCAATTAAAATTATTATTAATGATTTTTATTTTACTTTCCATAAGTGCATTCGCACAATTTGGTAAAAATAAAATTCATATTAAAGATTATGATTGGTATTACATTCAAACAAAACATTTTGATATATACTTCTATCAGGATGGTGAAACATTAACCGAATTTGCTGCAAAATCCGCAGAAGATGCAATTGCATCTATCCAAAATACATTTAATTACAGAGTAAATAATCGAATCACATTAATCATTTTTAATTCGCAAAATGCATTTCAGGAAACAAATGTAATCGATCAGTATTTGACAGAAGGAATTCAAGGTTTTACGGAATTATTTAAAAATAGAGTTGTTGTTCAGTTTACAGGTTCTTACAAACAGTTTCGTCATCTTATTCATCACGAGCTTGTGCACGCAGTTATGAATGATATGTTTTATGGCGGTTCAATTCAAAATATTATTTCAAATAATATTTCCCTTCAATTTCCACTTTGGTTTAGTGAGGGATTGGCAGAATATGAAGCGTTGGGCTGGGATGTCGATACAGACATGTTTATTCGCGATGCTGCTATAAGCGAATACTTGCCTGAAATTGAAAGACTTGGTGGATATTTTGCTTATCGTGGTGGACAATCGGTTTTCTATTATATTGCAAATAAATATGGAAAAGAAAAAATCGGTGAACTCTTAAATAAAATTAAAGGAATTGGTAATGTTGATGAGGGTATAAAAGCTACACTCGGAATCGATGTTAAAGAACTTGGTGAGCGATGGAAAAAAGATATTAAAAAAACTTTTTGGCCAGATGTTGCTTTAAGAGATGATCCTGAAGATTTTGCAAAACGATTAACCGATCCTGAAAAGGATCAGGGATTTTATAATACATCGCCTTCACTTTCCCCTCAAGGTGATAAAATTGCTTTCATATCCAATCGTGATTATTATTTTGGTCTATATATAATGGACGCATTAACGGGTAAAACTGTTGAACGTCTTGTTGAAGGAAGTCAAACGCCGGATTTTGAAGAATTAAATATTTTGACTCCAGGAATTACTTGGTCTCCAGATGGTACAAAAATAGCGGTTTCTGCTGAGAGAAGCGGATTTGATGCCATATATGTTTTTGATTTAGAATCCGGTGATCGTGAAGTATTAAATTTAAACTTTGATGCAATTGAAAGTGTTGCATGGTCAAATGATGGAAAATATCTTGCATTTGTTGGTCAGGATTCACGTCAATCTGATATTTACATTTATAATTTTGAATCTCAAATAGTTACAAATATTACAAACGATATTTTTAGCGATTCAGATCCATCTTGGACTAATGATGACAACTCAATTTATTTTGTTTCTGATAGGGGAGAAAAATTAGAAGGAAAAAGTAATGGTAACAATTTTAAAATGTCATCACACAACTATTCCCAAAAAGATATTTACAGAATCGACATTTCTAATTTAGTTGTTACTCGAATAACAGACTTACCATTTAGTGATGAGACTTCTCCAAAAGAAGAGGCAAATGGTGAGCGAATAATTTTTATATCTGATTTAAATGGGATAAATAATATTTACACAAAGAGTTTGAAAACAGATAGTCTAAATAATACTATACTCAATTTACCTTTAACTCCTATAACAAATTCCATCAGTGGTTTATATCAATTAACTTTATCAAAGGATACAAAAAAGTTAGTCTTTTCAACTTTATATGAATCTGTATTTAATCTTTTTATGATTGATAATCCATTCGAATCCAGAACAACAGTGGATTCTCTGAAACCAACATTATTTTATTCAAAATTAGAGGAATTGAGGAATAAAAAAACAGAAGAATCTAATATGGAAGAAGATCCAAAGGAAGCAATGGATATTTTAAGCGGTGAGGTAAATGATGAAGAAAATCAAGATGAAATCAAAATATTTACAGGCAATGTAGTTGAAGTTGATTCTTCATATACAAACAATGCTGAAAAGGATTACTCCAGTTTTGTGTTTGGCTCACAGGATACAACAAAAGAAAAAGTTTATGCAAATGATTCGTTGTTTATCCCAAAAAATAATTTAGATGAAAACGGAAATTATCTTGTGAATAAATACAAAGTTACGTTTGGACCGGATTTAATATATGCAAATGCTGGTTACAGTACTTTCTATGGATTAATTGGCACCACAGTTTTAAGTTTTAGTGATGTATTAGGTGATCATCGTTTAGTTGGCGTTACGGGTTTACAGATCGATCTTAAAAACAGCGATTATGGATTGGCATATTATTATCTGGGTGGAAGAATTGATTACGGGGTTCAAGGGTTTCACACAGCAAGATTTGTAAATATTTTAAAAGGTAATTTTATTAATCTATATAGATATCGAAGCTATGGTGCATCCGTTTCAGCAAGTGTTCCATTAAACAGGTTTTATAGATTTGATGCGGGCTTAAGCTGGCTTAATGTTAGAGGCGAAAATCTTGACGATTTATCAGTTCCATTAGATGATGCCTCATTTCTTGTCCCTTCATTAGCTTTTATTCACGATAACGTGATGTGGGGATACACTTCACCAATTCAAGGTACTCGATATAGATTTGAAGTCTATGGAAACCCCGGGATTGGAAACTCTAAACTAGGCTTTTATACATTAAGTGGTGACTATAGAACTTATTTAAGATTTTGGACAGATTATTCTTTTGTAATGAGATTTTCCGGCGGATACTCTGATGGACCAAATGCACAAAGATTTTTCTTGGGTGGCATTGAAAACTGGATCAATAGATCTTTCGCAACATCAGAAATACCCATTGAATCAACCAGTGATTATGCCTTTCTTACCGCCGTACTTCCATTACGAGGATATAATTATTCCGAAAGCATAGGATCCAAATATTTTTTAATGAATTATGAACTTAGATTTCCTTTGATTCGATATTTAGTTCCTGGACCCTTGCCGATTTTATTCAGCAATATTTTAGGTGTTGCTTATATAGATGCAGGTGCTGCCTGGAACAACACAGGTAAACTAAGACTTTTTAATAAAGATGTTAGTGGAAACACAGTAAGCAAAGATTTATTGACCGGTACTGGCGTTGGCACCAGAGTTTATTTCCTATATTTTTTGTTAAGATTTGATGTTGCGTGGGCGTACAACTTTGATAAATTTTCAAGTCCAATATTTTATTTTTCAATTGGTGCAGATTTTTGATTCAGACTAATTTCTGTAAATTATTTTTTATCGGTAGTTTTATTTGAATCAGAAATACTTTTGGTTTTGCTTTCTGCAGGTTTTGAATTTGTTGATGTACTTTTATCCGTTTTGTTTGCAGAATTTTTATAATCAGTTTGATAAAAACCACTACCCTTAAAAATTGGTCCGGCGCCAGCTCCAATTAATCTTTTTATTTCTCCATTACATTCAGGACAAATCTTTAATGGATCTTCTTTCATAGACTGAAACTTTTCAAAATTAATACCACAACTCAAACACTTATATTCATAGGTTGGCAAATCAAATCTCCTTAAAATTTTCGTTGCAAACATAATGAATAATTACAGAATGTTATATAAATTTGCTTGCATCTATTTTTACAATTTACCACAAGACGAAAAAAATTGAAAAAGTTCATATTCATCTTCGTACTTTCAACAATAATATTTACAAGCTGCTTAAACTACGAACAGGATACTACTATTTATCCTGATGGATCTGGCATAATGCAGATCAATTATTGGATGAATTTTTCTGATGCATCAAGTGTTGCAACAATTATGGATCTTGAGATTTTTAATCCTGATTCAATACGAAAAGAATTTTCATCACCCTACGTAACAATTATTACCGTAAATACATTTTCGGACACCACTGATTCCACAATTCATGCAAATATTGAGCTTAGTTTTAATTCCGTAGATTCTTTAAACACAGTAAATGCGTTTTCTCAATCCAGATTTTTATTGGAAGATGGTGCTTCGGGTCAAAAAATCTTTTCACAGTTTATTCCACCTGTAACTACCGGTTTCGGTATTGATGCCGGTGCTTATCGAGTAACATACAATTATGAGATTCGTGGCGATATTATCACACACAACGCAACTAATAAGTCTAGAAATAATTTAACATGGTCATATTCATTAGCGGAAATTGGACGTGGTAAAACTATTTCAGTCACGTTTAAACCTTTCAAATTAAAAGAAACACCATACTGGATATATATTTTTGCCGGATTAGTACTTTTAATTGTTATTTTCTTTCTGGTTAGAAAGAAAAAAGACTAAGTAAACATTATCTCCATTAGTAGTTAATTTTATTGACATAACTAGCTTGATTGGTTATATTTAGCTCCTATTTTAAAATTAATAGAGTTGTATCTGATGTCATCCACGGGATTTATGATTTTTGCGGGAAGTTCGAATATTCCTTTAGCAGAAAAAATAGCAGAATCTATTGATGTTTCATTAGGTGCTCTGGAATTAAAAAGATTTAGTGATGGGGAAATATGGGTTAAGTATAGTGAGAACATTAGAGGCAGAGAAGTTTTCCTTATTCAATCAACTAATCCACCTGCAGAAAATCTGATTGAACTGCTAATTATGATAGATGCTGCAAAGAGAGCATCGGCAAAAAGAATTACTGCAATAATTCCATATTTTGGGTATGCAAGACAAGATAGAAAAGATCAGCCCAGAGTTTCGATAACAGCAAAACTAATGGCTAATCTAATTACTAAAGCAGGTGCTGATAGGGTGATGACAATGGATTTACATGCATCACAAATACAAGGATATTTTGATTTGCCAGTGGATCATCTTTACGGTTCATCAATTTTTCTAAATCATTTAAATAATCTTTCAGATAATTTATCTATCGTTTCACCAGATGTTGGTGGAATTAAAATAGCCCGAGCGTATGCTAAAATGCTTAATGCCGGTTTGATTGTTATTGATAAACGAAGACCGAAGCAAAATTTAGCGGAAGTAATGAATATCATAGGTGAAGTTGAAGGAAAAGATATTTTGCTTGTTGATGATTTAATTGATACTGCTGGTACATTTGTTGGAGCCGCGAAAGCACTTAAAGAACGTGGTGCAAAAAGAATTTTTGGTGCGGTAACTCATCCTTTGCTTTCAGGTCCGGCATTTGATAGATTAAACAGTGGTGATATAGATAAATTATTTGTTACCGATACAATTAATTTTGATGAAAGTGCATGCAATCATATAACCAAGATTTCAGCCGCTCCATTATTTGGAGAAGCTATTTTAAGAACTTATAAAAACGAATCAATCAGTTCATTATTTAATATAGATAAAGGTTAATAAGCCTCGGAGTTAAAATGGAGAAAGTATTAATAGAAGCACAGAAGCGAAATAAAATTGATAAATCATCTAGAAGCGCATTGCGAAAAGAAGGAAAGGTTCCAGCAATATTTTATTCGAAACATCACGAACCCATGCCGGTACAGGTTTCAGAAAGAGCTATTCACCCACTTGTGTTTACATCTAAAACGCATTTAATTACTTTGAATGTTGAAGGACATGAAGAATTAGATTGTATTATAAAAGATGTACAATTCGACCCAACAACTGAAAAAATTGTTCACCTTGATTTACTTGGATTAAAGAAAGGCGAGAAAATTCAGATTGAAGTTCCTGTACAATTAGTAGGAACTCCTATCGGAATTAAAGAAGGTGGAATACTACAGCACACTCTTCACAAAGTTGAAATTGAATGCTTACCAGTAGATATTCCAGAACATTTAGAAATTGATGTTGTAAATTTAAAACTTGGTCACGCAATTCACATCTCTGATCTTAATTTCGAGAAAATAACTCTTCTTAACAATCCTGAGGCAATCATTGCCGCAGTAACACATCCAAAGGTAGAAAAAGAAACAGCAGCAGCCGAAGGTCAAGCGACTACTGAACCTGAAGTTATTGCTAAGGGAAAACCACAGGATAAAGAAGAATAGTTTTAGTGCGTGCAGTTATAGGAATAGGAAATCCTGGTGAGCGATACAAAAAAAATCGACACAATGTTGGATTTCAGTTACTTGATTTTATAGCAGAAAAAAAAACTTTAGAATTTAAATCATCAAAGTTTGGTTATAACTTTGCACAGGGTGAGATTTTAAGTAATCCTTTTGCATTAATTAAACCCAATACATATGTTAATTTATCAGGAGATGCTGTTCTAAATTGCATCAATCACTATAAAATTGATACAAAAGATATTCTTGTAATTGTTGATGATATTAACTTAGAAACTGCAATATTAAGGATTAGAAAATCCGGCAGTGATGGTGGACATAATGGTTTAGGTTCTATAATCTATAGCCTAAATACCATTGACTTTCCAAGACTAAGAATAGGAATAGGTAATGAATTTGAAAAAGGTTCTTTACCCGATTACGTACTCTCGGATTTTAGCAAAGATGATTTTCTGAAACTAAATAAAACATTTGATTTGAGCATTAAATTAATAGATAGTTTTTTGTTAGATGGTTATCAAACCATGCATATTACCTTCAGCCGATTAAAGAATTTAGAAAATAAAACTTAAGAATCAGAATTAAACTCAGTTGAGGAGAGCGCAATGGATTTAATCTTTCATATCATCCCACTTTTTGGCGTAATTGCATTAATATATACTTTCTGGCGTTCCAGTTGGATTACAAAACAGGATGCTGGAAATGAAAAGATGAAAGTTATTGCAGGACATATTGCTGAAGGTGCTATGGCTTTCCTTAAAGCAGAATATAAAGTATTAATCTTTTTTGTTGTAGTAGTTGCGGTATTATTAGCAATTAGCGGTGCAAACTCCCCTGAATCCTCCCCTCTGGTTGGTGTATCATTTGTTGTTGGTGCTTTTTGTTCGGCTCTTGCTGGTTTTATTGGGATGAAAGTTGCAACTAAAGCAAATGTTAGAACAACACAAGCTGCAAGAACAAGCATTGGAAAAGCTTTAGAAATAGCATTCGCTGGTGGTTCCGTAATGGGTTTAGGTGTTGTTGGTCTTGGTGTATTAGGGCTTGGCGGCTTGATGATAATTTATGGTGATATTTATGGAATGTCCACTCAAGAAAATCTTACAAAAGTAATAACAATTATAACTGGTTTTTCTTTTGGTGCATCTTCAATTGCACTATTTGCTCGTGTTGGTGGAGGTATTTATACCAAAGCTGCGGATGTTGGAGCAGATTTAGTTGGTAAAGTTGAAGCAGGTATTCCAGAAGATCATCATCTTAATCCTGCTACTATTGCAGATAATGTTGGTGATAATGTTGGTGATGTTGCAGGTATGGGTGCCGATCTTTTTGAATCTTATGTCGGATCAATAGTAAGTACAATGGTTTTGGGTGCTGCATTTTTTTTAACACCAGAGTTTAGCGCTAAGTTTAATAGTTTAGGTGCAGTTCTTTTACCGTTAGTGCTTGCAAGTGTTGGAATTATTGCATCCATTATTGGAACATTCTTTGTAAAAGTAAAAGAAGGTGGAGATCCACAAAAAGCGTTAAATCTTGGTAACATTGTTGCCGGAACTTTAATGATATTTGCTTCATGGTTCTTAATAAAATGGTTATTACCCGAAAGTTGGTATTTCCAGGATCCTTTGTATCAATGGGCAGATCCTGTAAAGGGAAACCTCTACACTTCCTCAGGTATTTTTATTGCAACAGTAGTTGGAATCATCTCCGGCGCATTAATCGGAATGATTACTGAATATTATACAGGAAGTGGCAAGGGCCCGGTTATAAGTATTACACGCCAATCTGTTACAGGAGCCGCAACAAATATAATAGCTGGATTAAGCATAGGAATGATGTCGACAGCACTTCCTGCTATTGTTCTTGGTTTCGCAATAATAATAGCCTTTAATTTTGGTGGATTATATGGAATTGCAATTGCTGCAGTTGGAATGCTTTCTATTTTAGGAATACAATTGGCAGTCGATGCTTATGGCCCGATATCAGATAATGCTGGCGGAATTGCTGAAATGGCTGAACTTCCTAAAGAAGTGAGATCCAGAACAGATAAATTGGACGCAGTAGGCAACACAACAGCAGCAATTGGAAAAGGTTTTGCAATCGGTTCTGCTGCTTTAACTGCCCTTGCACTTTTTGGTGCTTATATGACTTCTGCAAAGTTATCCTCAATAGATATTTCAAAAGCTGTGGTGATGTCGGGGCTGCTTATGGGTGCTATGATTCCATTCTTATTTTCAGCACTTGCTATGCAAGCTGTAGGAAAAGCTGCAATGTCTATGATTGAAGAAGTGAGAAGACAGTTTAACACAATACCACAATTAAAAGCAGCATTAGAGATAATGAAAAAAAATGATGGAATTGAACACGGTAATTGGTCAATAGGAGATAAAGAAATTTTTGAAGCAGCTGAAGGAAAAGCTGAATATGGTAAATGTGTTGAAATTTCGACAAAGTCTGCAATAAAACAAATGGTACTTCCAGGATTACTGGCGGTAATAATACCACTATTGGTTGGTTTTATAGGAGATAAAGAAATGCTTGGTGGTCTTATCGCTGGTGTAACGGTTTCCGGTGTTCTGATGGCAATTTTTCAAGCTAATGCTGGTGGAGCTTGGGATAATGCTAAGAAAATGTTTGAAGAAGGTATTGAGGTTAATGGTCAAAAGTATTTTAAGGGCTCTGAAGCTCATAAAGCTGCAGTTGTTGGTGATACGGTAGGCGATCCGTTTAAAGATACTTCTGGTCCTTCGCTTAATATTTTGCTAAAATTAATGTCAGTAGTGGCTCTTGTAATTGCACCTTTAATTAAGTAATTTTGTTCGCTTTTTAATTAAATATTTATAAACCCTGCTCTTGTATTAGAGCCATAACGTCCATAGGGAGGTGATAAGAAGATGAGAACCGGTGTATACGAAAGTGCAGTTCTGATTAATGCCGCATTAGACGACCAACAAATCGAATCAATTCTTTCAAAAATCAAAGATTTTATTACAAACAATGGTGGAAAAATCCGTGAATTTGAAAACTGGGGACGTAAACGTCTTGCCTATACAGTTGAAAAAAGTAAAATCGGATATTATGCCATTTATAGATTTGACGCGCCAAGTGATTTTGTTGCAAAGCTTGAAAGAACCTATTCTTTAGACGAACATATCTTAAGATATTTGACTTTGACGCTTGATAATGATGCCCTTGAGCAGCTAGAAAAGAATAAAAGTCTTTCAACAGTATTGAAGGAAGAAGTAGTCGCAGAAACTGTTGAAGTTAAAACTGAAACAGAAAACGCTGATACTAATAATAAAGATATTGATAACTAATTACTTAATGATTTAGTTTGGAGGTTTATATATGGCTGATTTGAAAATGCCGGAAATTAATTATGTTATTGTAGCGGGAAATCTTACTAAAGATCCAATATTTAGAGAAACAACAAATGGAACACCAGTTGTTAATTTTTCTATTGCTTCAAACAGAAAATTTAAAGATAGCACTAATCAATGGCAAGAAGATGTTTGTTATGTTGGTGTTGTTGCCTGGAATAAACTTGCTGAAAGCTGTAGAGATAGATTAAAAAAAGGATCTGCCGTTTTAGTTGATGGTGAGTTGCAAAGCAGAAGCTGGAAATCAGAAGATGGACACAACAGAAGTATAGTAGAAATAAAGGCAAGAAGAATTCAGTTTCTAAATAAAAGATTGGTTGGAACAGAAGGAAATGGTACTACCGAAGACGATGAGCCAAGTGTTGCTGTTGACGATTCAATCGATTATACCGAAGACTCTTTTGATAAGTTTTTATCAGAAGAAGAATCAAGTTTAATTAAACAATCAGGTAATGGAAATGAAGAAAGAAGTTAAAACAAAAAAAGTCTGTAGGTTTACTCAAAACGGTATTAAATATATCGATTACAAAGATGTTAAGCTTTTACAGAAATTTATAACCGAGCAAGGTAAAATTATTCCTAAAAGAATAACTGGAACAAGCTCAAAGTATCAGCGTGAATTAGCTCTGGCTATTAAGCGTGCAAGACATATGGCTTTGTTACCTTATGTTTCTGATACTGTTAGATAGATAAATTAAGTTGGAGAAAAAATGAAAGTTATCTTAAGACAAGACTTTGAATCCTTAGGGAAAATTGGCGAAGTTGTAGATGTTAAAGATGGTTATGCAAGAAATTTTCTCTTCCCAAGAGGCTTGGCATATGTTGCATTAAAAGGCAATATTAGAGCTTTAGAAGAAGAAAAAAAATCAGTTGAAAAACATAACTTGCAAGAACTTAAAGCAGCCGAATCTCTTGCTACTGAATTAGAAACCGTTTCTGTTACTATTCCTGTTCAGGTCGGTGAAGAAGATAAGATTTTTGGAACTGTAACAACTCAAATGATCGCTGATGCTCTTAAAGAAAAAGGTCACGATATTGATAAAAGAAAAATTGAAATCGAAGAACCAATAAAAGCTCTTGGAATTTACGGAGTTAGTTTAAAGTTACATCCAAGTGTAAGTGCAAAAATTAAAGTTTGGGTTGTTCGAGAATAGTTTTTAAAGTGTTTTAAAACTAAAAAGGGAATCCTGTAGGATTCCCTTTTTTTATACTTAAAAAATGGTTTGTTATCTAATTTTAATTTTTTTATCAGTTACAAGTTTAGCTATATGGGCAGTACCCTTTTTGCTAATTGTTTTTATTGCACTTGTTGTAAGTTTTACTGTAACAAATCTATTTAATTCTTGCACCCAAATTCTTTTCTTTTGAAGGTTTGGCAAAAATCTGGTTTTAGTTTTATTATGTGCGTGTGATATATGACTTCCGGCGACCGGACTTACACCTGTTACTTGGCATCTTCTAGCCATTGCTTTAGCTCCTTAATAAATTCATTTTCGATTTTTAGAGCCGTAAATATAACTAAATAGTAGTAAAAAACTAAAAAATTTCTCTAATAATTTTATCATCGCTGGCATTTTTTGAGCAAATAATTAAGCATAACAACAGTTCTGATTATATTTATGCTTGATTCTAATCTCATAAAGCCTATTTTTGGATTAATTTTTTATATAATAAAACAAATTTTGAGTATGGAATACTTTGAATTACATCCGCAAAACCCACAAGTAAGATTTATTGCTAAGGCGGTAGATGTTCTAAAAAGCGGTGGTATAATAGTTTTTCCAACCGATACTTTTTACGGTCTAGGTTGTGATTTGTTTAATAGAGATGGAATTGAGCAGATTTTATCTATTAAAGGTGAATCAGACACAAAACTTTTTAGTTTTATATTTTCAGATTTTAAAGATATCTCTAAGTATGCAAGGATATCAGATTATGCTTATAGGACAATGAGACATCTTTTACCCGGACCTTACACTTTTATTCTTCCGGCAGCTAAAATTATCCCAAAGAAGTTATGGAGCAAAAGAAAAACCGTTGGTATTAGAATTCCAAATCATGCTGTAACTCTGCAAATAGTAAGGGAACTTGGAAATCCTTTATTGAGTACGAGTGCAACAACAAGATTAGGAGAACCATTAATTAATACGCAAGAGATCAGAAGTATTTTTAATGCTCGGGTAGATTTGATGCTAGCATCGGAAAGTATAAATTTTGAAGCCTCAAGTGTTGTAGACTTAAGTGGTGAAGAACCTGAAATAATTAGAGAAGGTGCTGGCGATATAAGTCTTTTTAAATAATTATCGTTATAAATAGGCAGAATTTATTCCTACCTACTATTTTCTGACAACTTGTGTAGATGAGGCTTGATAAAGTGGAGTAAGAATAATTTCATTAATATTTACATTCGCGGGTCTTGTTGCACAAAATACAACTGCTTCAGCAACATCATTTGGTGAAAGGGGAGTTATCCCTTTATAGACTTGTTTCGCTTTTTCCTCATCTCCTGAAAATCTAACTTTGCTAAACTCTGTATAAACCATACCTGGATCGACAGAACTAACTTTAATACCTTTATCTAAAACATCCAATCGAAAAGATTGCGAGAGTGCGTTGACTGCAAATTTAGTTGCTGAGTATACATTACCATTAGGATATACTTCATGTCCAGCTGTTGATCCAATATTAATAATGTGACCAGAATTTCTTTCTATCATTTTAGGAGATATTACTCTCGTAACATTTAGCAAACCTTTAATATTTGTATCAATCATTTCATCCCACTCTTTCAATTCTCCTTCAAAAAACTTAGATAATCCTTTTGCAAGGCCGGCATTATTTACAAGTATATCAACATTTTTCCATTCTGAATCCAACTTGTTAAAGTTATTTTGGACATCATCAAAATTTCTTACGTCAACAACCAAATATTTTACTTTAATATTAAATTCTTTCTTTAAGTCGTGTACCAATTTTTCCAATCTGCTTTCCCTGCGTGCTGCCAATAATAGATTTGCTTTTAATTTTGCAAACTCTCTAGCGCATGCTTCCCCAATTCCTGATGATGCACCGGTTATAAGAACAATTTTATTTTCTAAACTATTCATTTTTCGCCTTTATATAATTATGAAAAAACACCAGAAACTTTAGTTCCACAATTATTACACTTACTATTTTTTAGATTTAATATTTTTACTTGATGCCAATCTCTCTCAATTAACAAACTTTTACATTTAGTGCAATATGTTGATTGATTTTTTGAATCGTGAACATTTCCAATATAACAATACTTGATACCAATTTGTTCTGCAATATTTTTAGCTTTTATTAATGTTGAATGTGGAGTTGCAATTTTATTCATCATCTTAAAATCAGGATGAAAAGCTGTGAAGTGTAATGGAATATCATCTCCAAGATTCGATAAAATCCAATCACATTCATTCTTTATTTCTTCATCTGAATCATTTTCATCAGGGATTAATAGCGTAGTTAATTCAATCCAAATAGAAGTTTGATTTTTGAGCCAGATAAGAGTGTCTAAAACATCATTCAAATGAGAGAAAGTAATTTTATTATAAAATCTCTCCGTAAATCCCTTTAAATCAACATTTGTCGCATCAATATATTTGTAAACATCTTTACGTGCATATTTATCAATATAACCAGCAGTTACCATTACCGATTTTATATTTTCTTCTCTCGCAATTTTTGAAATATCAACCACATACTCACCAAAAATTGTTGGGTCATTATAAGTAAATGCAATTGATGGAAGGGAGTGCTTTTTTGCTAGTTTAATAATCTCTTCAGGCGATGCAATTAATGAGTTTACATCATCCAACTTTGCTTTACTTATTGACCAATTTTGACAAAACTTACATCCAAGATTACAACCGGCTGTACCAAAACTTAAAATTTTTGTTCCAGGTAAAAAATGATTCAGTGGTTTTTTTTCAATCGGATCTATTCCAAACCCTGTTGGTCTTCCATAACCCAATGAATAAAGTTTACCATCAATGTTTTGTCTAATGTAGCAAAAACCTGGTTGCCCAATTCCAATCTCACAATATCTTGGACAAAGTGTGCATAAAATTTTTCCCCGTTCTGTTTTTCTCCACCAAAGCGCTTCTTTTAATTCGATAACATTCATTTTTATAACACTTCAAATCGTAACCAATTGGCCCTGCTTTTTTCTGAATACGGTGCTCCAGCAGTAAAGATTATCAAATCTCCTTTTTGTGCTAAATTTTCCTTGAGAATTAATTCCTTTGCATCATCTATAGCTAGATGTTCTTTATTAATTATCTCACGATAAACAGAAGTAACGCCCCAACGTAAACATAAATTATTCATCGTATGAAAACTGTTGGAAATCGCTATTATTTTTGATTCGGGTTTGTACTTTGAAATAATTCTTGCAGTGCGTCCTTCAAAAGTAAAAACAACAATTGCCTGAGCATTTATTTGTTTACTTATTTCTACAACCGCTTTCCCAACAGAATCAAAAAGTTTTTCTTGCAGATTATCAGGAGTTAAATAAAAATTACTAACCCTATCCTCATTGTGATTTTCTGCATTAACAATAATATCATTCATTATTTTCACAGCATCAAAAGGAAATTTTCCTACAGAAGTTTCTGCACTTAACATTACAACATCAGTTCCATCCCAAACTGCATTTGCAACATCGGTTGCCTCAGCTCGAGTAGGAATAGGCGAGTTAATCATTGATTCCAACATTTGGGTAGCTGTAATTACTAGTTTACCAAGAGCATTGCAGTGTCTAATTATAGATTTTTGTAATACCGGAACTTCTTGCGGTGGAAGTTCAACTCCAAGATCACCTCTTGCAACCATAATTCCGTCAGCCGCTAGAATGATCTCAAAAAGATTATCGACAGCTTCCTTCTTCTCTATCTTTGCTATGACTGGGATTTTACTTTGTTTTTCTGCCAGCCAGTTTTTCAATTCCAAAACATCATTCGCGTTTCTTACAAAAGATAACGCAATGTAATCAACTCTTTGTGTGAGGATGAATTCAAGATTTTCATAATCTCGTGGAGTGATTGAAGGTGTAGATAGTTTCATTCCAGGTAAGTTCATACCTTTTTTTGCAGTTAAAATGCCACCATTTATGATTTTACAAATCAAAGAATTTTTTTTCTTTTCCTGTACTTTTAATCTAACTAATCCATCATTGATCAGTATTTGATCACCAATTTGTGCATCATTGGCTAATTCTTTGTATGATGTCGAAATAATTTTCTCAGTACCTTTTATATCTTCTATAGTAATTTCAATTGTCTCACCAGTTATCAGATTTATACTCGGATATTTCAACTCACCAATTCTAATTTTTGGTCCCTGAAGATCAGCCAATATTGCAAGCGGTGTTTTTTCTTCTGAGCAAGCTGTATGAATTGAATTAAAAAGTTCTTTAAAGAAATCTAAATCACCATGAGAAAAATTTAATCTAACCCCATCTACGCCCGCTTTAATTAAATTACGAATAGATTGAACATCTTGAGTTGCTGGACCCAATGTTGCAAGTATTTTTGTTTTTGCTATTGATTCAGTATTTGAAATCATTTTATAATTCTTCCCCCTGGTTTTTTCTTGTCTTTTATTTTTAGAGTGGATTTCTTATTTAATAAATTTTTTTTCTTCTCTTCTTCAGTATTTCTTGATCTGATAGCTCGAGATTTTTCAAATAGCTCTTGAATTTTCCGTTCAACTCTGTCAAACACAGAACCATTTTCATATCCTTTACGAGTTTTATTACCTGCTTTTATACCCGTAAGGATTTCTATTCCTTCTTCTACTCTAGTGATAGGATATATATGAAATTTATTTTTCTTCACTGCTTCAATTACATCATCTCGTAACATTAAATCAGCAACATTTTGCTTTGGAATAATTACACCTTGATATCCAGTTATTCCATGTAGTTTACAAATATCAAAAAATCCTTCAATCTTTTCATTAACTCCTCCAATAGGTTGCACATCTCCTTTTTGATTTAATGAACCAGTAACTGCAATTGATTGCTTTATTGGTAAAACTGCAAGTGTTGAGAGCAAAGCAAAAATTTCTGTACAGGAGGCACTGTCACCATCAACCATTCCGTAAGATTGTTCAAACACAAGATTTGCATTAAATGAAAGTGGCTGATCTTGCCCAAATGTTTCTCTAAAGTAACCAGAAATAATTAGAACACCTTTGTTGTAATGTCTGCCACTCATTCCTGCTTCTCGTTCAACATTAATAATTGTTCCACTGCCTAAAGAAACAGTAGCTGTAATTCTAGTTGGTCTTCCGAAAGAATAAAAATCAGCATTATAAACTGCTAATCCATTAATTTGACCAATCCTTTCCCCATCAGTATCAACAAGTAAAGTTTTATTTTCAAACATCTCTGTAACTTTATCTTCTAACATTCCATGTCTTTCTTTTGCCAGTCTAAATGCTTTTTCAACATGTGCTGCAGATACAATATTAAAACCATCATCGCCTGCCCAAAAACTTGCTTCGCGCGCTAAATCAGCAATCCTCGAAAAACGCAAAGTTAATTTTGTCTGCCTTCCTGCCCAGATTGCACTGATTTCAAGTAGGTGTGCAATAGCAGATTTATCAAATTCTTTTAGTTTTTCTTGCTTGATTAGTTTTTTTATAACGTGTGCATAATCGACCAGAACATTTTTATTATGAATAATCTCATAATCAAAATCTGCTTTTACTTTAAACATTTTTTTGAAATCGTATTCTCGTTCAGCTAGATAAGCATAAATCATCTGACTGCCGATTAGAATAACTTTTGTATCAATATCAATTGGCTGTGGTTTAAGTGATGATGATGCCATTGTAAAATGATAAGGCGATTCCTGTATTTCCAATTTATTATAAGTAAGAACACGCTTTAGAGATTTCCATACTCCAGATTCCTCGAAAAGATGCATAATGTTTAAAACTAAATATCCTCCGTTTGCACGAAGCAGTGAACCGGCTTTTATATTTGTAAAATCACTATACCAGTTTCCTTTGCCATCATTAACCTTTTCGATTGTACCCAAAAGATTTGTAAATGTTGGATTTGTTTCAATTATTACCGGGCACTCGTTTGTTTCTGAGTTATCAAGAATAATATTTAGATCATACTCACGAAAGTAATCAATAAATAATCCTTCCTGTGTTATTTCACCTTCTGGTTTAATTCCTTTAAAGATTTGAATATTATTTAAAATGTTTTCTTGAACTGTATTCAAATGTTCAAGCGCTGAATTCGTATTATATTTTTCTTTCAATCCTTCAAAAATTCCTAATACAATTACTTCGGCACTTTCCTTTTCAAGCAGCTGAAGTTTTTCCTGAAATTCCTGACTTATTTTTAATCCTTTTTTAAAGATGATTTGAAGTTTTGGTTGATGTCCGTTATAATCGTTTATAATTTGTTGGGCAGTTTCCTTTGTTATTTTATTTTCTTTGATTAGTTCATCGAGTTGAAATACAGGAACTGCCTGTCCATCAATAAGAGGAATAATATCCGGTCTGATCTGTTCACCAACTCTTATCTGTCCAAGTGAAAAACCTTTCTTTCTAAGTTCTTCATCAAACGAAGTCATTAACTCCTGTTCTTTTTGATTATACTCATCAACAATATTTTTTTTTCGTGATAAATATAGTTCACTCTCAAGAGCAATTGGAATTCTTTGCTTTAATACTTCAATAGCAGAATTTAAATCTTGTTTAAATTCTCTTGCCTGACCTTTATGAAATTTTATTAACACAGGCTGATCTGGATCTCGAAAGTTATTTACATAGGCATAATCATAAAGTCTTGGACAATCAGAACTTATTTTTTCCAACATTTGCTTTACAGTTGTAGCTTTACCTGAACCTGATAAACCAGCTATATAAATGTTATATCCAGGGCTTCGTAAATCAACTCCCATTCTAATTGCTTTTAGTGCTCGTTCCTGTCCAATAATTCCTTCTAATGGTGAAATATCTTCGGTAGAATCAAAATCAAAAATATTGGGATCACATTTCCAACGTAGTTCTTCAGGTTTTAATTCTTTATGTTTGAGTGGTTTTGATGAAGTCATGTTCAGCCTGTATTATTTGATTAAGGAAGAGATCAAATACATAATTATTTTTGTATTGAAAACTAATTAAACTAAAGGCGAATTTCAAAAATGAATAAAGCAGCTGTCCGTAATTATTTCCCTTATTTAAAAAGCGGAATTATATATTTTAATCATGCATCAACAGGTCCATTCTCAGATTTATTGACAAAAACATTAGCTAATCTTCTTAAAGATAAGAGTGAAAATAATATAGATGATTACGAATCATTTTTAAAGATAGTTGAAGAATCAAAAAAATTTTTAGCTGAAATGATTTCATGCTCAGAAGATAGAATTGCATTTGTTGATAATACATCAAATGGGTTAAATATTTTAACTCAAAGTATAGATTGGGAAAAAGGAGATAGAGTTTTATTAAACGATATTGAGTTTCCTGCTAATGTTTATCCTTTTCTAAATTTAAAAAGATTTGGAGTTGAAGTTGATTTTGTAAAATCGGAGAATGGAATTGTTACAGCGGATCAAATTTTAGATGCAATTACACCGCAAACAAGATTAGTTTCAATAAGCTTTGTTCAGTTTATATCTGGATACAGAGTTGATTTGGAAAAGATTGGGAATTATTGCAGAGCTAAGAATATTATTTTTTGTGTGGATGGGATTCAGGGAATTGGGGCAATACAAATTGATGTGATAAAAAGTAAAATAGATTTTCTATCCTGTGGAACTCAAAAATGGTTATTAGGCATGCAAGGTCTTGCGTTTATTTATGTTGATAAGGAATTACAAAAACAAATGTATCCAGCTAATGTAGGATGGCTATCGGTTGAAAATGCTTGGGATTTACTGGACTATAAATTGCAGTTAAAAACTTCCGCAAATGTTTTTCAAGGCGGAACATTAAATACTTTTGGAATTTATGCTTTTAATTCTTCATTAAAATTATTTAAAGATTTTGGTTTTAATGAAATTCAGACTGAAGTAATATCAAATACAAAATATTTTATTTCAAAGTTAAATGACATAGGGCTAAAGTGTGTTTTATCAGATCATTTAGAAAGCAAATTTGCTGGTATTGTAACAATCAATTCAAAAAATCCTGAAAAAGTAGTTGATCAATTAAAATCGAAAAAAATAATTTGTTCACTTAGAGAAGGTTTTATTAGATTTGCGCCGCATTTTTATAATACACATCAAGAGATTGATTCGGTTGTTGACGAATTACAAAAATTATAATTATCTTAATAGAAATATTTAAAGGTCAATATGAAACCATTTTACAATTTTAGTATTACTATAATAATTTTTTTAATGCTGATAATTAGTAATGAAACTCAGGCTCAGAATAACAAAAAAGAAGTTAGGATAAGTCCTAAAGCTGAAGTAATGCAACAAGTTGGATTAACGGATGTGAGCATTGTTTATAGTAGGCCAGGAGTTAAAGGAAGAACGGTTTGGGGAAAATTGGTGCCTCTTGATGCCGTTTGGCGTGCTGGAGCGAATGAAGCTACAAAAATTATTTTTTCAACTGATGTTACGATTGAAGGGAAAAAATTAAAAAAAGGCTCGTATAGTTTTTTTGCAATTCCCGGCGCAAAGGAATGGACATTAATATTTAATAAAGTTTCTGAACAATGGGGTGCATTTGAATATAATGAATCTGAAGATGCATTGAGGGTTAAAGTAAAAACAGAAAAAGGAAACTGGCAGGAATGGCTTACCTATACAATTACAAAAACTAACGATACTTCAGCAGTAATTAGATTGGAATGGGAAAAACTTAAAATTCCATTTAAAGTTGAGGTTAAATTATAATTCTGATTGAGACCCATTGAGTTTAGAACTTATAAACAAAAATAAAATAATTGCATAAAATGGAAGAATCATAATTAGATATTTTTCCCAAACTTGATAAGAAAATGGCATAACCACTAAAAATAGAATCCATAGAATCAGAAATATCTTATCTTTACTTAATTTTTTTTCTTTGATTTGAATAAAAAAGTGTTTTAACATCTCTACATTCAAATATACACCTATAAAAAGCAGTAAGAACAAAATTATTTTTAATCCATAGCTTTCAAATCCAAATATCTGGATTAAAAATTGATGAACAAATCCAACTGATTTATATTCAGTAAACTCTAATGTTGCAGCACTTGCTTTTATTGGGAACCTTGATAAAATAAAAGCTATAACAGATGTAACTAGCATACTTAAAGGTGAGACTTTTATTTTTTTGTAAAACAATAATATAAGAGGAAACAAATACACTGCTGAAAATGTTATATATGCATTTATATAATCAAAATTATAAAAATCGGAGTTTGGAATAATCCACTTGTTAATTCCACTCACAGGTGAAATGCCACCCCAGAAAATAAAGACTATTAGTAATGGTATAAAACTCACCAATGAGCCGATAACCATATTTGTGTTTTTAGACTTGTGGACCAAATAATTAAATACGTTATAAACTATAACTCCAATCGGAATTACTATCGCATATTGTCTGCAAAGAATTGCCAACATGCTAAAAATAGTAAATAGGAATAATTTATTTTTTAGAAATGAAATTACAGCAGCAACACATAACATAATCGTCAACATATCCGTAAAAACGAAAATGCTGGCTCCCAAAAAATATGGATTGATTATAATTAATATTGCAATTAAAAAAGCATACAATTCGTTTTTAATAAATAACCGGTTAAGATGAAAAATCAATTGCCAGGTTATAAATGCTAAAATCATTGTAATTATTCGCAAGCTTTCAATCGATTGTCCAAATATTTTTGCCCAAATTGCGTAAAAAATGTAAAAGAATGGTGGTGTTACTTCAGGATAATCTTTAATTGTTTCGAAATGAAAATTGTTAGCAAATAATCTTATAGTTTCTACGACGTGTTTTTCATCTCCGCGAAACGGAAGTTTTATTGAAAAAAATCCTAACAAAATTAATGTAATGAATGACACAATTGCTAAGATTTGAGAGTATGTGATTTTTTTCATTATTGAAAATTGAACAGCGCAATCAAAAATGTTTGCGCTGTTTTAATTTTTAAGCTCTGATAATATCCAGTAATTCTTTTGTTTTTTCTTCCATTAACAAAACGTCACCTTTCGATTCAACATTTAAACGAATTATCGGTTCCGTGTTAGACATTCTTAAGTTGAATCGCCATTCTGGATATTCAATACTTAGGCCGTCAGTTCTTTCAACATTTCCACCGGTATAAAGTTTTTCAATCTCCTTAATCTTTTCAGCTGGATTGGCGATAGTTGAATTTATTTCTCCAGAACAAGGATAATTTGCAATCATTTCTTCTACAAGCTCACTTAATGTTTTATCTTCTTCAGACATCAATTGCATAATTAATAAAAATGGAATCATTCCGCTGTCTGAATATGCATTATCTCTAAAGTAATGATGTGCAGACATTTCACCGCCATAAATAGAATTAACTTCTCTCATTTTTTGTTTAATAAATGCGTGTCCACTTTTTGATTGAACAGCAACACCATTACTTTGTTCAACAACATCAAGTGTATTCCAAACCAACCTTGGATCGTGAACAATTTTTTCACCCGGAAATTTTTTTAGAATTGATTTTGCAAGAATTCCAACTATATAATAACCTTCAATGAAGTTACCTTTTTCATCAGTAAAGAAGCATCTATCATAATCTCCATCCCACGCAACACCGAGATCTGCATTGTTTTTTAACACTGCATCAGTCGTTGGCTTTCTATTTTCTACAAGTAAAGGATTTGGAACACCATTAGGAAAATCTGAATTTGGTTCATTAAAGACCTTGATCATTTTTATTGGAAGTTTAGATTCGATGGCATCGATAGATAATCCTGCACAACCATTACCAGCATTTACAACAACCTTAAATGGTTTTATTTTGTTTGGATCATAAAATTTTGAAAGATTTTGAATAAACGCTACCATTACATCAAGTTTTTCAACTTTACCTTTTGCTTTAGAAATCTCACCCAATTCATTTTTTAGAATCATTTCTTCAACTAAATTTAAGCCTGATTCATATCCAACCGGAACAGAATCTCTTTTAACGAATTTCATTCCATTATATTCCGGTGGATTATGGCTTGCAGTAATCATAATCCCGCCATCAGCATCTAAGTACGGAGTTGAAAAGTATATCATTTCAGTTCCACACAAACCAATATTTACCACATCTGAACCTGCATCAGTTAAGCCTTTAATTAAAGCTTCACAAATCTCAAATGAAGATTTTCTTACATCATAACCAACAACCACTTTTTTAGCGTTTATATGTTTTGCGTACGTTCTTCCTATTTTATATGCTAAATCATTGTTTAATTCGGAAGGAACTTTTCCTCTAATATCGTAAGCCTTGAAACAATTAAGTTTTTCCATAAAGTGTCCTTATTTAATAAATGAAAAAAATATCCTTGAAAAATAAAAGAGTTTTCTTGACCCAAAATTGGGTCTAACTTTAGGTGCAATTTAAAGAAAATAGTGATTTGAACATTATAAATATTTTTAAAAGGTATCCATTTTTCAATGGACTTTTTGAATTTCACTAGTTACATTCGCTTAACAAATTTTATGGAGATAGTTATCGCGACTACTGATACTATTAAATGGCACTTCGCTAAATGTAATCATATTAAATGCAACTCAATCTTTTTGGTACATCCTGAAGAAAAACCTGGAGATTTAGGGTTCATTTGTCCAGATTGCAGCCGCAAGATTCATACTTCTCACATTGTACAATGTACAAGTTGTAGGACAGTATTAAATTTTGTTAGAGCTGCACCAAATGAGGAGAAAGTTGTATTTACGGTTCCCAAATGTTCTCATTGCATAGGTACTATTGAAGATGAATGGGAAATTGAACCGCTTTATCAACCGGATTCTTACATTTAAGCAAGTAAAATTAAACTATTGATTTTATTGAAACTTTAAAATCATTAGAGCAGTTTATCCTTTTATGTTTCCATTCATCAAGTGTATGGTGCATAAAAGGATTTTTTATTTATTTTAGACATCCTTTTTTAGCTAAAATTTAAAACATTATTAAGGTGTAGATATGAGATATCTGTTCGTAAATCTTTCCAAACGAATTGCTTTAGGCATAGTTCTGTTTGGTTTCTTAATTTCATATCAGGTTTCAGCACAGTCTTCTGATTGGATGAATCTTGATACTATTAAAGCTGGTAAATTTGATAATGGCAAAATGTGGACATTTGAATATCCACCAATGGACTACTTCAGTCAGGCATATAACTTTCAACCTGATGAAAAATGGTTTGAACACGTTAGAATGTCTGCGCTGCGTTTTGCAAACTACTGCTCGGCTTCATTTGTTTCTGGTGATGGTTTAGTGATGACAAATCATCATTGTGCTCGCCAAAGTATAACCCAAGTAACTAAAGACGGTGAAGACTTACACGAAACTGGCTTTATAGCAGCAACTTTGCAGGATGAAAGACCAGTGCCTGGTTTATATGTTGATCAGTTAGTTTTATTTAAAGATGTTACTGATGAAGTAATAGACGCAATAAATGAAGGAAAAACTGATGAAGAGCGTGCAAAAATTGAAAATGATATCATTTCTAAGATTGAAGAAAGAGAAGCAACTGCTTCAGGATTAGAGGTTGCAATTACTCCACTTTATAATGGCGGAAAATATTCTCTATATGGATATAAAAGATATACTGACGTAAGATTAGTATTAGCCCCGGAAGATCAACTGGGATTTTTTGGCGGCGATCCTGATAACTTTACTTATCCTCGATTCAACCTCGATTGCAGTTTCTTTAGAGTGTATGATGAAAGTGGTAATCCATTAAAAACAGATAATTATTTTAAATGGAGCCAAAATGGTGCTGGTGCAGGCGAACCGGTTTTTGTTGTAGGAAATCCAGGAAATACCGATAGATTAAATACCGTTGCACAATTAGAATATGCAAGAGATATACAATATCCTCGAACAGTTGCACTGCTTACAAGCTTAACTGATGTTTATCAGGAAATGCTTAAAAAAGATCCAACAAAAAAAATGCAACTACAGGATATGATTTTTAGTTTTGAGAATTCTAAAAAAGCAATTGGTGGAATATTGGAAGGATTAAGAAATCCTGTACTGATGCAAAGAAAACGTGATTTTGAAAAAACTTTTAGATCTTCTGTAAACGCTGATCCCGAGTTGAAAGCAAAATACGGACAGCTTTGGGATAAAATTTCTGATACTCGTAAACAACTTTCAGAAATATCAAATAAAAGTTTTGCTTTGGGAATGAATCAATTATCTACACCAAAGTACTTTTTTATTGCAGATGAAATAATTTCTATTGCTGAAAATCTAAAACTTCCTGAAAGTGAAAGAAATGATTTATATGTTGGGGAAGAACTTGATAATACACTAGCCTCACTTTTCCCGGAAGATTTTGATCCGGAAATGAATAACCTTTTGTTGGAAGAAAAAATTAATTCTCTACATAATTATTTAGGTTCAAGTGATCCTCTCGTTCAAAAATTTACAGGTGGTAAAAAAGGTAAAGAAGCTGTTGAATATGTTTTAGAAAATTCCAAAATCACTAATCTTGATGACGTAAAGGATTTATTAAAAGATGGCGCTGATGAAGTACTTAAGGGAGAAGATCCTTTTATCTACTTTATGATGAACTCAAAAGACAGAGCAAAAGATTATTCTAAAAAAATAAAACAGATAACTGAAACTGAGTCTTCATATTCTCAGCAGCTAGGAGTTGCATTATTTGAAGTCTATGGAACATCAATTCCACCAGATGCGACCTTTACACTAAGATTAGCTGATGGCGTTGTTGAAGGCTTTCCGTATAATGGAACATATGCGCAACCATTTACAACTTTTTATGGAATGTATGACAGATATTACGGACAGGGAAAACAATTTCCATGGAACTTACCTGAAAGATGGTCAACGCCACCTGCAGGTTTAGATTTATCAACTCCATTTAATTTTGTTTCAACAAATGATATTATCGGTGGAAATTCTGGCAGTCCGGTAATTAATAAAAATGCTGAGATTGTTGGACTTGCATTCGATGGAAACATTCAGGGTTTGCCAGGTAACTTTATTTTTAGAACTGAAGAAAATCGGACTGTATCACTTCATTCAAGTGGTATGTATGAAGTAATTGATAAAGTTTATAAGCTTAATAGAATAAGTTCTGAATTAAAAACTGGTCAAATTACAAAGTAATTCCATATTAGTAATTAAAACCGAACAAACCCAATTCTACAATGAATTGGGTTTGCTGTTTTAATGAGATTTGCAAAAAAAAGTCCAGAATTATTTTCTGGACTTTTTAGAAAAACAAAAAGGAATTATTTTGTTAAAATCATCTTCTTTGTTGATGTGAAATTTTGTCCATCAATTCCGTTTGCCTCAAGTTTATAAAAGTAAACTCCGCTATTTAGATTTTTAGCATTAAAAGTAATGCTATGATTACCTGCGGTTAAATCATTGTTAAATAACAGCGCAACTTGTTCACCGAGTAAATTATAGACACTTATTTTAACCTTTGAATCGGAAGCCAATCCAAAAGATATTTTTGTTGATGGATTGAAAGGGTTGGGGAAGTTCTGATCTAATTCAAATTTTGTTGGTGCGATTATCTCAACATTTACTGCGCTTGAATAATCAACAGTTCCATCAAAATCAACTTGCTTTAGTCTATAAGTATAAATCCCTGGATCGAGGTTTTTGTCTAAATAAGTGTAATTTTTTACTTCTGTTGTTGTTCCAAAACCATTTACAAATCCAACAGATTGAAAACCATTTCCAGAACTTCTTTGAATCTCAAATCCCTGATTATTAATTTCTGTGGCTGTTGACCAATTTAGGACAACTGTGCCATTATTATTATTTGCAGTAAAGCTGGTTAACTCAACCGGTACAACACCTGTAGTTCCATTTAATCTAAACGCAAAATCTGTATTTGGTACAGTTCCAACTGCACAGCTGGTAACTCTGTAACCCCAAGATGCGGTACATGCTGTTGCAAAACCACCACCAGGATTTGTCCAAGCAGATTCTAAGTTAAACTGAGGATGTTCCGTCCAGCCCCATTGACCACCTACAGCAAAATCCATGTTGCATTGAACTGATAGCCAGTAATGCCCTTCTGTTATAGCAACAGGTGAAGTAAAAGTAATAGTAAATGAACCTGTTGCAACGCCTGCTGATGGGACAATACTTAAAATTTCAGCTTCAGTTGAACCAGGAAGTCCTGCTTGATCATTATAGAACCAAACATTCACGGATGCTGCAGGGCCAACTCCATTATAATAGATTCCTAAAATATCTATAGATTCAATGTTCCAAGTTTCACCTGCGGGAACAATAAAGTCATCTGCCCCTTGATTATCAAAACCATCATTAGCTGTTTCAAAGTTTTGAGAGTTCAAACTATTTGTACCTGGAGTAGACATTTGATCATACAGAACAACCTCAACTGGAGCCAACATTGCTGGTTTGCCATTACCAAAAAGTTTTGGAATTTCTTGAGCAAATGTAGAAATATTAACTGCACAGAAGAAAAGAAAAAAGAAGTAAATTCTTCTTGACATGGAACCTCCTGAAATAATTAATTTAGATGAGTTATTTTGTTTAGTTATACTCAATCAACTAAACTTGGGTTGAATAATTGTTAAAAAAACTGATTAAAACAATAGTCTGCAAAAATAAATTATATGTTAAAGCCTTAGTATTTTCATCTATCAAGATTTCTTTGCAATTTCCAGCAACAAAATTTTAGAGTTATGAATTGTCCTGCTTGTAAAAACCCAATGATTATTTTAGAGCTTAATCAAGTTGAGATTGATTATTGTAATTCTTGCAAAGGAATTTGGTTAGACAGCGGTGAACTTGAATTGATCTTTTCTAATTCTGACAAGAAAAGTATTGATGATTCTTTTATTCCAAAATCAAATCATCCAGAAGTTGGAAGAAGATGTCCTATCTGCAAAAAGAAAATGGAAAAAGTCGAATTTGAAAGTTCAGGAATAATTTTAGATCGTTGTACAAATAATCATGGTCTTTGGTTTGATAATGGAGAGTTAAAATCTTTGTTAAAAACTTCTGCAGATTCAAACAATAAAATAATTGATCTTCTTAAAGAAATGTTTGGGGAATAGATTACTAAAACTTAAAATGAAAATACTTTAATCATAAAAACGGAGGTACTATGGTATTCTTCCTGGTATTTATTGGAATAATCATTGTAGTTGGATTATTCTTTGTTTCAATATACAACTCACTTGTTGGATTACGAAATCGTGTTAAAAATGCTTGGTCACAAATCGAAGTTCAATTAAAACGAAGACACGATTTGATACCAAATTTAATTGAAACCGTAAAAGGTTATATGACACACGAACGTCAAGTTCTAGAAAATATTACAAAGTACAGAAGTCAGGCGATGGATGCTTCTACTGTTGGCGATAAAGTTAAGGCTGAAGGAATGCTTGGTAATGCACTTGGTCAGCTTCGTGTTCAGATAGAAAATTATCCTGATTTAAAAGCCAATCAAAACTTTCTTGCACTTCAAGAAGAATTAACATCAACAGAAAATAAAATTTCTTTTGCTCGTCAAGCTTATAATGATCAGGTTTTATTTTTTAATAATAAAATCCAGATGTTTCCGTCAAACATTATAGCAGGAATGTTTTCATTTAAAGAGGAAGTTTTCTTTGAAGTTGAAGACAAAACAGAAAAAGAAGTTCCAAAAGTTAGTTTTAATTAAAAGGAATTTGCTTTTTTATGATGTGGGAACTAATACAGGCTAATCGAAGAAAATCAATTTTTATCTTTATCGGGATGGGATTACTTCTCATCCTGATTGGTTTTGTTTTCGGAAGCTACTATGATCCAGAATCTGGTGGATTTATTGGAATTTTCTTTTCATTAATTCTCTTCGGAATATTATCAATCATAAGTTACTTTGCTGGAAGTAAGATTATGCTTGCTGTTAGTGGAGCAAAAGAAGTTACCAAAGATGTTCATCCGCAACTTTTTAATGTTGTAGAAGAAATGAGAATAGCAGCTAACATGCCATATCAACCAAAGATTTATATCATATCTGATTCTGCCCCAAATGCTTTTGCAACTGGAATCAAACCTGAAAATTCTGCAATTGCTGTTACTGCAGGATTGCTTGGTTCACTTAATCGTGATGAGTTGCAAGGTGTGGTTGCCCACGAAATGTCTCACATAATAAATCGAGATGTAATGTTGATGACGTTTGCCGGAATGATGCTAGGTGCAATTACTTTAATGGCAGAAGTGTTTACAAGAAGTTTGTGGTTTGGCGGAGGATCGCGTTACAAATCAAAATCTTCTGATAAAGGTGGACAAGCGCAAATTATTATTATGATTGTGGCAATTGCATTTGCAATTTTAGGACCATTAATGGCTCAGTTAATGTACTTTGCTATCTCGCGAAAACGAGAATACCTTGCTGATGCTTCGGCCGTAAGATTGACAAGATATCCTGAAGGATTAGCATCAGCATTAGAAAAGATTTCGGGTTCAACTCTTGATTTAAAATCAGCAAACAAAGTTACTGCGCCAATGTATATTATAAATCCTTTAAAGAAAAAAGGAATGCAAATCGCGAATCTTACAAGTACTCATCCTCCAATTACAGAACGAATAAAAATATTACGTACGATTAGTCAAGGTGCAAGTTTAACAAATTATCAAGTTGCATTTGATCAGGTTAAAGGAAAAACATCTACAATTATTCCTCCCTCTGGATTGACTGATTCAACACAAATCCCATTAAGAAGTTCAGAACTTTCTCAAACTTCTTTTGAAACCAATAAACAAGTAAAGAGGGAAGTTGGCGATTTGATGATGCAACTTAATAATTTTCTTTTTATTACTTGTACATGTGGAATAAAACTGAAGATACCACCAGACTTTAAAAGCCAATCTGTATCTTGTCCTAAGTGTGGAAGGATCCATACTGTTGCGCAATAGAAAATACAATAGTTTGATATTTTGCATTTTATTGTAAATATCGTTCCTATACAACTAACAAGTATTGTTAAACACTAATCACTTCTCTATCATAAAAAACCTAAAAAAGAAACTTACCATCACTGAGAATACTTTGCAATTGGCAACAAAGAATTTATCAGTTAATTTCTTGCAATACTTGTTAAATCAAATATTTTCCTAACATTTAGCATCGGCACTTTTTTGATGTAAAATGGTACGATTTTGTATTCTATTTATAATCAGATTTTTAAATCGTTTTATAAATATTGCAACTATTGAAAGGAGGGGAAAATGTCTGGCAAAAGTCGCAGAGATTTTCTCAAATCAACCGCATTAATTGGGGCAGGAGTTACAGGTCTATCAACAACTGCTAAAGCTGGCCCGCAAAACATTTTATCCGAAGATAGGATGGGAGTATTAGTCGATACAACTGTTTGTGTTGGCTGCAGAAACTGTGAGTGGGCTTGTAAAGATGCTCATAATTTAACAGCTGGTAATCTTGAAGAATATGAAAATCGAAAGGTTCTCGAAACCAAACGAAGACCAGATCATAATGCTTTAACAGTTGTAAATGAATACTCTCACGGTAAAAATTCTTCGCTGCCAATCGATGTAAAAGTACAATGTATGCATTGCGATCATCCTGCATGTGTTTCTGCTTGCATTGTTGGAGCATTTTCTAAACACGAAAACGGAACAGTTACGTGGGATACTGATATGTGTATTGGATGCAGATATTGTATGGCTGCATGTCCATTCCAGGTTCCAGCATTTGAATATGACAAAGCATTAAATCCGATGATAATGAAATGTGATTTTTGCTTTGATAGAACAAAAGAAGGCAAACTTCCTGCTTGCGTAAACATTTGTCCTGTTGAAGCACTTACTTATGGAAAAAGATCAGATCTTATAAAGATTGCTCGAGATAGAATAAAAAGAAATCCGGATAAATATGTTGATCACATTTTAGGTGAAACAGAAGTTGGTGGTACTAGCTGGATGTATTTAGCAAGTAAAGATTTTGCTGAACTTGAATTTCCTAAGCTTGGGAAAAATCCTGCTCCTGGTGTTTCAGAATCAATCCAACACGGAATATTTGCTTACTTTGTTCCTCCAGTTTCTTTGTATGCGCTGCTTGGTGGAATTATGTGGATTACAAAGCGCCGTAAAGAATTAGATGAGGAGGTAAAATAATGAGTCACGAAATACACAACCCTGTTCCTATCAAACATAAATACTTTACTCCAGGAGTTATTGGATTAATCATAATCGCAATTAATGGTTTAGTTTTTTTGATGGGAAGATTTTTCTTTGGAATTGGGGCTGTTACAAATTTAAATAATCAATATCCCTGGGGATTATGGATCGGTGTTGATGTTGCTGCAGGTGTTGCACTTGCGGCCGGTGGATTTACAACTGCTGCTCTTGGTCATATAATGCATAAAGATGAATATCATGCAATTGTTCGTCCCGCATTATTAACAGCGATGTTAGGATATACTTTTGTTGCAATGGGAGTTTTTGTTGATATAGGACGCTGGTATTTTATATGGCATCCGCTGATAATGTGGAATGGCAACTCTGCTTTGTTTGAAGTTGGTATTTGCGTTATGATTTATGTTACTGTTCTATATATTGAATTTCTTCCTGTGGTAACTGAAAGATTTATCGGCAAAGTTAATTTACCAGGTTTCCTTTCAGGGTTAAATAAAATTGTTGATAAAGCTTTACGATTGCTTGATAAAGGTCTTTCAAAAACAATGTTCATCTTTATTATTGCTGGTGTTGTGCTTTCATCACTTCATCAATCTTCGTTGGGAACCTTAATGGTAATTGCAGGACCAAAAATGCATCCACTATGGCAAACACCAATTTTACCATTATTGTTTTTACTATCTGCAGTTTCTGTTGGATTTCCTATGGTGATTTTTGAATCATTAATAGCTTCACGCTCGCTAAAACTAAAACCAGAAATGCATATACTTTCAAGATTAGGTTCTATGATTGCACCATTACTTGGAATTTATCTTGCGTTTAAAATTGGAGATATGTTTATACGTGAGACATTCGTTTACTTAACAGTAATCAATACAGCAAGCGTAATGTTTACGATTGAAATGCTATTTGGAGTTATTATTCCATTAAGAATGTTTTTATCACAAAAAGTTTTAAAATCACCACCATTGCTTTTTACAGCTTCAGCATTGGTTGTTTTTGGTGTTCTATTAAACAGAATAAATAATTTTGTTGTTGCATACAATCCACCTTACTCAACTGAATCATATTTCCCATCATTTGGCGAGATTTCTGTAACAGTTGGATTTGTAGCAATTTTAATTCTTGTATATAGATTTATTGTTCTGAATTTTCCAGTTATCAGTTTACCAAGTAAAACAGCTCCTCAATCCAAGTACACAATAAGAGGAGTAAAGTAATGAAACAGCTATTTTCAATAATTCTTGTTTTAGTTTTTGCAATTGGAATTAATGCACAGCAAAGTCCTGGTAAAGATCATTCTAAGTTAAGCATTAGTTGTAAAACCTGTCACTCTTGCGATGTTCCAACAAAAAATGATCCTTGTCTCGTTATTTGTCCAAGAGAAAAAATTACAACAGTTTATCAAAAACCGGAACAAACTCCTGAGTTGATTACAATCAATCAACTTAGTGATAGATATGGACCAGTTTATTTTTCACACAAGATTCATGCACAAATGTCTGTTATGTCTGGTGGATGTGAAAATTGCCACCATCACAACACTTCAGGTCCAATATTAAAATGTAATAGTTGTCATGAAACTTCACGCAAAAGGGATGATGTAAGTATTCCTGATTTAAAAGGCGCATTCCATAGGCAGTGTATGGATTGTCATCGTGAATGGAGTCATGAAACTGGTTGTAATTCCTGCCATACTTTAAAGAAAGATTTAATTAAAACAAATAAAGAACTTTTACAGAAAAAATATTCTGGCAAAGATCATCCTGTAATACTTGAACCAACAAAACTAGTTTATGAAACTAAATCTGATAAAGGAAAGTTTGTTACATTTTATCATGATGATCACACAAAAAAATTTGGATTGAATTGTACTTCCTGCCACAAACAGGAAAGTTGTACTAAATGTCACGATGTTAGTAAAACGGATAAGAATAAAAATCAAAAAGTTGTAACTAAAAAAACTTTTGAAGATCAACATAGTAATTGTATAAGCTGCCATAGTAAAACTGAAAATTGCAGCAAGTGCCACAATGAAAAAACGCTTGAACCATTTGATCACGGAAAGAAAACTGGTTGGGCATTAAATAAACATCATGTAAATCTTTCATGTGTAAAATGTCATAGTCCAAAGTTGCCATACAAAAAATTGGATAACAAATGTTCAAGCTGTCATCAAGGCTGGAATGCAGAAAACTTTAAGCATTCAATTACCGGTTTACAGCTTGATGAAATGCACTCGGAGTTAAGCTGCGAAGACTGTCATACAGAGGGTAACTTCGGAATTAAACCTTCGTGCGATGGCTGTCATGATGGCTATAGTTTTCCTAAACAAAAACCAGGGAAAATAGTTGGTAAGTAATTTTTAACAATAGCTACGAATTTTAATTCGTAGCTATATAGGTTATGTTTAAGTTTATTATTTATTTTAAAGTAATTTAATGATTAGTTGAATTTAATATGTTTAAGAATTTAGGCTTTAGATTAATATTTGTAGTTGCGTTTACATCTTTAGTAATAATCGGTGTATTTGCTTACTTTAATGTAAAATCACAAAGCAACAGTTTAATATCCGAGGTTGAGAGACATGCAAATCAACTAGCTGAAACAGTTGTATCAAGCACTAGATATGATATGATGTTAAATCAGCGGGATAGAATTCAAGGTACAATAAACTCGATTGGTACACAGCCGCACATAAGAGATGTAAGAATTCTAAATAAAGTCGGTGAAATTATTTACTCATCTAATTCTGATAATATCAATAAGATGGTGGATAAAAATGCCGAGAGTTGCTATGCCTGCCATGCTGCAGATAAACCACTTGAACATATTTCAATTACCGAACGAACAAGAATATTTAGAGTTCATCCTGATTCAAATCGTGTAATAGGAATTATTACTCCCATTTACAATGAAAAATCCTGCTGGCAAGCAGAATGTCATGCTCATCCGGAAAATCAAAAAGTACTCGGTGTGCTTGATGTTTCTATTTCACTATCCGAAGTTGATAAAACGATTTTAAGCAGTGAGTGGAAGATACTTTTCTTTGCAATCATAGCAATTTTAGGTGTTGGATTGGTGATTGCGTTTTTTATTCGTCGCTGGGTCTCAAATCCAGTTCACGATTTATTGCACGCAACACAACAAGTTAGCCAGGGTAATTTAAATTATGCGATCAAGGAAATGAGCGAGGATGAAATTGGTAAACTTGCTGCATCATTTAATAATATGACGAAGAAGTTATCTGAAGCAAGATTGCAGTTATTTCAATCCGATAAGATGGCTTCACTTGGCAGACTTGCTGCTGGTGTTGCACACGAAATTAATAACCCGTTAACTGGAGTTTTAACTTACAGCAGTTTTTTATTAAAGCGAACTAAAGATAATCCGGAGTTTCAGGAAGATTTAAAAGTAATTGTTAGAGAAACGATAAGAAGCAGAGAAATTGTAAAAAGTTTACTTGATTTTGCCCGTCAATCAGTTCCAAAAAAAATAGAAGCAGATATTAATGAAATAATAATCAAAGCTGTTTCTGTGATTGATAATCAGCTCTCAATAAATAAAGTAAAAATTGAAAAGCATATTGATAACAATCTGCCTAAGATTACCGTTGATTCAAATCAAATGGAACAGGTGTTTATCAATTTATTTGTAAATGCTTGTGACGCGATAGGAAATGTTGGCGGCACTATAACTGTAACAACACAAAAAATATCTTTAACACCTTTTGGTACGGCACAAATTAAAAAAGCTGCATGCAGAAAAAGGCATAGTCTAATAGACAATGATTATAAGATTGATGGAATGCCGACAATAAAAGTAAAAGTGGTTTCAGAAGGTAAAGAAGGTATAATTCATCTGGATCCAGTTTATGGTAAACATAGAAATAATTTTGATGTTGGATTTAAAATTGGTAAAGATGCAAAATATGTTTGTCCGGATTGTAACAACTCTTTAATCCAGGAAAATAAAACCTGTCCTAAATGCGGCTCTCCAATCCTAGCCTTTGAAGTTAGTGGTGAGGGTATTTACGAGGTTTGTTCTGCTGAAAACAGCAATTGGGAGAGATGGGAAGCTGTTGATTCAGTTGGCTTAAGGGAATTTATTGAGATAAAAGTAACGGATACTGGCGGTGGAATAAACAACGAAGATTTGCCGAAAATATTCGATCCATTCTTTTCTACTAAGGGACAAAAAGGAAATGGACTTGGACTCGCAGTGATTTGGGGAATAATTGATAATCATAACGGCACGATAACTGTAAATAGTGATTTAGGTAAAGGAACAACTTTTACAATTCGCATTCCGTTTATTCAAAATAGATGATTTGATAAAATGAAAAAGAACGCAGACATTTTAGTGATTGATGATGAGCAAGTGATTGTTGATGCTGTTGTAAAAATCTGTGCTCTAGATAATTACTCGGTTGATGTTGCACTTAACGCAAAAACAGGATTAGAAAAAATTGCAAATCATCATTATCCAATTATCATCTCTGATATTATGATGCCGGATGGTGATGGATTTGAGATTCTTGAAGCTGTTAAATCCAAAAAAGAGGATAGCGCAGTTATAATGGCAACAGGTTTTTCAACTGTTGAAAATGCAGTTAATTCACTTTACAAAGGAGCTGTCAGTTTTATTCCAAAACCATTTACAGTGGACGAATTGTTAAGCACTGTTTACAGGGTTAATAATTTTCAAAAGATAATGGAAAAACAAAAATTACTAATTCATCAACAAAAAAATGATGAAATACTTTTTGTTGCCTGTCCATCAAAATATTTAAGACTTGGCTACTCGACCTGGATGTTTTTAGAAAGAGAAGGAACAGTTTTAGTTGGAATGTGTGATATCTACATGAAAACTATTGATTCAATTCAGCAAATTGAATTGCTAAATCGTGAAGAAGAAATAGCACAGGGAATTGCTTGTGCTTCGTTTATTTGTGCAAATGATAGGAACCATAGAATTCTAGCACCGTTATCAGGAAGAATTGTTGAAGTAAATGAAACAATAAAAAATAATCCTAACCTAATTGAAAAGGATCCTTACTTTGAAGGCTGGATTTATCGTATCATCCCGGCCAACTATGATTATGAAATTAAATACTTAACACCTTGCAGTTCCGATAGACTGTAAAGAAAGTACATTAAAAAATAGAAGATTATATTATTCTTCAGGAGATAAATTATGCCACTTTTCATATTAGCCGTTGTCATTTTCATCATTGCGGATATCCTTATCCGAATGATTGGAAAAAGAATGACCGAACAAAAACAAAAGAAAGAACGAGAAATTGTTCTTACTGAAAGTCTTAAGCTTGATTTTACAAATGAAGCCAAAACATTAAAACGTGCAGAAGTTGAAAATCCAAAAGCAAGAATTCTTTGCGTTGATGATGAAGAAGTAATTCTTGGTAGCTTTAGAAAAATTCTTGTGCTTGATGGATATTCCGTTGATACCGTTGAAACAGGACAGGAAGCGCTTGGTTTGATCCAAAAACATCATTACGATTTTCTGTTTACTGATTTAAAAATGCCATTGATGGATGGTGTTGAAGTATGTAAATCTGTAAAACATCTTCGTCCTGACATAGATGTAATAATAATAACTGGTTACGCTTCTGTTGAAACTGCAGTTGAAACAATGAAATACGGTGCTCTTGATTATGTTCAAAAACCATTTACTGAAGATGAATTAATTGCCTTTGTTAAAAAATCTTTGATTAAACGTCAGGATAAAATTCAAAAACAATTAAAACCAAAAGTACATATTACACATATGCCTGCTTCAGATGATTTTACTAAAAATGAATTTTCAATTCCAGGTGGAGTGTTCATCTCAAAAAATCATACATGGGTAAGTATGAATCAGGAAGGAATTGCAAAAGTTGGTATTGATGATTTTGCTAAAAAACTTGTTGGAAAAATTTCTTCAGTTGAACTTCCGAATCTTGGAATGAATGTAAAAGCAGGACAGCCTTTATTTACTATAAAACAAGGAAGCAGAATAATTACATTTAATTCACCTGTAACAGGAAAAGTTTCTCAGGTTAACACATTGCTTAAAGATAATATTGATGCTCTTGATGTAACACCTTATGAACGTAATTGGGTTTGCGCCTTAGATGCAGAGAATTTAGATAATGAGATTAAAGAAATGCACATTGGAAAATCTGCTGTAGCATTTTTCCAGGAAGATATTGAAAAGTTTAAAACTTTATTTATGGATTTGTTAAAATCAGAAAAAAAATCTGATGAATATCTTGAAGAAGGATTATTTGTGGGTCAGTTAGAAAAACTTTCTGATGTAAATTGGAATAAAGTTATAGCCGAATTTTTTGTAAGATAATTTTTCCGCTCTTAAAGTCTCGCCTTTTTTATAAAGAGCGAGACTTAGAGAGTTTTAAAACTAATGTTTTTTCATCATTTCTTTAGCTTGTGCTTTTACAACAATCTTACCAGCTTGCTTAAAATAAAGAGTAACATTTCCCTCATATCCTTTTATAATATCTCTCTTTAATTTCATAAGCATAACATGATGTGCCCCGGGTTTTAATTCAAATGTTGATTTAGCTGGAATAATAATTTGTCCAACTTCACGCATACCCATCATATCATTTCCTGCATCATAAGTTTCGTGGATTTCAACTTTACCCGCAGGTTCAAATTCAACTTTGTATAGTGTATCAGCTTTATCAGAATTATTTTCTATCTTAAAGAATAATCCAGTTGCCTGTCCTTGTGCACCAACTCTCATCCATGGATCAACAATTTTTATTTTATCCGATGGATTTGAAAAGATTAATAATAATGCTAATAGTAGGGTCATTTTTTCTCCTTTTTAATGTTCACTTATGTATTTAATATCTTCTAATATAGTTTCTATTTTTGCGGTACTGCCTTTATAATTAGCTTTTAGTTTTCCTTTTGGATCAATCAAAGAAATCCTATCAGTATGAATTACATTATAGCTAAGTTCACCATTTTCATCATAAGATGAATCAGCAGGAATAGCTTTTATTCCAAATTTTAACATTACTTCTTTGGTATTTTGTTCATCACCAGAAAGTAAAGTCCAGCTTTTAAAACTTAGATCTCTGATCTCAGCAAACTTTTTTAATACTGCGGGGCTATCTCTATTTGGATCAAATGAAATAACTATAAACTTAACTTTGTCTTTTAATTCGTCGCTTAATTTTTCTTCAACCAAAAACATATTGTGTGTTGTCATTGGACAAATATCAGGACAATGAGTGTAAACCATCGCCAGAACAGTAATTTTATCTTTGATGATTTCTGGAAACTGAACTTTAACACTATCTTGATTTAAAAAAATATTTTGTGTTCTTGTTAAATCCTGATCAAGAGGAAAATGTTCATAACATCCAGTTAAAAAACTAACAGAAAGTAAAATAAATAATCCCAAAAGTATATTTAATAGCTTTTTCATTGTTGTAATAATTTTATGATTTGTATGATTCAACTTATAAAAATTAGTTTCCGATTAAAAGAATATTTTTAATTCAAGTATTAGTGTTAATTCGTGTAATTAGTAGCTAATTTTTTGCGACTAATTATCACTAATTTTACACTAATTATTTAGCAAAACTTTTAGGATTTGATATGAACGATATGCCAAAAGATGAATTTGAAAAAAACGGATATATGCTTGTTGATTGGATTTCAAAATATCTAAATGAAATTGAAAAATATCCACCGCTTTCTCAAGTAAATCCAGGAGACATTTTAAAAAGAATTCCACAAACTCCACCAACAAATGGTGAAGATATAGAAAATGTTTTAGCCGATGTTGAAAATATTCTTATGGATGGAATTACACATTGGAATCATCCCGGTTTTATGGCTTACTTCAACTCAACTTCAAGCGGACCAGGAATTTTAGCTGAACTTTTAACAGCCGCATTGGGCGCAAATGGAATGTTGTGGAAAACTTCTCCTGCTTTTACCGAACTTGAAAAATCAATGATGAATTGGTTTAGGCAAATGGTTGGTTTACCAGAAAATTATTGGGGAATTATTTATGATACAGCATCCACAAGTTCTATGCATGCAATTGCTGCAGCTCGTGAACAGCTCGATCTTGGAATAAGAGAAAAAGGAATGACAGGAAGAAATGATTTACAGAAATTGGTTTTGTATTGTTCCGAGCATGCACATAATTCAATTGATAAAGGTGTACTTACTTTGGGAATTGGTTTGGATGGAATCAGAAAAATTTCTGTAAATGATAAATTTGAAATGATTCCTGAAAAACTTGAAGAAGCAATTAAAGAAGATATTGCAAAAGGTTTCAAACCATTTTGTGTTGTTGCTACAGTTGGTACAACATCAACAACAAGTGTGGATCCGGTTGATGCTATTGCAGATATTTGTGAGAAATATAATTTGTGGCTTCATATTGATTCAGCTTATGCTGGTGTAACGGCAATGATTCCCGAAATGAAATGGATAACAAAAGGCTGGGAGCGTGCTGATTCTTTAGTGATCAATCCACACAAATGGATGTTTACTCCAATGGATTTAAGTATTTTCTTTACCCGTAAACCTCATATTTTAAAACGAGCATTTAGTTTATCTGCAGAATATCTAAAAACTAACCAAGATAACGAAGTAGAAAACTTGATGGATTATGGTATTCAACTCGGCAGAAGATTTCGTTCATTAAAACTTTGGTTTATAATTAGATATTTTGGAGTTGATGGTTTAGCTGAAAGAATAAAAAATCATATAAATCTTGCACAAGATTTACTAAGTTGGATAGAACAAAAAAATGATTTTGAAATTATGGCACCAACTCCATTTTCAACAGTTTGTTTTAGATTCAATCCAGGAAATAAAAATGAAGATGATTTGAATAAATTGAATGAAAACCTTTTGGAAAAAATTAATGAATCAGAAAAAATCTTCTTATCTCACACTAAATTAAATGGAAAATTTACAATCAGATTAACAATTGGAAGCATCAGACACGAACGCAGACATATTGAAGATGCGTGGGCATTAATTAAGTCAATTGCACTAGGATTAAACTAATTTTAGTAGAATAATTAATATGGATTCAATTTTACAGTTTGCTTTACTTGCATTTACATCATTGTTTACAATGATAAATCCAATGGGTGTAATTCCTGTATTTACAACTTTAACCTCAGGGATGAATTCAAAACAAGCATCAGCAATCGCACTTAAAGCTACATCCACAGCACTTATTGTTCTTCTGCTTTTTACTTTTGGTGGAAATTTTATTTTTGATATTTTCAATATTTCAGTAAACGGTTTAAGAGTTGTTGTTGGAATTTTATTCTTTCTTTCAGGTTATGATATGTTACGCGGAAAATTAACACGCATAAAATCTGAAGGTGAAGAATTTGTGGAAGCCGCAAAAGATTTTGCAATAACTCCACTTGGCGTTCCAATGATTACAGGTCCGGGTGTAATTACTATATCAATTGTAATGATGAATGATGCTCCGGATATTTCTCATAAATCATTACTAATTGTTTCTATTTTTATTGTAATGGGATTAACACATTTGATTCTTCTAAGTTCCAGAAAAATAATTGCATTTCTTGGTGAAAGCGGCAACAAAGTTCTTACAAGAATTATGGGCTTAATTGTCATGGTAATTGCAGTAGAACTATTCTTTAGAGGACTTAAACCAATTATTCAGGATATTTTAGCAATTCAATAAATCTCTGTAACCAAACAATAATTATTTCATCAGACTACTAGAAAATTTTTAATTTATTTTTAGAGGAAAAAATGGCAACCAAAACAGCATTCGTAAAGCAATTACGTGGAATTACATTTGTGGGTAAAACAGATACTAACCATTGGATTACAATGGATGGACCAGAAAATTTTTATGGCAGTAATTCAGGTATTCGTCCTAAAGAATTAATTTTACTTTCTCTTGCAGGTTGTACAGGCAGTGATGTAGTTGCAATCTTACAGAAAAAAAGAGTTAAGTTAGACAACTTAGAAATTAACATTACAGCAGAGCAGCAAGAAACACATCCTCAGGTTTATACTAAAATTCATATAGAGTTTTTATTTTATGGTAAAGGTATTGTAGATAAAGATGTAGAACGCGCAATTGAATTATCACAAACAACTTATTGCAGTGTTACCGCAATGCTTCAAAAATCTGTTGAGATAACTCATTCATTTAAAATTGTTGAATCTGTATAATTATTTAGGAGAGATGGAGGAATGGAATATTGAATTTCATTTCTCCAACATTCCATTACTCTATTGTTAAAATTTAACTTTTCTGATAAAGTCCTAAAGTATTTCCATCAGGATCATTCATTAGCGCATACCAGCCCATAGCAGGAATTACTGTTTTGGTTCTTTTCACAGCTCCGCCATTTTCTTTTGCTTTCTTCAATATCGAATCTATATCAGGCATATTAACATGAAAAACTGTTGTTTCACCCTGGGCAACCTGATCTACTTTTCTTAAGCCAACCATCGTACCTTTGTGATTATTAAAAAGTAAGTATCCGTTACCAAATGGTTTAAATTCCCAGCCAAGTACTTTGTGATAAAAATCTTTTGATCTTTCTAAATCAATTGTTGGAATTTCGCAATGAGCAATTAAATGATCTGCCATAAATATCCTTTGAATAAATTTAAGTTATTTTCTAATGGAAATTAAGCTTAACATTATAATATTTCAACAACCTGTCATTAGTAAGTTATCTATATCATTTTGTAATTTTGGGTACATTCAATCACATTTTTCAGGGAGAGTTATGAAACGTTTGCTTTTATTTTTTTTTGTATTACTAATTTGTTCATTTAATAATTCATTTTCACAAAACGAAGACCATTCATCAGAAATAAATTCATCTGTTCCCGAGTTGTTCAATTTTCACGAAGTAGTTTATCCCTTATGGCATACAGCCTACCCAAATAAAGATTATGCAATGTTTAAGCAACTTCTACCAGATGTAAATGCTGGTGTAGAAAAAATTAATTCAGCTATGCTTCCGGGAATTTTACGCGATAAAGAAAATGAATGGAAATCTGGATTGGAGAAACTAAACATATCAACTAAAAATTATAACAAAGCTTGTGAAAAAAATAATGAAGCAGGAATGCTAACCTCAGCAGAAGAACTTCACTCCAATTTTGAAATGCTCGTAAGAATTGTAAAACCTGTTACCAAAGAAGTAGATGAATTTCATAAAATTCTTTATATGATTTATCATCATTATGGACCAAATAAAAACACGGAAGAATTAGGCAAATCGATTGATGATCTATACCTGCGTGCTGATGAATTAAAAAATTGTGTTCTTCCAAAATGGGCAACTGATAAAAAAGATGAATTTGCAAAAGCTGCTGATGAACTTTACACATCTACAAAAGAGTTGAAGGAGTTAAAAAATTCTAAAGCCGATGATAAGCAGATTCAAAGTTCAATTGATAAAGTTCATACAAATTATCAAAAGTTAGAAGCTTTGTTTGATTAAGTTTATTTTGGTAGTCGCAAGCTTCAGCTTGCGTTAATACTTTAGTTAATGCGCAACTTGAAAGTTGCGGCTACCTACACTATAATTGAAATAGTCACTTTACAATTTTAGAAACTTCCTTGAACTCTGGTGTTCCGCACACTTCGAGTAGTTCAAATAGAATAGATTCTTTGGTTGTAACTTCTGCACCAAGAGTTCTCATTCTATCCAGCGCAATGTTGTAATCAATTTCTTTTCTCGATGACACAGCATCAGCAGCAAGATTAACCTGATAATCATTTGCAATTAAATCTAAAACTGTTTGCTGAACACAAACGTGGGATTCAACTCCGCACACTACAATTTGAGATAATTTCTTTGAATGAAATTCATCAAAAAGATTTTCTGCACCGGAACAACTAAAACTCATTTTTTGATATGCAGCATATCCATCAAGTTCATCAAGAATTTTTTGAGATGTTGGTCCTAATCCTTTTGGATATTGCTCTGTAAAATAAATAGGAAGCTGCATAGCTTTAAAACCTTTAATCAGTTTTACGGTATTATCTAAAACACTTTCATAATTTCTGATTACAGGAAGTATGCGCTCCTGCAAATCAATTATAAGCAGGGCAGTAGTTTCTTTTTTTAAGATGATTGGATTTCGTTTCATAGTTCTTATTTCTTTTTACTTCTATTTCATAATGTCATTGCGAACGAGTCTTCGAGTGAAGCAATCTCAAGTTTATATTAGAGATTGCTTCGGCTAATCGCCATCGCAATGACTATCTATTTTTCTAATATATCTCATCCATCCCATACTTACCGCAGGCATACATCATCAATATAGATGATAAATCAATCAACGCTTTTTTCTGTTCATCTGCGTGAATTACAAGATCATAAACATCTGCCATAAACTGAAAATTACTTAAGACTTTTTTTAATTCCCTGAGAGTTGGAGTACCATGCCAGTTTGCAACCTGTGTTACTAACACTTTTTCAAATCTTCTTAAAAAATCTCTGAAGGAAATTAAGTGAGTTGCATTTGCATGTCTTGGATGACAGATCGCAATCATATCATTAAAATATGTATCCCATTTATTTGCAAGTTTCTGATTGCGGGAATCCATTACAAATCTTGCCTGCTCCAAAGTGAACTTTGCTTTTGTTGTAACTTTGTATTGCGGAATGATTGCATATCCATCATAACTAATTTCATCATCATCTTCATCATAATACTTCCAGCGTTTTAACAATTGATTTGGTGTGTATATCGTTACAACTTTATCAAGCGAGCTATCTGTTACAATAAATTTTCTTTGCTGATAGTTTACAACAGTTAACCAGTGTTCCCAATTATCTACACTTAGTATGCACGGATATCCATTCTTTAATTGTTCTATCAAAGCTTTAATTGCGTCATCTGGTTTTTCTCTGCGAAAATATTTCATCTTGCAATTATAAAACTTTGCTGCTTTTGCTAAACCGATTTCATCTGTACCATACCACCACGTACTGCCGGCTTTTATTCCGATTTGATTTTCACTTTCAAATCTGCCAAGCATTACAAGTGCGTATTTAAGTGCGAAAGGTCCGCACTGATATTTATAAGGTTGTGGGTAAAAACTCATTTTTAATTTTATTGATAATGGAACTATGTAAACATTATCAAATGAAGTTTTTTTTACAAGCGATTTTGGGTATTTTTTGGGTATGAAAGCAAAAAAAATTAAAGTCCTCGTCCTTTACAATGAAGCTCACCCCGAGTTTTACCACAAACCAATCGAACCTGTACCTGAGCCTGATTTTAAGCCGTACTTTGAGGTGGATAATTTTACTCCAATGGAAGAGTACGAAATCATTGTAAAAAGACTTAAAAGAGTGGGTTTTGATGCTTATGCCTTAAACCTTAAAGATGATATTTACAGCCTTTTGGATTTGGTAAAGCAAAATCCGCCGGATGTTATTTTTAACTTTGCCGAGATTTTTAAGGAACAGCCAAGACTTGAGATGAATCTGGTTGGATTGTACGAGCTTATTGGAATTCCTTACACTGGTGCACCGGCAATTACCCTTGCAAACTGCCAGAGTAAATTTCTTACAAAAAAATTATTAAACTATCACGGAATTAAAACCGCAAAGTTTCAGTTGTTTGATAAAATTCCTGATGAGTTTAAACTTGAAACTAAATTTCCTGTTATAGTAAAACCTGCTTACGAAGATGCAAGTGTTGGAATTGAAAATGAATCTATTGTTTACAACACCAAAGCATTAACTAAAAGACTTGAATTTGTGTTTACTCAATTTAATCAGCCGGCATTGATTGAAGAGTTTATTGAAGGACGTGAGTTTAATGTTTCCGTAACAGGAGATTTGAAACCAAAAGTATTACCGATTAGTGAAATTGATTTTAGCAGAATGCCTGACCACTTACATAATATTGTTAGTTACCAGGCAAAGTGGGATCCGCATCACGAATCATATCATAAAACTATTCCTATCTGTCCCGCAGAAATTTCTAAAGCATTGGAAGATAAACTTAAACGAACAGCAATCTCTGCTTTTAAAATTATGGGTACAAGAGATTATGCTCGTGTTGATATGCGTGTTACAAGTGATGAAGAAGTTTACGTACTGGAAGTAAACCCAAATCCTGATTTAACAGAAGGAGCAGGATTTATGCGCTCTGCTCACGCTGCCGGATTAAGTTATTCCCAGGCATTAAAGAAAATTGTTATGCTTGCTTATGAAAGAGGGAAGAGGAAGAAATAAGTTGATTACTATCACTAAAATTTTCAATCAAAATTTGTTTTACTAAAAGCTTTATAGGTGGACTTAAGGGAGGTTCAGATGGTTAGATTGATCCCATTACTTTTTTTATTAATAATAGTAACTCATCCAAATTTTTCACAAACAAGTTCAGACTCACTTGCACTTCTTCTTTTAGAAGTAAATAATTCTAAAAATAACTATGATCAAATTATAGCTTTGATGATGATGGAATCCGATTATGGAAGTGAAGAACAGAATGAACTATTAAAAGACTTTTTCCTACAATATTATTGTTGGGATAGTTTAAAATATGATTATGCAAAATTGTATTCTAATGAATTTTCTAATACTGAACTTAGCGATATAATAACATTTTATAAGTCACCTGTTGGGCATAAAATGTCTTTAAAACTACCAACCATTATGGCAAAAATTCAACGAATTATGAGTAAAAGATCAGAAGCGACTAAACCTATTCTTGATTCAATTATGCAGGAGAATTATTTGACATTTTTGCGAGACACAAGTTCTCTGTTTCAGGTTGAACCTCCAGCCAATCAGGATGAAGCAAATGAACCCATCGATACAACAATTAATTTAGATATGAAAAGTAGCGACTGTGAAAAGTTTAAACACGGCAAGTTTGTTATGAAAGATGATACATCAGGATATTATATTATTAGAAATGATAGCATTCAACATGAAATTTTTGATTATTTGAATATTGATATGGAATTGAAAGTAGAGTGGATAAACAATTGCGAGTACAACCTGATATTTATAAAAAATAAAAATAAAAAGTTTTCAATCTATGAACCGGGTGAAGTAATAAATATTAAAATTTCGGAAGTGCGCGGGGATGAGTACGATTGCATTATGAGGACCAGAAAAGGTATAACAAAACATACTTTAGTAAAAGTAGAGTAAAGCTTGAACACAAAAAACCCGTTTAAGAAAATTAAACGGGTTTTTACTAGTGTTACATTTTAAGCTTTTACTTTTTGCAAAGCAGGGATTTTGTGTTTAACAAGTTCATAAACTCCAAACATTACACCAACAAGTCTCCGCTCCTGTATAAAAGTTAAAGGAGTGTCAAAATCTATTGCAAACTAACTAAATAGAATTGCCCAAGACAATTAACACTGAGCAACAATTTCTATTAAACTTCTGCTAGAAGTATTTCCTTTCTTCTAAAATTTTAATAAAAGATGCGAATTTGGTCTATTTTAGGTTTCCAAAATTGGAAATAGGGCTCCACGATCATTGGGTCGTTCTTCCAAAATTGGAAATAGGGCTCCACAGTCGTTGGGTCGTATTTCCAAAATTGGAAATAGGGCTCCACAATCATTGGGTCTTACTTCCAAAATTGGAAATAGGGCTCCACGATCATTGGGTCGTACTTCCAAAATCGGAAATAGGGCTTCACAATCATTGGGTCGTATTTCCAAAATCGGAAATAGGGCTCCACGGTCATTGGGCCGTACTTCCAAAAATGGAAATAAAATGCTTGATTTCGGGTAAACTAAAACTTAGAGGTAATAAAAAAAGTCACGACAAATGCCGTGACTTCATAAAATCCAAATTAAAATAACTTGTTAAGCTTTTACTTTTGCTAGCGCTGGCACTTTGTGTTTTACTAATTCATAAACTCCAAACATTACACCAACAAAAAATAGATCACCAATAAGTGCATTCTGGAAAAATGGAATTGCAGCAATGTAGCTTGCCATTAAGCCTGCCGGAGTTTTTGGATATAATGTTCCAAGTGCCCAAACGCCAAAGTTTGTAATTGCGAAGAAACTTACTGAAGCTGTTAGTGATGTAATCACAACATTTTTTATACTTACTTTTTTAAGCATTACAATTCCAAGTACAACAATTAATGCAAAGCATATGTAAACAACCCAGGCATAAGAATATATTCCAATAATCAAGTCTGTTAAAAACAACGCAGTAAGCGGAATTGCAAATGCAAAAGATTTCTTATTAAAGTATGCGCCGCCAAATAAAGCCATTGCCGCTATCGGTGCAAAGTTAGGTGGGTGGGGGAGTAATCTTACAAACGCAGCAACAAAAACCATTAGCGAAACTGCCCAAAAACCTGGGGCAATTTTTTTCATTTGTTCAGTCATCGTTTTTTCCTTTCTATTAAAATCTAAAGAGAAATATTTCTTGTTATAATTGTTTCAAAGATAAAGGTTTATTAATTAAAAATTCAAACTCTTATTGTAAATGTAATGTCACTATAAAACCAGCTTAATTCCACCATAAAGTGATAAACCTGCTGTTCCATATCCAAATACTTCTTCATAATCGCTATCTAAAAGATTTTCGGCTCTTACATTTAATCTTAAGAAATCAAAAATATTATAGTGTGCAGCTAGATTAAGAAGTACGTAGCCTTTAAGTTCAGTTCTTTGATAAGTTGAAAAATCAATATCCTCACGTAATCCAGCCCAGATAACTTCTGCATTTATGTTTGCCTTAGGTATAAATGAATAGCTGGTATAAAATCCAATTTTACTTTCCGGTCGGCGTAATAATTTTTTATCAAAGTCAGGCGAATCAGGACTTGTATCTCTTGCATCAGTAAAAGTGTAATTTGCTTTAAGACTAAGTTCATCGATCGGTTTAGTTTCAATGTAAACCTCAAGTCCTTTTGTAACAGCCTGTTTAATATTTATAGTTTTGAATGTTACATAATCAAAGCCGAACATATCGCTAAACTTATTGTAGAAAAATGTTGTACCAATAGAAATGTTTTGTGCAAAAAGATATTGCTCGATTCCAAAATCCCAACCAAAACTTTCTTCAGGATTAAGATTTTCATTTCCATAAGTAGGATCATATAAATAGTAAAGAGAAGGAGCTTTGAAACCAGTTCCAAGAGTTGCTTTAAATTTTGTGTTCGTTTCCCACAGCATAAATGCTGGAGCAATTCTATATGTAAACTGAGATCCAAATTTGCTATGGTCATCCAATCTTGCACCTAGTGAAATAAAAAAGCCCTCATCAAATTTTAATTGATCCTGAACAAATACACCAAATATGCTAGCGTCCTGCATCGGAATTACACTTGCAATATCAGGCGAAAACGGATCAGGTACATAGTTGTACGCATAATATTCTGATGCAGATTCTTCAATCTCAAATTCTAATCCTGCAGTTAATAGGTTTGATTTGCCAAGTTGAAAATCATTTTGCCAATCTATTTTATATTTTCTTCCATCGTAATGTGCCCAGGAATAATCATTAACATAGAAAGGATAGTTAATGCTTGCGGCTGATGTATCATAAGAATTATTTCTAACATTCCGTAAAAATGATAATCCAATTTTCTGATTCCAAAAGCCATCATATAACTTTAATTTACCTTCACCACGAATAGAAAATTCTTCCTGATCAGTTAAGTATGTTGGGTCATCACCAAACTCTCCGCCAGACTGGTCATTGTCAGACTCTGATTTAAGAAATCTTGTATAAATACTTATTTCAGAGTTTTCAGAAAAACTATATCCAACTAAAGCAGAAGCGTTATTAAAATTATAACCGTCTTTTTCCGTGTTCCCGTATTTTTCTGATGCAACGGAAAATCCATCACTTCCGGTTCTGCTTAATGCAACTGAGTAATTTAATTTCTGCAGCGATCCATTAACCCCTAATTGTGCTTTATAAGAATTATATGAACCGCCTTCTGTAAGTAAAGAGAATTTGGGTGAACCATTTCCTTTTTTTGAAATGATGTTTATAACTCCTGCAAGTGCATCCGAGCCATAAAGAGTCGATTGTGGTCCGCGTAAAACTTCTATTCTTTCAATGTTATCAATTGGTAATGCAGAAAAATCATAAACTCCGCTAGGATCACTAGTTAAATTAACTTCAACCCCGTCTATTAAAACTAAAGTATGGGATGAATTTGCACCCCGAATATAAAGATTGGACAAAGTTCCATTTCCACCTTGTCTTGTAAAACTGATTCCGGTTTCATTTTTAAGAACATCAAAAACATTGTTTGAATTACTATTTGATATTTGAATTGAATCAATTACCGAAATAGAATTTGCAAGTTCAAGTGTGTTCGTTGGTGTTTTGGTAGCTGTTATTACCACATCATTAAGTTTATAGTAACCAACAGAATCGGTTTTATGAATTATGCTGCTTTGAGCAAAAGAAAATGTTGAGCAAAGAAAAATTGCGAACAGAGCAAAAAGAAAATTTGTTTGGTACATTGAAGTTACTCCTTATAAAAAGGTTAAAAGTAACTTCGCGTATTAAAAGTTTAGATAAAACGAATGGAGATTTTGAGGGACCATCGTTAACCTTACCTTTCTCGCGAAGGTTGATTAATTAGAATTTGCGGCAGGTCTCCTGGCTTAAACAATTAACAATGACTAATTAAAAATTGTTCATTGTTAACTTTTAATTGTTAATTGTTCTCACAGTTGCGCGACAGCGACGGAATTTCCCTTTATTGGAATCACCGTACTTCCCTATAATTTTCCATTACCCCGACAAGTTGGGGTTGGAACACCGTAAATTTTGTTCAAAGAACTTGGACTAAAATAGTCTTATTAATTTGTAACTCAAATAATCTCAAAAAAAATATTGGTTTTACTTTCCACCTTTAACTTTTTTTTCTAAGTTGCATGTAAGATTTATTGTTAATTATCAATTTTATTTATTCATAGATGTTTTTAACTAAATTCTCAATCCAGAATTCTTTTTTCTATTTTCTTACAATTCAAAAAATAAACTTTAATATCACATCAGCTATAAATCATTCTTCATCTAAAAGGAGCTTTTAATGGGCTGGTTTTTTAAATTTCTAAACTCTTCTATCGGCAAAAAATTTATGATGGCTGTTACGGGGAGTTTCTTGTTGATTTTTCTAATCATTCATTTGGTTGGAAATATTACTTTGTTTTTTGGTCCCGGTGCCTTCAATACTTATGTATCCACTTTGGATATTGTTAAACCACTTATCAGAGTTATAGAAGTGGTTTTACTCGGAGCTTTTGTTTTACACATATTTAACGGATTAAGGT
>JBATOT010000113.1:0-1914 GCA_049291095.1 Ignavibacteriaceae bacterium | reverse complement strand
GTCCACTTTCCATCATACTTAAATACACTAGCTGTTTTGGAGCGCCAACTTCATCAAAAACTTTTGTCATCATAGGAAAATATTTACCGGATCTTTCAAGCCATCTTCTCATTGCCCCGCTGCCTTTACCGGTAAAATATGTAAGCCATTGTTCTACGTGTGAATTAACTTCAAGTGGAATATCTGCTGGTATTACTACTCTTTCTGTGGTTTCAAACTTTGTTTCAGCAACTTCAAGTTCTGGTACAGACTCTTTCATCCATTCTTCATATGCAGCAAATGAAATTCCTTCAGGAAGTTCATTCAACCCGTCAACAAAATTTTTATAATCATCAATAATTGAATTTTCTAATTCAAGATACGCTGCATTGTCATCAATTCCAGGATAATAACTAAGATTATTAACTATTCTTAAAGCTGCTTCATAATTTTCAGCAGTTTCCTTTGTGCTGTTTAATTCTTGTTTTCTTAAAGCCAACACATAATGTTGTCTTGCTTCTTCCAACATTTCAGATACAATTCCAACTCTAGGGTTGTTATCTGTTATTTCTGTGTAATTTTGATTTGTGATCTCCGGTGAGGTTGCACAGGATGTGATCAGTAAAGAAACAAAAACTATAATTGGTAAAAGAATAATTCTTTTCATTCGTACTCCGGAATAATTTTGGCTATTGCAATATAAATCTTCAATTTGGTTTAATCAAGTAATATTTCAAATCAAATATGATAACACTAAGTTATTTAAACACTTAATATTTTATAAAGGGATGTTATTATGTTTTTTTCTCGGGTTCAAATCTACTTTATCTTTTAACAATTCAAAGGCATTTATCAATGCTTTTTTTGTAGATTTAGGTTCAATAACATCATCCAGAAATCCTCGTTCAGCAGCGATGTAAGGATTTGCAAATTTTTCAATGTACTCATTTAGTTTAAGCTCAAGTTCAAGTTCAGGATTTTTTGATGCTTCAATTTCTTTTTTAAAGATAATCTCCACAGCTCCTTTTGGTCCCATAACAGCAATTTCCGCAGAAGGCCAGGCGTAATTAAAATCACCACGAATGTGTTTTGAGTTCATCACGTCATAAGCACCGCCATAAGCTTTTCTGGTTATCAAAGTAACTTTTGGAACCGTCGCTTCACTAAATGCAAATAACAATTTGGCACCATGCCTAATTATTCCATTCCATTCCTGTTCCGTGCCAGGCAAAAATCCAGGCACATCTACCAAAACTAAAAGCGGAATATTAAATGCATCACAGAAGCGAACAAACCTTGCACTTTTTACCGATGAGTTAATATCCAAAACTCCCGCCAAAACTTGCGGCTGATTTGCGACAATTCCAACACTCATTCCGCCGAGTCTAGCAAATCCGCAAATTATGTTTTCAGCATAATCTTTATGCACCTCAAAAAAGTCTTCTTCATCCACTAGATTTAATATAATTTCTTTCATATCATATGGTTTATTCGGACTATCTGGAATTATTGAGCACAGGCTTTCACTATCTTTTAACGATTCTGAATTATACTCGTGATTGGATACTTTTTCTTTAAAATTAGACGGCAAAAAACTTAATAGTTTTCTTACATTTAGAAGTGTTTCAATTTCATTGTCAAAAGCAAAATGAGCAACACCACTCTTCTGAGAGTGAGTATCTGCGCCGCCCAAATCTTCTGAAGAAACTTCCTCATGAGTTACTGTTTTAACAACGTTTGGACCGGTAACAAACATATAACTTGTTTTACGAGTCATAAAAACAAAATCAGTTATTGCCGGCGAGTAAACTGCACCGCCTGCACAAGGACCAAGTATTACAGAAATTTGCGGAACTACTCCGCTTGCTAAAGTATTGAGAAGAAAAATATCAGCATATCCACCAAGACTGTTTACACCTTCTTGAATTCTTGCAC
>JBATOT010000112.1:0-59814 GCA_049291095.1 Ignavibacteriaceae bacterium | reverse complement strand
AAGATTGCAATAGTTACAATATCGATTTTATCATTCTTTATTTTCAATTCTCCATCAACTTTTAGAATTGAGGAAAGTAAGAGAATTATCAATACTGATAGTTCTGTTACCATCAGCATTTCTGTGGTTGGTGATTTGATGTGCCACGGTCCTCAATTTGAATACGCAAGAGTAGAAAAAGATAGTTTTGATTTTAGTCCTGTTTACAGAAATGTTAAAAAATATTTAGAGTCTTCAGATTTTACTTTTGGAAATTTAGAAACTGTTACTGCGGGAAAAGAAAGTAAAGGATACACAGGTTACCCGTTTTTTAATACTCCTGCTTCTTACATTACAGCATTAAAAGATATTGGCTTTGATTTAGTTGTAACAGCAAATAATCATTCTTTGGACAGAAGTGAAAAGGGAATTATCAGAACAATTAATGAAATCAATTCCAGAAATCTTAAATATGTAGGAACGTACACATCACAACGAGACAGAGATTCAATACGTATTTTTGATGTGAAGGGGATTAAGATTGCTGTACTCGCTTATTCATACGGAACAAATGGAAATCCGATTCCTAAAGGAAAAAATTATTTAATCAATCTTATTAATTACGAATTGATTGGAAAAGATATTCAATCTGCAAAAGCGAATGGAGCCGAATTGATTTTGGTTCATTATCATTTTGGGGAAGAGTACAAACGAGAGCCAGTTCAGTTTCAAAGTGATGTTGTAAACAAAACGATTGAACTTGGCGCTGATATAATTATTGGTGGTCATCCACATGTTTTGCAGCCTGTTAATTTTTATAAAACAAGCAACGCAAAACTCGATTCAGGATTTGTTGCATACTCGATGGGTAATTTCTTTTCAAACCAGCGAGATAGATATAAAGATGCCGGAATGATCCTGACATTAAATATCAAAAAAGATTTTGTTAATAATAAAATTGAAATATCTGAAGTTAAATATTTACCAACCTGGGTTTTTAAAGGTAATACAACAAAAGGCAAAGAATATCTAATAATGCCATCTACAAATATTACAGATACGACAATCAGTTTAACTAAAACTGAAAATGAAAAAATGAATCAGGCTTTTAACGATACCCGTTATATAATTACAAAGTACACAAACAATGTAAAACTCAGAGAGCAAAGAGATTAGATTTGAAAAATAGATCGTCACTGGTATTAATATTTTTAACTGTGTTTATAGATTTACTTGGCTTTGGAATTCTCATCCCGATTCTTCCATCATTCTCAGTAAAAGAATTGCATGTTGATGAAGCCGCAATCGGAATTGCAATTGCGATTTATTCTTTTGTGCAGTTTCTATTTAACCCGGTGCTTGGAAAGTTATCGGACAAGTACGGAAGAAAACCAGTTATAGTTGTTTGCTTATTCCTTAATGCAATAGGCTACATTGTTTTTGCCTTTACACATTCATACTTAATGCTTTTAGCTTCCAGAGTTATTGCAGGAATTGGTGGGAGCAGTATCGGTGTTGCTCAGGCTTACATTGCTGATGTTACAACTCGTGAAAATCGTTCTAAAGGAATGGGCTTAATTGGTGCAGCATTTGGATTAGGATTTGTTTTTGGTCCGTTAATTGGCGGATTATTATCAAGCTACGGATATGCAGTTACAGGTTATGTTGCTGCAGGCTTTTCCTTAATGGCATTTTTACTTACAATATTTTATTTGCCGGAATCACTCAAACAAAAAGATGAATCCGAAGATTTATCTGCTAATCCGCAAAGAAGAAAGCTATTTGATTTTGCAGCGATGAAAAAGATCTTGCAGAAACCGGATTTAGCAGTTCTTATTCTTCTGTTTTTCATTTTAACATTTTCGTTTGCTAACATCTACGGTACTTTTGCGTTGCTTGGATTAAAAGTTTATGGATTTACCGATATGCAGAATGGTTATATGTATGGAATTGTTGGGTTATCTTCTGCAATAATTCAGGGTGGATTGATTGGCCGAATAAATAAATTGATGTCTAAAAAAATGATATTAACTATTGGTTCCATTTTAATGATGTTATCTTTAGCTATGATTCCGTATGCAGGAACATTTTTAGGATTAGCAATTGTTTCAATAGTTTTGTCTTATGGTACAGGAACTTTTCAACCAACAGTTTTAAGTTTGATTTCCGAAGTTACTTCGGAAACAGAGCAGGGAATAACTCTTGGAATAAATCAATCGCTTTCATCATTCGCAAGGGTTTTGGGACCGTTGTGGGGTGGATTTGCATTTGAGTATTTAGGTTACCCGTTTCCTTTTTTAACCGGAGCATTATTTACTTTTGTTATATTTTTATTGACCGTTTTTTATTTACCAAAAAAGATTAAGTTAGATTAGAAAATTATTTAAGAGAAAATGTTTAAAGTAGGAAAAGTTGAAATAGATAAAGCGATTTTACTCGCACCAATGGAAGATGTTACAGATATTTCTTTCCGTTTGGTTTGCCGAGAGCTTGGCGCAGATGTTGTCTATACAGAATTTGTAAACTCCGAAGGATTAGTTCGTTCAAATGTTAAGACACACAATAAGTTAAAAATAATTGAAGAAGAACGACCGGTTGGTATTCAGATATACGGCAGCAGTATTGATTCGATGGTTGGTGCAGCAAGAATAGCTGAGGCTGAAAACCCTGATATGATTGATATTAACGCAGGATGCTGGGTTAAAAATGTAGTTGGCTGCGGAGCGGGCTCAGCTTTGCTAAAAGACATTCCATATTTGGTTCAGCTTGTAAAAGCTGTTGTTGATTCTGTTTCACTTCCAGTAACTGTTAAAACGCGAATTGGATGGGATAATAATTCAATCCAGATTGTTGAAGTAGCAAAACGACTTGAAGATGTTGGAGTAAAGGCTCTGACAGTTCATTGCAGGACTCGAGTAATGGGACATAAAGGTGATGCTGATTGGAGCTGGATTCCAAAAGTTAAAGAAGCTGTTTCAATACCAATTGCTTTGAATGGAAATGTTCTTGATGCAAGCGATGTTAAACAGGCTTTTAACGAAACAAATGCTGATGCTGTAATGATTGCACGTGGTGCTATTGGAAATCCCTGGATATTTCTTGAAGCAAAAGAAATTCTAGAAAAAGGTTATATCCATACCAAGATAGATGATGAAATGAAAATCAATACTTGTCTCCGTCATCTGGATTTAGCAATTGGAGTTAAAGGTGAACGAAGAGCAGTTATTGAGCATAGAAAATTTTATTCCGGATATCTTAAAGGAATGCATCACGCCTCAAAAATTAGAAATGAATTGATGCAGTTTCTGGATTACATCCCTGTTAAAGAAACTTTATTAAGATATTTAGATGAATTAAAAAAGACAGAATTATCTTTTTGATAGATTAATATAATAATCATACTGTATTGAATTTATTCTCTTCACATAAACTCGCAAGAATTATCTCGACACTATTTGTTCCGCCATCATTTACTATAATCATATTTACAATATTTGCCTTTACTTTAGAATCAGAACCGAGTAAGCAAGTTGTAACGATTTTAACTTCACTAGGTTTTGGATTCATAGCACCGATCGTGCTTTTTTTAATACTTAGAAAAAAAGGTAAACTCACTGATCAGGATGCCTCTATCAAAGAAGAAAGAACAATACCATTTCTAATTGCCATTATTTTTTATCTGATTGGTTTCTGGATTATGATAAAATATGATTTAAATATTATTTCAATCGCATTTTGGTTTTGTTATATTTCTAATACCTTAATAACAATTTTTATTAATAAATTCTGGAAAATTAGCGCACACGCAATGGGTGCTGCGGGTCCGTTTGCTGCAATAACTTTTGCATTTGGTTGGATAGGAATAGTATTGTTACCAATAGTACTTTTAGTTGGATGGGCGAGAGTAGAATTAAAATGTCATACACCTTCACAAGTTGTTACGGGAGTTTTATTGGCATTCATTTCAGTTTATATTCAAATGAGTTTGATAATTAAATACTTTAGTAATTAGAGTTTGGTAATGATTAAATCAGAAGTAAAAAATAACACCGCCATCATCACACTAAATCGTCCGGAAAAACGAAATGCACTTCATCCATTTTTGGTTGAACAATTAAAAAATAAACTAGTTGAGTTTGAAAAAGATGATTCTGTAAAATCTTTAATTATTACTGGCGAGGGAAATACATTTTGTGCCGGTGCTGATTTAGAATATTTACAAAAGATATCGGACAATTCTGCAATTGAAAATTATAATGACTCAAAATCATTAGCCGAAATGTTTTTAATGATTTACGAATATTCAAAACCTACAATCGCTGCTGTTAATGGAGCAGCTATAGCTGGTGGTTGTGGATTAGCCTCAGTTTGTGATTTTATTGTTGCGCATCCGGAAAAAAGTAAATTTGGTTATAGTGAAGTAAAAATTGGCTTTATTCCTGCAGTTGTTTCAACCTTTTTGATCAAAAAAATTGGTGAAGGTTTGGCTAAACAATTTTTACTGGAAGGCGAAATCATTTCCGGCAAACGAGCTTTTGAAATTGGACTTGTAAATTATATGAACGAAAACGTTTTAGATGAATCAATAAATCTTGCTGATAGACTAAATAAAAATTCAGTTGAGAGTTTGCGAATGACTAAACAGATGATAAATAGTATATCGAACCTTTCTGTAAAGGAAGCAGTTAATCAAAGTATAAACTTAAATGTAATCAGCCGATCAACTGACGATTTTAAAAATGGAATTATTTCTTTTCTTATTAAGGATAAATAAATGGATTTAAAAGCGCATATCAGAAATGTAAAAGATTTTCCTAAACCAGGAATAATGTTTAGAGATATAACAACTTTACTAAAAAATCCTGAAGCTTTTAATTATACATTAGAACAACTGCTAACTTTTGTTAAAGATAAAAAAATAAATAAAGTAGTTGGAATAGAATCACGAGGATTTATTTTTGGTTCTTTATTAGCACATAAATTTGAATGCGGATTTATACCAGTAAGAAAACCAGGAAAACTACCGGCAGAAAAAGTTTCAATAGCATATTCATTAGAATATGGTGAAGACAGACTTGAGATGCATAAAGATGCTATCGGACCAGGCGATAAAGTTTTAGTTCACGATGATTTACTTGCAACCGGTGGAACTATGAATGCCGTGTGTCAATTAATCGAACAACTTGGTGGTGAAATTGTTCAGGTTTCATTTATTGTTGAGCTATCATTCTTAAATGGACGAGATAAGTTAAAACCTTATGATGTTCGGTCTATTGTTATTTACGAAGATGAAAAATAGTTTACTGGAAAAATTTGAAAGAAGTACAGTTCATAAAAAATAATTCTGAACGATGGAGGGAAGTTGAGTTATTCCTTTCAAAAAAAACATCGATTCAAGATCCTGATAAATTAGCTGAGTTGTTTATTCAGTTAACAGATGATTTATCATACTCAAAAACATATTATCCGCAAAGTAAAACAACCCAATATCTAAATACCATAGCGTCAAAACTTCATCAATCTGTTTACAAAAATAAAAAAGAAAAACGCAGCAGAATTATAACTTTCTGGAAATATGAATTACCAGAAATATTTTATCAAAGAAGAACTGAGCTTTTAATTTCTTTTGTTGTGTTCTTTATTGCAGTTGTAATTGGGGTTATCTCATCGTCCGGAGATTCTGGTTTTGTAAGATTAATTCTTGGCGATAGTTATGTTAATATGACTATAGAAAGCATTGATAAAGGTGACCCGCTTGCTGTTTACAAGCAGATGAATGGCGTTGATATGTTCATGGGAATAACATTCAACAATATTCGTGTTTCATTTTATGCTTTTATAGCAGGTTTGCTTTTTTCTATTGGAACAATATTACTATTAATTTATAATGGAATTATGCTTGGAACATTCCATCATTTATTCTTTACACACGATTTGTTGTTCAAGTCATTATCCATAGTTTGGATTCATGGTACAATTGAAATCTCCTCGATAGTAATTGCAGGATCAGCAGGTTTAATTTTAGGTAATTCGATTTTGTTTCCAAAAACTTTTTCAAGAAGGCAATCATTTCTAATTTCAGCAAAAGATGGAGTTAAAATAATTGTAGGATTGATTCCACTTTTTATTACAGCAGGATTTCTCGAATCATTTGTAACACGATTTACAAATATGCCAATCATTATTAATATTTTAATCATTGGTGGTTCTTTGGGTTTTATAATTTGGTATGTAGTTATTTATCCAATAAAGTTAAACCGAAAGGGTAAAAATGAATCAGCAGAAAATTGAATTTCAAAAGTATAGAGATTTTGGTCAGATAATAAATGCAAGTTTTGAATTTATTAAACAGAATTTTGGTTCATTGTTAAAATCATTAACATTTATTGTTGGACCATTTTTATTAGTAACAGGAATATTGTTAGGCTTCTATCAGAAGAGTATTTTTTCTCTCTACAATATGACTTCACTTTCTGAAATGGGAATTGTATTTGTTCTGTTAATTATTTCTGTTTTTTTAACTGTGCAGATGTTACTGGTAACGTCATATTCATTTATTCTTATTTATCTCGAAAAACCAGAATTCTTTGTAATTCAAATTGAGGAAGTTTGGGAAGGTGTAAAAAAAAACTTTCTTAAAGTATTAGGGATAACATTTTTCTTAATCTTGCTATCAATAGTTGCAATAATTGTTTTTGGTGTATTAGTTGTTGTTTCAATTAATGCAACATCAAATCCATTCTTAGTTTTTTTACTTTTCTTATTGTGGATGATTCCATTCGGTTATTTGATGGTAAAATTAACCCTGATTTATATGGTATCACTTTACGAAAAATCAGGAGTTATACAATCAATGCAAAGATCTTTTTACTTAACAAAAAATAAATGGTGGTTTACTTTTGGATTGGTATTTGTGCTTGGTTTAATTGAAGCTTTTATGGGATTTGTTTTTCAAATCCCTCAATACATTGTAATGTTTGCAACAATGTTTAATTCTATGGATGGAACTGGTGTTGATGGAGTAACAGAGATTATAATTATAGTAACATCTGTAATATCAGCTTTTCAATATTTACTGTATTTTATTTCGATAATTGCGTTGGCATTTTATTATTTCAGTTTGGTTGAACAAAAAGAAGCAAAAGGGTTATTAGAAAAGATTGAATCAATTTAAAAATAAAATATTACTTACATTAATTCTTTTTGTTTTTGCTGTGATAGTAATTAAAGCACAAAACAATAATTCTATAAAGGCGCAAACAGGAATCTCAGACTCAACAAATCTTACAAATATTATTGTTGATTCCTTACCTGATTTAATTTCAAAAACCAATCTTATAAAAAATATAAAATATGATTCTTCTGATATAAATATTAGATCAGTAGATTCATCTAAAATAAAATCTTACTTGAGAGAAAAAGATTTTAGCTATTTTGAAGATCCAGAATTTACGATGACATTGTGGGAAGGATTAAAGGATTGGATTAGCAAACAATTTGCTAAACTTTTGGATTTAGATTCTGAAGGAACTGCGTGGGAAATATTCCAATATATTTTAATAGCTTTTGCTGTTATTGCTATTATTTTTGGTCTTTATAAATCGGAGTTAAAAGGTTTGTTTTTTTCAAATCCAAAAAATAGAGTTAAATCGTCTGAGGTTATTGAGGATATTCATTCAATTAATTTTGAGGAATTAATTGAAGCAGCTATAAAGAATAAAAATTATCGATACGCAATAAGGCTTAATTATCTTAGAACTTTAAAGATCCTTTCAGATAAAGAAATAATTAATTGGAAAATTGATAAAACAAACCGCGATTATTTTTCTGAGATCAAACAATCAACCTTAAAAATTAAGTTTGAAAATATTACTCTGGATTTTGAGTCAATCTGGTACGGTGGAATTGAAGTTAATCAAAATGACTACAACGAATTACTTGTGAATTATTCTGATGTATCATCATTATTGGAGAAAAACCAGTAATGAAAAATCTGAAATTTATCATTCCTGTGTTAATTGTTTTTGCTTTACTTGTATTATTTAAACTTTTTACTCCGGAACCAACAGATTGGACACCAAGTTACTCGAAGAATGATAAAATACCTTACGGTTCATATTTGTTGTATGAAATATTGCCGGATTTATTTCCTGGAAGGAAAGTAGAGACAACAAATCTTCCTTTCTACAACATTACAAAACAAAAAAGTATTGTTAATAAAAATATAATATTTGTTTGCAGTCATTTTTCTCCTGATGATTTAGATGCAAAAGTGTTGAGAGAGTTATTGGAAAATGGTAATGATATTTTTATCGCTGCTAATTCTTTTGGTAAACAGATAAATGATTCATTAAAACTTCAAACAAATTATAATTTCTTTGGTGGGTTTGATTCTGCTGAAGTAAATTTTGTAAATACAAAACTTAAACGAAGTGAATATTATAAGTTTTCTCAGGGAAGTTATGACCATTATATAACAAGTTTTGATACAAATAAAGTTACTGTTCTTGGAGTAAACAGAAATAATTTCGTAAACTTTTTAAAAGTAAAAGTCGGAAAAGGAAATTTATTATTACACACATTGCCAAATGCTTTTACAAACTACAATTTATTAAAATCTGATCGAGACTATATTTATAAATGTTTATCATATCTAAATACTCGTGATGTTTTATGGGATGAGTATTACAAAGAGGTTAATAAATATCAAAGTACTCCAATAAGATATATATTAAGTCAACCTTCACTTAAATGGGGATATTTTACTTTTCTTTTTACAATCATCTTCTTTATTGTTTTCAAAGGTAAAAGAGATCAAAGAATAATTCCTGTTATTAAACCACTTTCAAATTCAACTTTAGAGTTTATCCGAACGGTCGGCAATTTATACTTCAAGCAATCAAATCATAAAAATATTGCTGAAAAAAGGATTATCTATTTTATGGAATTTATTCGAACTAAATATTCAATCCGAATTATTAATCTAAATGATGAAACGATACAGCAATTATCTGACAAAAGTCTGGTTGAGAAAAACGAAATCAGAAAAATGTTTAACATTATTAATCTTGTAGCTATTTCACAATCAATAAAACGCGATACATTAATTGAATTAAATAATCTAATTGAAAACTTTTATATAAAAACAGGTGTTTATGGAAAATGAATTAACAAATCGAACTGATTTATCAGGATTAAAAGAATCAATTGAAAATGTTAGAACTGAAATACGAAAAATTATTGTTGGACAGGATAAAACTATTGAGTTTCTGCTTGCTTCAATATTTGCTGATGGACATGTTCTTATTGAAGGTGTGCCGGGAATTGCAAAAACGTTGATAGCTAAAATTCTTGCCAAAACAATTTCTGCTGATTTTTCCCGTATTCAATTTACTCCGGATCTTATGCCTTCAGATATTCTTGGAACATCAGTTTACAATATGAAAAATTCTGAATTTGAGTTTAAACGCGGACCAATATTTTCAAACATTATTTTGATTGATGAAATAAATCGTTCACCGGCAAAAACTCAAGCAGCTTTGTTTGAAGTAATGGAAGAACGCCAGGTAACAATGGATGGTACAACTTATAAAATGCAAAGTCCTTTTACAGTATTTGCAACACAAAATCCAATTGAGCATGAAGGAACGTATAAATTGCCTGAAGCTCAGCTTGATAGATTTCTTTTTAAGATAGAAATGTTATATCCAAATTTAGAAGAAGAAATTAAAATTCTTCTTGAATACAACACAAGAAAATCACAAAATAATCTTGATGAAATAAAACCTGTTTTTACTAAAGATCAACTAGAAAAGTACAGATCAATAATTCGTTCAATTCATATTGAAGAAAAAATCGCAGCTTACATCGCAAACATTGTTGATCAAACAAGAACTTCTGGTGATTTGTATTTAGGCGCATCGCCACGAGCATCAATTGCCATTATGATGGGCGCAAAAGCTTTAGCAGCAATCCATGGTCGGGATTTTGTTATTCCTGATGATGTTAAAGAAATAGCTTATCCGGCATTAAGACACAGAATTATTTTAACTCCGGAAAAAGAAATGGAAGGGAAAAGCAGTGATGATATTATTCAATTGATTTTAAATCGTGTTGAGGTTCCGAGATAATGAATTTCTTAAGAGAGTTTTACCTCACTTCAAGATTTTTATTAATAACAGCGCTGATCGTTTTGTTATTTTTCTTTGGATATTTTTATTCTCCGCTTTTCTTTGTCGCAAAAGTTGTGTTGATCGCCTTCATCACAATTATTATAGCAGAATCATTTATCATCTTTTTCAAGAAAAGAAATTTATATGCTGAACGGATTTTAGCTGATAGATTATCCAATGGTGATGAGAATGAAGTTAAAATTATTTTAACTAGTAATTATACTTTTAAAATAAAGGTAAAGATAATTGATGAGTTACCTTTCATTTTTCAGATAAGAGATTTTGAAATTAAATCAGAATTAGAACCTAACACATCTAAAATATTTTCATACTTCGTTCGTCCGGTTAAACGCGGAGAATACCAATTTGGTGCACTAAACATTTATGTTTCAACAATGTTTAATATAGTAAGTAGAAGATTCCGATTTGAACAGAATAAAAATGTTGCTGTTTATCCATCATACATCCAAATGAAAAAATATCAGCTAATGGCTGTATCAGATAGATTGATTGAAGTTGGAATTAAAAAAGTTAGAAGAATTGGTCATTCAATGGAGTTTGAACAGATAAAGGAATATGTTCAAGGTGATGATTATCGCACAATAAATTGGAAGGCAACAGCACGTAAAAAACAATTAATGGTAAATCATTATGTTGATGAGAAAGCACAACAAATTTACTCTATAATTGATATGGGCAGAACGATGAAAATGCCTTTTGATAGAATGTCATTGATGGATTATGCAATTAATACTTCATTAGTTATTTCTAACATTGCATTACTTAAACAGGATAAAGCCGGAATTATTGCATTTAACAATAAAGTAAATTCTGTTTTACCTGCCGAAAGAAATTCCTTGCAGATGAAAAAGATTGTTGAGTTACTTTATAAGCAAGAAACTGATTATCTTGAATCTGACTATGAAAAATTAGCTTCGGTTGTAAAGACCAAAATAAAGCAAAGAAGTCTTTTACTTTTTTATACCAACTTTGAATCCGCAAATGCGTTAAAAAGACAATTAAAATATTTCAAGAGCTTAACAACATCACATTTGTTGATTGTTATATTTTTCTACAATACGGGTCTTAATGAATTGTTAAATAAAAAAGCAAACTCTCTTGAAGAAATTTATCATAAAACAATAGCAGAAAAATTTTCATATGAGAAAAAAGTGATTCAAAAAGAATTAGCATCGGTCGGAATCCAATCTATACTTACAACTCCTCAACAACTATCTATAAATACAATTAATAAATATCTTGAACTTAAAGCCAGGGGAATGATTTAATGGAGAATATTGGAATTGAAACTACTCAAAACGTTGATATCAATTATAGCATTGCCAGCATTGGTGATAGGGTAGTAGCTCAAATAATTGATTTCTTAATTATTCTTGGCTATTTATTTGCAACTATCGTTTTATGGACAATGGTAATCGATACTTTTAGTAATAGTGGATTTTATTTTCCAGTTGCTATCTCTATCATACTTTACCTTCCTGTATTTCTTTATGATTTTATCTGCGAAGTATTTTTAAATGGGCAATCAATTGGTAAAAAAATATTTAAAATAAAAGTTGTTAAGATTGATGGATCAGAACCTGGAATTGGAAGTTATTTTTTAAGATGGCTAATTAAGCCGATTGATGTTTTCTTTACATACGGTTCTGTTGGAACTATAACGATGTTAATAAACGGGAAAGGGCAAAGGCTTGGTGATCTTGCTGCTAATACAACTGTTATAAAACTGAAACAGGAGATTAAACTGGAAGAAATTATAATTACTCAAACTGTTCAGAATTATGAAGTTAAATTTCCTCAAGTAAGTTTATTAACTGAAAATGATATCCAAATAATAAAAGATGTCATCAATCATAGAAAAAATACTGATGCAATTTCGTATCAGAATATTTTGGAAAAAGCTAAAGTGGGAATTTCGAATAAAATTGGTGTACAAAGTGATATGAATGCTTTGTTCTTTTTAGATACAATTCTTAAAGATTATAATCATATCAATTCTAACTAGTTGTCTTAACTCTCCAATTATTAGGAGCAATAACAACAACAAACTCACCTTTAGTTATTTTTTCTGAGAATGATTCAGCTAAATCTTTAGGAAAACCTCGCCAGGTTTCTTCAAACTTTTTTGTTAATTCTCTGCACACTACAATATATCTATCCGGTAAATATTCAGTTAATTCTTTTAATAACTTTTCTATTCTATACATAGATTCATAGAGTACAATTGTTCTTGGTTCAATTGCCAGTTCTTTAAGTTTTGTTTGTCTTCCTTTTTTTTGCGGAATAAAGCCTTCAAACACAAAAGCATCTGTTGGTAAACCGCTCATACTTAGAGCTGCCAGCAATGCAGAAGCACCCGGAATTGGAATTACTTTAATATTGTTATCTATGCAGGATGAAACTAATCTTACTCCTGGATCTGAAATCAGTGGTGTTCCGGCATCCGAAATTAATGCTGCAGTTTGATTTGATAGAATTCTATTTACAACAAAATCAATTTTACTTTTTTCATTAAATGCATTTAGAGAAATAAGTTCTTTCTTTATTTCTAAATGATTTAGAAGAATGCCAGATGTACGAGTATCCTCACATAAAATAAAATCTACTACTTTAAGTGTTTCGATTGCTCGAAGAGTAATATCTTTTAGATTTCCAATCGGTGTACTTACAATGTAAAGTTTCATACATAAAAATAGTTTAAAACAGTTACGGCTCCAACATTGGAGCCGTACCGTGCAAGTAGTTAATATATATTTTAGTTATTGGACACCATTAAACTTAAAACTTTTCGGATGATAATCAAGCCCTTATCGATTTCACTCTCTGTGATATTCAGCGCTGGTCTAAAACGCATTGATTTTTCACCGCAGCCTAAAATCATAAGTTTCTCTTTATAACATTTGTCTTTGAATTGATTTCTAATTTCAGTAGTTGACAAATCAAATGAGCACATTAAACCTATTCCACGAACATTATTTATCAAAGTTGGAAATTCATTTTGAATTAATCCTAATTGAAATATTAAATGCTCACCAACTTTCCTTGCATTTTCAACAAGATTTTCATTTTTTATCACATCAAGAATAAACTTAGAACGAACCATATCTGTTAAATCAGCTCCCCAGGTTGAATTGATTCTGCTTGACACTTTAAAAACATTATCATCTAGATCATCTATTCTATCTGAAACCATTATTCCGCATACCTGAGCTTTTTTTCCAAATGCTATTATATCAGGTTTTACATAGTAATCTGAAGCCCAGAATTTACCTGTCAATCCAAATCCAGTTTGAACTTCATCAAACATAAGTAGTATATCATTTTCATCCGCAATCTCACGAAGTTTCATTAAAAATTCTTTACGGAAAAAGTTGTCTCCGCCTTCAGCTTGAATAGGTTCAATAATAATAACTGCTATATCATCTAGATTCTTTTTAATTGCCAAGTTGATCTCAGCTAAAGCTTTATCTTCAAGTTTTAAAACTTCATCAAGATTATTTTCTAATGGAAATTTAATTTTTGGATTTGTAATTCTTGGCCAATCAAACTTCGGATAATATTTTACTTTTGTTGGATCAGTATTAGTTAAAGACATTGTGTAACCACTTCTTCCGTGAAAAGCTTCTTTAAAGTGAATTACTTGATGACCTTTTTCTTCTTTATAACCTTTTAGAAAATTCTTCCTTACTTTCCAATCGAAAGCAACTTTTAATCCGTTTTCAACGGCAAGTGCTCCTCCAGATATAAAGAACAAATGTTTCATATAATCTGGTTTTGCAACTTTAGCAAAAGTATCAACAAACTCAGCCATATGTGTTGTATATATATCAGAATTTGAAGGTTTGTTTACTGTGACTTTTCCAAGAGCATTTCTAACTTCTTCTGAGTTTAAGTATGGATGATTTAACCCGATTGGTGAAGATGCAAAAAACGTAAAAAAGTCATGATATTCATCGCCAGTAACTTCATCGATTATTGTGCAGCCATTACTTTTATCTAAATCTAAAATTATTTCAAAGCCATCTGCAAGCATATGTTTTGATAAAGTTGAAATAACTTCCTTTGCCCTAATTGTGGGTTTGTATTCTTGAATTAATTTGTTTTCATCAGATATTAATGAATTCATATTCTACTCCATTAAAAGAAAATAATTGGATAATTGTATTAAATAAAAAGGGAAACGAGAAGTAGAGAGAATTTAGAATACATTTTCGAAGCTGGAAACGAAATAGCTTCTATAGGATACCGATCGATATTTAAAAATTGATTTCATAATAATTTTATTTTGCAACTCAATATAAATGAATTGCAATATTCATTCCAAGAGATATTCTATTATATTAAATAAACTTAATTTCTTAAATAATTTTGATTTTTATGTATTTAATTGCTAAATAAATGATGAAAAATTTCGATTATTGTTAATAACACAAAAATATTTAGAAATTGAAAAAACAATTCTTAAAACTTTCTATTAATTCCTTAACATTAACTTATTTAAGAGGTATATAATGAAAAGAAGTAATACCATTTTGCTTACTTTTTTATTCTTGCTCACCTCAATCCTTATTTCCACATCCTCAACTTTTGCTCAATTAGTTGGTGGAAATACTTACCCCATAAATGGAACAAATAATCCTCCTACATCTTTTGCATCGATTACTGATGCGGCAAATTATTTGGATACCATTGGTGTTACTGGTTCGGGTGAAGTAATTTTAGAACTTTCAACTGGATATATTGGAGAAGCTGGACCCGTTACAATTCCTTTAATTCTAGGAGCCAGTTCAACTTTAAGTGTAACAATTAGACCAGCCCTCGGTTATACCGCACTAACAGAGATTGTTGGTGGTGCATCTCCGAATCAACATGCACTAAATCTTGCAGGTTGTAGCTATTTAACTTTAGACGGTCGTGCCGGTGGATTAGGCAGTTCGAAAGATTGGACAGTTAAGGTAACCGGAACTAATGGTCAAATGGCTGTTAGATTAAATAATACATTAGGAAGTATGACAGGGGTGAATATTCGTTATCTGAATATGATTGGTGAAGCAGGAAATGTAACAGGGGCTGTTTTCCAAATTACAGGTAGTACAACAAATACTATTAGCAATATAATTATTGAAGATAACTATATCACAAGTACTGCGGATACGACAACAAGAACAAGAGGTTATGGAGTTACACTTGCTGTAGCTTCAAATGTCGGGAACACCGGAATTGTTTTCAGAAATAATGAGATAACCGATTTTTACGCCCGTGGTATAAACCTTACTGGAGGATTTCCTGGTATTCAGGTTTATGGTAATAGTATTTATCATACTAAAGCTATTACAATGCCTACAACAACTGAATTTTCTGGAATTTATTTTTCATCAACGGTTAGTTCAGGAACTAAAATTTATAACAATTATATCCACAGTTTGAGCTTAACTAATGGTTCAACAGCAATAAATGGATTATATATTTTTAATGGCAATTCATCTGGAGACGCTTGTAAATATTACAATAATAGAATAGCCATTGGGTCTGACTTAACCGGAACAGCAGCTCCATTGCAGGTATATGGAATTCGTGAAAATGCAGTTTCTGGTGCTTTAATAGAAATTGATTATAACTCTGTATTTATTGGCGGGGTTGCTCCAAGCGGAACCAATACTACTGCTGCTTATCGAAAACAGGCTAGTAATTTTATTTCTATGAGGAACAATATTTTTTACAATGCTAGAACCAATGATGGTGGAACTGGTACTGGTACTCATTGGGCAATAATGTCAAACAATTCAACTTATTCTTCTATAAGTAATAACGATTATTTTACGGATGGAGTGGGAGGAGTGCTTGGAACAAATACGGGAACGATTGCAGGTAACCAGACCACATTATCGGCTTGGCAAACTGCAGTACCAAATGATGTAGCAAGTATTTCTCAAAATCCAAACTTTGTTGCTGGTTTAAAGATTGATGAACTTATTCCAACACAACTTGAATCAAGCGGTGTAACTATTTCAGGTATTACAACAGATTTTGAAGAAGATGTTAGAAATGCTTCTACGCCGGATATTGGTGCTGATGAATTTAACGGTCTTGGATTAGATCTTACACCTCCTGTTATTTTATATGATGCACTACTTAATACTGGCTCTACATCCAGTAGGACACTTAATGCTAGTATTAGTGATCCATCTGGTGTTCCAACATCTGGCATTGGGTTACCTGTTTTGTACTGGGCTATCAATAGTGGATCATTTGCCTCTGCTCAGGGAACTTATATTAGTGGAAATGATTATTCATTTACATTCGGAGCGGGTGTAGTACTTGGTGATACTGTTAAATACTATGTTGTAGCTCAAGACAATGCTACAACTCCAAATGTTGGTGTTTCTCCATTAAGTGGAGCAAGCGGATTTAGTTCAAATCCACCTGCAGTATCCACACCACCAACTTTGCCAAACAGTTATGTTATAACTTCGCTTGCTTTAGCAGGTGATTACACGGTTGGAGTTGCTTTATTTAATAAGATTACAGGAAAGAATATTTCCTTCGAAAGACAAATTCAAACTATTCAAAAAGAAGTTTGGATAGCAAATCCTGAATCAGATAGTAAATTAGCATTATCTAACCCAACTTTATATGGTGATCCAAAAAGTGGTGAATATAAAACTGTATCAGTTGAGGAAATCACTTGGATTCCGTTAGAAAGTGGATTCCCATATAGTGGTTCACTATATGCTAAAAAAGTTGAAGATCCATCTCTCAATTTACCTGACGGAATTGAAGGTATCTATGCTACCTTAACAGCTGCTATCGCTGATCTAAATCTTAGAGGTGTAAGCGCTGATGTTAACTTCCTTTTAACAGATACGTTATATTCAACTGGTGAAACTTTCCCGTTGATTGCAAGTATCACTAATGAGAATTTACCGACATCAACCAAAAAAGTTACAATTAAACCTAATACCGGTATAACTTCAAAAATAAGTGGATCGTCGGCATCAGGAATTTTTGTTAGTTATGGTGTTGATTTTGTAAATCTTGATGGTTCTAATTCTGGCGGAACCGATAGAAGTCTTACATTAGAGAACACAAATACGGTTGCTAACACTTATGTTATTGGAATATTCAATAATGGTTTAAATGGAGCAAAAAATAATTCTATTAAAAACTGTATTGTAAAAGCAGGCGGCACTACAAATAATACCTGGAGTATCATACTTAACGCTTTAGGAGGTGGATATAATAATACCACTATACAAAATAATTTACTTCTTAATTCAAGAGTAGGTTTACAATTTGTTGGTGTAACCGCTGGTATTACGACCGGTGGATCAATTACCCAAAATATTTTTGGAAGTGATGTAAATCTTGAATCAGTTGGTAATTTAGGAATTCTTACTCAATTTGTTGACAGCTTAGAAATATCTGAAAATATTTTTAAGAACTTCAGAATTGGTAATAACCCTACAGGTATTAGTTTATCAACTGGTACACTGAATTCAGTAATTACAAAAAACCAGATAAATGGTATGGTCTATACTGGCACAGGTGGGTACGGTGGAAAAGGTATAGCTATAAACACAGGATCATTAACAAGCAATCTTACAATTGATAATAATGTTATTTATGATATTACTGGAGATGGTTGGAATACATTTGCAACCGATGCTATAGTCGGGATACGTGTCACAGGTTCAACCGGAGGTATTAAATTATATTACAATAGCGTAAACTTATTTGGAAATGCTGATCGATCATCTACTGCAACTTTGAGTGCTGCATTGTACATTGTTGGCACTTCTGGTTCATTGGATATTAGAGACAATGTATTCTCTAATTCACTTGTTAATACATTGAATGCTGGTTCAAAAGCGTATGCTATATATAATGCAGGTACTAATACATCTTTTAGTAGTATTGATTATAATGATTATTTTGCAAGTGGAATACAAGGAGTTTTAGGCTATCAAACCGCTGATATTCTAACAATCGCGGATTGGAGAACAGCAAGTGGCCAGGATGTAAATTCATTTGCTAATAATCCAATTTTCGTATCTAATTATGATATTAGACCTCAAATTATAAGTCCACTTTTAGGTGCAGGATTAAATCTTGCTGGTTTTACAACAGATATTTTAGGGATTGCCAGAAATGTAACTACACCAACTATTGGTGCTTATGAGACTGGTGTTTTAGTTCCATTGGCTGGAGACTATTATATTCCTCAAGGTGCAAACCCAAGTGGATTTAATACTCTTGAAGAAGCAGTTAGTGTATTAAATTTAGTTGGAGCATCTTCAACTGTGAGATTTTTAATTGATGAAAATCTAAATGAAGTAGGTGCTAATTTATTAATTTCGAGAAACGATCTTACCGCATCTAATAATTTGGTTATTAAACCAGCTCCGACAAAGACACCAATTATTACAATTACGGGATGCACGACCACTTCAGGCGCAACTCAGTATTCAGGTTTCGCTCTTAGTGGTGCTAGCTATGTAACCTTTGATGGTTCTAACACTGATGGTGGAACTACGAGAGATCTAACATTAGCTATGAATGATAGTATCAATGGTAGAATTGGTATAACTTTATTCGGTAATACAGATGCCATAGGAATAAAAAATCTTAACATTAAGTATAACGTAATTAATCTTCCAGCAACTACTTCCAGAGGTATTTATGCTAATGGACAGGCATCAGGTGTTGTTGATAGTTTACTAGTTGAAAATTGTATGATTGGTGATTTAACATATGCACCTAATTATGCTATAAGTATTACTGGTTCAAGTGGAGCAGCATTGTATGCATCTAAAATAGCAATCAAGAACAACGAATTATATGCAAATATGAGACTTGTTTATTTCTTCTATGGTGGTGCTGCAGGCACAGTTTCTGAGATAAGCGGAAACACAATTACGTCAGCATATGCTCCTCCAGATAATAATGTTGCATGGGGTATTTTATTTAATACTTACAATGGAACTATAAATATTTATGGAAATAAATTACAAAGATTATTGAGTTCTACAACAACAACATCCGGTATGTACGGCATTGGCACTTTAACAGGTCAATCAGGTGTTGTAATGAATATATACAATAACTTTCTTGGTGGAGATTTCCAACATAATGGTACTGGAATTCCTTCAGGAATTGATGTTATATCATTCCAGGATAATATTCCACAAGCAAATGTTTATCACAATACAATTGTGTTAAATAATATGACTAAAACTGCAAGTTCGAGGATGACCGGAGTAAGATGGGGTGGAACAGCTAATGTAACCCTAAGAAACAACATTGTAATTAATGATAAAGATGCCACAGTTGCATACGCATTATATTCAGCTGGTGGAACTTTCACATCAAACTACAATAATCTATTCGTTTCTGGTGCTGATGCTAATATTGGTATAGTTGGTGGGATTACTAGAAAATTGTTCTCTACCTGGCAGGATTCGACAGGACAGGACGTAAATTCTGTTAACGTAGTTGCACCTTTTACTACAGCATTAGATTTCCACATTCCTGATGGTACATTAACTCCACTTGAATCAGGCGGAACACCAATTGCATTGGTTACTAATGATATCGATGGCCAAGTACGTAATGTTTCAAATCCTGACATCGGTGCTGATGAATTTGCTGGTTTACTGCAAATAAATTCTCCTTCAGATTTAATTGCAGTTGCAGATACATTCGCTGTTCTTCTGACATGGACTGATAACTCATCAAATGAATTAGGGTTCTATGTAGAAAGAAAAAATGGGGATACATTAAGTGTTGATCCTTTCGTTGTAATTGATACAGTTGGTGTTGATGTTGTTTCCTATAATGATTTAGGAAGAACTCCAAATACTACTTATACTTATCGAGTTCAGGCTTATAACTTACTTGGTGTATCACCATACAGTAATGAAGTTACAACAACAACAATAATCCCAGTTGAATTGACATCTTTTGTTGCGAACGTAAATGATAGAGAGGTTTCTGTTATTTGGTCCACAGCAACAGAACTTAACAACAGAGGATTTGATCTTGAAAGAAAACTTGATGGTGAATGGCAGAAAGTAACATTCATAGAAGGAAAGGGTACAACAACTGAAGAATCGAACTACTCTTTCACTGATAAATTTACTTATATGTCATACCAGGGTACTGCTCAGTATCGATTGAAACAGATAGATTTTGATGGAACAATGACATATTCAAAAGTTATTTCGGTTGAATTAGACTTTACACCAAAAGAATATACATTGTATCAAAACTATCCTAATCCGTTTAACCCATCAACTACGATAAAATTTGCTCTGCCTTTTGAAAGTAGTGTCCGAATAGTTATCTACAACTTATTAGGCGAACAAGTTGAAGTTTTATTTGATGATGTTAAAGAAGTAGGTTACCACAATGTTAATTGGAATGCTGGTCAACTGGCTTCAGGAATATATCTGTACACCATCGAAGCAAAATCACTAGATGGAATCAAGAATTATTCTTCTGTTAAGAAAATGATGCTTGTAAAGTAATTTTGTATAGATTTTATATAAAGCCGCTCAAATGAGCGGCTTTTTTTTTGAGTTGGAAATTTAATTATAATTAGTTACACTTACAGTAACAATTAAATTAATTATGTCAGCATCAACAAAACTTTCAACATCAATTAAGGCTTTATGCTTTCTTGCCTCTCAAGAAAAACCAAAAAATAGTAATGAAATTGCAGAAGCAACAGGTATTAATGCATCAAAGTTAAGAAGATTACTTTCTTTGCTAGGTAAATCTGGGATTGTTAAAAGTGATTCCGGTATGCTTGGCGGATTTATGTTAAACAAGGCCCCTAAAGAAATAAGTCTGCAGGAAGTGTACTGTGCGATTGAAGATAGGAAAGCTTTTTATTTAAATGTTAATCAGGAAAATTCTATTCAGAATAGTTCCTCTCATAAAATAAATTATTTTTTCCTAAAACTATTTTCGGACATTCAAGTTGATATCGAATATAAAATGTCTCAAATAACATTGCAGTCAATTATTAATAGCACTAAATAAAATATTTAAGGAGTTATCAATGGAATTCTTAAAAAATCTTAGCATCAAAGAAAAAAACTTTGGATCTTCTACAGGAACTGTTTGGAATGAAACTACAGATCAGGGTGAGCTAAAAATTTATTCTCCAGCAACAGGTGAGTACATTGCATCTGTTTATCAAGCTTCTGAAGCTGATCTTGAAAAATTACTAAAAACCTCTGAAGAAGCATTTAAATATTGGAGGACAGTACCGGCTCCTAAACGCGGTGAGATTGTAAGGCAAATTGGAAACAAATTACGTGACTATAAAAAGGATTTAGGATCACTTGTGTCATTTGAAATGGGGAAATCTTTACAAGAGGGAATGGGAGAGGTTCAGGAAATGATTGACATATGTGATTTCGCTGTTGGTCAATCAAGACAACTTTATGGTTTTACGATGCAATCAGAAAGACCAATGCACAGAATGTATGATCAGTATCATCCACTGGGAGTTGTGTGTACAATATCAGCTTTTAACTTTCCAGTAGCCGTTTGGGCTTGGAATGCAATGTTAGCGGCCGTTTGTGGTGATGTAAATATATGGAAACCATCATCCAAAGTTCCTCTATCTGCTATAGCATGCCAAAATATTATAAAAGATGTTTTAGTAGAAAATAGTTTACCGGAAGGAATATTTACGTTGATTGTTGGTAAAGGTTCTACTATTGGCGAAAAGATTTTAAATGATCATCGTATCCCATTAATCTCAGTTACAGGGTCTACAAATGTTGGAAGACATGCAGGTGAAGTTATAGCTAAAAGATTTGGACGTGCTATTTTGGAACTTGGAGGAAATAATGCAATTATAATGAGTCCTGAAGCTGATTTGAAAATGGCAATGCCAGCAGTTGTATTTGGTGCTGTGGGAACTGCTGGACAAAGATGTACATCAACTAGAAGACTTATTGTACACGATAGTATTTATGATAAAGTTAAGGAAGCATTAATTAAAGCTTATAGCGGATTAAAAATTGGAAATCCATTGGATGAAAAAAATCATGTTGGTCCACTTATAGATAAAAATGCTGTTAAAGATTTTAATAATGCTTTAAAGCTGGCAGTTGAAGAGGGGGGTAAAGTAATTTATGGTGGACAGGTTCTTGAAGGCGATAATTTCAAATCGGGTTCTTATGTTGTACCTGCAATTGTAGAAGCAGAAAATCATTATAAAATAGTACAGGAAGAAACTTTTGCTCCAATTTTATATTTAATAAAATATTCCGGCGATGTTAAGAATGCAATTGCATTACAAAATGGAGTTGTCCAAGGATTATCATCTTCAATATTTACAAATAATATGAGAGAAGCCGAAATGTTTTTATCGGCAGAAGGATCTGATTGCGGAATTGCAAATGTTAATATCGGAACATCGGGAGCTGAAATTGGTGGTGCATTCGGTGGTGAAAAAGAAACCGGTGGGGGTAGAGAATCTGGATCTGATTCCTGGAAAACTTATATGAGAAGACAAACCAATACGATTAATTATGGAACAGCTTTGCCGTTAGCTCAAGGTATTAAGTTCGAGATATAAGACAAAATTGTAATGTAAAAAAAGGGAAGTTTGATTGTAAAATTTTACTTCCCTTTATTTTTTAATAATAAAAAATAATAAGAAATTATTACCTGCATTATTTTCCTATCTAATTGATTGCTTTTTAACCAAAAATTGAAACAAATTCTCTCAAGTTATATTTAATGTTTACTGAAGCTAACTAAGCCTTTTCCTCTTGTCTATGGCTCGACATTTGTATAAATGATATAAAAAATACTTGTAATGAAATTGGATATATCAAAAATAACTTCTTGCGGCTCAGATTGGGAAACCAACAGATACACTTTTTTGCAAACCCTAAAAAGCTGGCAAAATGAAATACGTAAGAATAGACTTTACCCGGCTCTTGATTTATCTTGGCAGTTGCAGAATAAGTTTAATGATATTTTATCTGAAAATATTGAATCAAAATATTGGTTAGAAAAAGAAGTTAAGGGTACATTTATTGACGACAGATTAGTCATTTTAGAAAAAGCACATCAAATAAGTTTTCAATTAGATAAGTTAATAGATTTTATTAAGTGGGGACTAAATGAAAATATAGAACTATTAGATGAAGCTGAAATTGTAAAACAATTCGTTTATGATAATGTTAATATAATTCCTTATAACTCTGCCGATAAATACAGAGGAAAGGGATATATTCTAATTCCGGACAATAAGATAAAGGTTTATAAAATATACCTTTACGAACTTTCTATAAATTGGTCAATAAATGAACCAGTTGAATTTCTAGATATGGATCTATTAAGATCAATTCCGTTCGAATTAGTTAATGGATCGCCTTCATTCTTAATGAAAGAATTTATTATTCACTCGCAAACACTCTATGATCCAATGACCTATATCTGTCAGACTGAACTTGACTTTCCATTTAATGAAACTATTCTCCCTCTCGTAAAAACAAAATTATTAGATGCAGTAAATGGTATCGAACCATATATTTAGCCGATACTTAAAATTATAAAGTCTGATAATATTCTGGCTGTTTCATCAATAATATAATCCTTGCTATCATTTTTAACTGGTACTTCTTCGTTCAATAACTCCGTGTTTGTTTCATCCTGAATTTTTCCGTTTCTCTCAAACTTTCTTTGCTCTTCATTTTCTTTTTCCTGTTTTCTAACAACCTCATTTAAAGAAATAAATGTTTTATTCTTGTTCTCTTTGTAGATGGCAATATCCTCAAGTAAGTATTTGAAGTCTTTATTATCAGAAATTCTGCTTTCATGATTCTGAATAAGTTTTGGAATAAAATTTTTCAGATCAGAAAATCTTGTAAACTTAGCTGAGTTAATTTCATCATAAGGTAAAGCACTCGGTTCTGAGCTTTCACCAAAATCTTTAGGATCAATCATTGTTGGAAAAGAAATATCTGGAACCACACCAAGATTTTGTGTACTTCCACCATTTATTCTATAATATTTTGCTACCGTTATTTTTACTTGTCCTAATACCATATTTCGTTTGGATGACAATCTATTTAAATCAATTAAGTTTTGTACAGTTCCTTTTCCATAAGTTTGTTCTCCAATAATCAATCCTCGCCCATAATCTTGTATGGCACCGGCAAAAATTTCAGAAGCTGAAGCACTAAATCTATTTACCAGAACAGCCAAAGGTCCGTCATAAATAATCGCAGGATCTGGGTCAGTAGCGATATCAATATTACCATCTGAATTTTTAACTTGGACTACAGGACCATCTTTAATAAACAGTCCGCTTAATTCAATTGCCTCCTGTAAAGATCCACCACCATCTTCTCTTAAATCGATTATTATTCCGTCAACTTTTTCATTTTGCAGCGAATCAATTATTTTTTTTACATCTTTGGTTGTGCTTTTATAATTACCATCACCGTTTCTTTGCCCTTCAAAATCATTGTAAAATTTCGGTATATCAATCACACCTATTCTAAAAGGTTTGTCTTTGTTAATAATTTCAAGAATATTTCCCTTTGCAGCTTGATCTTCTAGTTTTACCTTTTCACGAATCAAAGAAATCTCAATTGGTTTGGCGCTAAGATCACTTCCGGCTTTAATAATTTGTAATTTTACTGTTGTACCTTTTGCTCCTCTAATTAATTTGACTGCATCGGTAATTCTCCATCCAACAATATCCTCAAATTCACCATCATTGCCTTGAGCTACTGCTATTATTTTGTCATCAGCTTTTAATAATCCACTTTTATCTGCGGGTCCACCGGGAATTATTTCTGCAACTTTTGTGTAATCATCTTCAGTCTGTAAACGTGCACCAATACCTTCTAAAGATAAACTCATATCTATTTTGAAATTATCTGAAGTAACGGGTGATAAGTAATTAGTATGAGGATCAATAGCTTGAGTAAACGAATTCATTGCAAGTTGAAATACGTCTTCAGAATTTGATTGGTTAAGAAATTGAGAAAGATTTTTATAACGCTTCTTTAATGTTTTTTGTATAAATGCCCAGTCTTTACCATTTAATCGATGACTAAGCGCATCGTTCTTTAATCTTTTTCTCCATAATTCGTTAAGTTCAGTAATATCTGCTGCCCAATCAGAACTATCCCTGTAATAGTAATAATTTTCATCAATGCTGTAATCAAATTCAAAATTTAAAAGTGAGTCAACAAATTTCATTCTTTCATTCATTCTTAGCCGGTAAACATTAAAAACATCATAGTAGAATTGAACATTACCGTCATACAAATTTTCATCCAAACTTTTTTTAAAGTGGAGAAAAGACTCAACATCTGATTTTAAAAAGTAGTTTTTCCCATTATCAAGAGCTTCTAAGTATCTGTTAAAAATAATTTCGGATAATGAATCATTAATCACAAAATCCTTAAAATGATAGCGACTTAATATTGATGTTATTAGCTGATTTTCAACCTTGTATTGATTTGAGGGTTCGATTACTTTTATAGTATCTGCTAGATAGAAACCATTTTTACTATCAAATTTACTACCGGTAGTAAAACTTAAAATAACTATTCCTAAAAGTACTACGATTGTTAGTTTTGCGGTCTTAATATTTCTGGTCATAATTTTAATTATTGCGATGTTATTGGATTAATAAAACTTATTAATTCTATAGCTAATTAACTAATAAGGTCAGAACTTTCAAGTTAATAAGACTGTTGAAAAGTCAATTGTGTTCCGTAACAATTGTTACTTCCTATTAATAGAAATCGACAAAAAATTTTATAAATTCTGAATGTAAAATTCATCAATTTGGTAAAGACAATGGCTAAAGTTAGAGAAATATTAAGAAGGAAATCACAATATTCTGATCCATTAAGTGCTTCTGTAGAAGATATTTTTGCTGAAATAGAAAATGAAATCGAACATAAAGATGAAGTTGAGGTGATTGAAAAAGATGGTAAAAAAGTTGTCATTTTTAATGACCCATTATATTCTAGAGAACCAAGAAGCACTGTAAATTATTCGATATTTAGAGGCAAATGGGAGTTTGAACCGCTGGAAGATATTGATGAAAATGATTCTGACAAATGCGCAATTCAATTTAATCCACTTAATGATTCAGCAAAAGTTATAATAGCTTTTAAATCGATAAAGGATAGGGTGGAGTTTATGAATTCTATTTACTCAAGTGAAGAAATGAAACAAGTTGGAAGTGGTATGAGTTTTGAAAAATTAGCGAATTCAAAAGTGCTGAAGACCACTGGTGGTTTATTAGGAATAACAGCTGCCGGTTACGGATTGTACAAATTATTTTCTAAAAAAGTTGATGAAGACTAGTCATTTATTTTATTTCATTTGCAATTTTTAGTACTTCATCTGCATGTGTTTCAACATCAACTTCTCTGATTATATGGGCAATATTTCCATTTTTATCAATTATAAAAGTAATTCTTGAATCCAATCCAATATTGTTTAACACATTATATTTTTTACTTACATCTTTATTTTCATCAGATAGAAGTGGGAAGTTTAAATTATGTTGATTAATAAAATCTTTAATTGACTCTTTTGAATCGACACTTATACCAACAACAACAATTTCACTTTCTTCAAACTTTTTAAAATTATCTCTTATACCGCATGCCTGTTTTGTACAACCCGGTGTGTTAGCTTTTGGATAAAAATAAATGACAACTGGTTTTTGATTTTTGTAATCAGAGAGTTTAAATAATTTTCCGAAAGCATCTTGTAGTTCAAAATCAGGAGCAGCACTTCCAATTTTAATATTTTCTGCATTTCCACCACAGTTTTGAAAAGTGAAAAATGCAAATAATATAAATAACATAATTTTTAATTTTATCATTCTACTTTTCCTTTAACACAGTACGGTTAAAAATAAAATCAACGTTACTTAGCATATTTTTATTATCAAATATTTCGTTTAATTCACTATGTGAAATAAATTTATTTAGTTCTTTCGATTTTAGTAATTCATCTTTTAAATTCAATTTTTCATCTTTCCAAACTTTCATTGCTGAATCCTGAACAATTCTATATGCTTCTTCCCTTGAAATCCCTTTCGTAACTAACTTTAATAAAATTGTCTGTGAAAAAACTAAACCACGCGTTAGATTTAAATTTCTAATCATATTTTCTGGATAGATAATTAAATTGGAAATAAGCTTGACCATTAAATCAAGCATATAATCTAATGCAATACAGCTATCTGGAACTATAATTCTTTCAACAGAGGAATGGGAAATATCTCGTTCATGCCAGAGTGCAACATTTTCAAGCGCAGCAATTGAGTTACTTCTTAATATTCTAGCCAATCCGGTAATGCGTTCGCTAACTATTGGATTTCGTTTATGCGGCATAGCTGAAGATCCTTTTTGTCCTTTGGAAAAAAATTCTTCAGCTTCCAGAACCTCAGTTCTTTGTAAATGTCTTATTTCAATTGCAATCTTTTCTAAAGTAGCACCGATAATCGCTAGAGTTGTTAAAAACTCTGCATGTCTATCACGTTGGATTACTTGTGTAGAAACAGGAGCAGGTTTTAATCCCATTTTTTCACAAACAAATTCTTCAACTTTTGGAGATAGATGTTCAAATGTACCAACAGCTCCAGAAATCTGCCCAACACTGATAACATCTATTGCATTTTTTAATCTTATAATATTTCGATCATTTTCTTCGAACCACAAAGCAAACTTAAGGCCCATTGATGTTGGCTCTGCATGAATTCCGTGCGACCTGCCAACACAAATTGAATTTTTATGTTCTATAGCTCTTTGCTTTAAAGCTGATTTTAACTCATACAATTTTATTAGCAGTTGCTCGCCTGCCTTTTTCATTTGATAGGAAAGTGTAGTATCCAAAATATCAGATGACGTCATTCCATAATGTATATGTCTTGATTCAGGCCCAACGTATTCTGCAACATTTGTTAAAAAAGCAATTACATCATGTTTTGTGGTTTCTTCTATTTCAAGAATCCGGTTCACATCAAAATTTGCTTTTTGCTTAATTACCTCAACTTCTACCATCGGAATCTCATTCATATTTGCTCGAGCTTCACAAGCATATATTTCAATCATCAGCCAGGTATCAAATTTAAATTTATCTTCCCAAATTTTGCCCATTTCTGGGAGAGTATATCTGTCAATCATTTATTTTTCTCCAACTTCATTATTTTACTTAACTCAGAGTTATCACGAATGATTTTTACATTAATTTTTTGTCCTGCTCTGAATTCTTGAAAAACTCCAAAAATAGTTTGTTCATTATTAATTTTAAATCCTTCAATCTCAACAATAATATCTCCAACTTTAAGTCCGGCTTCATCAGCTGGAGTATTTGACAATACTTTTGTAATGATTACTCCCTTACTGCTATTTAAATCATAATAGTTAGCAATAGCTGCATCGATTGATTGTATACTCATTCCGATTTGAAAATCCCTATCAATTTTACCATTTAATTTGAGTTCAGTTACAATTCGTTTTACTTTATCAATTGGTATTGCAAATCCAAGTCCGATATTACCTTGAACACCACCAGCAGTATAAATTAAAGTATTCATACCAATCACTTGCCCCAATGAATTGACAAGAGCACCACCGCTATTTCCACCATTAATTGCAGCATCTGTCTGAATCATATTCAAATAGTATCGATCGTTTATTGGTTCGAGATTCATACCGGTTGCACTGATTACGCCAACAGTAACGGTTGGTTTGTCGTTGAGTTCAAATAAGCCGAATGGATTTCCGAGAGCAATAACCCATTCTCCAATTATAATATCACTTGAATTACCTAATTCTATGTAAGGTAGATTATCACCTTCAATTTTTAATAGACAAATATCAGATACAGGATCAGTTCCAACTATTTTAGCTTGATGATGGCTGCCATCAGTCATTGTAATTGTAATTTCAGTTGCGTTACCAGCAACGTGATCATTTGTAACAATATATCCATCAGGCGAAATTATATATCCTGAACCTAGTCCTTGAACTCTTTGTCTGGAATTTCCCCTGTTCCCAAAAAATTGTCTGAAAAATGGATCATCAAAAAAAGAACTAAATGGATCCTGATATTGTCGTATTTCAATTACATTAATACCAACTATGGCTGGACTTACTTTTTGCACAGTTTCAGTAATAATATTCTTTCTAGAATTTGTTATTTCATCATTAAAGTTTTTTGCTTGTTCGAATGAAGTAAGGGATATGTTATGAGAATTTGAGGATGAGAAAAAATTGTCATTTATTCTTGAATTTAAGTACAAGAACGATGAAGCAAATACAACAATTGTTATAACAACAGAAGCGAAAAATATTTTTTTATTTATCATAATGTTATTGTTTCTTTTTTGATAAAATTTCTTTTAATGGTTCAATGTGTTTAATGAAAATTATTAATAATCCAGCAGAAGTAAAAAGCAATAATTCATTCACTAAAACAGGCTTTGGAAAAGCATATTCAATAAACTGATTGTAAGTCAATAAAACAAAAATGTAAGCACAAATTGTAGCCATAATATTAGATATCAAAATATCCTTTTTTAAAATAAAAGTGAGAATCCAGAATGCAATCCAGGCAGCTAATAGAACAGGGAAGAGAATTATTATTCCACCAGCGGCTGTTGCTAGTCCACGACCACCTTTAAACCCTATCCAAGGATTAAAACAATGGCTGAAAATTGAGAAAACCAATGTAATTGCAGCAAGTGTAAAGTTAAAATTAAACAAAAATAGCACGAATAAGATTGGTACAATTCCTTTTAGGAAATCAATAAAAAACACTAAGAATCCTAATCCTTTTGATTTAGTTACCTCAAACGAATTCATAGCTCCAACATTGCCACTACCCTCATTAGTGATATCAATTCCTTTTACTTTTTTTAATATTAAATAAGCACTGGGAATGGATCCGGATAAATAACCGATTAAAAAACTATATAAATATTCCATAAAAGTTTAAAATGATTTGCCGATAAAAATAGTAAAAAAAGAAAGTAAATAGGAAAGTTAATATTGATAATTCGTAGGGATAGATGCGTAATTGTGATTTTCACTTATCACATTACCTGATTTATCTTTTAAATTGATTACACTGATTTTAACAGGTTTTTCTAAGAGTTTTTTTTCGGTGAATAATACAACAGCACTATCACCCTGGATAATGCCAACTTTAAAAATCTTTATTATTTGATTTTCAGAGTTAACAATCTGATAATTTGAAATTTCAAAAATTCCTTCACGAGACATGGGTTCGTTAAATCTTAACAATACTTTAGACGTATCATTAGATTGCTGTGAATAAGTTTCAACAGCAAAAAATAAACTGATTATTAATAGAAATAGTTTTATGATTTTTAGCATAATGATAATGAAATAGTGTTATAAGTAGGCTATTGTTATGCCAAATTATGAACTAAAAAATGCAATGGTTTTGCAGTAAATTTTAAAATAGAAATCTCAAAAAAAGAGAGGAATAATTTGATGTAACAAAAAAAGACAATTCGAAATTGGGCAGATAGTATATGAAATTTAGAAAAGTGGAGGCGCCGGTCGGATTCGAACCGACGAATAAAGGTTTTGCAGACCTTCCCCTTAAGCCACTTGGGTACAGCGCCAAATAAAAAAATAAAATCCACTATAAGTGGATTTTGAGCGGGAAACGGGACTCGAACCCGCGACATCAACCTTGGCAAGGTTGCGCTCTACCAACTGAGCTATTCCCGCAAAAATCAGTATAAACATATTCTAAAAGACGGTCGAAATATAATATTGCATAGTCTTTTATGCAATATTTTTAAAAACAAAAGAGCCGCAAAATACGGCTCTTTAAATTTTAAGAAATAAAGTGTTATTTCATTAACATCATTTTTCTAACACTTGAAAATTGTGAGGTTTCAATTTTGTATAAATACATACCACTTGGTAGTGATGCTGCATCAAAAGTGATATTGAAACTTCCTGCGTTCATAAATTCATTTTTAAGAACTTGAACTTCCTCACCAAGTAAATTATAAACAGAAAGTTTAACTAACGAAGGCTCTGCCAATGAGAAGTTAATACTTGTTGTAGGATTAAATGGATTTGGATAGTTCTGATTAAGAGCAAACTCAAATGGTGCACTAATTTCAGCAAATATTTCGTTGCTATATTCGAAAGCACCATTAAAGTCAACTTGTTTTAGACGATAGTAATAACTTCCAGTTTGAACACCAGCATCTGTAAATGAATACTCTTTTCGATCAGTCGTAGTTCCATTACCATTTACATGTCCAATAGTAACAAACTGACTTTCAGTTGATCTTCTTTGTACTTCAAAACCTTGATTATTTAATTCAGTTTCTGTAGTCCAATTCAAGACAACGTTACTGTTATTTACATTAACTGAAAATGCTGAAAGCTCTACCGGTACAACAGTTATATCTTCAACAGTATAATCATCTAGATACATTTCATCATTGGCGGTTGCACCAAAGAAATCATTTGCATCTAAAGATATTGGACCGCCGCTACCATTTGAACCTAACGACCATTGCCAAGTTGTTACAAGCACTCCATTCACATTTAATTGTGCTTGATCTAAATTTAAATCAACAATCACTTCGACTGGAAACCATGTTGCAACTGGATATGTTGAACTGATATTAGCTGTCGCAGACCCTGCGAACACACTGCAAACACCAGTTGTGTTAAAGTAACATTCCATTCCCCAATTACTTGTTCCTGCAGGGACGAAAAGCGCTAGTGTATTAAAATAACCTGCTTTTCCTGAAGGAATATAAGTTTGAAAAGAAACTTTATATTTACCTGAAGTATAAGCAGTTCCAAAATCTTTTACCAAATCATCATTTAATATTATTTTTGCTGAATTTGTTCCACTATATGAGAATGTGTTTGAAACTTCAGCATCATCAGCACCACAAGGACTAAGACTCCAAGTTGTCCAAAATGATGGATTAGAGCAAGCAACTAAATTGCCAACTGTGTATGAATCAAAATTATCAAAAAATACAGCTGCTGGAGCTGGAGAATCTTCAACAACTCCACGAATGTTCCAATTATAGTTTAAACCAAAGCCTGATAGATGTTGCCAAACACCAGTATCATTTACGAAGTCTCCATCTGGGTTGGCAGGACCAGCATCACAACCTAGTGGAAAATTCACACCGGAAGCATCAGCGACCTCTAAACAAATCCACAAGTCATTTCCAGAAATTGGAACATAAGTACTTAATTCAATTTCATTCCAACCTGGAACTAATAATGTTCCCAAGTCTACAGGTTGATCTAAAAGTAATGCACCAGGAGCGGTAGCAGTACCAGCGTCATAAACTTTAATAGCGATGCCAGTAGCAACTTGTGAGTAATAAAATTGTACTTTCTGTAGTTCACCACCGGTTAATGGACCAGTTATACTTGGTGTAAATCTTGCACCAGCAAGAAAAGTTGTACCGCCGTCACCGATGGAAGTGAAATTATCTCCATCATAATTAATGGTAACTAGTGCATCTATTTCATTTGGAGAACCACCAGGAACTGGGTTTTGTAATACAGAAAAGTTTTGTGCATAACTAAATGCAGCAAGAAACAGGAAAGCAAGAAGTGTATTTAACTTACGCATACGCACTCCATAATTTGGTTGATAGATAGTTAATTGTTAAATAGATCGAAATAGTTTTTAGAAAAATTCATAAATAATTCTAATCTTAGATTGATATTAAATATATTATTAACAAACATCAACAATTCAAATAAATTATTTTCTGCTCCCATGAATAAAACCACGGTAAGGAAGCGAATGTTGAACGGTAATGAATGCATTTGCATCAATGGATTCAACAAGTTTAATAATTTTTTTTTGATTTTTTCTTGGAACAATTACAACCGCAATAGAAACATTACCTGATACACCATAGGCAGGCAAAACTGTAACGCCAAATTTTTCTTTTCTTAATGTTTCAATAATCTTTTCGGTTGCAATTTTTGAAATGATATTTAATTGTGCAAAACCCAATCCAATTTTTTGTTCTATGGTGATTCCTAACACGTTTCCGATTCCAAATCCAATTGCATAACCAAATAAATTAATGGTATGATCAAGATTTTGGAAAATATATCTCATAGCAAAAACCCAAATCAATACCTCAATCGTACCAGCTATACCGGCTAAATATTTTTTACCCTGTACAACTAAAATTGTTCTGATAGTTCCGATTGAAACATCACAAATTCTCATTGCCATAATTAATAGAGCACCAGAAAATGCTTCTAACATTAGCTACCTTTAAAAATTATTAAATACTAATTCAAATTATTTTATCTTTGTTTACTAAATTAAATAATATTATCCCAAATGTTTAAAGTTCAAAGAGAAGAATTAGTTGATCAGTTGACCCAAAAGGGCATTTATGATCTAGCTGTAATAAAAGCTATTGGTATTGTACCAAGAGAAAAATTTGTTCCGAATACCATGCACCAGCACGCATATAAAGATGTCGCTCTTCCGATTGGGTATGAACAAACCATCTCGCAGCCGTTCACTGTGGCGTATATGACTCAAATGTTGCAGATCAAAAAAAAAGGAATCAAAGTATTAGAAATTGGAACTGGTTCCGGATATCAAGCCGCTGTTTTATTTGAGATGGGTTGTGATGTTTATAGTATTGAACGTAACCTGGATCTGCATCATCGAACGACAAAGTTATTTGATAAACTTGGAATTCGGGTTCACGCAAAATACGGTGATGGTACAATTGGATGGAAAGAATTTGCTCCGTTTGATGGAATAATTGTTACGGCTGGTTCACCAACTATTCCGCAAAAGCTTAAAGATCAATTGGCTGTTGGAGGAAAATTGGTAATTCCAGTTGGAGATCGTTCCTCACAAAAATTGTATTTGCTTACTAAAATATCTGATACAGAATTTGATTCTGAAATTATACCTGAATTTACTTTTGTTCCATTAATTGGAAGAGAAGGTTGGAAGAAATAAAAGTAATAGTTGGGCCAACTTGCTCTGGTAAGACTAAATTGAGTTTGCTACTTGCTGAAAAAATAAATGGGGAAATCATTTCTGCAGATAGCCGACAGTTATTTAAGTATTTAGATATTGGAACTGCAAAACCGGAGAAATTAATTTTAAGTAAAATCAAACATCATTTTATTGATGAGTTGAATCCAGATGAAAACTTTAATGTTAGTATCTTTGCAAAAAGTTCTGAAGAAATAATCAATAGAATTTTAGATGCAGGAAAAATTCCATTAGTTGTTGGTGGATCCGGTTTGTACATAAAAGCATTGATTGATGGAATTACAGAATCAGCTGATACGAATGAAGAGATAAGAACTGAACTTTTAGAATTACGAAAAAAATTTGGTGATGATTTTTTATATGATGAATTAAAAAAGGTTGATGAAGCTAGTGCTTCAAAAATGCTTCCACAAAATTGGAAGAGAGTCATCAGAGCTTTAGAAGTTTATAAATTAACTGGCAAGCCGATCTGGCAACATCATAGTGAAGAGGAAAAGGAAAACAAGTTTAGATATAGACAAATTGGACTAAATTGGGATAGAGATTTGTTGTACAAAAATATTGAAAATCGTGTTGATGAAATGATTCGGGATGGATTAATTGCGGAAGTGAAATCAGTATTGGAAAAAGGATTTTCAAAGTCATTGAATTCTTTAAATACTGTTGGATATAAAGAAATAATTCAATATTTAGATGAAGAAATTTCTTTGGAAAAAGCAATTGAGCTTATAAAAAGAAACACAAGAAGATATGCCAAACGACAAATGACATGGTTTAACGCTGATAAGAGAATTGAATGGTGTCAAATTAATTTCGAAGATGATTTATCAAATCTTGCAGAAAAAATTGCGAAGGAAATAAATGAAAGAAAAAATTAAAATTGCATCGGGACAAGGTTTTTGGGGCGATCTTATCGATGCTCCATTTCATCAAGTAACAAAGGGTGATGTTGATTATCTTGTTATGGATTACCTTGCCGAAGTAACAATGTCTATTCTACAAAAACAAAAAAATAAAAATCCTGAACTTGGTTATGCTAAAGATATTCCTGAGTTGATGAAAAGAATTCTTCCGATCATAAAAGATAAAAATATTAAAGTAATAACAAATGGTGGTGGAGTTAATCCAATTGCTTGTGCAAATGCTGTCCTGGAAGTTGCTAAAAATCTCAGTATAAATAATTTGAAAATCGGAGTTGTACTTGGAGATAATATAAAAGATGATCTTGAAACTTTATTTTCAAATGGTGCAACTTTAAATAATATGGAAACAGGCGAATCGATTGAACTGGTTAAGGATAAAATTCTTAGTGCTAATGTTTACTTTGGTGCTTTTCCAATTGTTGAAGCTCTACAAAAAGGGGCCGATATTGTTATCACAGGAAGGACAACGGATACAGGATTGACTTTGGCTCCAATGATTTATGAGTTTGGGTGGAAGCAAAATGAGTATGACTTACTTTCTGCCGGAACCGTTGCAGGGCACATTTTAGAGTGTGGAGCTCAATCAAGTGGTGGAAACTTTTTAGGTGATTGGCAATCAATTCCTAATATGGCAGAAATCGGTTTTCCGATCGCAGAAGCATATCCAAATGGTGAAGTTATAATTACTAAACATCCAAACACTGGTGGAAGAGTTTCATTTGAAACTGTAGCGGAACAATTACTTTACGAGATTGGCGATCCTACGTCTTATATAACTCCGGATTGTGTAGCCGATTTTACTTCGATAAAACTAGAAGATTTGGGAAATGATCGAGTGAAAATGTATGATGTAAAAGGTTTCCCCGAAACTGAATTTTACAAAGTATCCTGTTCATATTCGGATGGATTTAGTGCAATTTCATCTTTAACATATTCTTGGCCACAGGCATTAACAAAAGCAAGAGCAGCAGATGAGATTTTAAGAAAAAGATTGGCTAATCTATTGCTGCAATTTGATGAGATTAAAACTGAGTTTGTAGGATATAACTCGACTCACGGTCCATTAGCGGTTGAACTCGATGAAGAAAATATAAATGAGATTATGTTAAGAATAGGAGTTCGATCCCACGATTACAAATCGGTGGAAAGATTTGGTAAAGAGATTGCTCCGCTAATTCTTACGGGCCCACCTGCAGTAACAGGATTCGCTGGTGGTCGTCCGAAACCGAGTGAAGTTGTAGCATATTGGCCTGCACTTATCTCTAAAAAATTAGTTAATCCAAATGTTGAAATAATGGAATTATAATATGAAAATAAAATTATTAGATATCGCTCACGGTAGAAGTGGTGATAAAGGTGATGCCGCAAATGTAGGAATTATAGCTTATGATGATAAAGGCTATAACGTTATAAAAAAAGAGCTTACCGTAGAAAATGTTAAAAAACACTTTGAGGGTATTTGCCTTGACAAAGTTGAAAGATTTGAGCTCCCTAATCTGAGAGCTTTAAACTTTTTATTGCATAATACTTTGGGTGGAGGTGGAACAGTTTCACTAAAGCATGATGCTCAGGGAAAAACTTTAGCTGCTGCGCTGTTAAGAATGGAAATAGAAATTTAAAAGTCATGCTGAACTCGTTTCAGCATCTTAATTATTGGTAAAGATCCTGAAACAAGTTCAGGATGACAAATAGGAGAAATAATGTACGAAGAAGAAATAAAATCACTTAATAACTACAAAATCAGAATCGATAATCTACGGAGTTATCTTTGACGTTGATCGTAAAGAAGCAAAGATAGAAGAACTGCACAGAAAAACTGAAGAAACAAATTTTTGGAATGATCAAATAGGTGCGCAAAAAATTCTTCAGGAAATCAAAAATTTACAATCTTGGGTTGATCTTTGGAAATCTGTTAATCAAAAAGCTAAAAGTGTTGATGAGTTTATTCAATTAGCTCAAATGGAATCTGATGACTCTTTGTATGATGAGATTGACTCTGAATTGAATTTGTTAAGTATTTCTGTAGAATCTGCTGAGTTTAAAAATATGCTTAGTGGAAAAGATGATAACAAAAACTGTATTCTTACAATTCATTCCGGGGCGGGAGGAACAGAAGCGCAGGATTGGGCTGACATGTTATTGAGAATGTACTTGCGTTATGGTGAACAGAATGGATTTAAGATGACGATGCTTGATATTCTTGATGGTGACGGGGCAGGTATCAAATCTGCCACTATAGAAGTTGAAGGTGAGTTTGCATACGGTTATTTAAAAGCAGAAAATGGTGTCCATCGTTTGGTTAGAATTTCTCCATTTGATTCCAACAAAAGAAGACACACTTCATTCGCTTCAGTATTTGTAATTCCTGAGGTAGATGATACAATTGAAATTGAAATTAATCCAGCTGATCTTAGAGTTGATACATATCGTTCCGGCGGTAAAGGCGGACAGAACGTAAATAAAGTAGAAACTGCTGTTCGATTTACTCATATTCCCACAGGAGTTGTTGCTGCTTGCCAGAGTGAAAGATCACAAGCTCAAAATCGTGTTAACGCGATGAAGTTATTAAAATCAAAACTTTATCAAATTGAATTAGAGAAACAAAATGCTGCTCTGGACGAAGTAGAAAAAGGAAAGATGAAAATTGAGTGGGGAAGTCAAATTCGTAGTTATGTCTTTCATCCTTACAATTTAGTCAAAGATCATCGTACCGATGAAGAAACTTCTGACACACAGGGTGTAATGGATGGCGATTTGAATAAGTTTATAAAAGCTTTCTTATTAAAGTTTAGTCAGAATTAATATTATTCACGTTTTAACTTAAACTGATTTACAAGATTGGTTAACCTTCGTGGGTAATCAGTTTGCATTCCATTTATACCGGATTTTATTAAACATTCCATTTCACGTTTATCATTTATTGTGCATCCAATTAAAAAATCAATCCTGGATGCACTATTTAATTTATTCAATTTTAATTTTCTTCGCACGTCGTACCATATTACTCTTCGGAACGTCATCCAGTTTGCAATGGTAATCTGTCTCGGCCTCATAATGATAGCAACATTATTTTTATTATTTGCTGCGACTTTTATTGTGCTATGAATTCTGGGCATAAAAATAAATCCGGGCGGAATCTCAACATCTAAACTATAATTAAGATCAGGATATTTAGCTTTTGCAATTTCTAATACTTCAGGAAAAAATGTTTCAACAATAAAATTTGTTGATGTATTAAATTCTTTTTTAAATTCATCAAGTTGATCCAGTATAACTAAAATTAATTCTTTTTCATCTTTAGGTACTTTTATATCGAGAAAAACATATTTTATTTGTGGTTTATCAGATAACCATTTTACAAATTCTCTAAATGTTGGAATGTGCGCATTAACCGGTTCAGATTCGCCTTTTTTAACATAGTTAAAATATTTTCTAATTTCACTTATTGTTAGTTCACTTGTTTTGTTTCGCAATCCGCTAAATGGAGCAGGGAAATCAGGCTTGTAAGCTACTTCAGGTTCAATTCCTTTTTCACGAATTAAAGCAACAAGATCATCGGGATTCCAATCATGCCAGAGAATAACTTCTTTATCTTTTGTTACACATAAATCTGTCTCTAAAGAATTAACACCTTCTCTCATAGCTCTTTCAAAAGAGGGAATAGTGTTTTCAGGTGCATTTACAGGTGAGCCTCTATGACCACAAAGCAGAAATAAATTTTCTCTATCTACTTTTGATGTTCTGATCGGACAGAATCTAAAAAGTTCCCGGAACCAAATTTTATATTTCAATAATTTTCGTTTTAAACTTGCCATAAAAAGTTATTATCCTGATTTTATCAAGTAAATTATTTGATTATTTATTAAGAAAAAAGTAACCAGATTCGATATATGAAAAAGAAATCACAAACAATAAAAATTAAAGAAAAATCTAAGCAAGATTTTTTTAAAAAAGTTTATAAGATCACTAAAAAAATTCCTTATGGTAAAGTTTCGACTTATGGAGATATTGCAGAAGCCTGTGGAATTCGATCATCTGCAAGAACTGTTGGTTGGGCTTTAAATGGATGCGGACCTGATATTCCTGCTCATAGAGTTGTTAACAGATTTGGCGCATTAACGGGTAAAATTCATTTTGGCGATCCAAACCTGATGGAAGAATTATTACGACACGAAGGAATTGAGTTTGATGAAAAAGGCTGTGTTAGGTTAGATAAACATTTGTGGATACCAAAAAAATATTAGTGATTCGTTCATTTTTTGTTGACAGCGTAAAATTAATTATCTAAGTTGCTATCAGAAATAAATTAAGATGATTAATCATTACTCACTCCAGAATACTAACAAGCATCAAATCAATTCTTCAAAAAGAAATCAATTAACTAATTCTAATCTCCAACCGTCTATTTCCATTCGGGGCCCTTATGAAAAGATATTATTATGCTTTTGTGCTACTCATATCTGTAATTTTTGTAAACTGTTCTTCAGACACAGTAACAATCACTTCGTTTTCACCTCAAGGTAAAATCGAGAAACTAACAAATTTTACTATTGAATTTTCTCATGACCTGGCACCGATGGATAGTATTGGTGTGTGGAGTGAGACACAATTTATTTCATTTACTCCTGCTGTTAGCGGAAAATTTAAATGGGAAAATACAAGAACTCTGGTTTTTTCAACAGAAACTGCTTTAGCACCAATACAGGGATACACAGCAAAGGTGAGCAAAGCTGTTCTTTTTGGAAAAGATCTATCAACTGATTTTGAGGAATACAAATTTAACAGCCCTGATTTCGAGGTGGAGGCGGTTGATTTGTTCTGGACTAATATCGAGCACAAAGAATACAAACTTACTGTACAGGCTAATATAAAATTTAATTATCCTGTTAATCCTAAAAAATTAGCAGATGCTTTAGAAGTAAAAAGTGATGGAAAAACTATTGTTGATTTTGAAATTATAACTTCAGAAAATTCCAATATAATTGCGGTTAATTTTGGCGAGGTATCACAGAAAGAAAAAGAACAAAAGTTTTCTATAAAAGTTAAGAAGAACTTAAACTGTATTTATGGAAAAAAGTCATTAAGTGATGATCGAGAATTTAATTCAGTACTTCCTCCGATTACAAAACTAGTAATTACAGATGTTACTTCAGGTGTTGATGGGGAAACAGGCTGGATTGAAATCTATACAACGCAAAAGGTTGATGAAACAGTTCTTTCAAAATTTATTTCATTCAACCCAAAAACAAAATTTGAAGCTTTTGTTAATGAAAACAGCATTCGATTAGAAATATCTCAGATAAATGTGCAAACTGTTACTATGTTAATTAAAGAGGGTTTGCCAGGTTTATATGGTGGTAAATTAGGTAGTGATTTTGAACAGGAAGTTAATCTGCTAAATGTAAATCCTTCACTAAAGTTTACGGATAAAAATGGAATTTATTTATTACGTGGTGGTAGTCAGAATCTTGAAATCAGTGCTGTAAATATTGATGAAATAGAAGTTGATTACGCACAGATTTATGACAATAATCTTGTGCATTTTTTCAACCGAAATTCTTATAGAAACTATTATTATGATGATTACTACGAAGATGAATATGATTACTATTACGATGATTATTACTATGAACGTAATCGTAATTATAATATCGGAGATTATGGTAAAGAAATCTTTACAGAAAAAATAAAAGTTAGTAATAAGAATAATTTACTAAACAAGATAAAACTTGATATAAAAGACAAATTAGACAAAAAGTTCAAAGGAATTTATGTGGTTACTGTTCGTTCGAATGATGAACGATATATCACTGATTCGAAAATAATTTCATTATCTAATCTTGGTATTATCGCAAAGGTAATGGATAATGAGATTTTAATATTTGTAAATGAAATTAATTCAACCGAAAGCGTATCGAATGCAAAAGTAAAAATAATTTCTACAAACAATCAGATCATGTATGAAAGTACAACTGATAACAATGGCGTAGCAAGTTTCAAGGATGATAAAAAATCCGAGAAAGGATTTTATCCCAGCTTAATTATTGTTGAAAAGGATGATGATTATAATTTCCTCGATTTAAGTTCAACAAAAGTTGGAACTTCAAGATATGATGTTGGCGGATTATCAACACCTGAAAAAGATTATAAAGTATTTTTGTACGGTCCACGCGAACTATACAGACCTGGAGATGATGTAAACGTCTGCGGGATTGTAAGAAATGATAAAATCGCTGTGGTTCGAGATATTCCTGTATTGATAAAAGTCATTTCTCCAACCGGAAAAGAATTTGATGAGTTTAAGAAAGATCTCGATAATCAAGGTTCATTTGATCTGAGTTTTAATCTGCCTGTTTTTGCTCAGACAGGTAACTACAATGTAAATGTTTATACTGGTAGTGATGTTCTGATCGGATCATATGATTTTAATGTTGAGGAGTTTGTTCCTGATAAAATTAGAGTGAATGTCGCTTCCGATAAAAAAGAATATAAAACTGGTGAACATATTAATATCAGTATAGATGCTGAGTATTTATATGGTGCAAAAGCTTCAAATCTAAATTTTCAATCTGAGTTAAGTTTTAAACAAATGCCGTATTCAAGTAAAAAATATCCTGAATACTCATTTAGCAGATCTTCTCTTAAAGCTTCTAATCTGTCAAGTACTTTTAACGATGGAGTTCTTGATAATAATGGAAGTGGATCGGTTGAGTACATCGTTCCGGGTGATATTAAGAGTGCTGGATATGTCAATGGAACAGCAATTATAAATGTGTTTGATCCAACCGGCAGGACTGTAACGCGTTGGGCAGATTTTAAAGTTTATACGAGAGATTATTTTATCGGTATTAAATCCAGCGGATATTATTACAATGTTAATGATAACTTAAATTTCAATCTTGTTGCAGTTGATCATAAAGATGAGACACTTAAAAAATTTAATGCTGTTGCAAAACTTGTACGTCTAGAGTGGCAAACTGTACTTAAAAAAGATAATTCAGATAGATACTACTATGCATCAGAGGAAAAAGCTTTTGATGAATGGGAAAAGAAAATAGTTATAGATGGGAAAACACCATTAAATTTTAAGTTGAACAGATCCGGAAAATTTGAACTAAGAATTTATAAAACTGGAGAGGAAGATTACCAGAAACAGGAATTTTATGCATACGGTTGGGGAAGTTCAACAACATCTTCATTTAAAGTTGATCGCGAAGGTAGAATTGAAATTATAACTGATAAAAAAGAGTACCAGCCAGGAGAAACTGCAAAAGTTCTTTTCACGTGTCCATTCTCAGGCAAAATGCTCGTAACGATGGAAAGAAATAATGTCCTTGATTATCAATATGTAGAAGTAAAAAATAAATCAGCTGAACTTAATATTAAGATGACAAACGATTTTATGCCTAACATCTACATAACTGCAACTCTGTTTAAGAAACATTCTGCTGATCAGGAATCACCTTTCTTCGTTGGTCATGGTTTTCAGTCAGTTAAAGTAGTAAAAAAAGAAAACAAACTTAATGTAAGTATCTCCGCTCCGGAAAAGATCAAACCGAATACCACTCAGACAATAACAATCAAAACAAATGCTGCCAAAGATACAAGAATAACTCTTGCTGCAGTAGATGAAGGTGTTTTACAAATCACAAATTATAAAACCCCAAGTCCTTTTGATTTTATGTATGCTAAAAGGCCACTCGAAGTGAATGGATACGATTTATATGAGTTATTGCTCCCCGAATTTAAGAAAAATTCATCAACTGGAGGTGATGGAGGAGAAGACGAAACTCAGAAAAGAATAAATCCTATCACGGTTAAAAGATTTAAGTTATTATCATTCTGGAGCGGAATTAAAAAAACGGATGGTAATGGTAATATTAAAGTTTCATTAAACATTCCACAGTTTAATGGTAATGTTAGATTGATGGCTGTTGCATTTTCAAACTCAAACTTTGGATCAGCTGAAAGATCAATGCTTGTCGCAGATGATATCATTATTGAACCACAGATTCCAAGAACGCTTGCACAATATGATAAACTTGTTTCTCCAGTTACTTTGATAAATACCACAGATAAAGAAAAAAATATTACTGTTACGATGAAAGTAAGCGGCTCATTAAAATCTAATTCACAATCAGAACAGAAAATAAAAATTAGACCAAAATCTTCAAGTGTGGCCATATTTAGTTTAGAAGCAACAAGCCAGGTTGGAGCCAGCAAAATTTATTTTACAGTAACCGGTGATGCCAATGCAAAAGAAGAAATTGAAATTGCAGTAAAACCAATTTCCCCTTTGATTGTGGAATCTGATGGAGGAATCATTAAAGCAAATGAAAGCACAAAAATTAATATTCCATCTGATTTTATTCCTAACTCACAGAAAACAACACTAACACTAAGTAAGTTTCCTGCAATCAAATATGCAAAACAACTTAAAGAATTAATTGGATATCCTCATGGTTGTATTGAACAAACTGTATCCAAATTATTTCCGCAATTGTATTTTGAAGATATTGCAAAGCTAGTTGCACCAGAATTTTATAAAACCACAAATCCGGTTTACTATGTAAAAGAAGGAATCAAAAAAATTGAATCAATGCAAATGTACGACGGCTCGATGTCTTATTGGCAAGGTGGAAATTACTCTAACTGGTGGGGTTCAGTTTACGCTGCTCATTTTTTGGTAGAAGCAAAAAAAGCTAAATACAATGTATCAGAATATACACTTAATAGATTGTTAGAATATCTTTCAAAGAAAGCAAAGGAACCAAATACTTATAATTACGTTACATACTCGGGCGATGGTAAGAGGACAATTGTTAATATTGCCAATAAAGAAATTTTATATTCTTTATATGTTCTAGCACTTGCTAAACAACCTGATTTATCAACAATGAACTATTATAAAGGTCGTTTAAGTTTGCTGTCGGAAGATTCTAAATATTTTCTTGCAGGAGCTTTTGCATTGATAGGACGATGGAATTCTTATTATGATATAATGCCAAAAGCATATGAACCAATTCATCCTGAACGATTAACCGGTGAATCATTTGATTCTGATATAAGAGGAAATGCATTAATGCTAAATGTATTGCTTGATATCGAACCGGGTAACAAACAAATTCCACTGATAGTAAAGTATTTAACTAAAAATATTGAGAACTGTTATTCAACCCAGGATCAATCATTTACATTTCTTGCGTTAGGAAAAGCAGCAAAAAATATTTCTAATTCAAAACTTGATGTTGATGTTATTGTTAAAGGTAAATCAATCGGTAAATACTCAAATAAAGATTTGATTTTATCAGATGACAGAATGAATGCCTCTGAAATATTGGTAAAAGCGAAGGGCAATGGACAGATATATTTTTTCTGGAGTACCGAAGGAGTAAAGCAAAATATTAAAGTTAAAGAAGAAGACTCGCATTTAAGAGTAAGAAGAGAATACTACAATTATAAAACAAAGCAACTAATTTCAAATAATACTTTTAAGCAAGGTGATCTTGTAGTTTGTAGAATTGCTTTGTACGGAATGGAAAGAAATGCTGACAATATTGCGATAACTGATATTATTCCTGCTGGATTTGAAATAGAGAATCCAAGACTAAACTCAAAGGCTGATGTTGAATGGAAATCTGATTCACCATTAAATATTAATTATATGGATATTCGAGATGACAGAATATTATTGTTCACAAATATTATAATGAATAAAAAGAATGAATTTTACTATTTACTGAGAGCAGTTACACAAGGTACTTATCAGCTTCCTGTAATTGGAGCGGAAGCAATGTATGATAGAGAGTTTCATTCATATCACGGTGCTGGTATTGTAAATATAATTGCACGATAATGCTAAATGATTGTTGATAGAATTTCTTCGATATTAAAAAAAATAATTAGTATTAAATTGATCAGGTTTACATTGTTAAGCCTGATCATTTTATTGATTATGGATTTTATATTCCCTCCACCACAAACTAAAAGCTACTCAAAAGTTATTTATGCGAGTGATGGTACGTTGCTTACGGCTTTTTTAGCAGAGGATCATAAATGGCGGATGCGTACAAATATTGAAGATGTTTCTCCCGATTTAATTAAAGCGATTTTGGTAAAAGAAGACAAAAAATTCTTTTTTCATTTTGGAGTTGATTTTACTGCAATTTTCCGAGCAATTATAAATAATATTTTTACAAAAGGTAAAATCTCGGGTGCCTCAACTATTACGATGCAGGTTGTAAGGATCTTAGAACCAAAACCAAGATCATATCTCAATAAAATTATAGAAGTTATTAGGGCTTTTCAATTGGAGTTACATCACTCAAAGAAAGAGATATTGAGTATATATCTCAGTCACTTGCCCCTAGGTGGAAATATCGAGGGAATTAAATCAGCTTCGTACATTTATTTTAATCATCACCCAAAAACATTAAGTATATCGCAAGCTATACTAATATCGGTGATTCCGGGTAATCCGAACCAGTTACGACTTGATAGAATAAATGATAAAATAAAATCCAAGCGAGATTATTGGATCCACAATTTTATTAAACAAAAAATATTTCCCAATCAATTACTTCTGGATGCATTAGCTGAACCAATTGAGGCACATCGATATGCCGTTCCAAAAATTTCTCCACAATTTTGTTACTACTTAAAAAAACGATCATATACAGAAATTGATGAAATTTATTCTACACTTAATTTAAAGATTCAAACAACTTCAGAAGATATTCTTTCAAACTATGTGAACAGAATCAGGAGCAGAAATATTTCAAATGGAGTTGCACTTGTAATTGATAATAAAAATTCATCAGTAGTTGGATATTGTGCGTCGGCAAACTTTAAAGATAAAAGACATCAAGGAGAAGTTAACGGAATACTGGCAGTTCGTTCACCAGGATCTACTTTAAAACCTGCTCTTTATGCTGAAGCTTTTGAAATGGGATTTCTTACACCGGGTACAAAAATTTTAGATGTCCCGATTGAAATAGGAGGTTTTGAACCGGAAAACTTTGATTCAAAATTCAATGGATTTGTTTCAGCAGAATTCGCACTTGTTAACTCTTTAAACATTCCATCAGTAATATTATTAAATCAAATAGGAGTGAAGAATTTCAGCGAATTTCTTCAAACAATTAATTTTAAATACATAAGTAAACAAAAAGATAAACTTGGATTATCAATGATACTCGGAGGTTGTGGTGTTACAGCCGAAGAAATGGGAAAATTATATTCTGTTTTCGGTAATCAAGGAGTTTATAGATCATTATCGTACACGACCGATCAATTATCTAATCAAACAGAAAAAAGAGTTTTTGATAAAGAAACATGTTATCTCATTTCTGAAATACTTTCCGGATTAAAGAGGAATGATAACTTAAACAATATAGATTTTTTTAAATTACCAAAGATTGCCTGGAAAACCGGAACATCATATGGAAAACACGATGCATGGGCGATTGGGTTTAATACAAATTATACGATAGTAGTTTGGGTAGGTAATTTTGATGGTGGAGCATCACCATTTTTAACAGGTGCAAGTTCAGCATTACCTTTACTGGCAGAATTGTTTAATGCAATAGATTATAATCCCAAACAAAAATGGTTTGATAAACCTGAAAATATATATGAAAGGGAAGTGTGCGCTGTCTCAGGATTATTACCTAATGATTTTTGCGGAGCAAGAATAAAAGAATTAGCCGTAAAAAATAAATCACATAATGTTTTGTGTAAGGTTCATCAGGAAGTTTTTGTAAATCAAGATGAAACAATTCAGTATTGCAGAGAATGTTTACCGGATACTAACTATAAAAGAAAAGTCTATACAGTCTTTGAACCTGAATTAGTATCATACTATAAAAAAAATGATTTTCAGGTTGAGATAATCCCTGATCATAACCCGTTTTGTACAGCAATAATTTCTAATGAAGGACCGAAGATATTATCACCTTCGGGTAGTTTTGAATACTTTATTGAAAATGAAGATCCACAAGAAATAGTTTTCTTAGCTGCAGACGATCCAAAAAATTCCTATTACTACTGGTATGTTGATAATGAGTTGACAGGTAAAGTGAGGAATGGTGAAAAACTGTTTTACAAATTGAAGGTTGGAAAACATAAAATAACTTGCCTTGATAATTTTGGGAAATCGAGCAATGTGATTATTAACGTAAAGGGATATTAAAAAAGCGATCACATTGGATCGCTTTTTTGTGATGTATTTATGTTTTGCTTCTTAGTACTTCTTTACATCAATTGAAGAAACTCCGCAATCAATTTCTATATAGATTTTCTTCTGGTATTTATCAAAATTTTCTGATCTGTATAAATCGTTATCTACTTTTTTAAATCCTTCATAATTTCTGCTGGATAATGCTGCCTCCGAATTTATTTCACAGCCAACTGAATCTGGAATCAATATATCAATATCTGAAGCACCAGCATCAATTTTTATTCTTGTAACATCTACAAGATTGCCGAGCTTAACGTTAAATGCTGCTGCACCCATTCCTACATCCAAGCTTGTAACTTTATATTGAGTTAAATCTAAATCAACAGAAGCTGCACCAACTTCAAAGTTCAAAGCCCACTCAGGATTTTTATTTAAAGACATTTCAACAGAATTTTTGTAATTCTTATTTTTTAGTTTGATTCGATTATTTTTCATCTCAAAATTTATTTCGGAATGAGATTCAAAGTCGTTTCTATCTAAACTATAATTGTTTAAACTTCCTTCAGTCATAAAATCAATCAATTTATCTGTTGGAGTTAAGATTTTAAATCCGCCAGCGCCAGCACTAAAATTTAATGTTGCTGTTTTTACAGAATCAGAATATTCTTGAGAGAAATTAGTTGTATCGTAAACGGCTTCTTCACCTTCAAAGTTTATTTCAAAGTCATCATCAATTAGATTAGTAGTTGCACTTACTGATGCATACATAGTTAATGCTAAAACTAATGCTGCCAAACCAGCAACAATACTTTTACCAATCTGATTTTTAACTAAAATCGAAACCCCAATTAAAACTAAAACCATTGGCCAGAAATTCCAGGCTGAGTGCCAGGTAAAATTTAAATCAGTTAAGTTTCCGAGTAATATCAATCCGCCAATTGTTATAAGAAATACTCCCCAAAAAATATGTGATGTTTTCATTGTCTTACCTCGTTTACATTATTGTTGCGTGCATTAAGAATTATCGCAAACCCTAATCCTATAAGGACAAGCGGCCAAAAATCACCAAAGTGAAAATGCGGCACAAAATTATCCAAAAGAAAGATTCCACCCAAAAATATTAAAAATGCTCCTGCATATAAAGATCTGTTATTATTGGTTTTATTAATAATCGAAGAGTTCATATTAAACTCTGAGTTTTCACTTTTTTTTTCTTCTGAACCGGTATTTGAATCCTGCTTTGGTTGTTCATTATTAAATGGTGTTATAATATATGGTTTTTGCGGAATTATAACCCACAAAATTATATATGCTAAAATACCGCTGCCGCCAAAGATTACTGCAAGAACAAAAATCAATCTCACTAGAACAGGATCAATTGAAAAATATTCTGCTAAACCTCCGCAAACCCCACCTAACATTTTATCTGTTACCGAACGATATAGTTTCTTGTACATTTCAGAACTCCTTTCTGTCTGTAATTTCTGTTGCAATTATAGTAAAGAAATACACAGAAGGCTTTTTTTATAGTACCAACGGTTCATGATTATTAAATTAGGGAAAAACAGTCTATTGTCGGGCCAGTGGTATCGGTGAATGGCAGGAAAATTCTGTTAATTATTGGATTAATTAAAACTTAGTTTATTTTAGTTGTAAGATTTTAATAAATAATTATGTTTATCACTAAATGAAAATCGCGCTCTGTCAAATCGATCCCATCATCGGACATCTGGAATATAATAAACAAAAGATTTTAGATGGATACAAAAAAGCTATTGATGCAAAAGCAGATCTTGCAATCTTTCCTGAACTATCACTCGTAGGTTACCCGCCATTAGATCTTGTTGAAAAACAGGAGTTCCGTAAAGCCGTTAATAAGGCTGCAAAAGAAATTGCCTCACAAACTAGCGGAGTCGGGTTGATATTTGGTGCAATCACAGAAGATAATGATAAGGTTGGAACAGATATTCATAACTCGGCAATATTGTGTTTTGATGGTAAGATCCAGTTCGTCCAGCATAAAACATTAATTCCTAACTACGATGTGTTTGATGAGATGCGCTATTTTGATTCTGCAGAAAGTGTTTCGGTATTTGAATTCAAAAATGAAAAACTTGGCATCTCAATTTGCGAAGATATTTGGAACGATGCTGATTATTGGTATCGAAGAAGATATCATAAAGATCCGATACAGGAATTACTAAAACAAAATGCTTCAGTATTAATAAACATATCCGCAAGTCCGTACTCTTACGGAAAACGTGCGGCACGAAAAGAAATGTTAACCGTTCTCACAAAGAAAGATAAAATACCACTTGCTTACGTTTGTTGTGTTGGTGCTCAGACAGATTTGATTTTTGATGGTGCGAGTATGTGTTACAATGGTAAAGGGGACTTAGTAAAAGTTGGAAAATCATTTGAAGAAGATTTTTTAATTTTTGATACAAAAGAAAATTACAAAGTAATTGGAAAATGTGAAGAATCATTTGAAGAAGAAGTTCTAAACTCATTAACATTTGGACTAAAAGAATATTATACCAAGCTTGGTTTTAAAAAAATTTTGATTGGATTAAGCGGTGGAATGGATTCTGCACTTGTAACATATATTGCGGTAAAGGCTTTGGGCGCAGAAAATGTTAATGTAATTCTAATGCCTTCTAAATATTCAAGTGAAGGAAGTATAACCGATTCAGAAGCGCTGATTCGTAATCTCGGAATTCAATCTGAAAACGTTAGCATCCAGCCGGTTGTTGATGAAACATTAAAGCAAATGAAATCTATTCTTAACAATGATGTTAAATCTCTGACAGAAGAAAATCTGCAGGCAAGAATACGCGGACTATATCTGATGACTTATTCAAACAATTATGGACATTTGCTTCTTACAACCGGAAACAAATCTGAAATGGCAGTTGGTTATTGTACATTATATGGCGATATGTGCGGCGGACTTGCTGTTATAGCAGATGTGTATAAAACTGATGTTTATAGAATTGCAAATTACATCAACAGAGAAAAAGTAATTATTCCTAAAGCAATAATCGATAAAGCCCCATCAGCAGAGCTAAAACCAAATCAAACAGATCAGGATACTTTACCAGCTTATGAAATATTGGATAAAATTTTAAGGATGTATCTTGAAGAAAATAAAGAGTATCATGAGATAAGAGATGTTATTGATGATGAGGAATTGGTAAAACGAGTATTACGAATGGTTGATATGAATGAGTTTAAAAGAAATCAAGCTGCTCCGGCACTGCGTGTTTCTTCAAAAGCATTTGGATATGGAAGAAGATACCCAATCGTACAAGGATGGAGAAAATAGACCAAAAGAATTTATGCTTTAATCTACCAAGTGATTGATAATTCAATTGTAAATTCATAACAGTCTTATTAGTTTTGAAATAGCAAATATTTTAATTTAAAGAGAGAATAATGGCTAAAGAAAAAGAACTTCAACAGCTAAGCGAAGTTACTGTTCGTTTTGCTGGCGATTCCGGTGATGGAATGCAGTTGACCGGTTCGCAGTTTAGTGATACAACTGCTTTTGTTGGTAACGATTTAAATACCCTTCCGGATTATCCCGCAGAAATTAGAGCTCCCGCTGGAACTATTTACGGTGTAAGCGGATTTCAATTACATTTTAGCAGCATAGATATTCACACACCTGGTGATCAGCCCGATGTATTGGTTGCGATGAATCCGGCTGCTTTAAAGAAAAATCTTTCTGAACTAAAAAAGAATGGAATTTTAATTGTTAACAGTGACGCCTTTGATTTAAAAAATCTTAAGCTTGCAAATTATATAACTAATCCATTAGAAGATGGAACTCTGGAAGGTTATACTGTTTTTACTGTTCCTATCAGTACACTTACAGAAAATGCACTTGAAGGAACACCGCTTTCACCTAAAGAAGTTGCAAGATGTAAAAACTTTTTTGCACTTGGTCTGATGTATTGGCTTTATAATAGGCCTATTCAAAATACAATCGATTGGATACAGGATAAATTTAAAAAGAGTCCGCAATTTGTTGATGCAAATACAAAAGCATTACATGCAGGATTTAATTTTGGTGAGATGACCGAAGCATTTACAACTAGATATGATGTAGAATCAGCCAGATTGCCAAAGGGAACTTACAGAAATATTTCCGGTAATGAAGCAACTGCTTTTGGATTTCTTGCTGCATCTGTTCAAAGCGGATTACCACTATATCTTGGATCATATCCAATTACGCCCGCTACAGAAATTCTTCAGTACATTAGTAACTTTAAAAATTTTGGAGCAAAAACATTTCAAGCGGAAGATGAAATTGCTGGAATAGTTTCTGCAATAGGTGCAGCATTTGCTGGTAGTCTTGCTATAACAACTACAAGCGGCCCGGGTTTAGCATTAAAAACCGAAGCCATTGGTTTAGCGGTTATGACTGAACTGCCGTTAGTTATAATTAACGTTCAACGCGGCGGGCCAAGCACAGGTTTACCAACAAAAACAGAGCAAGCTGATTTATTACAAGCAGTTGTTGGTCGTAATGGTGAATCACCCGTAGCAGTACTCGCAGCAAAAACACCACGTGATTGTTTTTATATGGCTATTGAAGCATCAAGAATAGCTTTAAAATATATGACACCTGTTATTCTTCTTACTGATGGTTATATAGCAAATGGAACTGAACCATGGAGAATTCCAAGTGTTGATTCATTACCAAAAATTGATGTTAAATTCAGAACTGAAAAAGAAGGATTTTATCCTTACCTAAGAGATGAAAATCTTGCCAGGCCATGGGCTGTTCCAGGAACACCAGATTTAGAACACAGAATTGGTGGACTAGAAAAAGCAGATATTTACGGAACAGTAAATTATGATCCAGATAATCATCACAAAATGATTAATCTACGTGCACAAAAGATTAAGAATATTGAAAACGATATTCCTGATCTTGAAGTAGACGGCGAACAACAAGGTGAACTTTTGGTATTAGGTTGGGGCGGAACTTATGGCGCAATTAAAGAAGCTGTAATTAAATCAAGAGCACAAGGAATGAAAGTTTCGCAAGCTCATTTGCAATACGTTAATCCTTTTCCAAAAAATACTGGCGAAGTTCTCAAGAGATTTAATAAAGTCCTTATTCCCGAAATAAATCTTGGACAATTAGCAAAGCTTATTAGAAGTGAGTATTTGGTTGATGCAATTCAATTTAATGTTGTAAGAGGATTACCATTCAGAGTATCAGATATTTTAGAAACGATTAAGGAAACACTCGGAGGAAAAAATGGAAAATAAAGTTGAAGTAAAGACGGCTAAATTAACTGCTAAAGATTTTTCATCTGATCAGGAAGTTAGATGGTGTCCGGGTTGTGGTGATTATTCAATCCTTGCACAGGTTCAGAGAACTTTTCCTGAAATCATTAATGTGCCTAAAGAAGATGTTGTTTGGATTTCCGGTATCGGATGTTCAAGTCGTTTTCCATACTATATGGATACTTATGGTTTTCATGGTATTCACGGGAGAGCACCAATTTTAGCAACCGGAGTAAAACTTGCAAATCCAAAACTTTCTGTTTGGGTTGCAACTGGCGATGGTGATCTTTTAAGTATAGGTGGAAATCATTTCATCCATGCTTGCAGAAAAAATATCGATATAAAAATTCTATTGTTCAACAATCGTATTTACGGATTAACAAAAGGACAGTACTCACCAACATCAGAAAAAGGAAAAGTTACAAAGACAACCCCTTATGGAAGTGTTGATTATCCTTTTAATCCTACTATGCTTGCAACTGGTTCTGAAGCTACATTTGTTGCACGATCAATAGATAGACATACTAAGCATTTGCAGGAAATGATTAAACGAGTTGGTTCTCATAAGGGCACGGCTTTCTTAGAGATCTATCAGAACTGTAACATATTTAATGATGGAGCTTTCTCTCTTCTTACTGAAAAGGAAACTAAAGAAGATAATGTTATTGTTCTTGAACAAGGTAAGCCAATGGTATTTGGTAAAGATGGAAATAAAGGAATTAGGCTTGATGGCTTTACACCAAGAGTGGTTGATTTAACCAGCGGACAATATTCAGTTAATGATTTGTGGGTGCACGATGAATTTGAAGAAAGTCCTGTGCGCGCAGCAATACTCTCTACATTTACAGAAACTCCGGGAATGCCAACTCCGGTTGGTGTTTTCAGACAAGTATTAAAACCAACTTACGATCAGGGATTGGATAACCAGATAGAAGAAGTTAAAAAGAAAAAAGGACAGGGCGAATTAGCAAAAGTTCTTTTTGGTGGAAATACCTGGGAAGTTAATTGATTAAAAGTAGATTAAACTAAATTATTTTTTATGTTTTCGTGGGCTTGAAACAGCTTCAAGCCCATTTCTATTTTATGTTGTTGTCATGCTGAACTTGTTTCAGCATCTTATTTCTAATTGTTAAGAGATTTATGATTGATTTTGAAAAATTAAAAAATATTATTCTAAGTAATTCATCATTTCTGTTAACTACTCACGTTAATCCGGATGCTGATGCAATTGGTTCTGAAATAGCTTTCTACTTTCTATTAAAAAAACTTGGTAAGAAAGTATTTATAATCAATCACAGTGCCTTGCCGTATAATATGGAATTCTTCAACAAAGGGAATAGCATACAAAGATATGATGAAGAACTACACAAAAATATTTTTACTGAAGTTGATGTAATTGTCGCGCTGGATTTTAATCGTGCCGATAGAACTGTTCGAATGGAAAATGCTATTCGTAGTTCAAATAAATTAAAAATTTGTATCGATCATCATCAGGATCCTGAAGAATTTGTTGATCATCAGTTTATTGATACAGATTATTGCGCAACGGGACAAATCATTTATAATTTTATCAAGAAAACCAAAATTGTTGAACTTAATTTTGAAATTGCAGAACCGCTTTATGCTGCAATAATGACTGACACCGGTTCATTCCGATTCGAAAGAACAACAGCAGATGTTCACAATGCAATTGCTGACTTATTAAAATATTGTGTAAACCCCGAACAGGTTTATGATAAACTTTATGATCAAAGTAAGTTTAGCAAAGTAAAGCTGCTTGGCAGATCATTAAATTCAATTAATCTTATAGCAGATAATAAAGTTGGCTATATGACTATAACACAAAAAGATTTTGAAGAACTCGGCGCGATTGAAAGTGATACCGAAAACTTTGTTAATTATAATCTCTCAATCGAAAATGTAGTAATAGGAATTCTTTTCATTGAACTAAAGAATGGCTTTAAAGTTAGTTTCCGTTCCAAGGGAAGTATTCCTGTTAACAAACTTGCAAATGAATTCGGTGGAGGCGGACATACAAATGCTTCCGGTGCCAGGTTCTTTACTAACAATATGCAGGAAATGATTCCTGTTATTCTATCAAAAGCAGAACTTTATTTGAAAAACTGAAAGTAATCTTTATGTATAAATTAAATCTTATTTCGGGCGGAACTAAAATTTCATATCAACCTTTATCCATCAGCCTAAAATATTTGATTGATGATAATAAACTTGAAAAGAGTTTGCCAAACCTTGAAAAGATTTTTAACATAAAATTTTCCGAGCTGCAAAGACAAAACTTTCTTTCCAGCGAAGGCGGAAAAATCAGAGTTACCAAACCTTCAGGTAAACCCGATGCTTTGATTTTATGGAAAGTTAAGATCGATGAAAAATTTGATGCTGATTATTTCAGAAATCATTTAGCAGAATTAATTACAAATCTTAAAAACGAAGTAACAAAAAATCTTCACATTTTTATTCCTGCATATTCAGCAGTAAAAAAGTATTTTGAATCTGAAGAATATTATTACCAGACATTTGTGGAAGGCGTTTTGTTTGGCAATTATTCGTTTGATAAGTACAAATCCAAAAAAGTAAAACACAAAGTACTTGATGTTCACTATTATGCCGAGAATGAAAAGAAATTAAAAAGCGCAATTACAACAGCGGAAAAATTAATTACTTCAGTTAACATAACAAGAGATTTACAGAACGAACCCGCTAACAATCTGACTCCGGAAATATTAGCCAAACGTGTTGCTGCAGATGTAAAATCTTTTGGAATTAAAGCAATAATATTTGGTGATCGAGAAATACAGAAAAGAAAAATGGGCGGCTTAATTGCTATTGGGCAGGGAAGTATCAACAAACCGAGATTTATAGTTTTAGAATACAAACCAACTATTAAATCAAAAAAGAATAAAAAAGCTAAAACCAAAACTATTGCACTTGTTGGTAAAGGAATTACTTTTGATACGGGCGGCATCTCACTTAAACCCTCTAAAGGTATGGGCGAAATGAAAGCAGATATGTCCGGTGCCGCGGTTGTTGTCGGAACTTTAATTGCCGCTGCTAAAAATAATTTACCTGTTCATTTGTTTGGGATAATTCCCGCTGCTGAAAACATGGTTTCAGGTGAATCTATAAGACCGGGCGACATAGTTAAAATATCAAACGGTAAAACTGTTGAGATTGAAGATACTGATGCTGAAGGCAGAGTTGTTTTAGCTGATGCACTTCATTTTGCTTCTCAGCTAAAACCTGATCAGATAATTGATCTTGCTACTTTAACCGGTGCGTGTGTGGTTGCACTCGGTGAGTTTGTTGCGGGTATGTTTACAAAAAATGAGGAGATGGCAGAACATCTTTACAAAAGTGGTATTACAACTTACGATCGTGTTTGGCGTTTACCTATGTGGGATGATTTTAATGAGCTGATTACAAGCGATGTTGCAGATGTTGCAAATCTTGGAAGTACACGCTGGGCCGGAGCAATAACTGCGGCCAAATTCTTAGAACATTTTGTTGATAAAAATATTCCGTGGACGCATTTAGATATTGCTGGACCTGCGATGAATAATACTTCCAGAAGTTATACAAAAAAATATATGACTGGTTTTGGCGTAAGACTCTTGTTTGATTATCTATCGAAGGTTTAAGGTATGGACATGACTTGCCTTGTCTGAAGAATTTATAACAAAACCTATATTAAACGGGAAGGGCAAGCCTTTCCCTGACTAAATAATATTCATTCACTTCTTTTTAATTATTACACCATCTTTTATTTCAAAGATTACATCAGCAAGTTTCATCAAATCTGGATTGTGCGTAACTATTACAAAAGTTTTGTTTAGTTTATCTCGAAGCTCAAAAAGAAGTTTATGAATAGATTCACTATTTGCAGAATCTAAATTACCTGTAGGTTCATCAGCAAAAATTATTTTAGGATTATTAGCCAAAGCTCTTGCTACAGCAACTCTTTGCTGCTCGCCACCTGAAAGTTCAGCAGGTTTATGTTCTTCTCTTTGTGCAAGTCCAACAACTTCTAAAAGTTTTTTGGAATCAGTTAGTGCTGTTTTAAGATTCTTTCCATATATCATTTGTGGTATTGCAACATTCTCTATCGCAGTAAATTCTGGCAGCAAGTGATGGAACTGAAATACAAATCCCATATTTTCATTTCTGAACTTTGCTAACCTGTCATCATTAAACTCAAATATATTTTTCTGTTCATAAAAAACTTTACCATCATCAGGTCTGTCAAGTCCACCTAACAAATGCAATAAAGTAGATTTTCCTGCACCTGAAGCGCCAACAATTACAGATATTCTATTCTCTTCAATATCAACAGAAATATCTTTTAGAACATCAAGTTTATTTTTATTTGTCTGGTAAGACTTACAAATACTTTTTGCAGATAAAATTATACTCATAAAATTATTCCCATTTAATCGCTTGTAATGCATCAACTTTTGCAGCGCGTTTTGCTGGGAAGTATGAAGCAAGCAGTGAAAGAAATAATGAAACTCCTGTAATGTAAAAGAAATCTGATAATCTTATTTCTAACGGAAGCGAATCGATTTTATATTGCGTTGGATCCAATGGATATATGTTGTATTGCAACTGGAGAAAACAAATAAAATATCCTAATAAAACTCCAAGTAAAGTTCCAATTACTCCAATCATCAAACCTTCGTACATGAATATTTTTAAGATTGATTTTTCTTTTGCGCCCATAGAACGCATAATCCCTATATCTCTTTTCTTTTCAATTACAGACATCGAAAGTGAACCAAGAATATTAAATGTTGCAACTGCAATTATAAGAGAAAGCAAAATGTATGCAACCCAGCGTTCAATCTGCATAACAGAATAAAGTTCTTTGTGAAAATCGTACCAAGTGTTTACTTCATAAATATTCATATCAATTCTTGATTCAAGAAAATCCTTTGCATTAAAAGAATTATCTGAGTTGTTTAACTTAATATCATAACCTTGAATGTCATTTTTATAACCTAATAAAAATTGAGCATCCTCAATAGGAACGAACATTAAACTTTCATCATACTCATTATTTTGAGAACTAAATATTCCTTTTACAATAAACTTTGCTGAATTTGGCATTCCAAATTGTGTCACAATTCTTTCAATCCCTTCAGGTGAGATGATTGTAATTGTATCGCCAACTAATGTTCGCAATACATCCGCAAGTCTTAGCCCAATAATTACGCCATCTTGTCCATCTTCAGAAATTAGATCATCAGTTCCATAAATTATATTTTCTTTAATGTTGTAAACATTTTCTGTTGATGATGTATCAATTCCTTTTAAGTCTATTACCTGATTTATTTGATTGCTTACGACTAAAACTTTTCCACTTACAAATGGAGCATAGGATTTTAAGTCGGGTGTTTGCTGTATTAGTTTCTTAAGTTGATCTGAATTATTTTGCTTTGCATCAATTTTATATTCGACTCGTAAATGCGGATCAAAGTTCATCAAAAATGATGTTACAAGACTTCCAAATCCATTAAAAACGGAAAGCACTACAATAAGAGCTGCAACACCAATCGTAATTCCTGTAATAGAGATAATAGAAATTACGCTTATAAAATTAATTTTATGTTTAGAAAGTAAATATCTTTTTGCAATAAATCGTTCGTAACTCATCAATCAAACCTTAAAGCTGTTACAGGATTTATTTTTGCAGCAAAGTAACTCGGGATAATTGCTGAGAGCATTGATAAAATAAAAGTAATTGTAGAGATCATTAAAAATATTTCTAATGTCATTTCAATAGGAACGTGTGTAACAAAGTAAACACTCGATGGAACTTTAATTATATCAAACTTGAGTTGCATTGACATTAGCAGCCAGGCAAGCAAATCTCCTGTAATGATTCCAATTAATGTTAAATAAATACCTTGATAAATAAATATTTTTATTATCTCACTGGATTTTGCTCCTAATGATTTTAATACTCCAATTGCATTTGTCTTTTCCAATACAAGCATTAATAAAGCACTGATGATATTGAAAACTGCAACTATAATAATTAATCCTAATACAATAGGAACCGGTTTTTTTTGAAGTTCTATCCAGGTGAATATATTTCTGTGAGATTCAAAAATTGTTCTAGCATAGTATGGATACTTTAATTCTCTTCTAACAAGATTTGTAAGACTATCAATCTTCTCAATAGATTTTAGTTTGATATCAATTCCATTGATTTCATTCGGAATGGAAAAAAGATTTTGCGCAGCATTTAACGAACTAAAACCGATCATATTATCATACTCAGCCATCCCACTTTCAAATATTGCTGCAACAATAAATCTTTTGATATTTGGTAAATCGGTAGGTGAAGGAAGTTTATCATTTTTTAATGCAAATAGAGTTACTCTATCTCCAATATTAATAAAAAGTTTTGTAGCTAAAGTTTTACCAATCATCAATGAAGTATCGTTATCAAAATTAAATTCACCGGAAATAATATTAGATCGAATTTTTTCAATGGATTTAGTATCGTTTATTCCCTTAATATTTATTCCTTCTTTACGATTCTTAGAACTAATAATTGCAAGTTTGGAAACATAAGGTGAAATAAAATAGATATTGTCATTTAATTTTGATCTTATCTTACTAGTATAAAAATCCGCATTTGGCAGAATTTCTTTATACGATTGAATTCTGATGTGGGAATCAAAATCTGTGATTTTTTGTGTTAATGATTTCTCAAATCCATTTAAAACACTTAATGCTATAATAAGTGTAGCTACGCCTAAAGTAATACCGATAATTGTAATTATTGAAACAAGATTGAGCAGTCTTGAGTCTTTATTTGATAGGATATATCTACTTGATACAAAAAATGCGAAATTCATTTCAAAACGATTGATTTTTATTGTAGACAATTTAAAGATTCTAACAGTCCTAAAAAATTGTTTTTTAGAACACAAACGTATATATTTTCAGCTCAATTTTTAAGAATTATGGTATATCGGGGCGTAGCGTAGTCCGGTTATCGCGCCTGCTTTGGGAGCAGGAGGTCGCAGGTTCGAATCCTGCCGCCCCGACGTTAGAATTTCCCTGGTAGATGTTCATATTGATTTTGTGGCATTTGAGCGCCCGTAGCTCAATCGGATAGAGCATCAGCCTTCTAAGC
>JBATOT010000111.1:0-7953 GCA_049291095.1 Ignavibacteriaceae bacterium | reverse complement strand
ACCTGTGTAGATCTTTCTCTTTCTGATCTTGCGGTTTCAGCTTTTTGTTCAGCAACATATGATTCCTGCAAAGCCATTGCCTGTTGTACTTTTTCCGAAGATATTGCAAGTTTAAGTGCTTCTGCTTCTCTTTGTCTTCTTGCTGATTCAGAATTTGCAATTTCAACTTTCGACTCATTTTCACCTTTAACTGCTATAGCATTAGCTTCAGCGGTTTTAACTCTAGTGTCTCTATCGGCTTCTGCTTTTCCAATAGATTCATCTTTACCTGCAACTGCAATACTAACTTCTCTATCTTTTTGAGTGTTAGCAATTTTAACATCTCTGTCTCTGTGTGTTTCAGCAATTTGAGTATCACGCTCTCTATCAGCAACGGCTTTACCAGTTTCGCCAATTTTTTCTTGTTCAGCAACACTAATTTTTGCTTCATTGATTGCTTTTGCTGCAGCTTCTTTTCCTAATGCTTCGATGTAACCAGATTCATCTTTGATATCGGTTACGTTTACGTTTATAAGTTTTAAACCGATTTTCTTTAATTCCGTATCTACGTTTTTAGAAATAGCTTCAAGAAATTTATCTCGATCAGAATTTATTTCTTCAATCGTCATTGTTGCAATTACCAAACGTAATTGTCCGAATAAAATATCTTTTGATAACTCTTGTATTTGATCAGGTTTTAATCCCAATAATCTTTCTGCTGCATTTCCCATTGTATCCGGTTCAGTTGAAATGGCAATTGTGAATCGGCAGGGAACATCAACACGAATATTCTGTCGACTTAAAGCGTTTGTAAGATTAGCCTCAATGGATATTGGTTTTAAATCAAGGTAAGCATAATCCTGTACAACCGGCCAGATAAAAGCTCCGCCGCCGTGGATACATTTTGCAGAAGTTCCTCCTGTTTTACCATATACAACAAGTATTTTATCTGAAGGACATCTTTTATATCTGGATACTAGTGCCGAGATAGTAACAAAAACAACTATTACTGCTACAACGATAATTATTAATGGATTTATCATTTTACTACTTCTAAGAATGATTTTATAAAAATGAGTTGATTATAATTTTTCTACAACTAACAAGTTATTGTTTTCAATCCGTACAATTTTGACAATAGTTCCTGAAGAAATTTTTTCACCTTCAGTTACTGCATCAATTTCATGTACTGATCCATCAACACTAATTTGAACTTTACCCTTACCCTTTTTCTCACCTGGAATATTTATATAAACTTCTGCGGTTTTATTAACGGATTTATTTATGTTAAAAGTATTATCCTCCGCAAGCCTCATCAACTGTTTTATTATTAGAAAGAATAATAAAACAAAAAGACTTCCAACAGCGATTGTAGCAATAAATAGAAATACTTTGTTTGAGATAGTTTCAAAGAATGCAATTCCGGTCCAGCTGAAGCCTAATAAAAAATTTATTAGATTTCTGAAAGAGAATAACTGGAATGGAGCATCACCACTATCAAGATTACTATCAAAGTCCGCTTGAATTCCTTCAGAGGAATCCATTCCGGTGAATGTCATTACACTTTGAATTATAAAAATAATGCTGGTTGGGATAGCTATAAACCAAAAGGTTTTTAAGAGGGGATCCAAGGATTCTAAAAATTCCATATTAACCCGTCAATTAAATAAAACAACAAATTAGATTATTTACACATACAACTTTAGTATTTATTTTTACAAAATCTATACTGTCACAAGAAATATTTTAAGGTTATATAAATCAAATCCTTTTACTAACTTTACATTAAATTTAATAATCAGTTAAGATCAATGAAAAAATTATTTTTATTACTAGTCCTACTAATTTCTGTTTCACCTTTAATTTTTACACAAAATGAGTTTGAAACAGAATCTGATTCATTGGGAATTGAAGTTTATTTGATAGATGCTTATGTAAAGCAGGAACCGCCATATATTTTTATCCTGTCATTCTATACCAGCGAAGTTTGTTTAAGCAATGTTATTATTGATAACAAATATGAATATGTGGTTTCTAATGGAATCAGTGAAGCTCATTCGGCAAAGATTGATATAACTGATCTTAAATTTTTAGAAAAAAATATAAACTTTGTTATTGAAACCACCGATTCACTCGGTAATAAAAATCTATCCGAAGAATTTGAATTTGATTTACCATTTGAACCGACCCTTAATGAAGGATCAAGTTTATTAACGCTATGCTTATTTGCAGGATCTGTTTTTGTCTTACCAATGCCTGGTTATGTAAATAGTAATGGCGATCATTTTTATAGTCTTACAAAAGAAATCTCAATAATTTCCTTTAGGGCAAAAAAAGGTAATTACCCATCAAGCTATCTATCATTTGAATACACGTTCATTTTTGATGCTGAAAATAAAAATTTTGCACGCCTAGGTTATAAAAAAATATTTCCAATTGATTATATCGAATATATCTCTGCAGGCGTTTCTGCCTACACAAACTTTTCAGGTCAAAATGGATTTGCGCCTGAAGTTTCTTTAGGATGGTTTACTGTGCTTGATACTTTTACCTTATACACAAGGTATCGGTATAATTTTAAGCCAGGCGATGCAAACTCAAACTTTCATGAGATAAATTTAGGACTTTATACCCGCTTCTTCTCTCTTTATTTATAACGCATTGATTTCAGTCAAATGGAATGATTTTCTACTTTCTTATGTTTAGATAAGAAATAAAATAAATCTATGAAATTATTCGCGTTTACAATTTTTATACTAATTAACTTTACTCTATCTGCTCAAACAGGAAGTTTGTCGGGAAAAGTAACTGATAAAAACGGTGTATTACCGTCTGTAAATGTTTTTATCCTGAATACAAATCTTGGTGCGGGAGCTGATGAAAATGGTAACTACAAAATAACAGGAATTCCTGCAGGCGAACATGAAGTGCGATTTAGTGCAATTGGTTATCAAGCAAAAGTTGTTGATGTTGAAATCTTCCCCGGTAAAACCACTGAACTTAATATCACTTTAGATGAAGCTGTAATTGAAATAGAATCAGTTCAAGTAACGGGAATGAAAGTTCAACAGCAGAATGATACCCGCACAAGTTTAATTGATTTAAATCCGCGTAATGCTAAAATATTACCCGGCGCTGCAGAAGATGTATTGCGAACTCTCCAATCATTACCTGGCGTATTGGCCCCAAATGATTTTTCATCTCAGCTTGTCGTACGCGGCAGTGGTCCTGATCAAAATTTAATTATTATGGATGATGTAGAAATTTTTAATCCATACAGACTTTATGGTGTTGTAAGTATGTTTAATCCGGATGCTGTATCTGATGTAAATTTAATTTCAGGCGGATTTCCTGCAAAGTACGGCGATAGACTTTCTGCAGTTTTAGATGTTACCAATCGAGAAGGTAATAGCTCAAAATATTTAATGGGAAACATTAACACATCAATTGTAGACGCTAACATTGTGCTTGAAGGGAAAAATCCATTTAACATAAAAGGAAGCTGGTTATTCAATTCCCGCAGAACTTATTATGATCTTGTGATCGAACCATTTGTAAAAAGTGCAGGCTTGGTTGATGATAATACTTCATTCCCAAACTTTTATGATTTTCAGGCGAAGTTGGTTTTAGGACCGTTTAACGGGCACAAGCTGTTGTTAAATGGAATTATCTCTCGTGATGGTGTTGATGTTGTTAGTGGAGAAGAACGTAATACTCCCGATAGCGTTGGAGTTTACAACATTACAAGAAATGATATTTTATCCGCAGCCTGGCATTTTGCTCCATCAAAAAATTATTTAAATAAAGTTATTGTTTCCTGGTATAAAAATAATGGCACAACGGACTTTGATTCACAAATACTTGATCCATCTTTAAACAGAGAGGATTTTGAAGAAACAATTCCAGATACAATAAAACCTTACCTGTTAGGATTTAAATTCAATGGTGATTTTGATTATCGAAAAGTTACTATTGATGATAAGTTTACTTATTTGTGGAGTGAGAATATTTTTGAAGCTGGTGCCGGTGTGGATTTTATGGAAACAATAATGGACTTTAAGTTTGAACTTGATCCTGCACTTGAAGCAATCTTTGCTGCTAATCCTCAGTTTCGCGCGGCACTCAGTGATTTGAAAGACATTAAAAAATATAATCGCTACAGAGCTTATGCGCAGAATAATTTTAAAGTAGCTGAAGATCTTTTTATCAATCCGGGTTTACGTTTGGATTATTATGATCTTCTTGGAAAAGGTTATATCGCACCAAGACTTTCATTTTCTTATGCGATAGATGAGATCACAACTTTACGCGGCGTATGGGGAATTTATTATCAATCACCGGGTTATGAAAAACTTCGCGATCAGAATATTCTTTTTGATCTTGCGGATGTTTATACAAAACCACTCGATGCAGAAAAAGCTATACACTATGTAATTGGTATTGAAAGATGGTTAAATGAAGAATGGAGTTTACGCTTTGAATCTTACTACAAGGATTTTACAGATCTTATAGTTCAGAAAAAAGTTGAAGGGTCTGCTTTTGTTACTGAACTAATTCCTGGCCGAGATCCAAACCTTGCCAACAGCTGGACAAATCCTGTAACCATAAAAGGAGATTCACTTACACAAATTCCAATAAATAATTCTTTTGGTGAAGCTTATGGATTTGAATTTTTCTTATCAAAAAGAAATGGGATGAGTAACAGTAAATTTAGCGGATGGATTTCATATGCATTAGCTTATGCAAATCGTTTTGAAGATGGAATTAAATTACCTTTTAGGTTCGATCAAACACATACGTTTAATTTTGTAATTAATTACGATTTTAATAATTGGTTTAACGTTGGATTGCGATGGCAATATGGTTCAGGATTTCCATACAGCGAGCCGGTGGGAATTAGACCACGAATAATTTTAGTGGATAAAAATGGTGATGGTATTCCGGAATCTCCAGTAATCTCAACTCGCACCAGTTTTAATGATCCTGATGGTGAAGGTGAAGTTGTTTACGATGTGGATTTTGGAGATAATAAATTCAATTCCCGCAAGCCTGCTTACCATAGATTGGATTTGAGATTTAATTTTCTGGCAGATTTCTGGAATCTTGATTGGGTTTTTTATCTTGATGTTGTAAATGTTTACAACAGAAAAAATGTTGTAAACTATGATTACTACGTAACTAAAGATTTAACTCTGGGAAGAGCACAGAATAATATGTTTCCAATCCTGCCAACGTTTGGTGTAAGTGTTAAATTTTAGCTTTAACCAAAAATTATGTAAGTGGTTTAAGAATAAAAATGTGTTTTGTAGGGAACGAACTCCCGTTCGTTCCGTTGCTTTGTTTTATCTGCGGATTGGATTGGGATGAATGATTTTGAAAGTTGTAAGATTTTCATAAGAAGAAGAAGGACTATGTTTGGAGTGGAGTTCAGTTTTAATTTATTCTTTTAACGGTGTTACAGCACCGTTACTCTTTTAAATTACTGGTGGTGTTTCATTCATTTATATCACCTCCTTCCAATAAGAATTACTGCTTCTGAATTAATTGAGAGGTTGTTGCCGCCTACTGCAACAACTAAATCCCCTATTATTGTAACTTTTGTATATGAGCCATTGTTAAGTAAAGGTTCCTGATAGTCAATTTTCCAGCTTACTCCATTGAAATGCAGAAAATCGCCAAATGCCCCTACCGCAATTAAATCATTTACATCATTTCCTCTTAGAGAAGTGGTTGTAAAAGTTGTAAAATCTAATATGTTATTTTTCCAAATAGAATCAGATAACAATCTTTTCTGATATATTCCTGCTCCTGCAACATAGTATTGTTTATTAGATATAAACCAAACTGTTTTTAATGGCCACATCTGAGGACTTAAGGCAAGTTTAGTTACAGAATTATTTTTTATCTGAAGTATTTCTTTTTCTAAACTCGTTCCAAAGTTTGAAGCAACAGTCAAAATTTCCCAATCCTGTGTTTTATCATTATAATCACCCCAGATATCATTTATATTTAATGTTATTCCACTTTCAATCCGCTGCCAGTTGGTTCCATAATAATGATAAATAGCACCGTTTCTACCAACGCAATAAATATTATTTTTATCTGTGCCCCACATTTTTAATACTTGTCCATTAAAATTTATACTTGTCATAAACTGTGCTTTAGAAGAAAAAGTGCTACCATCGTAATGCACGAGGTTTGAGTAACTGCAAAACCAAATATCATTTGCACTAAATGCAAAAATTGTTTGTAATGCACCATAAACAAGCGTATTAGGATAATCGTAATTTGGTATTCTAAAGAGTTCCCAATCACTTCCATCCCAGTGCACGGCATTATAAGTTGTGTAACCATTCTGGCTCGTATCTGCTATCTTTATATCACCAACTGCCCAAATGTTATTTTCATTTATTATTGCAACATCATAAAGCACACTGCTTCCAATTGTTCCAAATGTCCAGCTCTGGAAAGTAAAGTTGTGGCTGGTTGTATCCATTGTTGTAACGGAAAGTTGGTTGGTAGTTGGTTGTGGGTTGTTGGCAGTATTTAGTAAAACTTTAAATTTATAATTTTGGTTTGGAAGTAATGAATCTATGTAAAGCAGCGAGTCGGGTGTGCTCAGACTGAAGGTCTGAGTTACGGAATCACCAGTTTGGTTATACTGTTTTAGCGTTAGCTCTGCGGGCAAAGTTAAATCTTTTGTTTGCAGTTGCAACCACGCTTCGGTGCAGCTTGCATCATCAAGTGCAAGAGTAAGTGTTGGTTTTGTTTCATCAGGTGGTGTAGGTTCGGTAGAATCACAAGAGATTGAGGTTATAAAAAGAGAGATGAAGAGAAGAAAACCAGTTAAAACTTTTTTATAGCAATTATTAAATAACATTTTTCCCGCTGCCTATTGTGTGTTTTTGCATCTACAAATTATGTAAATGGTTTTAGAATAAAAATGTGTTTTGTAAGGAACGAATTCCCGTTCGTTTAGCGTTACCAATCCTGCCAACATTTGGCGTTAGCGTTAAATTTTAATCCTTAGTATTTCAAAAATTTAAACCGATGAATCGGTTAGAGTAAAATATGTTATTTGTCTTTACCCACGAATGAATTCGTGGGCTGTGTTTGTTTAAATATAATGGTTATTAACCCACGGATTTATCCGTGGGAAGTAAGGTAATAAATTAATCAAATAACGGTTTTAACCGTTTGAGATATTAGTATAAATCACATTCATTTACTTATCCATCTTACCAGTTATATAGATCGGATAAAAAGCATTTGTTTGGCTCATATCCCCGTTAAATTTTAGCTGAATTTATTCGTAAATTTCCCCACCAAAATTTTCAATAATTATTTAGAGCAAGGATGAAAAGATCAATTCTATTGTGGATAATTGCTATTGTATTAACTGTCTTAACTGCTGCATATCAGCGAATGACAGGCCCAACTTATCCGCTTTCCGGTGAAACAACTTTAAATGGTAAAACAATAAAGTACGCTCTGGATAGAAGTCACGGCGGTGAGGATGATCATCAAATAAAAATTAAAACTCAGGATGAAAACATTACTGGAATCCTTGAGTGGAAAAGATTTAAAACTTCTGATGATTGGACAATTGATACAATGTTGTATCGAAGTAAAGAAGGTTGGTTAACTGGTTTATTGCCTCATCAACCACCGGCAGGTAAATTAATGTACCGCATAACATTATCTAAAGATTCTGAAAAAGTATTTCTAAATAATAATCATCCGGTGGTAATAAGATTTAAGGGAGATGTTCCAATCTTTATAATTATTCCTCACGTAATATTAATTTTTATGGCAATGTTGTTTTCCACAAGAACAGGACTTGAATTTTTTAACAAAGAAGCGAATTACAAAAAACTTGCTTACTGGACTTTTGGTTTATTAATTCTGGGTGGAATGATCTTTGGTCCGATTATGCAAAAATATGCGTTCGATGCTTTCTGGACAGGCGTACCT
>JBATOT010000110.1:0-5100 GCA_049291095.1 Ignavibacteriaceae bacterium | reverse complement strand
TTAACAGATGGTGATGAATTAAAACAACTAACAAATACTGGTGGATACGATGCTGAAGCAACTGTATCACCAACGGGTGATAAAATAGTTTTTACTTCTTTACGTGATGGTGATCCAGAAATTTATACCATGAATTTGGACGGCACTGGACAAACAAGATTAACTTTTGAAAAAGGTTATGATGGCGGCCCATTTTTTTCACCTGACGGAAAGAAAATTGTTTTCAGAGCAAGCCGTCCCATTACTGAAGAACAAATGATAGATTACAATGATTTAGTCGAAAATGGCTTGGTAAGACCAAGTGCGCTGGAAATTTTTGTTATGGATTCAGATGGAAAGAACATAAAACAAATAACACAACTTGGAAAAGCTAGTTTTGCACCATTTTTTCACCCAAATGGTAAGAAAATTATCTTTTCTACAAACTATAATGGTGACAATCCCAGAGATTTTAATCTTTATATGATTAATATTGATGGAACCGGATTGGAAAGAATAACTTACAATTCTTCGTTTGATGGATTTCCAATGTTTTCACCTGATGGTAAATATTTAGTGTTTGGATCAAATCGCTTTAATAAAAAAGATACAGATACAAATATTTTTATTGCCGAATGGGTGGAATAGTTTGTTGTTGGTGGTAAGTAGTTTGTAGTCAATAGTTAGTAAAATTAAAAGATAAAATAATTTAAAGATTAAAAGATTGTAAGGCAGATAAATGAAAAATGTATTTTTATTGTTTATAGTTTTTGCAGCAGGAATATTTGCACAAAATAATCCCGAAATAACTGCAGAAGAAATTAAACAACATATAACATATCTTGCTTCTGATGAACTTGAAGGAAGAATGACAGGTACAGCTGCGTTATACAAAGCAGCGGATTATCTTAAAGATGAATTTAAAAGCAGTGGTGTATTACCATTGTTTGATGGAAGTTATTTTCAGGAATTTCCTTTTATAGAAAAACTTGAATTGGGTAGTAATAATAAAATTGATGTTGAATTTAGGAATGTGAATAGTCCGGGCGGCCAGTCATTTAAGCTTAGTGAGGAGTTTATTCCACTTTCCTTTTCAGATAATCTTTCAATAAGTGGTAAGGTTGTTTTTGCTGGTTATGGAATTTCAGCAAAAGATTTAAACTATGATGATTACACTGGAATTGACGTAAAAGATAAAATTGTAATTGTATTTAGAAATCATCCAGATATGAAAAGTCCTCACTCAAAATTTGAGCAGTATTCAAGTTTAAGATATAAAACAACTAATGCACGTGATAAAGGTGCTAAAGGAATTATATTTGTTAACACGAGTGATAAAACTGATGATCCTCTGGTTCCTCTTCGATATGACGATGCTGGTAGAATAACAGGAATTTCTGCTTTAAGTGTTAAAAGAGAACTGTTGGGATTTATTCCTTTAAAGGATTTACAAATTAAAATCGATTCGACTTTAAAACCTGAATCTTACATAATTGAAGTTGATAATCTTACTATCGAATTAGAAACCGAAGTAAAAGAAGTTAAAGGTAAAAGTGTAAATGTTGGCGGATTTGTTAAAGCAACAAATAATAAATTTCCCGGCGAGTATTTAGTAATTGGCGCTCACTTTGATCATCTTGGCTGGGGTGGACAAAACTCATTGTATATGGGTGAGCCATCAATCCATAATGGTGCTGATGACAATGCAAGCGGGACTACAGGATTGCTGGAACTAGCCGAAAATTTTTCGTCAATTAAGGATAAAATAGATAGAGATATTGTCTTTATAGCTTTTTCCGGAGAAGAACTTGGTTTACTTGGCTCAAGTTATGTTGTAAACAACTTCCCTCTACCAATTGAAAATAACATAACGATGATCAATATGGATATGATTGGAAGACTAAATGATAAAAAAGATTTGATTGTTTATGGAACCGGAACATCATCAAAATGGAAAAATTTGTTGGATGATAAAAATGAATATGATTTTAATTTAACCTTTAATGATGAAGGATTTGGACCTAGTGATCATTCATCTTTTTACGGGAAGAAAATTCCGGTTCTGTTTTTCTTTACAGGAACACATACAGATTATCATAAACCTTCAGATGATGTAGATAAAATAAATAATAACGGCGAAGAAAATGTTGTTAAATATGTTTATGATATTGCTTTATCGATTGTAAACGCTGATTCAAAACCTGATTATATTTCGGTGGAGAAAAAAGATACCGGAAGAATGATGGGAAGCAGAGTTTATGTTGGCACAGTTCCGGATTTTGCAGGTGAAGTTGATGGTTACAAACTTGGCGGAGTTACTGATGGAAGTCCTGCAGCAAAAGCCGGTTTACTAGCTGGTGATATAATAGTTCAATTTGGTGAAAAGAAAATATCCAACATTTATGATTTTACTTATGCACTTGGTAATTATGTTCCAGGTGATAAAGTTAATGTTATAATCAAACGTGGTGAAAAAGAAATGACTGTTGAAATAGAGCTTGGATCAAGATAGAATTTTGTTGAACAGACTTTAGTCTGTTTATAATAATTTTATGTGATTACAAAAGGAAATTACACTTCGATCAAGAAACAAAGGATTTCATCTTATAACGGATGAAATCCTTTCTAACATTCCTGAAATTCAACAGATAAATATCGGATTGGTTCATATTTTACTTAAGCACACTTCTGCATTATTAACATTAAATGAAAATGCTGATCCTGATGTAAGAACTGATATGAAAAGTTATTTTGATGAATTAGTTCCTGAAAATAAAAAATATTTTGAACACACATCTGAAGGTGCTGATGATATGCCCGCACATATTAAAACTTCACTTCTTGGTAATTCATTAACAATCCCAATTACAAATGGAAAAATAAATCTTGGAACTTGGCAAGGAATTTATTTATGTGGACACAGAAATTTTGGCGGAAGTAGAAAAGTTTGTGTTACAGTAAATGGAGAATAATAATTCTATAACGTGGTTAAAGCTCAATTTTCTAAAATACTAATCACCACGAGCTAAAGCTCGTGGTAATAAAGTTAATAGAAAAATCTTATACCGATTCTTGTCATCAATCCGCTCATATCATATGATCTTTCAAGTACACTGTTAGGATAAATGTAATCTTCATCTTCATATGTCCAGCTTGGGTGTGATTCGTGGTAGGATATCTCACCAAACAATTCTGATCTTGGACTTATAGCGAAAGAAGCACCAACACTAACTCGCCAATTAAAATCAAAGGCTGCTTCAAAATCATCATCCATAGGATTCTGGAAATTTCTGTAGTTGATAATTAGTAATTCAGCACCAATTGAACCAGATGTATAAAACTGTGAGCGATTAGAGATCGGAAATCTTGCTGTCATTCCAATCATAAGAGGAAAATCGTGAATATTTGTAGACGCACGAAGTTGGTTGACTTCTCCAATTGTTACGGGATAAAATTCATTAAGTTCTCTAACAAGCTCTTTATCAACATAATTTTTATGAAACCAATCGAGGCTCCATTGCCAATTAATTAATTTATCGATATGATATCCGCCTTCAAACCCAACAATAAAACCACCATCAGTTGCTGAAGGATTAAAAAAACCAAGTTTAACGGCACCGGTTTTCCATTGCCCAAATGTTAGAGTTGTAAATAGAACAAAAAGAAGAATTACACGTTTCATAATTTCACCTATTGAATAATCCTTATAATCCCAAGTTAAGTGCCATTTTACAATAAGCATTTTCTAATAAAATGAATGATTCTATTTAGCAATGTCTTTTTAATAAAACAGTTTAGTGTTGAGAAAAGTGGAATAACTAAATCATTAAACAGTAACTTTGGATAAGAGTTATTATTTTTGCAAATCAAATTAATGAGGAGATTTTGTGCCAAAAGTATTATTTGTTTGTATGGGCAATATATGCCGCTCCCCTGCTGCAGAAGAAGTTTTTAAGAAATTAATTCAAACAGAAAAGTTAGAAAGTATTATACAAGTAGATTCGAGCGGAACAATCGGGTATCACTCCGGTGAATTGCCCGATGCAAGAATGAGAAAGCATGCTTTGCAGAGAGGATATGATTTAACAAGCAGAGCAAGACAATTTAATCCTAAAAAAGATTTTGATGAGTTTGATTACATCGTTACTATGGATGATGATAACTACGAAGATATTTTAAGTTTGGATATTAAAAATGCTTATAGGAATAAAGTTTATAAGATAACTTCATTCAGTTCAGATAAATCAGTTTCAGAGGTTCCTGATCCTTATTATGGCGGATCGGATGGATTTGAAAATGTGCTTGATATACTTGAAGACTGTACCAAAAATCTCTTAACAAAAATAAAATCAGATGTTGACGGAAAACATAAGAATTATAATTGAAGAAGCTTTGAATGATAAAGTTGTAGATTCACATTCAGTTTCAGGAGGATGTATAAATGACTCTAAAATTATTGTAACAAAATCCGATAAAAATTTTTTCCTAAAATCAAATGTCAAGAATCCAACTGATATGTTTCTAAAGGAAGCAAATGGATTACGTGAATTAAGGAAACCAAATGTAATAAGAGTACCTGAAGTTATTTACTCTGACAATGAACTGATTTTACTCGAGACAATTGAACCTGGGAAAAGAAGAAATGATTTTTTTGAGGATTTTGGGAGGAAATTAGCACAACTACATAAATACAATTCTAATGACTATGGATTTTATGAGAATAATTATATTGGGTCAACTCCACAAATAAATGTTGCATTGCCGGAAGAAAAAAATAATTGGAATGAATTTTATTTTAATGAAAGATTGATGTTTCAGTTTAAGCTCGCTGAAAAAAATGGTTATTCAACTGATGAACTTAGAAAATCATTTGGTAAACTTGAGGAAAAAATAGAATCGATTGTTAAACCAGAAAAAGAAATTTCATCATTACTGCATGGAGATTTATGGGGCGGAAATTATATACTTGATGAAACCGGAAGTGCTTGCTTAATTGATCCCGCAGTTTATTATGGAAATCGTGAAGCTGACCTGGCTATGACTAAACTATTTGGTGGATTCGAATATAAATTTTATGCTGCCTACAATGAAGAATACCCATCTGATACTGGCTATGAATAC
>JBATOT010000109.1:0-10079 GCA_049291095.1 Ignavibacteriaceae bacterium | reverse complement strand
GCCTTCTCCCTGCCCCAAACTGCCTTGACCAGTTCCCTTCGTATTAGAACTACCTTGTTCGGTTTTTTCTTGTGTTTTTTCCTTTTTAATTTCTTTAGTCTTATCCACAGGATTTATGATATTGTCTTTTGAAACCGTTTTTGATTTAGGCAATGTTACTTCTTTAACTTCAGGAACTTTATTTTCAGTCTTTTCCGTAACTTTTTCTTCCGTTGCTGTGTTACCACCGGATTCTTCCATTGCTATACCTTGAGATCCAGCGTTGTTTCCAATTCCACCCTCACCAAAAGATAGTTCTACAAATTCTCTTGTGTTAGTTTCAAGAGCAAAATTTATTAGAAATGCAATCAACAATAATATTAGATGAAATACTACTGAGCCGGAATAAGAAAGATTTTTTATGTTGTTGTAGGAAAGATTCATCACTTATCCTGTTTTTCTTTTTCCGTCTGAATTGTAAATTTTTCAATTCCAGCAGCTTTTGCTGCATCAATTACTTTAATCAAAATTTCAATCGTAACAGTTTTATCAGACATTATTATCAAATTGTCATCTGGTGTTTTAGCTTTTAATGACGATAATTCTACAGCTAACTGTCCTATTCCAATTTCTTTTGTGCCCGCATATATTGTACCCGCCTCTGTAATTGTAACCACCAGTTGAGACTGAACAGATTCAGGACTCATTTTTGATCCGGGTAATTTAACTTTCACTCCAGACTGATTTATAAACTGCGATGAAAGTAAGAAGAAAATTAACAAAAGCATTACAATATCAGTAAGCGATGAATAACTAAAAATACTTAATGGTTCGGCTGACGTTTTAAATTTCATTGTAATACCTATACTTCAAATTCTAAATCTTCATCTTCCTTCTCACCTTCTCTGCCATCCTGGATTACATCAACAACATCATTAGCTACAGTTTCCATTTCGCCAACAAGTTTTTTTACATTTCCTAAAAAATAATTATAGAATGAAAGTGCTGGTATTCCAACTATTAATCCATAAGCTGTTGTAATCAGTGCTTCCCAAATTCCACCAGCCAAATCACTTGGTCCAACTGCACCCTGTAATTCCTGTACAGTCATAAAAGCAGTTATCATTCCGGTAACAGTTCCTAAAAATCCAAGCAAAGGAGCAACACCTGCCACTGTAGCTAAAACATTTAAACCTTTTTCAAGTTTTCCGATTTCCTGACTTCCTGCATTTTCAATAGCATCCTTAACTCTATCATGTCCAAATCTATATTTCGTCAATCCTTTTCTAACAATATTTGAAATAGGAGATTTTTCTTCCATACAATGACTTATAGCGCCTGAAATATCCTTCTTCTTTATAAATCCTCTTATTCTAACCATAAAAGCCGGAACATTAATTCTTGCTTTTCTAAGAACAATAAAACGATCGATTACAACTGCTAATCCTAAAATTGACGAGAGAAGAATTGGCCACATAATTATGCCGCCTTTAAGGAACATATCTAAGAGATTCATAATTAACCTTTTGTTTATGAATTAGCGAATATTTTTTTTAATAAAATTTTGTGCTTCTTCTTTTGAAGAAAAATTTCCAACTCTAACTCTGTACCAGGTTCCTCTTTCCGGAATTTCAGCAGTTTCTACAAAAGCATTGTACCCTTTGTTCCTATATTTTCCAGCTTCATTTTCAGAAATGGATAAAGCCCTAAATGAGGCTACTTGAACTACATAATAATCACCATACTTGAAAATATTGTCGCCAACATTTAATGATTTACCAGTTGGGATTACAGATTTAATTTTTTGATTTTCTAGGGTTGCAGTTTTATTTGGAACAACTTTCTCAATTTTCTTTTCAATAGGCTTTAATTGTTCGGGTTTTGTTTGATCTGGTTTCAATTGTTCATTTTTTTTGTCTTCATTTTTTGATGAAGGTTCGATCGGAATATTTTCCTCAGGCAATATTGATTTTGAAATAGTTGTTTCATTTACCTTAATTGGATACGGATAAGTAACCGGAATGTCAAAATTTCTTTTAATCATCTTAGCATTATCAGAATTCAATACAATTTCTTTCTGTTTTGTAACTACTTCATTTTTTTTGTAAAATTCAAGATACCAATACAGTGCTAAAGACAAAATAATTACTAACAAAGGAAACAAAATGAATGGAACAATATTCCTTTTACTATTTGATTCAAAATATTCAGGTTTTTGTTCTTCAGCTTGTTTCATAATGTCTTGATCATCTGTTGTTTTATTTTCTTCCATAAGAGTTTCTTCAATTGGTTCAACCAGATTTTCACTATTTTCTTCTAAACTTTCTATTACACCTTCTGAAGCACTTCCTTCAATAATTTCATTATCATTTATTATATCTATTTCACTATTCAGTTTATTTTCCAAATTGGAATCAACTGTTATCTTATTATTGATTTCTAAATTATCAGTTACATCTTCATCTATACTAGTATCAAATTTATCAGGAGTAATTTTATATTCTTCAAAATATTTTGAGGTACTTTCCCAGAATTCCTTATCAGGATCTTCATTTTTAATATTTTCTACTTCTGTTTGTAATAAACTAGAATTTTCGTTTTCATCTGTAAATTTATTTTCTTCCTCAAATTCAAATTCAGCTTTCTCAATAATTTCAATCTCATCTTTCAAAATATTTTCATCAATGATATTTATAGATGCAAAACTGTTATCATTAAGCAACTCATCCAATTTTTCGGATGAAGCCTCAACTTTATCGTTCTGATTTAATAATTCAGTTGAAAGTTCACTTTCGTTTATCTGAATATTTATATCTTCTCTTGCAGATTCTGTATTTAAATCAGTTTCTTCTTCAAATAAATCTTCTTCAATTGAAGGATTTGAACTTTCATTTATTTTTATCTCAGATTTATTTTCTTTTAAATCTTTACTTAATCTTTCATCGGTAATATCAAGTATAGAATCAGCTTCAATTTGTCGAGAAAGATCTTCACCAAAATCCCAGGCTATATTTTTAAGCTCTTTAGATTGTTTTTCATATTCGCTAATTTCTGATTCAACAGGAGCAGTAGTTTCTGTTTCATTAGAAATTTTTGCATCAGTTCGTTCAATTTCGTTCCATCGTAATTGAACCTGATTTGAGTTATAAGATCTTGCATCAATTACTAATGTTGGAAAGTTTTCCAATGATTCAGCAATTTCTGATTCTGAAATTATTTTTTCTACTTTAGATTCAATTAATCTTCTGTATTCATAACCTGAAGTCGGTATATAAATACTATCAAATGGTACACCTCGTAATGGTATTAATGGTTTACCAATACTTAAGCTAAAAGTAGAATCAATAGGATGATAGTCTTCTTCATCAAAAATTGGGATATTAAAGACCAATCCCTTTGTCTCAGATTTTCTTAAATCTTTATCTTCAGAAAACAAGACAAGATCAACTTCTTCTTCTGATATTTCATTATTATTAAAACTAAAAACCGGTTTCTTAATGCTTCCTTTAATAAGATGGAAGTAACCAAAATCTTTTAAAGAAATTGATTGACCAGTTTCTACAATTGCAGAAATTCTCTTCAAAAATAATTCAAAAAATATCTTTGCATCCGAATCCGGGACACCAACATTTTTTGCCATTTTTCTAATAAGTTCTGCTTTAGTCATAATTAATATTCTAAATTTTTATAGGCGATAGTTAACACCAACAATAACATTTAATGGAACCTCTCGATATCCATTCCAATAATAATTTTTCTGGTTGAATAAATTATTGATATCCAATGTCAAATCCAGATTTGGTTGAAATGAATATATAAATGAAAGTCCCAAATCAAAATAATCTCCGATTGATGTTTCATTTTTAATATCCGAATATCTTTTAGACTGATAATCAAGTTTCAAACTTGATTGAAGTCCATTCTGAAATTTATAACTATAAATCGCATTTAACTTTAGCATAGATTTATATGGAATCTGATTTCCATCAATATCTCGGATATCAGATATTTCAATAGAGCTAAAAAACTGGCCGTATGGTCCAAGATAAAATAAAAAGTTGGCATATGGGCTTATACTTTTCATATCTGCATAATGTAAATCAAACTTTCCTGAATCAATAGCTGGAGCAAAATAAGGAAAATTTTCAGATGAAAAATATTTTAATCCGCCATCAATCTGAAAATATTTATCAAACTCATATTTAATCGATGCATTTAATGAATTACTTCTTTCCCAATAAATGCTGCCAATACTATCAACAGCAAGGTAATGATTTTGCAAAAGATATTCTCCAACACTCATAAACTCAGCAATTGGCGCATACTCACCAAATAATGTAAGATTATTGTTTAACTTAATTGCAACTGATGCATAAAGTGCATTATATGTGTTGCCTGCCCCGCTAGAAAATGTCCAACCGAAAGTACCTTTAATTAATTTTGTAAAATGTAATCCTGCAGTTGGACGTATTAAGAAAAAATCTTTTCCGGAATCATTACCAAGTAAGTTTTTAAGAGAATGATTACGATAATCTATTGTGACACCAGCATTAACAACATTCAGCTTTAACAATCCTTCTGCTTTAAACCTAATATTATTTTCAGAAAATTCTTCCTGAGAAATATTTGTCATATTGTCTTTGAGTGATATTCCAAATAAAAAATTATTGTTGAAATCATTTTTGATATCAGCTTCAATTTTTCCATAGTTTAAGCTTCTTCTTTCCTCTGGATTATTAGAAGCAAAAAATTTAAAACTTGTTGTACCATAATTCCCATTTAAATTATACTGAGTTCCCGGCAAAACCTCTCCATCAATATCGGACCAATAGGTTAAATTGAATCCCATTCTTGTTCTGTATCTATCGCTGTTATCTTCGTAGGCACGAATAAAATCACCATTAAACATTCCTTCAAGTATGCCATTTGTAAATGGATGAGCATAATTTGCAGTGATAGTTGGGATTGTATACAAACCAATGCCTGCTGATATATTACCTCTATAAAAAGTTACATCATTCAAAAAACTCATATCACTCTTAAGTGGATTTGAAAAGTCCCCAACTTTAAGTGCTTCAGGAGAATAAGATGGTTTAACAAAGTCTTCATTAATTGAAGATATAAAATCTGGTTTGATCTTATCAACCTTTTTAATGTTTAACTGACTTTTACCAGTTATTACAAAATCCGGAAGTTCAACAGTCGGATTTTTTGTTTTATCATCCTGCGCATAGGCAGAATGAAATCCAAAGACAACTATCAATAATACTACTAATCTCATCGTATCTTCCTCAATTTCTTAAGTGCTTCTTCCCCAATTGGAGTACCACCATATTTAGAAATTACTGCACGATACATTTCGGCAGCATTTTTCTTATCGTTCAACTTCACATAACAATCACCTAAAAGCAAATACGAACGCATTAACCATTCTTCATAACGAGAATAGACAGTTCTAACTCTAACTAACGCTGTAATTGCTTCGTTGTACTTTCCCTGATCATATAAAGACTGGCCAAGATAGTATTGTGATCTTGCGCCTAATTCATCTGTTCTGTTTTCAGCAAGCGACAATAAATATTCATCAGCGATTGAATATCTTCCACCAGCTAGATCAATTAAAGCTAATTCAAACTTAGATTTATCTCCAAAAACAGTTCCTGGATAGTACATTACAACTTCATCAAATACTGAGTATGCTTCTTGAAAGTTACTCATTTCAAGTAAAGTCATTCCTTTGTAGTATTTTAATTCTGGAATTTTATTAGATTTTTTTAATTCAGTAATTCCTTTGTTATAAGTCTGTATTGCACTTTTATAATCTTTTGATGAACGGTAGATATTTCCTATCTCCAGGATTGAGGCAGAGGCAAGTTCAGATGATTTATAATTCATGAAAACTTTATCAAAATATAAAATTGCTTCCTGTCCTTGTCCAATATTTTGCGCACTCTTGCCTACCCAATAATATGCATCTGCAATAAGGTTACTTTTCGGATAGGATGTTGTAAAACTGATATATTCAGATTTAGCTTTATCATATTGCCTTAAACTGTAATAAATTTCACCCTTCTTAAACAACAATTGATCCGAATAACCTAAACTTGGGTTTTTAGAAACAAATTCACCTAAAAAACTAATAGCTTTTTCGGGATTGCCTTTTGCAACATAACTGTATTGAATTCCATTTACTGCATCAAATACATTTGAGGATGATGGATATTGGGATAAAACTTTTTCGTAATTCACGATAGCTGAATCGTACTTCTCCGAATTAAATTGTGCATCACCTATCGAGTAATAAATTATTGGTTTTAATTTTGTTTGCGGATATTTAGTCATTACCACATTGTAATGTGAAATTGCTTGTACATAATCCTTTTTCTGAAAATGTATCCAGCCAATCGTGTAAAGCGAAACTTCTGCATATTCTGAATTAGGAAATTTTTCCTGTATTGATTTAAATTCAACTATTGCTTCATTAGTTTTTCCTGATTTATAAAGTGCTTGCGCATATTGATATCTAGCATATGGATTAGCACTAAATTTAGAATCTGCACTAAATAATTCTTCATAAATCTTACTTGCAGCAGTATAATTTTTACTGCCAAAATAACTATCTGCCAATCTCAGTCTTGTATCTGTCGTTCTCTTATTTTTTGGATACTTCTTTAAATACTCCACAAATTGATAGGCTGCATTTTCATAATCACCAGAGTTAAAGTAACTATAAGCTTTACCGTAAAGTGTTTGGGAGTTTATATCCTCATCATTCCCGGTTGCATTGTTATATCTAAAAACAGCTTCCTTAAAGTTGTCTTGTGCAAAAAGATTTTCAGCTATAAAAAAATTCAATTTTTGTGATTCAAAGTTTGGATCAGAATTATCCAATTCATTTAAATATTCCAAAGAATTTTTATTTTCATTTAAATGAAATAATGCAATTCCAATACCCAATAATGCTCTGTTTCTAACCGAATTTTCTGCTCCTTTGTTTTCAAGTACAATATCAAAATAATTTTTAGCCGCTTTGTAATTGCCTTTGTTCAATTCAATCTCACCTAACATTGCGAATGATTTTCCCCTTAGTACGCTATCTTGAGACGCATTTGCTGATATTAAGTATCTTGTAGCAAGATCAGTATTATCAGAATTAAAATAAACTACCCCAAGTTGATATTGAACTTGTTGGGCCAATGGATCATTAGGATATTTTTCTAAAAACTCTTTATATATACTATTAGCTTCATTATTCTTACCTAAATATCTTTTGCATTCACCTTTCCAAAAAAGTGATTCGATACCAATTGAGTCATTGAAAACAGAAAGTTCGTCAAATCGGGCATAAGCCTCATCATATTTTTTTTGTTGAAAATAAGTCCAGGCTAAACCATACTTAGCTTCTTTAGAATACTCAGCAGCAGGAAATTTCTGTAGTACTTCTGTATAACTTTTTTCTGCATCATTATATTCTCCTACTCGATAATATGAGGTTGCAAGCAGATATAGACTTTCAGAATATATTTCATCTGAAAGATTTACTAGTTTTGGACTTTTTAGTTCAACAATTGAACTTTGATAATCCTTTAATTTGAAATAACATATTCCAATTCGAATCTGAGATGAAGCGGCAAGTGTCGAATTTTTATGATAGGTTAGAAGTTGATCATAATACTTTACTGCATTAATATAATCTCCTTTTTTTTCATAAGCGTTGGCTAATGCATATATGGAATAATCTGCAAACTTTTTATTCCTTTTATCTGCAACAGCCTCCTCAAGAAATTTGATTGCTTCATCAGTTTTGTTTTCTACAGAATAAGATTCCCCAATCCAATACAAACTATTTCCATAATAATTACTTTCAGGGTAATTGTTTAAAAGTAGCTTTAATTTTTTTCTTGATAATTCAAATTTGCTTTCATTATAATAAATCAAACCTAAATTATATAAAGACTGATCGCGATAATTTGACCAGGAAAATGTTTTTACTAAATACTCAAATCCAATTGCCGCTTCATTTTTTCTTCCAAGTTTTAATAACGATTCAGATGAATAATATTTAGCCGTAGCGTATACTTCATCAACAATTTTATAATCATTAAAAAAATCTTCGAATAATCGATTTGCCTGTGCAAATTGCTGACTGTTAAATGCTGCCATTGCCTCATCAAACTTTTGAGATACTGTCTGTGAAAACACTTTTGGGGTAGTAGTAATCAGAATAAAAAACAAGAAGTATTTTAACATTCTTAATCCTTCAAAAAGAAAATGGATGGAAATAGAATAAATACAACAATTCCAAAGTCCAATTATTTAAAAATTCATCCATTAAATTAAACTTTGAAAATCTGTAGCAAATATAATCCTCAAATTTCCATAAAATCAAGCCACAAAAGAAAATATAGCAATCTTCTAAAGAGAAGTATTAAAAACAAACTTAGTTTCCAACTAATAATTTAAGCTTAAATATATGATTTTTTTAGATAGAGAAATGTGAGTATGCTATTTGCTTTTTCTGTTTTGATATTCAATTAGTGTTTTAACACCAAATTTTGCAGTAGAGTTAGCCGATATTAAAGATAAATTGTCAAATATTTTTTTTACAAAAAGTAATTTGACTTTCAATCTGACAAGTCCATTTATATGTGAATAAAGCTGATCTTTAAATTTTAAAGCAGCTAAAATAGAGATTATACATACTTCCCTTTCCTTTAAAGAAAGCCCCTTTCTTCCCAACACTTTTCCATAACCTTCAACAATAAGCCATTCAGCCATTTCCGGTGAAAAGCCTTTTATATTTGCAATCAATTTATCAAATTTTTCACCGTAAATGATTCGGCAATTATTTAATCCTCTCTTGGTGTAATTATGCAAATCATATCCATCATAATTCTTTTCTGCACTAACAATTTTATTAAAGTTTTTTAGCGAAATAAGAGCGGATGGAAACCCGGCAAACAAATAAGTCTGTAATAATGCTTCGTATATTTTTTTCTTTGGTGCGTTTTTTAGTAACAAATGTTTTAAAATAAAATCAAAGTATTTAGTTTTTCGAATAACTGAAGCCGAGGATAAAAGTGCAAGTAATTCAGTTTCACCTAAATTCTTTATCTGGGTTTGTTGGTATGATTTCATAATTTAAAATAATAAACCCTCGAACTAACGAGGGTTTACTATTTTTTAATGACTATTTAAGTAGTCCTAATTCGTAATCAGCGGTTTTTTTGTAGGTTGGATCAGCTGCTGCTAATTTGAAATTCTCCTTAGCTTTATTCATATCTCCTTTACCTTTATAAGATATTCCCATATAATAATATGGACCGCCTTTAGTAATCTTTGATCTGTATTTTAATGCATTTAAAGAAGCGGCAATAGAATCATCCCATTTACCAAGTTCAGAGTAAACTTTTGCAAGCGAAAGATAAGCCGCATCATAATTATCGTTTTCAACTGCTTTCTTTAAATACTCAATCCCCTTATTTGCATCACCACTGGCTAAGGATTGATTGCCTAGCTTTGCATAAGCCAACGAAATATTTTTTTTAACTTTTGCTTTGGTTGTATTGTTAGCTTTTGAGTTTAAAACTTTATCAAAATTTGCAATTGCTTCAGTAAAGTTACCCATAGAAAAAAATACTCCACCCAAAGCATTTAATCCACCTTCAAAATCTTTATTTAACTTTAAGCATTCTTCAAATGATACTTTAGCTTCTTCTAATCTATCAGCTTTTTTTAACGCCACACCTTTTTGATAATAAATTCTATAATCTTTTTCAATTAGCAAAGCAGCTGAATATTTTTCAATAGATTCATTAATATTACCTTCTTTTAATAAAGCATTACCTTCATTGTAAAGTTTACCTGCTTCCGGTTTCATTTCCTGCGCATTTCCCAAAATTGCAATACCTAAAAAAATCAAGAAAGATAATACTAGGCTGTTCTTCGTCATTTTCTATTTCCTTATTTGGTTGATTATTGGATTTACTTTGGTGCGGAAGGCGGGACTTGAACCCGCACGCCAATTAAGGCACTACCCCCTCAAGATAGCGTGTCTACCAATTTCACCACTTCCGCAAATTTGAGGTGTCAAATTATAC
>JBATOT010000108.1:0-2966 GCA_049291095.1 Ignavibacteriaceae bacterium | reverse complement strand
GGGCAAGTTCTTGTTCCTTTGTCTGGTCCGAATGCGTGAAATGGTATAAATGAAGGCTGGTCTTCACCTATGTTTAAACCCGATTGAATATTTGCTTTGTTTTTAGTTGGGTAGTCGGGAATATTTAACCCTAATACAATGTTGTGCTCTGCGATTTGAATATTACCATCCAAAACTACTCTTAACAATTCCGTTCCTGTTCGGTCAAGTTTTCCATATTTTTTCTTGTGCTTTAAGTAAAGTGGGTCGTCATCAAAATACAGGTCAGCATAATATTCATTTTCGATGTCAGGTTCTTTTATGGATAAATGGATGTGTTGCGGAATGTCCTGACTTGGATAGGCAGCCGGTCTTGAAGTTTTAATAGTGTAGTTTCCATCTTTATCTGATTTTACCCAACCTCTTAGTTTACCGTGTTCTATTGCTTTTGCCGGGGTTTGTTCGTTTGTTGAATACAAACCTTTATCGTCAGTATGCCAATAATAAATTACAACATTGGGAGCTGGTATTCTTCCGTCTAACTGGAAAACTTTACCCGTTACTATGAGTTTCTGGTTGCCTTCTGTCCAACCAATACTGGTATTCTCCGACAAGATTTTTTCGGGCATTCCGACATACATCAATTCGCAGCCGTCACAGCCACCACCAACAATTTTATTTGATAGATCATTCTGCTGATCTGATTGTCCGTGACAATTAAGAAATGTTAAAGCGAAAAGAATGAGAAGGAATCGTTTCATATTTGTCTCAATATTTTTGGCAAATATGTAGTTCTAATAAGCATTAAGCAAGATATTTATGTTGGCCGGTAGAATTATTTTATGGGGGTTGAAATTGTTTTGTAAAAAATGTAATAAGTTTTATAAACAAATGAACTCTGCAAGGTTCCACCAGTTTGTTTTTTAAATAACGGCCTAAGTAATTGAATGAAATATTGAAATGATTGCTGAGTTTTTTTGTCCTTAAATTTTTGAGCTCAAAAATATTCTGCTGTGTGTAGTACAAACAGCCTACTTGCTTAGAGACTACCTATCCAACAGGTGGCTGACTTTCATTCCTGCGTCCCTCCTAATTATCATTTGAATTTATTATTTCTAGTTTCTACAAAATTAGAATGAATTTTATTTCAAATCGTCCTGGTATGTAACTTGGAGCTTATTCAAAATAAATAATTAAGGCTATTTAAAAGAAATCCATGGACATCTTGAAATGTAAAACTATAATTTTTACGAGCAATAAAATCATTAAGTTAACTCGATATTCTGCTTATTCAAGTATTCTGAAGGTGAAAGATTGGTTACTTTTTTAAAATTACGGTTAAATGAAGTTTTTGAGTTAAACCCACATTCAAGAGCAAGATATAGTAAAGTAAATTTTCTATTTTCGGGGAAAGTTACAATTGATTTAAATTCTTCAATGCGTAGTGAGTTGATATAATCAAAAAAGTTTTTCTTTTCGATAGAATTAATTATTTGAGACAAATGGTTTGATTGAACATCCAGTCTCCTTGCCAGTTCTGAAAGTGTTAAAGTTGGATTTTTATACAATTTTTCACTTTGCATTATAAAAACCAATTTATGATGTATCTCTTTAATAACAGGTTCATTTAAACTCGATCTCTGATATTTAATAAAATCTTGTTCAAGATTTAGCTCTTGGTCTTTTATATCAACACGAATCAATTCTTCTGTATCTTCATTATCTCTTTGTTTTAAATTTTGTTGTTTACCACTATTTTTATTGAAAGTTAATGCATTATTATTTGAGTTTTGATCAAAAGCTTGGGTTTGCGTAAAGATGCCAACTTGTTTTATCCCAAAGTATCCAATAAAAATAACGTACAACACTACAGCAGAGAACAATAAATAATCATTACCAAGAATGATCATGACCCAGATTAATATTAAACCAACAATAATATATCTAAGCCAATTCAAAGTAATATTTTCTGTATTTGAGAAATTATTTACGAGATTATTTTTGTACTTTTTCATTAAAAGCATTGCCAAGAAAATATAACAAAGACCAGAGATGATGATAACAAAATTGATTACTTGTAAATGAATTTGGTAATTAATACCCTGATTTTGATAAACATATAACTTATTTGCATTTGAGGAAGTTAAAAATGAAGAAAACAGAATGTAAATAAACAATATGGGCAAAAAATGTAAGAGTCTGTATTTCTTATGTCTCGATTGATTAGTTAAAGAGGCAGTGTATAAATAAAGCAATGGGGCATGTACAAACGGCAGAGGTAGTTCAAGTCCAAGTAAAAAAGGGTATGCTACATAATTTCCAGAGTAGTGCAGATAATAAAAACTCAAATGCACACCTATTAGAAAAAGCCAAATAGTTAAAATAATATCTGCTTCACTTTTATTTTTTTTCGTCAATAGAAGTACAGCAAGAAAAAAAGTAATTATAATTCCTATCAGATATAACATAATTTATTCTATAATTATTAGAGTTTTTGCCTTAAAAGACAAATACTCTTAATTCAATCCTTTATTTTAGTTTATATTAAAAATATGGATTTGTGCGCTGTAGTTTTAACGTTTAGTGTATAAATATAACCGCTTATCAAAGTAATATTAAATATATTTATATAACTGCTATTAACAACAAGAGGTGTAAGGGTTTAGAATATAAAAATAACCCAATATTGAGTTCATTTAAAATGATATTGTAACGATCAAACATATTATGAAATAGAACCTACTTAAATAAGGCTATCGCTTTTACGATGCTATTGTTATCCAAATGAGAATAGATTTGTGTAGTTGCCAAATCTTCGTGACCTAGTAATTCTTTAACAACATACAATGAGACTCCTTTTTGAACTAATAACGATGCGAATGAATGACGTAAAGTATGAAAGTGAATTTTCTCATTTAGATTTGCTTTACGAATAATCTTTTTGAATTGTTTACTGATTGATTCTTGATAGAGCATCTTCCCTCTCC
>JBATOT010000107.1:0-4767 GCA_049291095.1 Ignavibacteriaceae bacterium | reverse complement strand
ATGTGATTCCAGATTTTTCTAAATAGCCGATTGGTTGTGTGATTCCGCGTGCGGTGCAGAGTGCTTTGATGTTGTATTTTAGCATTGGGTTACCTGTGTTTTTGTTTTTGCATTTGTAATATACGTTAATGTGAGGAGATTTTTTGTTTATGTGAGGATTATTTGTGTTAATATTAGAATATTTTGTGTTTATGTGAGGTTAATTTTTGTTAATGTGAGGAGAGTTTGTGTTAATATAAGGATACTTTTTGTTAATGTGGGGAGTATTTGTGTTAATGTGAGGATACTTTGTGTTAATGTGAGAAGAATTTGTGTTAATATTAGGATGTTTTGTGTTTATGTGAGTAGATTGTTTGTTTTTAGCTAAATTTAAAGATTTTATGATTAAATGATTGAAATATTGTAAGAACATTGAATGATTGATGGATTGTTTTATTGTGTTGCAAGGCGTGGGTTGGTTGATTTTGATTGGGGTGGACGTCAGAATATGCTCTTTAAAAATTATTAGCCCTTACTTTTCTTGACCCCGTTTTTCATTGGGGCAGGCTTCAGAAAAGTAGCAAAAGAATTTTATTAGAAGTTCTTTTCTTAGTGTAAGAAAAGAACGAAAAGAAGCATGCACTTTAAAAAGAAATTCTAAAATTATTCTCCGTTACAGGGCGATAAAATAACTCGCGAGAGGAACTCGCTCAAACAGATTTTATCGCTGATCCCTTCACTACGAATAATTTTTTGACGAATTTCTTTTAATGTGCGGATGCCAGAGCAGGAGACCAGAGCTGAATGCTAAAGCAAGAATACAGAGAAGAGGAAAATAGATTTTCTTTTTTGATCCCGATTTTCATTGGGGTAGACGCCAGAATAGTGATAAAAGAATTTTATTAGATGTTCTTTTCTTAGTGTAAGAATATTAATGTACTTTTCTCTTGATAGAAAAGTACCAAAAGATCAAGACTGCAAATAAATTCCTAAAAATTTACTTCACTACACTACGGAAAAAGAACTCGCCTCGAAGGACGGGGCTCAAACAGCTTTTTCCGTTGACGTTCCGTTACGTAAATTTTTTTAACGGAATTTATTTGATGTCGTTTGGAGATGTATTTATTTAATTCTTTTGATGTGCGGATGTCAGAGCAAATAAAAAAGGCACGATTGCTCGTGCCTTTAACTTCTAGCTTTTTACTTCTTACTTTTTAACTGATTACTTCATCAACAACATTTTTTTGCTTTCAGAATATCCATTTACCTGCAATGTATAAATGTAAACTCCGCTTGGTAAATTTGATGCGTTAAACTCGACTGTATAAGTACCTGCTGATTTGTTTTCATTTACTGGTGTTGCTACTTCACTACCGAGTATATCATAAACTTTTATTTTTACAAGTCCAGCATCTTTTACAGAATAACTGATAACCGTCTTGGGGTTGAACGGGTTCGGATAATTATGTAATAAACCATATTCATTTTGTATGGTTGGATTGAGTTCATTAATACTTGTAACTAACGTATCAGTAAATCGTATTAATCCAAATTTTGAATTAAAATATATTTTTCTTGGATTAGAATTATCTGCAATTATCTTATTTACTTCACTATTAAATATCTTTATCCAACTTTCTCCATGATTATCGGTAAAATACAATCCTCCACTTGAGTACTCATTAGTTCCAAATTGATATTGTGCGCCAAGACCAAGATATATTCTATCGGTATTATCTGGGTCAATCCAAAATCCCTGTACATCAGGTTTATCAATTAATGTTTTTAATACTGAGTCTATTTGGAACCAACTTTCACCACCATTTGTACTCATATTAAATGCGCCAGAGTTTGTACCTGCATTACCCTCTGAGCAGTACATTTTAAGTGGGTTTTTAGGATTAATCCATATATGAGTAATGTCAGCATCGGTACTCAACCCGTTTCTGGCATTTGACCAGGTAAGCCCTTGATCAGTCGAAACGACCAAGCTATCAGAAACATGCTTATTCAAATAGATTTTTTGTTCATCAGTCGGATCGAAGATCATTTTAAAAAAACCATTATACCAAAGCCCTAAATTATTCCTTAATTCCCAAGATTTACCTCCATCAGTGCTTCTATATAGATATGAATACCCGGTTGGTTCATCAATTGAACAAACTAATATTACATCAGGATTGGATGGTGCTATTGCAATTGTTCTAGCCCAGCTATAAGGAAAACTATTCTTTGACCAGGTTATACCTCCGTCAAAAGTTTGATATAGTGCCTGATCAGAGGTAAGAAATCCTTTATCAGGGTTTGAGGGATCAAATTCTAAATCATGATAAAAATTGTTAAGATGTGGCAGTATAGTATCTGTTACAGGGGTGAACCATGTTTCTCCGCCATTAGTTGTTGTTTTAATACCGTAGGCAGTATAATTGTTTGCAGTAACAATTTTGTACGGATTGTTAAGGTTTACGCAATAACTAAAAATACTTTCACCACCTATGAATACTTCTTCCCAGGTAATTCCACCATCTTTACTTTTATACGTCCCAATATCGCTATTGACATATAGTTCTTGATTATTTATAGGGTTGATGACTGGAGAATTAAATAATATTTCTGATGGAAAATCATCGTTAAGGGTAAACCAGCTTTGCCCTTCATCAGTTGACTTTGCAAACAATCCATATGGGGAATAAATTGGTTCATTCGATCTGAAATAAAAATTTAAAGTATCAAGCATATCTATGGTAAATCCTGAAATGTACGGTGGACCTATTTGAGTAAAAGATTTACCACCATCCATCGACTTGAAAACACCACTACCTAATTGTAAATATAATGATTCTGAATTATTAGGGTTTAACTCTAATTTATAAGCTAGCCCCAAATTTCCTGTATGAATCACTTCAGACCAATCCATTCCTGAGTTTGAGCTTACATAAAGATGAAGAATCAAGTAATTATCATATAACGCTACGTATATTTTGGATGTATCGCTAAGCGAAACTGTTAAAGTCGGGTAAAGAGTTGAATATGGAAAAGTATAGAGCAATACCCAGTTTAGACCATTGTTTATACTTTTATACATTTTACTTTCTTTATACTTGTATATTATATTCTCATTCAGGGGATTGATAGCAACAAATGCAGGGAAGTAAGTCTCTCCATCTTCATAAACCCAGTTTTCACCTCCATCAGTGGTTCTAAATAAATATCCATCAGAATTAAAATAAAGCGAGTTAGTATCTTGAGGAAAAGTAACTAATTGACGACCTTTAGAAACATCAATACCCGGGAATAGTATTTTTTTTATTTCTCCATCATTATAGCAGCTTATTACTGATGCATTTGCATTACCAACAAACAATTTATTAAAATTATTAGTGGCATATTTTATAATTGTTTCTCTATTATTTGGCGGACCAATAAGTTTAAAATCTTGAGAATGGTTAATTGAATTTAATAAAACTACTGTAATAAATATTATAATCCTCATATAAGCTCCACACAATATGCCTGCCAGCAAAAAACTGGCAGGCTAAATAATTACTATTTAGTTAATAACATCTTTTTAGTTGAGGAATAACTTCCACTTTGTAGCCTGTATAAGTAAATACCGCTTGTAAGTTTTGAAGCATCAAAAACAACTGAATGATTTCCTGCTTCCTGAACCTCATTAACTAATTGTGCCACTTTTTGACCTAGAATATCGTACACATCTAAATTGACAAGCTCTTGATCAACAATCGAGTAATTTATTATTGTGCTTGGGTTAAATGGGTTGGGATAGTTTTGAAATAGTTTAAAACTATATGGGATTCTATTAAAATAATTATCATCATTTATCGATGTTAGTACTTCGCCTAAGTTTCCATTTTTACTTATTTGTTGTGCAAATATTCCGTTTAATGGTTCATCATCAGCCCAAATTACAATTGCACCATTATTTCCATCTGATACAATGGCATTTGTTCCAGGACTTTGATTTGTTATCGCTTTATCACTATCTCCCCAAACTTTAGTTCCAAATTTATCTAATCTTTGCGCGTAGAAACCGGAAGGGGTTCTACGATCTGACCAAATAAGTATGTTTGAGTTCATTTCACTTTCCAGCAAACCGATATCAGCTTTAGAGGATATTACATCTGTGATTAAAATATTATTCTCCCATAATGTGTTGCCCAATAGATCAAAGCGTTGAACAAAAAGATCGTTTAATGGATACCAACCATTATCCCAAAAAGTGGTAATGGAACTATCAGAGTTTAATAATATACTCGCAGGCTGAGGATTTATATTCGTCATACTGTCATCTACTACGACTCCATTTTCACTCCATAGCCTTGTACCAGTATTGGAAATTCTGTGAAGAATTAATTTATTATTATTAGGATAGTCTTCTTTAACAGAACTTATAATTATTCCACCCTCTCCATCTTTTACCCATCTACATTTATCCCAAATCCAACTATCAATAATTCTCCATTTAAAAGTACCAGAACTGTCATAATTGTCTAAATAAAATTCACTTTGGTTTTTGTGGTACATTAGAAATATTCCACCGTTATCGTCTGATAATACTTTCATTCCGAATGCATTAAAATTACTATCGGCAACTTGAATCCCATTATCTCCCCACAGTCTTTGTCCATCCTTTGATATATGTTGCATATATAACTTATGTGTATAAGGTCCAGCGAGAGGAATAAAGGTATGCCAGAAACAAAATATTCCACCTGAATTATCTGATGTTACTTCATAAGCATAACCTGACAATTTTGTTGTATCTAT
>JBATOT010000106.1:0-23154 GCA_049291095.1 Ignavibacteriaceae bacterium | reverse complement strand
TTTCTACATTGCCGGGATACAAATATCCGATATAGTGTATATTCCTTATCAACTGAATTTCAAGATTCATTCTTCGCTCCTTTGTTGAAGTTTTTCTGCTTGCAACTTCTCCTTTTTTCTTAAGCTGTGTAGAACGCGCTTCTTTAAATTCCGTTAACAAAGTTTGTGCAAGATTTTTAATACCATCTCCAAATTCGGCTGTATGTCTTTCTGCAGCTTTATAAAACCTCTCCATTACCGATTCAGCATTAGTAAGATTAAGGTGCCAGTACTCTTTCATTTTATAAGGAATAAACTCCTGGTACCCGGGAGATTTTTTATCAAACTGTGCGCGGATCAAACCTTCACTGCGGGAGACAAACTGCTTAAACTCTTTTAATACTTTGCTAACTGAAATTGTAAGTCCCTGTTGTATTGCATAGTTTTTATCCTCATCTACAATAGAACCAAAATATCCGTTGTAAGCGTTTTGTGTCTCGGCAATTAACTGGGTAAACTCTCCACCCCCATTGTTTGATGATAACCTTTCCAGGTGTATCTCAGAAAACTTGCGGATGTTGTTATCACTTATTGCAGATTTAGCAAAAAGGTTTGCGAATATGTTATCAAAATCAATCATAAGTCTCCTTTAATTAAAAGGTACAGTTTTCAAAACCAGAAAAGCCATCTAAAAAGATTATTTAGATGCTTTAAATATTACAAGCATTATTATAATTAATTATTATAATACCAATATAAAATCAACATATATAATAATTTAATGTTAATATATAGTAAAAATATCAAAATATTATATAATTAATTATTATAGTATCTGTAATAAAATTAAATATTAAATAATTAGTTATATATATAACTAAAATATACAGAGATATGTAGTAATTAATTGTAACTATATTTGAAAAATATCAGAGATTATAATAACTTTTTTGAGCCCTATTTCCAAAACCGGAAATGCCGCCCTGAACGTAAATACCTCTATTTCCAAAAGAATTTGTGCCACAAATTGTGTTTTTACATGCACAACAAAAAACCTCACACCCATTCTGAGCAATAATTGTCCACCTACCAAAACCTCAGTTACCACTCTTGACATTACGGATTACTTTCCCCTTTTTTGAAGTAGTTATATTTAATCATTTTCATTAAGGGGCTTTTATGAAAAAGATCGGGTTAGTTTTTGGTTTAGTTCTCTTCTTCTCTGTTTCAATTCAAGTAAATGCACAATGGTATAGCCAAGCCAGTGGAACAAATGAAATCCTAAATGAGGTAAAATTTATTGATCATAATCATGGTTGGGTAGTTGGATATAATGAGACTATTATTAAAACTACCAATGGAGGATCAAGTTGGATACCCGAACCCATTGGAGTATCCGCTAACTTAGAATCAATATTCTTTATCAATCAGAATATTGGTTGGATAGTTGGTTGGGAAAATGGAACAATTCTTAAAACAGTCAATGGTGGAACAACATGGTTTAGTCAAACGATTAGTCCCAATAAATATTTAATGTCTTTGCATTTTATTGATGAGAACAACGGTTGGATTGCAGGTGACGAAGGAATTTTAATGACAACTGATGGAGGAAATAACTGGAATTTTCCTGCAAGTGGCCAATCAAGTTATTTGTATTCTGTAAGGTTTGTCAATGATAGTGTAGGTTGGGCAGTTGGTGTTGGTTTAATTCAAAAAAGCGTTGATGGGGGTAATAACTGGTTTAATCAGGTTTTTGGACTTGGACAGCCTTTAAGATCTATTTACTGTAAGAATGAAGATACAGTTTGGGTCGTTGGAGATAATGGAAGTGTACTCAATACGACCGATGGAGGTGATCATTGGAATCAAATTTCTAATCTCACTCAAGGATGGTTGGAATCGGTTGTTTTTCTAAATGATACTCTTGGTTGGATTGTAGGGGGTGGTGCGTTTTTAAAAACGACAGATAGTGGAATAAATTGGGAAGAACAAAATTATGCTCTTAATTATAAACTTAATGATATATTTTTTGTAGATAGTAATCTTGGCTGGATTGTAGGTTATGGGGGTACTATTATTCACACAACCAACGGCGGTGTAACTTTTATTGAAGATGAGAAAAATAATTTTACCCAACCGAAAGAATTTTTACTACAACAAAACTACCCAAACCCATTTAATCCAAGCACCAGTATTCAGTATGCAATAAGCAGTACGCAATTTGTAACACTTAAAGTCTATGATTTACTCGGAAGAGAAGTTGCAACCCTTGTTAATGAAGAAAAAGCTGCCGGAAGTTATGAGATTGATTTCAACGTAGGGCGGGACTCCAGTCCTGCCCTTGCAAGTGGAATTTATTTTTATAAAATACAAGCTGGGGACTTTGTTGAGACTAAGAAGATGATTCTTTTAAAATAAACTTTGAGAACTTTGTGCCACCTTCGTGCTCTTTGTGGTTAAAAAACTTAACCACAAAGGACACAAAGATAATTTTCACGAAGAGCACAAAGTATTTACTTCACATCTTTAACTTTAATATTCACAACATCACTAAAACCATTTAGTTCAGGATAGTACATTAAGTAACCTTGTGCAGGCATAATTTTATACTCGCCGGGAATTTGCGCTTTGATAATGTATGAAAACTCCATTTTACTCTGGCAACTTGTTACAAAGAATGCAACCTTTTCATCACGGTACTCACGATCAGCATAATGCCAGCGCCACGGCATATAATCGTAATAGTAATCGTAGTAAGTCTGGTAATTATTTTCGCCATCAATAAAATATTTATCCATATCCTTTACAACTTCAAATCCGGACGGCAGCATATCTTCGAGAATAAAGTAATCAAGATTTTCGGATTTAGATTCAACAAAAGTTTTTACAAAAATATCCTGTCCGCTTGTTACAGTTCCATCAAACTTTTTCTTAAAGTAAATAATACGCCCGTCTTTTTCGCCGGTTTCAAGAACATAATATTCTCTTCTTACTTTAAATCCATTATTATTTTCAACTGATTTTATGTCTTCGGTAAAAAACTCACTCAAGCCGGAGAGATATAAAGTTCCTTTGCCGGATTTTTCTATTCTTAGTTTATTGTTTCCTTTCTTCAAAGTATTCAATTCACTTCCGCTAAACTTAAGAGTTTCGGATTGTTTGAAGACATCAGATTTACCAAAACTTTTTTTGAATACTTCTTTATCATTTAAGAAAATCTTAATCGAAAAATCAGGATCAAGTTCTTTTGTTATTTTCAGATAATCAGTTAGAGCGAACAGAACAACTGAAGTTTCCTGAGTTGATCTCCACGAATAACCTTGTCTTTTAAGTAGCAGCCATCTTACTGCTTTAGCTATTAGATCTGAATTACCTTCAACATTTAAAATTGCTTTTACTGCAAAAGCTGTTCCCTGCACATTATCATTCTGCCATCTGTAATGCCATTCTTCTCCGCCCCAGAATGCAAATGATTTTTCTTCGCTAACCTGTTTCTTTAATCTTGCAACAACATCTTTTGCTTTCTGAGTTTCATTCATATTCTTTAACGAAATTGCAAGTAAAGAAAGCGGATAAGATTTTAAATCTTTACGAAGAAGAATATTAACTATCTCAACATAATTGTCTTTATCATAGCTTTGATTTTTCATCGCAGTGCTAAGCGAATAAATCATATAAGATAAAGTTGTTTCATCAATATCCGACTTAGCATTTGTAAGCTGGTTTTTAAGATTGTTCAATCCATTATAAAAAACATTTTCATTTATATCATAACCTGCTTCACGCGCTAAACTCAAACCATAAATAACATAGGCAGTCATATAAGGATGAGATTGATCATTCTTCCACCAACCCCAACCACCATCAGAATGTTGATGATCGTACAGACGTTTTAATCCTGCATCAACATATTTTGGAAGTTCTTCTATTGTCTGAGACTTTAATGGAACATTTATTTCCTTAAACGTATTTGCAACAATTATTGTTGGAAGAAATCGGCTCATTGTCTGTTCAACACATCCATATGGATAACCGGCAAGATCATCAAGAGATTTTAGAATTGTACCTGCTAAAGATGGATTTAGCGTGAACGAAAAACTTGCACTTCGCAAATCAACTTCATTCGGAATGGAAAACTCAAGATTCTCATTCACATTATCGCTGGAATAATCTGCAACCAACGGCTCAATAATTTTAACTCCGTTTGGAATGATTTGAACTTTAACTTCCATCGCATCAGATTCTTCATTGGTTAATGCAGATGCTTTTAAAGTTGCTTCACCTGTTGGATAATCAACTTTGCATTTCCAATCAATTCTTAATTCTGAGTTTGCTGGAATTTCAATCTCATAAATTTTCTTTGATGTAAACTTTGCATCCTCAAATCCTTTTGAGTTAATCTTTGAACTTATAATTTTTAACTTATCAGAAGTAAACTCAATCTTTGTAGTCTTTGCAGATGAAAGATAATTATGTACGATCGTCGAAATTACAACTTCATCATCCTGTCTAAAGAAACGCGGAGTTTCCATTCGCACAAGCAAATCCTTTCTACTGATAAACTTGTTTACTTTTTGTCCAACATCTGTGTCCTTTGTAATTCCTCTTACAGTTGTTCTCCATGTCGTTAAGTTATCGGGAATCTTAAACTCAGCTTTTGCTTTACCGTTTTCATCAGTTACAACGTGAGCTTTCCAGATCAAAGCATCAACAAAGTTTGTACGAACATCTGCCTGTACATAAGCGGATTTATCTTTTGATTCACTTTTCATCATTTTGCCGTCTGCCAAAACATTTGGGGCCGCCATCGTACGCGAATCAACTCTTTCATCTAGTTCCACTGTGTTTTCAAATACAACTTCACCTTCTCCCATTCCACCAATACCTTGCGCAATCATATCTTCAATTTGCTGTTTTTGATCTTCTTTGATTGTGAAATTGTATTTCTTTTCTCCGGAAACTTTAAGATCACTTATTAAAATCATTCCGCCCATTCCTGCTGAAATAAACAGTTTGTAATTTCCCTTTGCTACATTTTTTAACTCGTAATTTCCAAGCGAATCAACTTTTGCTGTGTAGTAATATCTTTCTCCCGTCAAGATTACAAACAAACCCTCTGGAATTGTATCTTCATTCTCAATTGTAATCTTTCCATAAAGTTTTCCTTTATGCTTTGCATCGTCTTCTTTGTATGAAAAATAATTTTTATCAATATATGTAGCCGGTCTGCTGTAAGAACTAAAATATCCTGATTGCAAAGAATTGTATGTCGGCATATATGAGTATTGCGGTGAATAGAAAAAGGTTTCTATTGGTTGAGTTTCATCTTCCTTGATTGCGTAGATGCTTTCATCAATAATTCCAAAAGAAACTTCTGTATTCTTAACAGGATTACCGAGATAATCCTTTACAATGACTTCATACTCCGCTTGCTCGCCGGGTTTATAAATTTCTTTAGATGGATTTAGTGTAATATTTAAAAACTTATCTTTTGCTAAAACTCCTACCAGTTTTGTTGTTTGATAAAGCTGTCTATCTTTTATAAAGCTAATTGAAATATTAAAGCTCGGTGAAAAATTGTCCGTTAACTTTTCACGGATTTCAAAGCTGTTATTTTCAGGTTTAAGTTTTTTATAGTATAAAATCTTATCAGTTTCATAAGTAAGAAGCAGTTCCTGGTTTTGGTCTGGAAGAAATACATAAGCAATTAACGAATCACCTTTTTCATAAGAGTCTTTATCTGTTATGATTTCAAGTCCGGCATTTGTGCGGTGATAATAGTAATCATTATAATCTCCGATGTAGAATGAACTGGCTGCCTCAATTTCTCTTTCCTTTTCATCAAAAGCGATAATGCGGTAATTATAGTTTCCAACTCTATCATTTTTTGGATTAAAAGTTACAACCGCAGAACCAGCTTCGTTTGTTTTAGCAAAAAGCGTATCGCTTAAATATTTCATCCGCATACTTTTAGGATCATCAGGATAATTGATGATAACTCTAAAATCTGTTTGTACGGGTTTATCAGAAAAATCTGAAACATTAACTTTTAATTTAACTTCCTTACCCTGCTGAAAAAACCATTTATCCGGTGAAGTGGAAATTGTAAAAGATCCACGCGTTACAAAAGTCTGAGTTGAACCTGTTATTGCTCTGCGTGAAGCATCAGTTACCTGAGCTGAAATAATATATTGATAATCGTAGTTCTTATCGGATTCAACTTTATAACTAAACTCTAACTTTCCATTTTCATTTAACACACCTGATTCCTGGTGAATCAATTCCTGCTGTCCGCCAAAGTAACGATCATTTCTAAATCCTTTGTAGAACCAAGACCATTCACTCCAGTACCACCACGGGCGCCAGTAGTTTTGTCTGTAAATACTGATTTGAACTGATGCTTCTTTAACAGGAGAACCAAAGTAGTAATCCGCAGAAACTGTGGCAGCAATCTTGTCTCCATTTGCATACTGATTTCTATCGGTAACAACATTTACTTTGTACTCCGGTTTCTTGTATTCCTCAACCGTAAAAGAGCCGTGGTAACTCATACCATCTTTTGTAAAGATAATTGAGTAGTATCCTAAATCAGCTTCTCCATCCAACAAAAAACTTCCTGAAAGTGAACCGAACTCGTTTGTTGTAGCCTCTCCAGCATAGACTTCTTTGTTTTTAGGTGATTTGACTGAAACTGAAAATTTTAGATCTGCAGCATTAAGGATTTCATTTCCTTTTTTGTTTCTGAAGATTGCTTTAAAATTTACTTCTTGTCCAGGTCTGTAAACAGGTTGTTGGGTATAAACGTATGCTGTTAGATATTCGCTTTGACTTTGGTTAAAGTAAAAGTATGGGTCACTTAAAATGATTTCATCACCAGAATATCCATAAAGTTGGATGTTTGAATTTTTAATTCCTTCAAATTCAGACAGTTTGGCAAACATTAGTCCGTCTTTGTCAGTCAGCTTACTTCCGATTTGTTTTCCATCCTGGTAAAAATCAAATCTAGCTTCGCCAGCAAAATCTCCGGTTTTTGCATCAGCAATAAAAGCTAAAACTTCTTTTTGATTATTCTTATAAACCATCGCATAATTTGTAACCACAATTGCGCAATAACCAACTATATCGTTTCTAATAGCCTGAACTATATAAATTCCCGGCTCATCAATTTTACCGATGCTAATCTCACCTGAGTTGTAGTTGTTTTTTGCTGTTGGTTTGTAATCCCATTCTCTAATAAAGCTGGTATATTTTAAAAGCAGTGCTTTATCTTTTCCCCAGATATCAAAGGCGTATCGGCTATTATTCTGATCCAAAAGGGAAAAAAATCTAACCGGTTCATCTATCTTCAATAACTTAAAGCTGAATTTTTTAGTGCTCTGGGAATAGGAGTAGAGATTTAGTTTAGCAATATCACCCGGCGCAAATGTCGTGTAGTTTGAAAGATAGAAGTTTTCATTCTCATCATTCAGTGGCAATCGTGTTGATCCGCCTATGAAAAAAGATGTAATGAAAACTGCAGTTAGGAAAATTATTCCTCTTTTTTGAATCGATTTCATATTTTTCTCCAGAATTTTCAGTCTTATACAAACTTAAATAATAAAAGTGCCAATGTCTTAATAGTCTTTTTAAAGAATTGAAAGAATGATGATGAGGTTGCTAGTCGTTTATAAAATCAATATTCGACTTTAACACCATTAAAGTCGAATATTTGCTATTTGCTGGAGTACTGCTCAGAACCAAATAAAGTCTTGGATGGTCCAATGCCCCGGATTAAATTTGTACCAGCAATCCGATATGTTAAATTAATTAGAGGTTCTATTGAGGTCATTAGCAAAGATATTATTTATTCTGGTTTTAGTTGCGCTGGTTGGTTTTACCTTAGTTGTAAATGAGGATAAGATCACTGAACCAGTTGTAACTGAAAATGCTGTTTCGGTAGAGGAAGAGACTATTACAGCTGATCGTTCTTTGGTTGAGTTTGTGGATAAGGGAAGTATGAAAGCTTCCTGGTATGGCCCTGGTTTCCACGGAAGAAAGACAGCAAATGGCGAGGTTTATGATCAAATGTCCTTTACTGCAGCTCACAAATCGTTAAAATTTGGCACTTTATTAAAGATTACTAATCTAAAAAACAACAAATCTGTAGTTATAAGGATAAATGACAGAGGTCCTTATGTTCACGGAAGAGATCTTGATCTATCAAAAGCGGCAGCTTTAGAACTTGGGATGGTTAGAAAGGGCGTAGCTAAGATTAAGGTTGAAGAAATCAAAATTGCCGGATTAGATAATCCGTTGATGAACTAAGAACAATTTATCATCCCCCACATTTAAGCCCGGATTAACCGGGTTTTTCTTTTTTAAACAGATAATTATTTCTTAACCCAAATTTAAATTGAATTACTTTGCCGCTTAGCTTATTTTAGTATAGCAAATATGGACAATAAATATAAATCATTTAATAAACGGAGCTATAATGTTAAGTAAAATAAAAGAATTGTTAGGCAGTGAAGCTGATTCCCTGTTATCCTACAAAGCTAAATTCCCAAAAGAACAACTACATTTACCTGGGCCAGATTTTGTTGACAGAATCTTTGCCCAGACCGATAGAAATATTAATGTACTAAAAAATCTTGAGTGGATATTCCAAACTGGTAGATTGGCTGGAACTGGTTATGTTTCTATTCTTCCTGTTGATCAGGGAATTGAACACAGTGCAGGTGCCTCATTTGCACCAAACCCGGTTTATTTTGATCCAGAAAACATTGTAAAGTTAGCAATTGAAGGCGGATGTAATGCAGTTGCTTCGACTCTCGGCGTACTAGGAATGACAGCTAGAAAATATGCACACAAAATTCCTTATATATTGAAAATCAACCATAATGAACTACTAACTTATCCAAACAAATTTGATCAGATTATGTTTGCAAGTGTTGAACAAGCTCATGATATGGGAGCTGCAGCAGTTGGCGCAACCATTTACTTTGGATCAGAAGAAAGTGCAGGACAAATAATCGAAGTTAGTGAAGCATTCCAATATGCACACGAGCTTGGATTGGCTACTATTCTATGGTGCTATACAAGAAACAATGCTTTCAAATCAGATAAAGATTATCACGTTTCTGCGGATCTTACTGGACAGGCAAACCATCTTGGTGTGACAATTCAGGCTGATATTATAAAACAAAAACTTCCTGAAAATAACGGCGGTTATAATTCCATTAAAGGATTTGGTAAAACCAGTAAAAAAGTTTACACAGATTTAACCACAGATCACCCAATTGATCTTACACGTTACCAGGTTATTAATAATTATATGGGCCGTGCAGGATTGATAAACAGCGGCGGCGCTTCCGGTGAAAACGATTTTGCTGAAGCAGCTAAAACAGCAGTAATTAACAAACGTGCTGGCGGTATGGGATTAATTTCCGGTCGCAAAGCTTTTCAACGCCCAATGAGTGAAGGTGTGCAGTTATTAAATCTTATTCAGGATGTTTATGCTGAAAAAGAAATAACTGTTGCTTAGTTAAAACACACAACTGATTATGAAAAGCGCCTTACTTAGGCGCTTTTTTTATTGGTTAATTTTAGGGAGAGTAATTGTAAAAGTTGAGCCTTTTCCCTCTTTACTATCTACTATAATTTTTCCGCTATGTTTTTTAAGAATATCATTGCAAAGAATTAACCCCATTCCGGAACCAAGCTCACCATCTGTACCGATTGAACTTATAATTTCATCTAATTTAAATAACTTGTTGATATATTCTTCTGAGATTCCAACACCTTCATCAACAACAGCCATTATTAAATCATCATTTACTTCATTTCCATAGATGCTAACTTTACTTCCAACCGGTGAAAATTTTATTGCATTCGAAATTAAATTTCTTAGCACTATAGAAATTCTCTCCTTATCAACTGCAGCAACAAGTTCCTTATCACAAACAAGCTCTATTGATATTTTTTTCTTTTCCGCAGAAATTGTTAATGGGGAAAGACTTTCTGATATCAAATCTTTTATATTACAAATTTCATAATTAAGTATAAGTCCGTTTTTTTGAATCTTGCCCCATAAAAGTAGCTGTTCTAAGAAGGAGTAAAGTTTATTTAAAGTGCTGTTTATTTGGGATATATAATATTGCTTTTCATTATCTGAAAATGAGTTAAAATTACTTTCAAGAATTTTTGTAATTCCAAGTAACCCTTGAAACGGACTTCGCAGATCATGCGAAAGAATTGTGATAAATCTATCTTTGGAAATATTCAATTCCTCTACATTTTTGATTGTATTCTGAAGTTTACTGTTTGTGTCGTTCAGTTTTTCTATTAGTGAATTAAGCTGGTTATTTTGGTCATTAATTTTTAAACGATCGGTTTCATAGTTTTTGAGAATGATGTTCTGGATATTGAATGCAAGTATAAGATATAAAATATAGCCAAGTAATAAATCAATAATTCTTGCGTAGTCACTTTCGTAAGCTATAACTAAATGAGGATAATTATAGTTAACAATTGTAAGTGAAGTTATCATTATTCCATATAGAATAAATGCTGTAAATCTGAAGTTCGAAGGTAGTATCGTTAGAATAACAATAAAATAAACAAAGATGAGAATTATATTATTTCCATCATATCCGCCATTATAAAACCACAAGAAAGGTAATACCAGAATTGAAATTATAAAAAATGAAAGTGAGTATTTGATTGTTAGATTGGAGTTCCGAACTTTTATGTGAAATATAATTAAGAATATAACTGTTAATAGTGTTACAGCTGTTAGAAAAAATCCAAGATCAAGTACTATATCTACAATTACCCCAACGATACCAATTATAATAGAAATGTGTGTAATTAATAAAAAAACATTTTTTTGAACCTGGAATGATGAGTCATTGCCAAATACAATTTTTTTATAATTCTCGATAAATCTATTTTTTCTCATAATTAAAAAGGTCTTTGCTCATAAAAGACAAAACACTATTTATTATCGAAATATTCTTAAATATTTATAGTTTCAAATAATTGTTTCTGGTATAGTATCATTAATATAAAAAAAGCGACTCTATGAATCGCTTTTTAAAAAATACCAATTTCCAATTTTGAATTATCATTTTGAAAGTAAATAATCCGCTATTTTACCTAAATCCTTAACATCTTTATTTCCATATGCAGGCATAATACCGTTTTTATATTTAGCCCTGTATTCCTTAAATCTGTCTTTATCCATAAATGAGTTTGGATTACGCAAATAGTTTATAAGATTATCTCTGCTGCTCCAAAATTCTCTAATACCTAATAAAGTTGGAGCCATATTTGTACCGGCTAAATCTGCGCCGTGACAATTTGTACATCCAAAAGTTTGTATTAGCTTGTCCCCGGTTAACTCAGTGCTCGTTTGCTCGCCCATTGGAGAGTTACTCATATTAGAAAAATCTTTCATCGGTTCTTCTTCTTTATTTAATCTACCCAACAAAAAAAGAACAATAAATAAAAATAAAAATGCTGCTACCCAAATCTGTGGTTTTGTCATAATCCTTTAATCAATTGTGAACAAAAATAAATTAACTATTCAATTTCAAACGAGGCGTTTACAACACCAATTATTTCTTTTTCAATAGAGCTTAAATCATTAATCCCATAATCAGAAATTGCATTAGAAAATTTTGGTGTTATTTGTAAAACGCCCATTCTTGCACTACGCATTGGTCCTAAATCTCTATCCGTTGCCTCAGCAATTTTTTGTGCACGTATCATTGCATCTTTAGCTGCTGCTGCCTGAATTTCAATTTTTAAATCAGACATTTTTGTGTAATGATATTCTGGCTGCTCAACATTAAAACTAACACCTTTTTCAATCAGCGAAGTAATATCAAGCGAAAGTTCTTTAATTTTACTTACATCTGTTGATTGAATTTCAATCCGTTGGCTGTAGACATATCCATTAATTCTTCCTGTCTGATAACCCTGATCATTCATTTCATAAACAGGATAACTGCTTATCGTATTAAATTCTATTTTATCCTTAGAAAAACCTTTTTGTTCTAAATAAGAAATTAAAATTGGTTTTTGTCTGTTCAATTCAGCAAAAGCGCTTTCTGAAGTTGATGATTGAACGGAAATTGTTCCTCGTAAAAAACCAAGATCTGAAACAATTTCTTTTTTTGCTGAACCGGTAACGTTAATTGTCTGATTTGCGCTTTGGCTCGATTTCCAAGCGTTTGTAAAAAATACCACACCAATAATAAAGCTTACACCAATTATAACCGCAGGTAGAAATAGATGATTATTTTTTTCCATAAGATTTACAATCTTTTGTTTTTAAATGCACTAAAACGTGTAGCAACATATCAAAAAAGAGTAATTTTAACAATAGAAATAGAATAGTTGTATTTAATCTGTGCTTACCCGCGCTATCTGTGTAATCCGTGTTCTATTGTATTCAGAATATCTTTAACTTAAAAGTATATTTTGGAAAAAATCGATGCACAAAAACCCCAATAAACTACTAACCGAGAAAAGTCCTTATCTGCTTCAACATGCATATAACCCCGTTAACTGGTTTCCGTGGAGTGATGAAGCATTTGAAAAAGCAAAACAAGAAGATAAACCAATCTTTCTGTCAATTGGATATTCAACCTGTCACTGGTGTCATGTAATGGAAAAAGAATCTTTTGAAGATGATGAAGTTGCAAAACTTATGAACGACACTTTCATATCAATAAAAGTTGATCGTGAAGAACGGCCTGATATTGATGGAATTTACATGTCTGTTTGCCAGATGATAACCGGAAGCGGCGGCTGGCCGCTTACAATTGTTATGACTCCGGATAAAAAACCATTTTTTACCGGCACTTATTTTCCGAAACAAAATCGATTTAACAGAATTGGAATGATTGAACTTATTCCAAAGTTGAAAGATATCTGGTTAAATCGAAAAGAGGAAGTTTTAACCTCTGCTGAAGAAATTTCAACATCACTAAATAAACAGAATTTTATGCATGATTCTGCCGAGATTGATGAAACTATTTTAGATAAAGCTTATAAAGATCTGTTAGATAGATTTGATGATGCTTATGGCGGATTTGGTAAAGCGCCAAAGTTTCCATCACCACATAATCTTTTATTTTTATTAAGATATTATAAAAGAAAGAATGAATCCAAATCTCTTGAGATTGTTGAAAAAACTTTAACCGAGATGCGTCGTGGTGGAATTTATGATCATATCGGTTTTGGTTTTGCACGATACTCAACTGATCACCATTGGTTAGTGCCGCATTTTGAAAAAATGTTATACGACCAGGCAATGCTGGTTATGGCTTATACCGAAACTTATCTTTTAACAAAACATAATTTTTATAAAAACACAGCTGAAGAAATTCTAGATTATGTTTTAAGAGATATGACTCACCCAGACGGTGGATTTTACTCCGCTGAAGATGCTGATAGCGAAGGTGAAGAAGGTAAATTTTATTTGTGGCATGCTAATGAATTAAGAAATATTCTGGATAAAGCCGAATCAGATTTTGCTATAAAGATTTTTAACGTTTCTGAAAATGGTAACTGGATTGATGAATCAATTGGAACAAAACCAGGAACAAATATTCTACATCTTAATAAATCAACCAAAGAGTTAGCGGAAGAATTTGACTTAAGTGAAGAAAAATTTATTCTCAAACTGAATGACATTAGAAAAAAACTTTTCAGTTATAGAAAGAATAGAGTTCATCCTCATAAAGATGATAAGATCTTAACCGATTGGAATGCTTTAATGATTTCAGCATTTACAAAAGCAGCACAAGCATTTAACAATACTACTTATGCAGATGCTGCTACGAAAGCGTATTCATTTACCGAGAAGTATCTAACAGATATAGATGGGAAATTATTTCATAGATTTCGCGAAAGTGAGTCAGGCTTGCCAGCACATATTGATGATTATGCATTTATGATAAATGCATTAATAGATTTATATGAAACTACTTTTGAAATCAAATATCTAAAAAGAGCAATTGGTCTGAATGAAATTCTTATAAAAGAATTTTGGGATGAACACAATGGAGGATTTTATTTTACATCGAACCAGAGTGAAAAACTATTAACAAGACAAAAAGATGTTTATGATGGTGCAATACCATCAGGTAATTCTGTTGCACTATTAAATTTAATTAAGTTAGGAAGGTTAACAGCAAATACCAATCTTGAGAACAAATCAGCTGAGCTTATCAAATATTTTTCAGGATATATTTCAAGATCTCCTTCAGCGTTTACAATGTTTATGTGCGGATTGGATTATTTATATTCTGCTTCATCAGAAATAATCATTATTTCCGAAACAGTGGATAATTCTTTTATTAATGGAATAGATTTGATCAGAAGCCTTTTCAATCCTAACAAAGTTTTATTGGTTAAAAACAGTAGTAACAGTTTAGAATTGGATAGAACTTTTCCATTTGCTGCTACTATGAAAATGAAAAACAATAAGACGACATTTTATGTTTGTCGCAATTTTATATGTAATGAACCAGTAAATTCTTTAGAAGAGTTACAGAAAATTATAATTTCTCAGTAATAGTGTTTGTTAAAGTAGATATTTAATATTAGTTAGACTAATTTTGCAAAGCCACCTTAAATATATCCGGAGAAACCATTGAGCTCAGATAATAAATTTGTTCGATCGCTTATTGAAAATGCAAAGCAAGGTAACAATGCAGCAATTGAGCAATTATTCCAAATGAATCTTGGAAAAATTTATGCTTTTGCATTACGTCTTACTGCAAATAAATCTCAGGCAGAAACTATTACTAAAGAAACTTTTATTGAAGCCTGGAAAAAAATAAATCTGGTAAGAAGCGATGCCTCTTTCTTAAAGTGGCTAAGTGCTATAACCGTGTATCAAACTATTGATTTACTGAGATCAAAGAAACATAAAAACAAGGTTGATCATTCCGAATTAAGAGAACTTGAATCAAAGGATGAGCTTGATAAATATATACTTTCTCTGCCTGATCAGGAAAGAATGATTTTTGTACTCAATAAAATTGAAGGTTACTCTATAGAAGAAATCTCAGATATGATGGGTATTAAAAAGGATCAGGTAAATATCCATCTTGAAATTGCAGTATCAAAGCTAAAAGAAAGCGATGCTTCTTTAAATAATGAATCAACGATGCAAGAAAAAATTTCTAAGGTAATTCCCGAGTTACAACCATCGCTTGAAGTTAGAACAGGGATTTTTTCATACATAATGGATGAAAAAATCCGCGAACAAAAGGAACAGGAAAAAATTGCTGCAGCTTTAGCAGAAAAAGAAAAGCAGGACAAAGGGGAAGAAGAAATAGATGAAGAGAATGAAACTCAACTTGAAATAGATACAAAACCTAAAAGAGAGTTTAAACTAAATTTTGATTTAATTAAAAAAGGATTGTATGCTTTTGTAGGTTTAATAGTTTTAATTGTTGCATATTTGCTTTTTACCAATTCAGGTGGCGGATGGGAGGTAATTTCAATTTCAGGGAATCCTAAACTTGAGAATAATATAGTGAACAAGGGCGATGGCTTTGCTTCAGAAAGTACTATTGAAACTGATGCCGGTTCATCTGTAACCGTTGCAATTCCGGAAATGGGCAGGTTGTTAATAGATAATTCGTCAACTGTATCAAGAACAAAAAACAGTAATGAAGTAAAGCTTGATAATGGACAAATAAGAAAATTTGAAGGCGATGCGTCTGATGTATTAACTGTACTAACTCCATTAGCAAAGTTTACTGAATTATACAAAGGTGGAGCGTTTCGTTTACACGTTGATACAAATGGATCTTGTAAATTAACTGTAGAAAGTGGTTGGGTAATTGTTAATATAAAGGAATTTGATTCCTATGTGCCTAAAAATTTTGGTTGTTTAATTACAAGAGGAAAGTATGCAATTCCATATCCTTCGGATTCTGCCCCTCAATTAATTAGTTTACTTGAAAACTTTACTGGAGTAAATGATCCTTCCGTTGGAACAATTTTATCTTTAATGACAAAAAGAGAATCACTTTCTTTGTGGCATATAATTCAACTTATAAGCCCTGATAACAGAAGTATTGCCTTCGATAGACTCAACGATCTGATACCAATTCCCGCAGGGACTACGAAAGAAGGCATACTTGCTCTTAATAAAACAATGCTTTTGGATTGGCGACAAGAGATTGAATTAAAGATGGATTAAGAGTTTCAAGATATCATAAAAAACAAAAACCCAATCTCTAAAGGATTGGGTTTTTATTTTTAAATAAAGTAAAAAATTTATCTCTTCGGCTTATAAAAATGCGAGCTTTGTCCAAAGAAAACTTCTGCTGCATCCATAATTGTTTCTGATAAAGTCGGATGAGGATGAATTGTTAATTTCAAATCTGTAACGTTAGCACCCATTTCAATTGCAAGAACACCTTCAGCAATTAACTCTCCAGCATTCGGCCCACAGATCCCAACACCAAGAATTCTTTGTGTTTCAGGATCAACAATTAATTTTGTTACGCCGTCATTCCTATCAAGCGTAACTGCTCTGCCGCTTGCTGCCCAGGGAAATTTTGCAACTTCGTGTTTTATTCCATCTTTCTTTGCCTGCTCTTCTGTTATTCCTGCCCATGCAATTTCCGGATCAGTAAATACAACAGCAGGAATTGCAAGCGGCTCAAATGTAACTTTGTGTCCGGCAATCACTTCAACTGCAACTCTACCTTCGTGTGATGCTTTATGCGCAAGCATTGGTTCACCGGCAATATCACCAATTGCAAAAATATTTGGATCAGTTGTGCGAAGTTGTTTATCAACTTTTACCCAGCCGCGATCAGTAACTGTAACTTTAGTATTTTCTAATCCAAGTCCGCGTGTTTCAGGTTTTCTTCCGATAGACATTAAAACATAATCATAAACTTTATCAGTAACCTCTCCTTTATCATCCTGAATCTTAACGCTAATTCCATCTTTTACTTCTTTCATCTCTAAAACTTTGCTTTTTGTCATTACCTCAGCAAAAGATTTTTTGATTCGCATTGAAAGATAATTTACAAGATCACGATCAGCTCCGGGCAAAAGTCCAGGCATCATTTCAACAACAGAAACTTTTGTTCCGAGTGCTTGATAAACTGAACCAAGCTCAAGACCGATGTATCCCCCGCCAACAACTAAAAGTGATTTTGGAATTTCAGGTAAATCAAGGGCTGATGTTGAGTTGAGTAATCTTTTCGATTTAATATCAAGAGATGGAATTGTTGTGATTACGGAACCGGTTGCAATAATAGCTTTTTCAAAAGCATGCTCAATAGATTGTCCATCAACTTTTTCAATCTTTAATGTTGACGAATTTATAAAACTTGCTCTGCCTTGAATAAAATTTATTTTTCTTTGCTTTGATATTTGGCCAAGTCCGCCTGTAAGTTTTTCTACAACTCTATTTTTAAAATCACGGAGTTTGTCGATATCAATCTTTGGTGCGCCGAATTCAATTCCCCAATTCTTTGCTTCTTCTGCTTCGTGAATAAGTTTTGCAACATGGAGTAAAGCTTTTGATGGAATACATCCGCGGTAAAGACAAACACCACCGGGATTTTTATCAAGATCAATAAGCGTAACATCCATTCCAAGATCAGCGGCAAGAAACGCAGCTGCATATCCGCCTGGTCCACCGCCAATTACAGTAAGTTTAATTTTATCAGACATAATTTTTCCTTAAAACAATGGGACACTGATTATTATGATTCTTTATGATTTATTAAGATCATAACTAATCTTAATCATCATGACAATCAGTGTACTATTTCTACATTAATAATTTTATTGGTTGCTCTAACGCTTCAACAACAAATCTTAAAAATCTAATTGCATCGGCACCGTCAATAATTCTATGATCATACGACAATGATAATGGCAATATTAATCTTGGTTCAAAAACTCCGTAGCCATTCCATACCGGTTCTAAAGAACCACGAGAAACACCTAGGATTGCAACTTCAGGTGAATTTACAATCGGAGTAAAATATGTTCCACCTATTCCACCAAGATTTGATATCGTAAAACTTCCGCCCTGCAAATCATCCAAACCTATTTTTTTGTTTCGTGCTTTTTCTGCAAGTGCATTCATATTAACAGAAATTTCTGTTAATGATTTTTTGTCCGAGTTTTTAATAACGGGAACAATCAAACCAAATTCTGTATCAACCGCAACACCTATGTTAAAGTAACTCTTGTAAATAATTTCCTTCTTCTCCATATCAATACTGGAATTGAATTGAGGAAACTTCTTTAGTGCTTCAACTATTATCCTAACAAGAATTGCTGTAACTGTTAACTTCGTTTCTGAATTTTTATTTAATTCTTTTCTTGTCTTCTCAAGTAAAGTTATATCTGCTTTATCAAACTGTGTTACGTGTGGAATTGTAGCCCATGCATAGCTAAGATGATCTGCAGTTTTTTTGCGGATGTTTGTCATCTCAACTTTGTTGATCGCACCAAACTTTGTAAAATCCGGAAGTGATTCTGATTTGATGTTTAATCCTGTTCCGCCGCTGGAATATGTCTCGTGTAATTTCTTGGAGAAAGCTTTCACATCATCCATAGAAATTCTGCCGTTTGGACCTGTGCCCGGAACTTTATTTATATCAACGCCAATTTCTCTTGCAATTCTTCTTACAGACGGAGCTGCTGGTGCAGCCCCTTTTAATACTGGCGGCTGATTGTCCAGTTCAGATGCCTGCATACTTACACGTTCACCAGTTGGAGCAGTTTCTTTTTTTAATTCAACTTTTGGTGATTCTGTTAATTCTTCTTTTTTAACTTCAGGTGGTTTTGATTCATCAACGGCTACTGCACCGGTTTCAACTTTAATTACAACATCGCCAACTTTTGCTTTGCTACCGGCTTTTACAAATACTTCAACAACTTTTCCAGCAATTGTAGTTGGAACTTCTATTGTAGCTTTGTCAGTTTCAATTTCAAGTATTGCCTGGTCAACTTCAATAACATCACCAACTTTAACCAATACATTTACAACATCTGCAGATGCAATGTTCTCGCCTAGATCTGGTAAATGAAAATCAACAATTTCTTTTTTGCCAGATGATTTGGTTGGCGGCGTTGCTTTGTATTCAACTTCGGGTTCGGTCTTTACTTCTGTGGGCTTGATTTCTTTTTTAGCAACACTTTTACCTTCGATTTTTATCTCTGTGTTTCTACCTTCATCCACAATCATTACAACGGAACCAACTTTTACCTTATCTCCAGACTTAACTAACAATTTTGTGATTACTCCCTCAATAGTTGACGGAACTTCGATTGTAGCTTTGTCAGTTTCAATTTCAATAATTGCCTGATCTTTTTTTACTGTATCGCCTTCCTTAACAAGAACACTTGCTACATCAGCAGCTTCAATATTTTCGCCAAGTTCGGGTAATTTAAATTCTGTCGCCATTATTATATCCTAAGTTTCTAACTCTAGATCAATTAGAGATTTCATTCCAATTCTTTTGACACCTAATGTGATTCTAATATTATTTATAACCGCTTCTCGTATGATACCGTTTTCTTCTGTCCATTTGATTGCTCGATTAACCTGGAAATTTGATGCACATAACAATACGTCTACTATTAATTCTTTTTCTAAATCGAATGATTCATAAACACCTTCTATGTTTTTAATTTGGATTTTTGTAACACCAAATTTAATTCTACATCCAATACCTTCTTCATCAAGTTCAAGAAATTCATCTCTTAACTCAATAATTTTCTGTTTTGGCGAACTAATAGTAATAGAAAGCAAATTATCTTTATCCAGCCTAATTTTAGCCTTAGGTAATAGGATATAGATTTCCTTTAAAAATTTCTCTCTCTTTTGTTCAAGCTTTTCCAAAATCCTAGAATCCATCAAATAAAATTCTTCTATTAACTATTCATCGGGTTGCGTTTATTTGGATTTATTCCAAGCTCTTTGGCTGCTTTATCCAACGCTTTATCCTGAATCTTTCCTTCTTTAAACAATGCAGTTAAGGTTGCATACACAATGTGCTTTGCATCCACCTCAAAAAAATCACGCAATGCTTCACGAGTTTCACTTCTGCCAAATCCATCTGTGCCCAATGAGTATAATCTTCTAGGGAACCACTTAGAAACAGAGTCTGGTAATGCTTTTACATAATCTGAAGAGGCAACAAATACTCCATCTTCTTTTGCAAGCATTTTTTCGATGTATGATTCTTTTTGCTTTGTTGTTGGATTTAATAAATTAAATCTTTCAGCTTCAAGGGCATCACGACGGAGTTCTTTATAACTTGTTACGCTCCAAACATCACAAGAAACACGATAATCATCTTCAAGGATTTTTGCCGCTTTTAAAACCTCATTTAAAATAGTTCCGCTTCCGAACAACAGTGCTTTAAGTTTTAAACTCTTTTTATCAGATGCCTGGAACTTATACATTCCTTTAAGGATGCCTTCTTCGGTACCTTTTGGCATTTCAGGCATTGCATAGTTTTCATTCATCAATGTGATATAGTAGAAAATATTTTCCTGATCTTCATACATTCTCTTTATTCCATTACGAATAATTATCGCAAGCTCATAGGCAAATGCAGGGTCATATGTAACAAGATTCGGAACGGGATACGCAAGTAAATGGCTGTGTCCATCCTGATGCTGTAAACCTTCGCCGTTAAGTGTTGTTCTTCCTGCAGTACCGCCGAGTAAAAATCCTTTTGCACCAATATCACCGGCAGCCCAAACAAGATCACCAACTCTTTGTAATCCAAACATTGAGTAGTAGATAAAGAATGGAATCATATTTATTCCGTGTGAAAGATAAGCAGTTCCAGCCGCAATAAATGATGACATTGAACCGGCTTCGTTAATTCCTTCTTCAAGAATTTGTCCGTCTTTAGCTTCTTTGTAGTATAGCAACGAATCCTTATCAACCGGCTCATATAACTGTCCGGCGTGGGAATAAATTCCAACCTGTCTGAACAATGCTTCCATACCAAATGTTCTTGCTTCATCAGGAACAATCGGGACAACTAATTTTCCGAGTTCTTTATCCTTTAAAAGCTTTGCAAGAATTCTAACAAACACCATTGTTGTAGAAACTTCTCGTCCTTCGGTTCCCTTATAAAATTCTTCAAACAAAGATTCAGGAGGAGTTTTGATTGGACGAACATCCGTTTTTCTTGTTGGAACAAATCCGCCAAGATGTTTTCTTCTTTCTTTCAAATAAGTAATTTCAGCACTGTCCTCAGCTGGTCTGTAAAAAGGATCTGTAAGAATATCTTCATCAGCAATTGGAATTCCAAATCTGCTTCTAAATTCTCTCATCTCTTCTTCATTCAACTTCTTCTGCTGATGAGTAACATTTTTTCCCTCACCGGCTTCACCAAGTCCGTAACCTTTAATTGTTTTTGCAAGAATTACTGTTGGTTTGCCAATATAGTCAACAGCCTCTTTATAGGCAGCATAAACTTTTTCAGGATCGTGACCGCCGCGTTTCATCTTAAACAATTGTTCATCTGTCATCTTTTCAACCATCTTCAAAAGATCAGGATCTTTGCCAAAGAAATTTTTTCTGATATAAGCGCCGCCTTCAACAGAATACTTTTGATATTCACCATCAACAACTTCACCCATACGTTTAACAAGTTTGCCATCAACATCTTTATCTAACAACGAATCCCAATCTTCTCCCCAAACAACTTTTATAACGTGCCAGCCTGCACCACGGAATATTGCTTCAAGCTCCTGCATAATTTTTCCGTTACCGCGAACAGGACCATCTAATCTTTGCAGATTTGTATTGATAACAAAAATCAGGTTATCAAGTTTTTCTCTTGAGGCAAGAGTAATAGCCCCGAGTGATTCTGGTTCATCAGTTTCGCCATCACCAAGAAAAGCCCAAACTTTACCGCCCGGTTTTTTCAATCCGCGATCTTCCAAGTATCTATTAAATCTTGCCTGATAAATTGCCTGCAATGGACCCAATCCCATAGACACTGTAGGAAACTCCCAGAAGTGCGGCATCAAGAAAGGATGCGGATATGATGTAAGTCCGCCTTCAGGTTTTAAATCTCTTCTAAAGTTTTTCAGTTGATCTTTGGTAATTCTTCCCTCAAGAAAAGCACGGGCATAAATGCCGGGAGAAGCGTGTCCCTGAAAATAAATCTGATCCCCTTCGTATCCATCGCCTTTACCGCGGAAGAAATGATTGAAACCAATTTCATACAAAGTTGCGGCAGAAGCATAAGTAGAAATGTGTCCGCCAACGCTGCCTTCCTGCTTGTTAGCTTTTACAACCATCGCCATTGCAATCCAGCGGATAAGACTTTTAATTCGTCTTTCAATTTCTCTATCACCGGGAAACGGCGGCTGTTTTTCTTTTGAGATTGTATTTATGTATGGTGTGTTTGCACTAAACGGAACGTGAACTCCGGATTTGTGTGCACGGATTTGAAGTTGATGAAGCAGCTCAACAACTCTTTCCGGTCCGCTGTTCTGAAGAACATAATCCAAAGAATAAAGCCACTCGCTGGTTTCAAGCTCTTCAGTCTTTTTATCTTTTTTAATATCATCACTCATAAAAATTTCCTTTGTTCATTTTTAAAGTCATTACGAGGAGTCTGATTAGGACGACGAAGTAATCTATAAGACAGATTGCTTCATCCCGAAGTAACGGGATTCGCAATGACGAGCAATTACATAATGTTTATTTCTTTATTAAAACAACAATTTTGCAAATAACATTCTTGTTAATAAATAAAAATTCTTGAAATGCTATGCTCAAAATCGGTGTGAAAAAATAATGGAAAAGGGCTTTAATAACAACAATGTGTGATAACGATTAAGTTCTAAATGCTCAATGCTAAATGTTCATTGAGGAATGATTAAAAAAATTATCAGTTACAATCTTTGCGAGCTTTGCGTTTTTTACTTTGCGCTCTTTGCGTGAAATGTGATTAAAGCAGGTTCACGCAAAGGACGCAAAGATTTTTCGCTAAGAACGCTAAGGGATTTAGAATATTATTCATTCCGCTTAACTTTCTTCCTTTTCAAAAAACTCTGATCAAAAAAGCTATTGCACATTTCTACATTGCCGGGATACAAATATCCGATATAGTGTATATTCCTTATCAACTGAATTTCAAGATTCATTCTTCGCTCCTT
>JBATOT010000105.1:0-13061 GCA_049291095.1 Ignavibacteriaceae bacterium | reverse complement strand
GAAACGCAAGAGGTTAGAAGTAATTAAATACAAATCATAAATTGTTAATTGTCGCCGCATTCCGCTCTGCGATATCCATCAACATTACTTCTCGCTTCTAGCCTCTCACATCTTTCATCATACTATTAAGCATTTAACATTATTTACTTAACATCTTTCGTTTCACTTTTGCCGTTTCACAATTCTTGATCAGTTAATATCAGTCTCATCAGTTTAATCAGTGTGCCATTGTAACATTGCGTTGATCTAAGTTCATCGTTCTTAGTTCTGTGTATTCAACGTTGCCTGTCCCTTCTGGGAGCATTAACCATTGATCATTAAAAACAAGATTACACTAAACAAATATTCGTTTCGTTCGATAATAATAGGGATAATAATATAATGTATGTAATTTTGCACGATTGTAATAATGAATTTTGAATTATTATTGAGTGTAGTTTTTAACTAAATAAACCGACATAATGATCTTTTGAAAACAGGCAGATATATAAAATACCTGTGGGTGTTCCTGTTTGTACTAATAAACAACCCGAACTACTGCCAGCAAACTGCAGCAGACAGCCTGCTTAATATACTTAAGACTACCAACGGTCCGCAAAAAGTTGATATTCTTAATCAGCTCTCTGATATTTACCAGTACATCGATACAAAACAGGCAATTAAATTTGCAGAACAGGGACAAAATCTTGCATCCGCTATTAATTATAAAAAGGGACTCGCAGATAGTTACGGCAGTCTTGGATACTGCTACGTTAATCTTGATAACTTAAAAGCAATTAACTATACTCAAAGTGCACTGGCAGTTCGTACTGAACTTAATGACGAAGCAGGCATTGCAACTTCCAATAATGTACTTGGTGTGATTTACTATTATATGGGAGATTATCTTAAATCTATCGATTTCCATCTTAAAGCATTAAACTTACGCGAAAAAATAAATGATGAGGTTAGAACCGCAACCTCATACAATAATATAGCACTCGTTCATATCGCAATTGAAAATTATGATACTGCTCTCGAATATCTTAATAAAGCGCTCGCTGTTAGAATTAAAACTGCCAATCAAAGGGGAATAGCAATTATTAATGATAATATTGGTGATGTGCAATCCAAGAAAGGGAATTATAATGAGGCATTTGTTCATTTTAACAAAGCTCTTTCAATTAACAGGCAAATAGGCAATAAAAAATCTGAGGCATACAGCTGTGTTAATATTGCCGAGGTTTATAGAAAGCTTGGTGATCATGTAAGTGCAATTGAGTACTATAAATCTGCTCTTAATATATATGCCGGCCTGGATGAAAAGAATGGTATCGCTAATACAGAAAACGGACTTGCAATATTGTACTTCAGGTTAAACCGGAATGAAGATGCAATTGTACATGCCCGCAATGCTTTTATCGCGGCACGTCATATAAATTCACTTGAAAATATTGCTATATCCGCTATTGTACTAAGAGATTGCTACGCGTTGCTCAATGATTATAAAACTGCTTTTAACTATTCAAAAATTTATGTCGATGTATCCGACAGTCTTAAAAATTCCGGTAATTATAAATTGCTGGCAAAACTGGATTTTGATTATAAACTCGAAAAGCTTAATAAAGAAAAAGAAGTTGAAATTAACCGGCAGCAGTTCTTTATTATTTCCCTGGTAATAACTCTTGTTCTTACTTTGATGATAGTTGTTCTTATTGTTTTCGGGTACGTATCAAAAAGAAAACTTAATAAACAGCTTAACCTTCTTAACTCACAGCTCATCGATATTAATTCTGCTAAGGATAGGTTTTTATCTATAATTGCACACGATTTAAGAGGTCCGTTTACAGGTCTTCTGGGTATTTCAGATATTCTTTCGGGTGATATTGAAAATCTTAGTACCCAGGAAATAAAACATTATCATAAATTACTACACCTTTCCTTAACCAAACAATATGAGCTTCTTAATGATCTTCTGGAATGGTCAAGACTGCAGAACGGCAGTATAAAACTTAATTATGAATATGTTAATATCAACAGTGAATTAGTAAACCTGCTTGATTCTTTACAGCTTACCGCCTCATTAAAAAACACTAAAATTATTAATAACGTGGATAAGAGTTTTGTTCTTCTTACTGATCGGAATATGATAAACCTGGTTTTAAGAAATATAATTTCCAACAGTATTAAATTCACTAATCCAAACGGGTTCGTTAAAATTTCTTCTTCTGTCAATTCAGATTTTTCAGAAATAGCCATCGAAGATAACGGTGTTGGTATCTCTGATGAGGATATGGAACGGTTATTAAAGATCGATGTCCATCATTCTACACTGGGCACTGCTAATGAAATGGGTACAGGACTCGGATTGATTCTCTGCAAAGAAATTATTGATAAACATTCCGGTTCAATAAGCATTAAAAGTAAAATCGATTCAGGTACAACAGTAACAATTAAAATCCCGCAGCAATGATTGTTCTTAGTTCGTAGTTCTTTGTTCTAAGTTGAACATTGCCTGCCCTACGAGGAACATTGAAAATTGAGCATTCAACATTCTAAATTGTTAATTTTTCATTTTTAATTGATCCATCTAGTATCCAGCCACTCACCACCAAGACACTAAGAACACTAAGTTTCACATAGTTTAATCAGTTAAAATCAGTCTCATCAGTTTAATCAGCGTGCAATTGTAACAATGCGTTGTTCTTAGTTCATCGTTCTTAGTTCTGATCATTCAACATTCTAAATTGTACATTGTCCATTAACCAATATGACGCTTATCTATCTTAGCTCTCTGCTCTAAGCTCCTACGGCATCGCAAGTATCTAGTAACGATTATCTAGTATCCAGCCTCAACTTCCAGGACTTTTTCGGCCCATAAGCGAAATTTGTTAAATGCTTTGCGGATTATTTCTAAATCTTTTCTTGTATAGATGTCACCTGTGTATGAAACAAAATTTTTATGATCAATTAACGATTTTAATTTATTTATTGCAATTTTATCTTTTCGCAAAGTAGGAACAACCGCCTCTATCAATTGTATCACTTCATAATGATTATCTCCGCTGCATTTTTTACCTGACAACTTAATTGTGATAGCATCCGAGTATGCAATTGAGGAATGGATAAATAAAACACCTGAAGCATTATAATACTCAAAATCAAATGCCAGTTCAGCAGCATCTTTAAAATTTGCGGCTACTTTTATAAAATCTTTGTGCTTTACTGATTCATACACTTTTGATGTAGTTCTTTTAACCATTTAATAATTCCTTTATTGTTTTACCGCAAATAACAATACCTTCTTTTATTATATCGTTTACTGGTGATTTTGATTTTTTTGCCGATATTCTGAACTTCTGGATACTTATATAAAATGGTGCTAGAGTTATATTATATCTCTTAAATAAATCAGTACGCAGTTTTGAGACCTTTTCTTCTACCACACTTAATTTGTTCTCATAAACAATGCACAAATCCAAATCACTGGCTATTGTTTCATTACCCCTTGCTGTACTCCCGAATTGTATCAGGCTTAAACTGAATCCTTTTAACGTACTTTTTATAAGTGATCTTATTTTTAATTTATAATTGCTTTCTGTTAAAAATATTTTTTCTACTAGTTCTGATGAAAGATATTTTTGTCTGTCAAGTGAATAAAGATTTTCCCGGTTGCCTTCTAATGTTTTAACTACACCGCATTTACTTAAATTTATTAATGCAACCTGGGCAGCTCTTACGGATAAACCTGTTAATCTGGATACTTCTCTGCCTGAAATCCCAACGTTTCTTTCATTTAATATACGCAGTACACTTATGTTGCTTGGCGCACTAAATATAAACTCCAGTAGTTTATGCTTTATCATAGCTAACTCCATAATATATTATTTTCAATTGACTACAATTATAGTCATATGACTACTTTTATAGTCGAAAAATAAAAATGTAATATTAGAATTCAAAACGGCAGGCGATTATATTATTTCTTTGTTCGTAGTTATTAGTAATTAGTAAATGGTGATAAGTCAAATATCAAATGTCAATATTTCATTTTAGTTTGGCCTATGTGTGGATTGGTAACTGCCCATTGTCGTCTGTTCTCTGCGTCTCACTTCTCATTTCGATCCCGATTTATCGGGAGTGAAATCTTAGTTTTATTAAATTGATCCGTCGCGGTATTCAAAATTTTTAATTTTTCATTTTTAATTTTTCATTTTTCATTTTTAATTTTTAATTGATCTATCCAGTATCCAGCTTTACAACTAGTGACTCAATGACAAAGAATGACTAAGTATTTCCCACGCTCAGCGCTCTGCATTTTACGTCTCTGTGTATCTCAGTGCAAACCTCTGTGGTTCTCGGTGGAGAAGTATTTGAGAGAAGTGAAACGCAAGAGGTTAGAAGTAATTAAATACAAATCATAAATTGTTAATTGTCGCCGCTTTCCGCTCTGCGATATCCAGCAAACGTTACTTCTCGCTTCTAGCCTCTCACATCTTTCATCTTACTATTGAGCATTCAACATTTATAATGATCCTATCCAGAATCTAGGCCCGATAGCATCGGGATGTCGCAAAGCCTCCATATCCATTATCTAGCTTCTCACTTCTCACGTCTATCATCTTACCATTCTAAATTGTTAATTTTTAATTGCCATTGGCTTGCTGTCTACATTATTCTGTGTAGTACCGACAGAACCTCCCATTTTGCAATTACCGTTAAACAATCCGCCGTCCTCTATTACAAATGATTTTACCACTACATCACCGTTTATTTTGCCCCTTGATGTAAGCGTTAATTTTTCCTTAGCTGCAATACTTCCTGTTACAACTCCTCCGATTGTTACTACCGCCGCATTAATCTTGCCGTTTACTATACCCGAATCGCCAATGCTGATGTTATTATCAGAAATTATATCACCCTTAATTTCTCCATCGACCCTTATATTACCATTTGTGGTAACAGTCCCTTCTATTTTTACTCCGCTGCTAATAATAGTTGTTTCATCAGATTTCACACCATCACCATAAATTGATTTCATAATAATTATCCCGTTTTAGTATTGTTTGAAAATAGTTTGCATAAACACAGTTATCAGTAAATAGTAAATAGTAAACAGTAAACAGTAAATAGTTCATAGCTCAACTCTTAACCATTGAAAATTGAGCATTGAGCATTCAACATTCTAAATTGTAAATTTTTAATTTTTCATTTTTAATTGATCCATCCAGTATCCAGCCACTCACCACCAGGACACTAAGAACACTAAGTTTCACATAGTTTAATCATTGAAAATTCAACATTAAGCATTGTGCATTTAACATTATTTACTTAACGTCTTTCGTTTCACTTTTGCCGTTTCACAATTCTTGATCAGTTAAAATTCGTCTCATCAGTTTAATCAGTGTGCCATTGTAACAATGCTTTGTTCTTAGTTCATCGTTCTTTTTTTAAGGTCATTGAACATTGAACATTAATAAACAGAGTCGGATTGTCCACTGGTCTGTTGACTGGAGACTACACTGTGCATCTCATTTCAATCCCGATTTATCGGGAGAGAAATCTTTGCCTTATTACAGTTATCCGCCACGGCGAATTACAAATTTTTAATTTTTAATTTTTCATTTTTAATTGATCCATCCAGTATCCAGCTAATTATTTTGCAAAACTACCAGCCCTATATCCGTATTTTGTTTTGATGTAACATTAATTCCTGTAATAACGGTATCACGGTAAACCGGATTCAATGCATTAATTTCAATATCATATGTACCGCTTGTAAGTGCCATCAATTTAAAATTTCCTGTCAGATCCGCATACGTGCTGATTGTATCGCTGCCGGAAACTGTAAATATAACTGCCAGTGCATCTACAGGAAGTACCTGACCTGATACTGAACCCGATACTGACAGCGGAACACATCTTAATACCGGTCTTAAAATATACTTGTTGCTGCCCGTGGTATGGATCGAAAGCTCAACATTAAAATCTATCATAAGTTCAAACAACGAGTTTGATTGTATTGTAAAATCGTGATTGATCTTTATACCGCTTTGCATTCCGCTCGGCACTGTAAGCGCATGCATTATTCCATTTTCAACTATATAGTTTCCGCCCGAAAGTATAAGTCTTACCTGGTTATAATTACCCGCAGGTAAAACCGTATCCCCGATCAATATTGTTGTGCCGTTGGTTAATTGTAATAAATCAAATGCCCGCAGTGTATTATCAATTACTATCCAGCCGGATGCACTGTCATTACCTGTTCTGTGTACTTCAATACTCTCTATAAAAACAACAACCGAATCATACTGGGCAGGGGAGTCTGTCATATAAACCTTTATCGACCCGTTGCCCTGTGCCGGACCCGTCGAATCTTCCGAACAGGATGTTATGATTATCAATAACATTATCAGCGATGCAAATAGAGTTTTCATATTTATCTCCGTTTGTTATTTATTATTGTTGTATTATCTCTTTCAGTCTATGTCCTGTTTTCATCATCATTGCTTATGCAGTAATTATTAAAACCAGAACCTTATTCCTATCCCGCCGCCTACATCAAAATCAGTTTCCGGTGTAAGATCCAGTATCGGTACAATTTCAATGAACAGATCAATCGGCTCCCCGGCAAACTGGTAGTTTAATCCAACCGGAATCCTTACTCCCACCAGCGGATCATCATCTAAAATAATTCTGCCTCCTATTCCATAGTACAATGGCATTCTGCCCGGACCGCTTGCTAACAGGTTTGATGTATGCCACGTGTAATCAGCCTGCAATAATACCCGTCCTTCACCACGGAATGACCACGCTGTACCAAATACAAATGCATTACTTCCGCCAGTCCATAACTTTGCACTCAAGCCTGTAGGTTCCCCGATAATAACTCCTAAACCAAAGCCTCTTGTTTGTGCTTGAACAGCACCTGTATATAATATTATCACTAACAGCGCTGATAAGATTATTTTCATTTGCAGTCTCCTGGTTTATTGATAATTATTTTTAACCTGCATCTATTACTCAATCAATTACTTCATTTATTGATGTTCATCCATACTAATTCATAGATAAAAAAAATATTTCAATTAATCACTATTATTATATTTTTTAATTATTGATTATGCTCTGTAATCAAAGGGGATAAATTTCTGACTGACAACAATGTCGGCTTAATAGTGGGTAGGTGGTAGTTTGTAGTGATTAGTAAGTAGTTAATAGTAAATAGTGATTAGTAAGTAGTTAATAGTAAATAGTGATTAGTGAGTAGTAAATAGTAAATAGTGATTAGTGAGTAGTAAATAGTAAAAAGTAAATAGTGATCAGCTCTTAGCAATCAGTAATTCTAAATTGTCAATTGTTCATTGTTAATTGTTAATTGTACATTGTACATTGTTCATTTGATTGCCTACTGCGTACTGGATACTGTCTACTGAGAACACATCTCACGTCTCTCGTTTAACCTTTGACATTTTACGTTTCTCTACTAAGGCTTGTCACCATCATTAAACTTTTCCAGCTCATCCAAATCTGCTTGATCTTTTTTTCTATTGCTTGCTTTTTTATTTGCTATAATATCCTGCCTGGAAATAAAATTAGCTGACACGTTCCCGAATTGGAAAATCTCCTTACGTTTATAAGCATCCAAAAAATTAATTCCATCAATTTCATTAATAATATCAATTCTTACTGGTGAGACACCTAGTTGAACTATTCTGCCCCTGGTCATAAAATCATTTTCTTCAATCCCGGCATTTTCAAATCCAAATTCTTCAATTACTTTAATTATCTGCTTTGCATTTTTGGAACTGCTATTAATAAAAACATCTATATCACCGGTATTTCTTGGCCGAGAATAAAGTGCAAGGGCATATGCCCCAACAATCATATATTCTACACTAAACTTATTTAATAATTCTACAAACTCTTCGAAGTCTTTTTCTACTTTCAGCATATTCTTCCTCTTTATTATATAAGGCGATATATTGTTCCCTTAATACCTGTACTATCGATAATTTCTCTTCAAACGATTTACTATTCCAGAATTTAACTTCATCGCGTTCAGCTTCAGTTAAGTATGTTATTTTGGCTTCTTTAATCATATTCTTTACTGTTTTCTGCAAAAATATATATTTATTTGGTTAGATATTAGTGGGCAGTTTGTAGTGATTAGTAAATAGTAATGAGTAATGAGTAATGAGTAGTGAGTAGTAATCAGCTGTAAAAGGCTAGAAGCAAGAGTTTAGAAGTAATTAAATACAAATCATAAATTGTTAATTGTCGCCGCATTCCGCTCTGCGATATCCATCAACATTACTTCTCGCTTCTAGCCTCTCACATCTTTCATCTTACTATTGAAAATTGAGCATTCAACATTAAACATTTATAATTCTAAGTTGCCTACTGCTTACTGAGGACTGCCTACTGAGAACACATCTCACGTCTCTCGTTTCACATTTGACATTTCACCTTTGTCTTTTCACAATCAACTTCTTAACCTGATTCTTTACATTCTGCAAAACCAGTTCCTTCACCCAGGCTACATAATTATCCGTCCACCTTTGCGGATGAACCGTTATCATCAACTTATCCGGGAGCTTATTTTGTTCTAATGCATTTATTATATCCTGTGTGCTCTTCAACCTGTCCGCCGCGGCGGATTGAGCATTGATAATTGAAGATTGAACATTATTGCTGCTCACCTTATCTCTTACACTAACATCTGATCCGTTCCACCTTCTACCCGTGTCCGTTAAATAACCAAACTCATTCCAGTCAATATCAAAATACGGTTCACCAATTACACCTAAATCTTTATAATCATACTTCGACCAAATATCTTTATTATTATAAGGCGAAAGGGGAGAACCGTGCATACAAATTGTAGTTATAGGTACAACACTTCTAATCTTCTCTAAATTCTTTTTAAACATCTCATACGCAAGATCTATGATGGTTTGTTGTTGGTTGTTGGTTCTTTTTGTTATCCTGAGCGTAGTCGAAGGATCAATTTTTAATTTTGAATTTTTAATTTTTAATTGGCGATACGCAGTATCGACTTCTTCATAATGATACCCGATCTCGTGACCCAACTCAGCAATCTGCTTAATTATCTTTTCATCAAAACTCTCAGGTACAATCCTAAAATAATACGTTCCCTTAATCCCTAATTCATTTTCAATTTTTGCTGTTGCTAAGGAGTTTCCCGGCAGTAAATCTACATCGTGTCTCAGAATAACAATTTTTGAATTTTGAATTTTGAATTTTGAATTTTCAATTAAGGAATCATCATATCTTATAAATTGGTAACCCTTCTTAATAAATGCTTCTAAAAGCTGCCTATATATTTTTAATGTAAAATCTCTCAAGCTATTCTATATAAATTATTAGTATTGTTTTTATTGTTGACTGAAGATGGAGGCTCTGCGACATCTCGATCCAATCGGGACTGCAGACTGACGACTCTCTTATATTTTTAAATATATTGCATACTGTCTACTGTAAATTGCTTACTTGAAATTAAATTGATAATCTGGATTCTCTTTCATTACCTTAACACTTTCAGGATAATTCTCAACAAACCAAACTAGAAAAGCAGTTACATCTATTTTATCTGCTAACATTATATTTCTGCGTTTTTGCCATTCAGCTTTTAAGTCTGGGATTTTTAATACTGAATTTATAGTATCAATTAGCCCACTTGAAGAAGTGAAACTGAAAAGTAAATTATATTTTTCCATATCAACACAATTAGAATATTGTAACGGGTTGACGTAAAAAGCAGGTGTGCCTAATACAGCAGCTTCCATCGCCATCGTGGTGCCTTCACCAACAAACAACTCTGAGTAGTACAATACGCTGTGAATCAATTCAGGACTAATCGAAACTTTATATTTTTTTAATTCTGCTGGCAATTCTGATTCTGAAGAGATGAATACTTTCATTTTTGAATTCAAGTAATTTATCAATTCTGTTTTTTCAAAAATTGTTAAACCTTTATGGCCGATATCATGTGTCGCATTCCATGATACAAATCTAAGTAAGGCGTATTTTTGATCTCTTTTAATTTTAAGGTGTTCATATATTGAGATATCAGGAGCAAAATATTTTGGGTTTAAATATGCCAGTTCGTGATGAGCGTTATATCTTATCTGCTTATTGCCATAATCTCCAGAGAATATATCTGAAGTTAATATTACTGATGTGAATGACTTATATAATTTTACCTGTTCCCAATTGCCAGTATCCTCAAATGCAATATGAGGTTTGCGTAACAAAAATGCTGCATGCGCTGCATACATAGAACCATGGCTCAAAAATAGATCAGGCTTGAATTTAAAACCCTGCACAATTTCCTGTAAATCAAATTTGAATAGGCCATATAATTTTCCCGCTTTTGAACTATACTTTTTACCAAAAGAGGTGTACTCAAAGCCATATTTATTTAAAAGCTGCTTTTCAAATTCTTTCTCACGACAGGTAAAAAGTAGTTCATTACCTTTCTTCCACATTTCCATTGCGAAATTTTTGAAAAGGTGGAAATGTGCAGGATGGCCAACATCAATTAATATTCTCATTTAATTATTTGCCAAACTTTTAATCCTAATTTTCCAAAATTATATAACAAATTATTATTAATTCTCAAAAATCTGCCGAACTGAACTAATTCTCCCCCAAACTTTGACTTAAATTCTCTAACTCCATAATCACCATCTGCAGAACCTGCACCCAAAAAATCAAAATACTTTAATCCATTCTTTGCTGCATATTCAATCGGTGCCCAGGTTGCTAGTACGCCAGGATAAAGATGTTTATGTTCTTTGTCAGAGCTAAATTTATACAACTCATAAATTGAATCCTTGAAAATTGGACACATCGATCCTCCGATAATCTTATTATTATATTTTACAAGAAAATATTTACCAAGATTCGGGGTGGTAAAGAAGTGTTCAAAAAAATTAAAATCAGGTAAAGGTTTTTTTACTTTTTCTTTATAAAGATTTTTAAGTAATGAATAAAATTCTCTTATTTCATTAAGATTATTGGCTTCGAGAAATACTGTGCCTGATTTAATGCTTTTATTTAATTGCCATCGTCGATTTCTATCTAATAGCTTTAAATTTTCTTCAGGACTTCCAATCTCAATAACAAAATTATAATGCTCTTTATACACAAATCCGGTATTCATAAAAACATCTCTATTTTTAGAAAGATCAAACAAATTTCTGAACTCTATATAAACTGATTTACTGCTAGCTATTTTAATCAATTCTTTCAATAGAATATCCGTAAATTCCTTGCCATTATCTTTAACAATAGGACCACCATAGATAATGCATCTACTGCTTAGTTTGCCTTTTAAAGAGCCTTTTTCCTTTTGAATAATTGCTATAAGTAATCCGCAAATATTATTATTCTCATCAATGCTGGCTATTAAAATTGGTTGATAAGAGGGGAGTGTTTTATAAAAATTATAATATGCAGGAGATTGAAAGAAATTTCCATCGGGATGATCTAAAAGGAAATTCTCCCAACGTACTCTAAAATCATCATCTATTTTATTTAATACCTTAATTTCCATTTATAGTGGTTTCTCTGCGTGTTCTTTAATTTCTTTTCCATTTAAGTCGTTATCTGTCTTCAACACTTTTTTATATATCGAAATAATTTTCTGAGCTACTGTTTCTGAATCTAATCCAAGCTCAATGATTCGTTCTCTTCCTTTAGTTCTTCCTACATTCTCTGCAAAATTTAAAGCTTCTTGTATCTTGTCGCTTGTCTCTTTAACTAATTCTGTTTCTAAATTTTTAATTTTTAATTTTTCATTTTTACTTATCAAATAACATCCTTCTGTTTTACCAACTACCCAATCCACATCTCCCACATCAGTAGTAACAATTGGACAATTACACGCCATCGCTTCTTTAATAATATTCGGTGAACCTTCATACTTTGAAGTCATAAGTAAAACATCAGCTGCATTCAGATAATGGACAATTTTTTCGTGCGCTATATCCTGCAATGTTACTAACTCAACCTCTGACTTTAACTCAGTTATGGCTTCTTTAGCCAATTGATAATTCTTTTCCGGTCGGTCAGGACTTGAAGCAAAAAGAATGTACTTTTTTTCATCCCAGCCTAACTTTTGCCTTGCAATTTGCTTATTAATAGGATGAAATTTTTCAATATCAACTCCATTTGGAATTACATAAAGATCATCCAGACCTAGAACTTCTTTCATCCTCTCAGATTTTACTATCGTTGCATCCCACCTTTTATGGAATAACTTAATTAGAAAATTCCAGAATTTGGAAGTGTAGGCATCACTGCCCATTAAAGAAACAACTAAATATATTGGATTACTTAAAGTTGCTACAATTGATGAAAGTAGGAAGTGAGAATGTACAAAATCAAACCTATTAACTTTTAGAAATTTTCTGAGTGTGAAAATATTACTAATATAACCTTTAAAACCTTTCCCAACTATTGTAAAGTATTCAACTGCTATCCCTGCATTTCTTAATGATTCACCTTGCGCTTTTACAATTGGACCAATGCCAAATTTGTTGTTACCACTGCTTACGAATAAGAATTTCATTGCTTATCTAAGTATTTTATAATACTTTCTGTATAAACCATTTCTAATTCAGATTTGCTTTCTATTAACGCAAAATTTCCATTTCTCCTTTCAAAATAAAATGGAGATTTCACAATTGTGGTTGTTCCAAAATAAAGTGCTTGAAATTCAATTAAGTGAAAAACATTAACATCAAATGCTATGTCAAGAGAAATGTTTGGAATGTTACATTTATCGTAAATAGTTTTTGCGAAATTTAGCAGGCCATTTGGGACTGCTTGAACGAATTTAAATAAACCACTCCCGCTTGCTCTGAAATCATTCTTCCGATTACCCCTAAAAAGCACATAATATCTATCAGCATAGATTAAAACCTTCCAATCATTTTTTAGGTGCGGTATAAAATTTTGAATTATATATTTCCTGCGGTGCAGTGATTGCTTGCAGTATCCTTTATGCTTAAAGGCCCTAATTTGATCGCGCACTTCCTGCGTAGTATATCTAG
>JBATOT010000104.1:0-11869 GCA_049291095.1 Ignavibacteriaceae bacterium | reverse complement strand
GCTTTATCTGATCCTGAATTTCTTAACTTTGATGAAGTTGGAACACTTGAAGCTTTTAATAGTGATGGATTAAGAACTTTAGCAAACACATTAACTGCACCAAATATGAAAGAGAAAACGCTTCGATATCCTGGTCATATTGAAAAGATGCGTGTGCTGCGTGAGTCTGGATTTTTCAGCCAGGATGAAGTTGATGTTAATGGAGTTAAAATTAAGCCTATCGATTTTACATCAAAATTATTATTCCCAATGTGGGAACTTAAAGAAGGTGATGAAGAATTTACTGTGATGAAAATAGTTGTTGAGGGTGAAAAGGATAAAAAGAAAATCCGATATACTTATAGTCTGTTAGATCGGCATGACAAAAAAACAAATATTCACTCAATGGCAAGAACAACGGGTTATACGGCCACAACCATGGTTCGGCTATTAGCAAAAGGAATGTTCGATCAAAAAGGAATTTGTCCACCTGAGTATATCGGGCAAAAACCGGAATGCGTGGATTTTGTATTAAATGAATTGAAGGAACGAGGAGTTATTTATCATCAAATAATCGAAAAAATTAATTGAATCAGTACAAATCAGTTTAATAAGTATCATCAGCGTACTATTGTATTTTTCTTTTATTAAGAAAATATCCACTGACTTAAAAATTATTATAGGATCAAAATGAAAATCGAAAAAATTGAACTTTGCCACATTAAAATGGAATTAATTTCTCCATTCACAACTTCAATGGGAACTGAATACAATGAAGAACATATTATTGTTCGAGTGGATGGCGAAGGCTTTACAGGTTGGGGCGAAAGTGTTGCCGAAGGAACTCCGTTTTACTCTTACGAAACTGTAACAACAGCGTGGCACATTTTACAGGATTTTTTAATTCCTGCAATTCTTGGCAAAGATATTTCTGATATCAATAGCGCGATTACATCTTATGAAAAAGTACGCGGACATATGATGGCAAAAGCCGGACTTGAAGCAGCGTTGTGGGATTTGTTTGCTAAATCAAAAAATATTTCTCTTTCAAAAATGATGGGCGGAACAAGAAATAAAATTGATGTTGGTGTAAGTATTGGCATTCAATCTTCTGTACCTGATCTGATAAAAAAAATTGAAGGTTATCTTGCTGAAGGTTATAAAAGAATTAAGATTAAAATTGCTCCCGGAAATGATATTCAATTTGTTAAAGCAGTAAGAAAAGAATTTCCAAATATTCTATTTCAGGTAGATGCAAACTCTGCTTATGAATTAAAGCATTTAGATTTATTTAAGCAGATGGATGATTTAAATTTGTTATTGATTGAACAGCCGCTTGGTTATGAAGATATTTATGATCACTCAAAACTTCAGAAAGATCTTAAAACACCAATTTGTCTCGATGAAAGTATTCACTCGCTTGATGATACTCGCGCTGCAATTGAGCTAGATAGTTGCAGAGTTATAAATATAAAACCCGGTCGTGTTGGTGGATTTACAGAATCAAAACTTATCCACGATTATTGTGAATCTAAAAAGATTCCTGTTTGGTGCGGTGGAATGTTAGAAAGTGGAATTGGACGTGCAGGAAATGTTGCACTCGCTTCACTGCCAAACTTTACGTTGCCAGGAGATATTTCTGCAAGTAAGCGTTATTACAAAGAAGATATTGTTGAACCCGAATTTCTTGTCAATAAGGATGGAACTATGGATGTCCCAACAAAACCAGGAATTGGTGTTGAAGTAAATATGAAAATGTTGGAGAAGGTTACGGTTAAGAAAAAAGTTTATTAGATTTCGTTCAAAGAAAAAATTAGCAACTGACGAGAAAAACTTTATGTTTGATATCTATAAAAGAACTTTTTCAATGTTGCTTTGGGGTATTAGTTTAGTGAATATTGTAAAGTTAACAAGCAGTAAGTCTCAAGGCATGAGTGATTCAGTATATTTTATACTAATCACAATTTTAATACTTGTATTAATAATTTTATTTCTAAAAAAGCGAACTTTTCTAAAACCTTGCAGACCCAATATTGTTGCGGTTATCTCTATTTTAATTTTAGTTTATATAATGATTAAAGATATTATGATTGAGAAAGTTATTGTCAATTACATACTTTTAACTTTTACGCTTGTAAGTATGATTATCCTAATCATTTCTACTTTTTATGAATTGCAAGATTAGAAAAATTCTCCAATTCCTCAGTAATATTTGTAACAAACAATTCAACCTGTTGTTCGTTGCCAAGTAAATCCTGCAAAGTAATTTTACTTAACAAACCATCAAGCATTGTTTGTACAGTTTTCCAAAGTGAGCGGATTGAGCAATCTATAGAATGTGTGCAGATATTTTCTACTCCTGCGTGAAGATCACAAAAAGTAGATTCATAAAGTTTTCCGCCAAGAGCAGTTAAAACATCCCCAACAAGAATTTCATTTGCAGAACGTGCAAGTTTGTAACCACCAGATTGTCCGCGTGAACTTTCAATAAATCCGGCAATACGCAATGCGCGCAAAATCTTTCCAACATTTGCTTCAGAAAGTTTTTCCTGCTCACTGAGTTCGGGAATAGTCATTCCTTTATCGGAATCACTTTTCCCGATTCTAAGTAACAATCTTAAACCGTATTCTTCTTGTGTACTAAATTTCATTTATTTTTTTGCGTCATTGCGATCCCGACTTGTCGGGAGAAGCAATCTGTTTTATTACTCGACCGTCACTCTTCGACAGGCTCAGAGTGACATTGGATTATTGTCATACTGAGCTCGTCGAAGTATGACAATAAAATGCTATGCTTTAAACAACGGAATTTTAGAACCACATTGTTTTGCATATTGTACCTGCTCAAATTGTTCCGGAGTTATTGATGGACCTTTTGCAGAACAATTTTCATTAAAAATATTTTTTAGATTGGCTGCAATCTGTTCCGCAGAATAACCTTCAATGTTTAATCTTGGTACAAAATGAACCAACTCACCATTCTTAAACAAAGCAATACTTGGTGAAGAAGGCGGAAATCCTTTTACGTGCTGTCTTATACGCTCAACTGCATCTCTTTCTTGCCCAGCAAAACCTGTATAAAGTTTATCCGGAATTATATCATTCTGCAACGCGAGTGAAACACCTGGTCGCGCGCTACCAGCTGCGCAGCCGCAAACAGAATTTATAAAAACTAAAACAATTTTATCATCGTTATTTTTAATAGCAGCATCAACGGCTTCAGCAGACAATAATTCTTCAAAGCCAACCGCAACTAATTCATCGCGCATTGGCTGAACCGCATCTTGATCGTACATAGGGGGACGTGAACTTATGTTAAACATTTTTTGCTCCTTTTTATTTATAAAAATCATTTGTCATTCCCGTGAAAGCGGGAATCTATTAAGTTAAATCTGGATTCCGTGTCTCACTTTGTTCGCACGGAATGACTGTTCGAATATTACAAAAACCCTAATTCCAATTTTGCCACTTCAGACATCATATCTTTATCCCAGGGTGGACTCCAAACCAACTCAATCTTTGCATCTTTTACTTCCGGAATTGCTTTTACTTTGCCTTCAACTTCCGGTGGAAGTGAGCCCGCAACAGGACACATTGGTGATGTTAATGTCATTTTTATTTTTACATTGTAATCATCATCAATCGCAATCTCATAAATCAAACCTAACTCAAAAATGTCTACTGGAATTTCAGGATCGTAACACCCTTTAAGTGTTTGAATTATTTTTTCTTCTAGTTCTTGTTTGCTAATCATTTGCATTTTCTTTCTCAAGTCATGCTGAACTTGTTTCAGCATCTCTTTTATATTTCAAAGATCCCGAAACTAGTTCGGGATGACGGAAGTTTATTCCGTTACCGCTTTTTCATTTTTATTATGCAATGCATTTATCATTGTATGCCAGGCAAGAGATGCACACTTAACTCGTGCAGGAAATTCTCTTACTCCGCCAAACACTGCAAGTTTACCAAGTTCATCAATGTCAGGATTATCACCAAGCTTATCAGTAACTAATTCATGAAACTTATTAAAAATCTTTTCTGCATCTTCAACTGATTTACCTTTTAACATCGATGTCATTAATGAAGCAGAAGCTTTTGAAATTGCACACCCGGAACCTTGAAATGAAATATCTTCAATAATTTCAGAATCGTTTATAGAAAGAAAAACATTAATGTTATCTCCGCAAAGAGGATTATATCCTTCAGCATGATTTGTTGGGTGATCAATCAATCGAAAATTTCTTGGCGATTTATTATGATCTAAAATTACCTGCTGATAAAGTTCTCTTAATTCCTGATCCATTATCCGAATACCTCTAAAATTTTCTTTAGACCGTTAACTAAAACATCAACTTCTTCAATTGTATTGTACATTCCGAATGATGCTCTTGAAGTTGCGGGAACATTAAATCTTCGCATCAAAGGTTGTGTGCAGTGATGACCAGTACGAATTGCAACTCCCTCAAAATCTAAAAATGTTCCAACATCGTGTGGATGAACATTTGCAAAATGAAAAGATAGCACACCAATTTTCTCTTTTGCCGTCCCAATGATTCTTAATCCTTTTAAATCAGAAACAGCTTTAGTTGCATACTCAAGCAAAATGTTTTCATGATACGCGATGTTTTCTAGCCCAATTTTCTCAATGTATTCAATCGCTGCGCCTAAACCTATTGCACCAGCAATGTCCGGAGTACCAGCTTCAAACTTATGTGGAAGTTCGTTGTAAGTTGTTTCTTCAAACGTAACTTTAGAAATCATATCACCGCCGCCTTGATAGGGAGGCATAGCTTCTAAGTAATTTACTTTTCCGTAAAGAATTCCAATTCCGGTTGGGCCATAAAGTTTATGTCCTGAAAAGGCAAGAAAATCACAATCAAGTTGCTGAACATCTATCTTTAAATGATTAACTGCCTGCGCAGCATCCAACATTACCGGAATATTATAACTATGTGCTAAATCAATTATCTTTTTAACTGGATTAACTGTTCCAAGCGAATTAGAAGCATAAACAACTGAAACAAATTTTGTTTTTTCATTTATCAACTTCTCAAATTCTTCAAAGATGATTTCACCTTGATCATCGACAGGAATTACGCGAAGTTTTGCATTCTTTTCAGCACAAAGCATCTGCCATGGAACGATGTTGGAATGATGTTCCATTGTTGAGATGATTATTTCATCACCGGCATTAATATTTGTTCTTCCGGAGGATGAAGCGACAAGATTTATGGATTCCGTCGTGCCGCGAGTAAAAATTATTTCGTTTTTACCAAGAGCATTAATAAAATTCTTTATGATGATTCTCGAGCTTTCAAATGCTTCTGTAGCTTCCTGACTTAGCGCGTGTACACCACGATGAATGTTTGCATTCATCTTCTCGTAATAATTATTTGTCTTATCAATTACATATTGCGGCTTCTGAGTAGTGGCTGCATTATCAAGATATACAAGCGGCTTACCGTGAACTTGTAATTTAAGAATTGGAAAATCATTTCTGATTTTCTGAACATCATATATTTTTTTATCTACAATTAAAGCAGAATCAGCTTTGGAATCCATTATCGGACTTTCTAAAGTAAAATATTTAAAAAAGAATAATCATTATTTTCAAGTTGTCATTCCCACGAAAGTGGGAATCTATTTAAATTCTAGAATGGATTCCCGTTTTCACGGGAATGACTAGAATCAACAAATTCTATTGATTAAATCGCTTTGAAATTATTTCTTCAAGATAATCTCTTAAAGCAGGAATTTTTATTGAAGTTATAACATCACTTGCAAAAGCATGAATTAAAATTGCTGTTGCTGCATCTTCACCAATACCACGGGACTTTAAATAAAATTTTGCTTCATCATTTAACTTACCAATAGTTGCACCGTGTGAGCACTTAACATCATCGGCAAAAATTTCTAATTGAGGTTTTGTATTCATTACAGCATCATTAGAAAGTAATATTGTATTGTTTTGCTGGAATGCATTTGTTTTTTGTGCATCCTGGCGAACCATTACTTTTCCGTTAAAAACACCTTTGGATTTATCCAGCAGTATTCCTTTATAATGTTCGTGGCTGTTACAGTGTGGCTTAGCGTGATCAATCATTGTGTGTGCATCAAAAAGCTGCTCATCGCCAATCATAAATAATCCGTTAAGCATACACTCGCTGCCTTCATCATTAAATTTTGCATTAAAATCATTGCGAGAAATTTCTGCTCCGTGCGAAATTAAGTGAGATGAAAAATTACTGCTTCGTTCCTGGTCAACTTCCATTCGTGCTATGTGAAAAGCTTTGTTACTTTCTTCCTGCAATTTTATGTGATCAACGATTGCATTTTCATCTGCAACAATCTCAGTTACTGAGTTTGTAAAGTAGATACTGTCTTCATCAGAAACATAATGTTCAATAATGGTAACCTGGGAATTCTTACCTGCAACAAAAAGATTTCTTGGCTGAGTTAATATCTTTTCACTTCCACTCTTCGTAATAAATATTATATGAATCGGATCCTCAACAACTTTTCCATCAGGTACATAAATAAAAGCACCGTCTTTAGTAAAAGCTGAACTTAAGGTTGTGAAAAAATAATTTTCATTCTCAGCATACTTGCCTAAATGTTTTTTAACAATTGGATTATTATCTTTCAAAGTCTCTGCAAGACTTCCAATCACAACACCTTTAGGAATATCAATCAGTTTTGATAACTCAGGTGAATAATTCCCATTTACAAAAATCAAAAGACTATGTTCCATTTTATCAAACAAAAACTTGTTAATTGTTTCTGATGAAACTTTTGTTTTAACAACAGCAGGGGAGAAGTTGTGCTTTAGCATAGATGAAATGTTTGTGTATTTCCATTCCTCATCTTTTTGAGTCGGAAAAGTAAGCTCAGCAAATTTGTTGATTGCATCTTTTCTGACTTTGTGAAATTCTGATGACTTCTCGCCGTTTAATGATTTCTCAAATTCATCAAACTTAGTTAAGTAATAATTTTTAATATCTATTTTGTTTTCCATTATCAATTTTATTTTTTATTTGTCACCCTGAACTTGTTTCAGGGTCTTTGATATATTAATGAGATTCCGAAACAAGTTCGGAATGACAGGTTTTTATACAACTGCCTCAGCTTTATCGCTTTTAACCCAATCGTACCCTTTTTCTTCAAGTTCAAGCGCTAATTCTTTACCGCCGGATTTTACAATTTTACCTTTATAAAGTACGTGCACAAAATCGGGAATAATGTAATCCAATAATCTCTGATAATGTGTAACTACAATGGTAGCATTCTCTTTTGTCTTTAATTTGTTTACGCCGTTTGCAACGATTCTCAAGGCATCAATATCTAATCCTGAATCAGTTTCATCAAGTATTGCCAATGTTGGATTTAATACAGCCATCTGAAAAATTTCATTACGTTTTTTTTCACCGCCGGAAAATCCTTCATTAACAGCACGACTTAAAAATTTTTGATCAAGTTCTACTAGTTTGCTTTTTTCTTTTAGCAATGAGAGAAAATCCATCGAATCAAGTTCTTCTTCACCGCGATATTTTCTTATTTCGTTAACAGCAGTCTTTAAAAGATTTGTATTGCTAACACCGGGAATTTCAACAGGATACTGAAACGCAAGAAAAACTCCTTCTCTTGCACGATCTTCAGTAGAAAGCTCAAGCAGATTTTTTCCATTGTATAAAACTTCACCTTCTGTAACTTCATATTCTTCTTTGCCGGCTAGAACAGAAGCAAGTGTAGATTTACCTGAACCATTTGGGCCCATAATCGCATGGACTTCGCCAGCATTTACTTTTAGGTTTATGCCTTTTAAAATTTCAGTTCCTTCAACATTAGCGTGAAGATTTTTTATTTCTAATAACATTATAATTTTTTCCTTTTGAATTTTGACTTTTGAATTTTATCCCACACTTCCTTCTAAACTTATACTTAATAATTTTTGTGCTTCAACAGCAAACTCCATTGGAAGTTCTTTAAACACTTCTTTACAATATCCATTAACAATTAAACTAACCGCATCTTCCGTGGATATTCCTCTCTGATTCAGATAGAAAATTTGATCTTCACCAATTTTAGATGTTGTTGCTTCGTGTTCAACTTGTGCAGTAGGATTATTAATTTCTAAATACGGAAAAGTGTGTGCGCCGCATTTATCGCCAAGCAACAAAGAATCGCATTGTGAAAAGTTACGTGCACCTTCAGCCTTTTTTCCAATCTTAACTAATCCGCGATAACTGTTGTTACTTCTTCCTGCAGAAATACCTTTTGAAACGATCGTACTTCTGGTGTTTTTTCCAAGATGAATCATCTTTGTTCCGGTATCAGCCTGCTGCATATTATTTGTTACTGCAACAGAATAAAATTCTCCAATCGAATTATCACCTTGCAGAATACAGCTTGGATATTTCCAGGTTATTGCCGAACCTGTTTCAACTTGCGTCCAGCTTATCTTAGAATTAGTACCACGACAAGCACCACGCTTTGTAACGAAATTGTAAATTCCGCCTTTGCCATCCTTATCGCCAGGATACCAATTCTGAACAGTGGAATATTTTATTTGTGAATTCTCAAGTGCAACCAACTCAACCACGGCAGCGTGTAATTGATTTTCATCTCTCATCGGTGCTGTACAGCCTTCAAGATAACTTACATAAGCATTATCATCTGCAATAATTAATGTTCTTTCAAACTGTCCTGTGTTTGCAGCATTGATTCTAAAGTAAGTTGAAAGCTCCATCGGGCAGCGAACACCTTTTGGAATGTAAACGAACGAACCATCGCTGAAAACTGCGGAGTTTAATGTTGCATAATAATTATCTGTATAAGGGACTACGCTTCCTAAATATTTTTTTACAAGATCCGGATGCTCGCGAACTGCTTCTGAGAATGAACAGAAAATAATTCCCATTTCATTTAACTTGCCTTTAAAAGTTGTGGCAACTGAAACTGAATCAAACACAGCATCAACTGCAACTCCTGCTAACATCTTTTGTTCATCTAAAGAAATTCCAAGTTTTTTATAAGTCTCTAATAATTCAGGATCAACTTCATCCAAACTTTTTAAAGCTGCTTTTTTCTTTGGTGCAGAGTAGTAGGAAATCTCCTGATAATCCACAGGCGGATATTTTACATTCGGCCATTTCGGTTCTTCCATAGTTAACCAGTGGCGGTAAGCTTTCAATCTCCATTCGGTCATCCATTCGGGTTCCTGCTTCTTTGCAGAAAGCTGGCGGATTACATCTTCATTCAAACCTTTTGGAATTGTATCGGCTTCTATATCGGTAACAAAACCAAATTTATACTCTTTATTTGCTAATTCTTCAATTTTCTGGGTTTCTGTCGTACTCATTCATTCTCCATTGGCAAAACATTTATTTGTTTCGATGTAAACCTATTCAATCTATACTAAATAGTCAAGATTGATTTTTGAGTGATGTGATGAAGGAATCAGTTCAATTGTAATAGGAATTTTTGATATGTTATTTGATCTTTAGTGGGATAAATTCTATTAAGAAGTTACAATAACAGTTAATTTTTCAAACATAAATTTCTAGTGGGAATAAAAAAACCTCCGTTAAGACGGTCTTAATAAAAACATAACAAGCTAAAGTTTATTTTAAAAGTATCATCTTCTTTGTATTAATAAAACTACCTGCTTGTATTCTATAGAAATAAATTCCACTGGCCAAGTTACCTCCATTAAATTTAACTTCATAACTTCCTGCTGGTTTCTCTTCATTTACAAGCGCTGAAACTTCTTTACCCAATACATCAAATACTTTTATTTGTACTTTTAAGTCTTCAGGTAATTTATATTTAATTGTAGAGGTTGGGTTGAATGGATTTGGATAATTCTGGTATAAACTGAAATTATTTATTAAATTTTTATTCAATTCATCTTTCATGTTTGTCATTATGTCGTCAATATCAAAAACAAGAACACCATCTTCAAAATCTGAGAGAAATATAAATTCTTCATTTACAAAAATGTTATTTGCCCATCCAGCTGTATATGCAATAGCTATCTGGTTAATATTTTCTAAATCAGATATATCGAAAATATAAAGAAAACCATTATAGCCAAGCCCTATGGACTCATAACATGAAACAAATAAAAAATTATCCTTTTCAAAAATATCTTCAATCTTATAGGGAATCTGTATATCAGTTACATAAAATGGAGAATTCGGATTTTTTATATTCAATATTCGGATTTGTAAAGATTGCTCTAAAAATAATAGGGTATCAGATGGAAACATTGCAACGCCATTCCAATCTGTTCCAATACCGCTCCACAATTGTTCAGGATTAAAAGGATCAGAGATATTATAAATCATTGTAAATCCATAATCTCCGCTAATAAAAAGTAAACTATCTTGTAAAAAAATATCTTCTACTACCATTCCTGTTGGCATATTAATTTCACGAATATAAATAGGCAAAGAAGAATTAGAAACGTTTATCAAGTGTACATTATAATAATATCCACCGATAGCAACAATTGAATCACTAACATCGATTCGCCAGGATGTCTTTCCGTAGTCTAATTCTCCAATTAGATTGAGACTATCTAAATTATCTATTTGAAATATCTTCAAACCATATTCTGTTGCAGCAAAAACTTTATAATCTTTAATTTTTAGCCCTCTTATATAACCAGTGTTTTGGTCGTATCTTTGTTTAACAACAGGTTTTGTGATGTCTGAGATATCAACAAAGTAAAGACCGCTACCCTCTTGCCGACCAGCAATTAATACGGAATTTGTAGCTTCTAATGAACCTATTTTCGATGAGGTATCAAAAAATAAACCAGCCTCTGGATTTATTATATCCTGCATATTGATAATTTGTAATCCAGCAAAATAATCATAACTCGCAAACAGATAAGGTGAACAAACTGAAAGATAAACTAATGATAAATTATCTCTGAAAATATTTGGAGTTGCCGAAATTATAGTTGGATTGTTTATATCTGCTGCATCAACGGTGAAAAGTTCATTATAAATTCCAATAAAGAGGGTATCGTAAGAATTTGTAAATTCCAAAACTCCTTCATTAAAAGTAATCTGACCTTTACGAACAGGGTTTATTGGATCGCTCATGTCCAAAATTGTTAAATCAGACCAAGAACTCATTGTTTCGATTATCCCACTATAGTTTTCAATTAAAAATCCCTTGTTCGCATTGAAACGCAAGTTCTTAACTTGATAAAAAGGGTAAGATAATCCAACTTGAAATCCACCGACTTGAATCAACGTTTCAGAATTTAGCACTCTTACACTGTCTTCAAAATAATAGTCACCTTTTTGACAATAGAGATAATTTTGATATTTGGATAAAGATTTTGATGGGGTTGAAGTTTTGTTTTCTACAAATGGACTTGAAAGATTTGTAATATTAACTTTTGATATACCATTAGTATCGTGTGTAACATAAATATTGCTAGAGTCCAATAAAAAATCATAACATCGTTTATCGAAATCCAATTCAGCTAATTGAATCGGATTTGCTATATCAGTTATATCATAAATATAAAGCCCATTTAATAAATCTAACGCAAATAGAATATTTGATCTTACATAAATATCTTGAACTACAGATGGCAGATAAATACTATTAAGAATTTTCATACTGTCTTTTGAAACCACATTAGAAATTAAAATTGCTCCACCAGCACCAAGAAATAAATAATCTTGAGTAGGGTAATTTATAAGTGAATTTCCCCAAAATACTCTATTTATAGGTTTTAAAATCTTTTGTGCTTTTAAAAATGTGTTTGAAGGATTTAAGATAATGAGACCTATAATCAGTAAAAGAAATCTTCTACGAAGCATTTTTCTTTCCTATATAAATTCTACAAACCTAGATAACGGCATTAGGT
>JBATOT010000103.1:0-14186 GCA_049291095.1 Ignavibacteriaceae bacterium | reverse complement strand
TCCAGGATGCAAACTAATAAAGCATTATTAAAGCTTGGTGAAAAAACCGTTATAGAAATTATTCTTGAAGAAATGAAAAAAGTTTTTGATGAGGTAATAATTAGTGCAAATGAATGTGATGATTTTTCATTCATGGACATACCAATTATTAAAGATTTATACTCCAATCGCGGACCTTTAGCAGGTATCTACTCGGCTTTACATTTTTCAAAAACTCAAAGAAACTTTATTACAACTTGTGATCTTCCATTGATAAAATACGAAATGATTGAGTACTTAATAAAAACAGATTCTGAAAAAGATATAATTATTTCAAAAACAAATTCTAAACCTGAAAGACTATTTGGAGTTTATAAAAAATCTGTGCTTAGTATTATTGATGAAATATTTGCAGCTTCTGAAAACGATAAAAAAGTAAAAGCGAGTGTTTTTGATTTGCATCAGAAAATGGAAGTTGAAAGTGTTGAAATAAGTCATCTCAGTATTTACAATGAATTTTTATTTTTGAATATGAACACTCCTGAAGACTACGAAAAAGTAAAAAGCATTTACAGGATATTGTGAAAACTTTATTCAAATATTTTATCTTAACAACATTAGGATTTTTTGTTACATACTTTATTGCTGATTGGTTTAGTCAAAATTATTTTATCAAAACTAATTTTAATGGATGCGTTGATTGTCATGATGAAATGACCGGGTTTGAAGAATCTCACTCGCCGGAAAAAGTTGGATGTAATGCTTGCCATTTAGGAAATCCAAATACAACAAATAAAAACTTTGCGCACAAAGGAATGATTTTAATTCCTGGAAATCTTTCTGATGCATCTAAAACCTGTGGAGTTGTTGGTTGTCATCCTGGAATTCCTGAACGAATTAACAACTCTTTAATGAATACAATGAGCGGAGTTATTTCTGTAAATCGTTTTGCTTTTGATGAACTGGAAAAACCTGAAGGACATTTTAATTTAAGTGAATTAACACAATCGAATGCAGATAACCATAATAGGAATCTTTGTGCATCATGTCATCTTGGAAATGAAAAAACTGAATTGGGACCAGTCAATGAATTATCTCGTGGTGGTGGATGTAATGCTTGTCATTTAAATTATAGCAATGAAGCTATGAAGCAATTAGAAAAATATCAAAATTCTGCCTCATCCCGATCCGATCGGGAAAAATTAAAAATTAAAAATTCAAAAAAAAGAAAAGACTTCAGTTCCGAATTTCCGAAACTTCATCCACAATTAACTTTAGAAATTACAAACAATCATTGTTTTGGTTGTCATAGTCGATCAGGAAGAATCTCTACAAATTATGAAGGATGGTTTGAGACTTTACTTAATTGGGATGAGGTAAAACAGAATAAGGATTACAGACTTTTAATGGATGGACGAGTTTTTCAAAAGACTGATGATGATGTTCACCATAAAGCTGGATTGGAATGTATTGATTGCCATGTTTCGATGGAAATAATGGGTGATGGAAACTTATATCAGCATATGGATGAACAATTAAAAGTTCAATGTGTTGATTGTCATTCTAAAGAAATTAACTCAATCGGTTATGATCAATTAGAATTTGAATCAAAAAAAATCGTTGATCTTAGGAAATTAAGAAAAGACAATGAAGAATTTTTAGTTACAGAAAAGAATAAAATTCCTTTAATCAATACTTATGTAAATAAAAGAAATGATAAATACTTAATTACAAAGTCATCAAAGAAAAAACTGACATTAAATCCGCCGGAGGCTATTTGCATTGAAGGAAAAGCACACCAAAGACTAAATTGTAATTCGTGCCATACTGAATGGGTTACACATTGCGTAGGCTGCCATACAGAATATGATCCAAATCTTGAAGGATATGATTTACTCGATAACAAAGATATTGTTGGTAGCTGGAATGAAATTCCGAGTGACTTTTATGTTGATTATCCTGTACTCGGAGTTAGAAAAGATAAATCAGGCAAAGAGATTGTTGATACTTTTATTCCCGGGATGGTTTTAACGATTGATAAGTTTATAAATCAAAAAAAGAAAATATTTAAAAGATTATTCGCTCCAACATTTTCTCATACAATAAATAAATCAGGAAGAAGTTGTAAATCCTGTCATAATAATCCACTTGCTTTAGGATACGGAAAAGGGAAGTTACATTATTCAAAAATTGGTAAGTGGAGTTTTGAACCAGAATTCTCAAATCATATTGAAGATAATCTACCTAAAGATGCCTGGATAGGATTTATGAAAACAAGAAACGAAACATCTACAACAAGAACTTACACCAGACCATTTACTGTTGAAGAACAAAAGAGAATATTACTCGTCGGTGCTTGTTTAACTTGTCACGATGAAAACTCAAGAGTGATGAAAATAAGTTTGATAGAATTCGATGTTGTACTTAGCCAGGTAACTGATAATTGTATATTACCCTCATATTAATTGTTAGCGCTAAATTATTTATGTAATGATAAAATCAAGACTATTGATAGTTAAAATCATTTAAACAATTCTAAAAGTTTAGAAAATAAAACTGTTTATCTCTAACAATTGAAAATCCCTTATCTCTTAAACATTGAAAAATCGATAAAAACGAACAATATAGTTGGCAAAAAAGTTGGTATTTATAAATATCAATTTTTAAATGCTGTGTTCTAAATGCTCAACGAAGTTTCAAAAGAAGAACCAATTTACCCGATAAGAATAGCTGCTAAGCTTTTAAACATTTCAGTTCATACTCTAAGAATGTATGAAAAAGAAAATCTTATTCTCCCTTACAAAAAATCCTCAAGTCATCGGCTCTATTCCATAAATGATATTGATAGAATTAATTGTATTCGTTCTGCGATAAATGATTCAAAAATCAGCATAAATGGTATTAAAACAATTTACGCAATGATGCCTTGTTGGGAAGTTATGAATTGCAGTAAGGAAGATAGAAGCAGGTGTAGTGCATTTTTAAGACACAGCGGTCCTTGCTGGGCAGTAAAAGGTGATGACACAATTTGTGCAAATAAAGATTGCAGAAATTGTTCGGTATATCAGGATTATGGTGAATGCGGAAGTATAAAAAACTTTATAAGAAATAAATTAACGAGCTTATAATGAATTCATTATCAAGAAGAAAGTTTTTAAAGATATCAGGTGCAACTGTTGTAACAGCTGCTGCTCTTGCAGGATCAGCAAAAACAATTGTTAATGCTGCAGAAAGTTACTCAAAACCTAAAGGATTGCAGATAATTCCAAGTTATTGTGATTTGTGTTTCTGGAAATGTGGATTATTAGCTTATGTAAAAGATGGAGAATTATGGAAAGTTGAAGGCAATCCAAAAGATCCTTTAAGTAATGGTAGATTATGCCCAAGAGGTACTGGCGGAGTTGGTGCACACTACGATAAGGAAAGATTAAAATCTCCGCTGATAAGAAAAAGTGAGCGCGGAGAAGAGAAGTGGGTTGAAGTAACCTGGGATGAAGCGTTTGATTACATTGCTGAAAAGATGAATAAACTCAAATCAGATTATGGTCCTGAGTCGATGGCATTATTCTCACACGGAATTGGTGGAAGTTTCTTTAAACATATGATGCGGGCTTATGGATCACCAAATGAAACCGCTCCAAGTTTTGCCCAATGCCGTGGACCAAGAGAAGTAGGATTTGAATTAACTTTTGGAGATGTTGTTGGTTCTCCAGAGAGAACTGATATTGAAAATGCTAAATGTATTGTATTGATTGGCTCTCACCTTGGAGAGAATATGCACAATACGCAGGTGCAAGAATTTTCTAAAGCAGTTGAAAATCATGCTTCAATAATCGTCGTTGATCCAAGATTTTCTGTTGCAGCCAGCAAAGCAAAACATTACTTACCAATAAAACCAGGGACTGATATTGCGTTGTTGTTAGCATGGATGTCAGTGATCGTAAATGAGAAACTTTATGATGCTGATTATATTTCAAAATATGGAACTGGCTTTGAACAATTTACCACAGAAGTATCCCAATACACACCAGAATGGGCTTACATTGAGACCGGAATTGATCCGGAAGTGATCAGAGAAACAGCAAGAGAAATGGCAAGATATAAACCGGCAACTCTTGTTCATCCCGGAAGACATGCAACCTGGTATGGCGATGATGCACAACGAAGCAGGGCAATAGCTCTTTTAAATGCTTTGTTAGGAAGTTGGGGAAGAAAGGGAGGATTTTATGTCCCGTATTCATATTCAATTCCAAAATATCCATATGCTCCGTACCCCGAATTAAAAAAAGAACCACTGGACAATCCAAATGGTAAATATCCATTTGCCTCTGGTGAACAAATCTCCACAGGTATCCGGGAAGCAACAATCACAGGAAAACCTTATCCAATTAAAGGATGGTTTATTTATGCGACCAATTTAATCCAGGCATTACCTAATAGAGAAGAAACAATTAAAGCTATACAAAATTTAGACTTAATGGTTGTAGTTGATGTTATACCAAGCGAAATAGCCGGATGGGCAGATGTTGTTTTACCTGAATCAGTTTATCTGGAAAGATATGATGATTTGAATGCTTCTCCTTTTAAAGAAGGATTTGTAGGAATAAGGCAACCAGCTATTGATGCTCCGAATGATCAAAAACCTAACTGGTGGATGGCAAAGAAACTTGGCGAAAAACTTGGATTGGGAGCATACTTTCCCTGGAAAAATGTTGAAGAATATCTTGATACAAGACTGAAGTTAAAAGGTCATTCACTTGAGGAATTGAAAAAAGAAGGTATCATAAAAGGTGAATCTCAACCAATCTTTTTTGAAGATGGTGTTGAACCAGAATTCTTAACACCTTCCGGCAAGATAGAATTTTACTCAAATCAATTAGCTGATGCAGGATTTGATCCAATTCCGAGATTTACAAAACATCCAGAACCTCCATCTGGTTATTTCAGACTTTTATTTGGCAGAGCACCTGTTCACACATTCAGTAAAACGCAATCGAATCCTTTACTAAGAGATTTATTTAGTGAAAACGAACTGTGGGTTAATGCTGATCTTGCAGAAAGATATGGGCTTAAATCAGGCGATAAAATAAAACTAAAAAATCAAGATGGTGTTGTTAGTGATCCTATAAAAATAAAAGCAACCGAGAGAATCAGACAGGATTGTGTTTACATGGTTCATGGATTCGGGCAAAAATCCAGACAGCTTAGAAGTACCTATAAGAAAGGTGCAAGCGATGCTGAGCTTGTTACTCAATATAAAACTGATCCGCTTATGGGAGGAACAGGAATGAGTGTGAACTTTGTAACTTTTGAGATGGAGGTATAAAATGCCAAGATACGGAATGGTTATAGACACTCGTAAATGTGTTGGCTGCCAGGATTGCGTAATCGCATGCAAAACAGAAAATAATATTCCAGAAGGGTACAATAGAGATTGGATTGTAACAGAATCACACGGAAAATTTCCAGACATACAAATGGAAATAAGAACTGAAAGATGTAATCATTGTTCAGAAACTCCTTGTGTAAGCTGTTGTCCAACCGGTGCAAGTCACATCCACGATGTTGGCGGTGTAGTTTTAGTTACACACGATGTTTGTATTGGATGCAAAGCCTGCGTTGAGGCTTGTCCCTATGATGCAAGATTTATTCATCCTGACGGCTATGCTGATAAATGTACATTTTGTATTCATAGAGTTGAGAAAGGTGAAAAACCAGCCTGTGTTTCCGTTTGTCCAACTTATTGTATGTACTTTGGCGATTTGGATGATCCTAACAGTGAAGTTAGTCATTTATTAAAATCCCGTAAGTGGCATGTTAATCTTCCTGACGCAGGCACACAACCAAATATCTTTTATTTAGTTTAAGGATTTTTGAAATGAACGAATTATTAGAATTAACAACTACAAGAAATAATCCTCACGTCGATCCTTCAATGGCGATGTGGGAATGGCAAATTCCGGTTTATCTTTTTCTCGGAGGAATGGTAGCAGGGATGATGATAATTGCCGGATATTTTTTATTCACAGGCAGACATAAAGAGAGTAATTGCTCTTGCTTTTTTATTCCGATTGTAAGTGTTGTATTGTTAAGCCTAGGAATGTTTGCTTTGTTTTTAGATTTAGCACATAAACTTTATGTATGGAGATTGTACACAACATTTCAATTCACTTCACCAATGTCCTGGGGCGCATGGATACTGATTTTAGTTTATCCCGCATTGATAGCAAACATTCTTATCAAACCGGCAAAATGGATGACTGATCGAATTCCAAAACTAATTGAATATTCAAAAAAGATTAATGAGCATCCCTTCCTCGTTAAGAATATTGGAATTGCAAATATGATTTTAGGAATGATGCTCGGAGCGTACACCGGAGTTTTATTAAGTACGCTTGGATCCAGACCACTATGGAATACATCTTTACTCTGGGTTTTGTTTCTTGTATCGGGTTTATCTGCCGCTGCTGCATTTGTCCATCTTTTTGCAAAGAACAAATATGAAAGTGAACTGCTTGCAAAAGCTGATAATGGATTTCTTGTAATCGAACTTTTTGTTTTCGTTATGATTTTTCTGGGTCTACTTTCTTCAGCAAGACCACATATTGAAGCTGCGCATTTACTTTTAAGCGGAGCTTATGCCCCTGTATTCTGGGTCTTCGTAATCGGCATTGGAATAATTGTTCCACTCATAATCCAGTTGCTTGCTGTTAATCATAAAGTCAGTCACACAGCAATTGCGCCAATACTTGTAATTGTTGGCGGGTTGATATTAAGATTTGTAATTGTTTCGGCTGGACAGTACAGCCATTGGTTTAACGCTCATTTACATTAATGGAGATTTAATAAATGACATCAATAACAAAAATTCTTACACACGCTTTTGAAAAGGATGAAGGTCACGTTCATATTCATATGAAAGAAAAACCTTACTCTAATCCTTATTTAGTTGGTGTAGGTTTAGGTTTAGTTTTACTTGCCGCATTTGTAATTATGGGTAGAGGATTAGGAGCTTCAGGCGCACTTTCAACTGCTGTGGCGGTTACCGTTAACAAAATTGCACCCGAACATGCTGCTCAAAATAATTTTTATAAAGAATATGTTGGTGATGAAACTACTAATCCTTTAATGGATTGGCTGATTTTTCAGACGCTTGGTGTTTTAGTTGGGGGTTTCATCTCCGGAACAATTTCACACCGGGTAAAAAAAGGAATTGAAAAAGGTCCACGAATTTCAACAAAGATGAGATTAGTTTATGCGTTTATCGGCGGCGGATTGCTTGGTTGGGGAGCTAAACTTGCACGCGGTTGCATGAGTGGTCAAGCTTTATCAGGTGGAGCAGTTTTAAATCTTGGAAGCTGGGCATTTATGATGATGGTTTTTGTAGGTGGATATGCGGCGGCTTATTTTATGAGGAGGCAATGGATATGAATGCACCATTTTTCAAATTTGAATATTTTAATTCTGATGTAAGCTTAATAATTGCATTTGCAATAGGAATTGCATTTGGTTTCGCATTAGAAAAAGGTGGATTTGGAAGAGCAACAATTCTAGCTTCACAATTTTACTTTACAAATATGCGCGTGCTAAAAGTTATGTTTACTGCAATTGTAACAGCAATGCTTGGATTATATTTCTTATCAGTAATCGGATTTGTTGATTTATCGCTTATTTATCTTACTCAAACAAATATGCTTCCAATGGTTGTTGGTGGACTAGTTGCTGGTGTAGGTTTTGTAATCGGCGGCTATTGTCCTGGTACATCAATGGTTGCTGTTGCTACGGGTAAGATAGATGCTGTCTTTTATGTAGTTGGAATGATCTTCGGAATTTTTGTTTTTGGTGAAATGTTTCCTTCAATAGAAAACTTTTTTAATTCAGGATTTATGGGCCACGTAACCATTCCATCGTACTTTAATCTTTCTTATGGATTGGTTGTATTTCTTGTTGTGTTAATGGCAATCGGTGCTTTTGCCGCTGCAGAATGGGGAGAAAAGAAGATGTCTGCAAAATCCGGAAAGGCAAAAACATGAAAAACTTTTTAACAAATCTTACAACTAATCAAAAACTCGGTGGTGTTGCTTTAGTACTTGGTTTTATTGCATTATTTGCGGGCAATCCTTATGGCGGAACATCGTTAAAAGTTAATGAAAAAGATTTAGCTTTATCTACAGTAGGAAATTCTGATAAAATTTCTGTTAATGATTTAGCTGATTGGATAATAAAAGATAAAGCAGATTTTGAACTTGTTGATTTAAGAAGTGAAGAAAAATACAACGAATACACAATACCAAATTCACAGTGTATTCCATTGGCTCAATTATCTTCATCTGATTTATTAAGGAACCAGAAAATAATTCTTTTTTCAGATGATGACATTGCTTCTTCACAAGCCTGGTTTATTCTTAAATCAAAAAATTATAAAGGTGTTTACATTCTTGATGGTGGTTTGAATGCGTGGAAAGAAAAAGTTTTATTTCCTAAAGCACCAATCAATGGAAGTAAAGATGAATTGGTAAGTTTTGAAAAGATGAAAGAAGTTGCAAAATATTTTGGAGGTTCAGCTCAAACAGATTCTTCGATTGCAGAACTAAAACCACAAATAAAACTTCCAACTTCAAATACCGGTAATACAAAAACAACTGCTCCAACCGGTAAGAAGAAAAAAAGGGAAGGATGTTAGTAGTAACAAAAAATATATTAACAGTTATATATCAAAAAATAATTATTGATCGCAGAAAACAATTGATTTGATGTCAGCAATATTTATAAAAAAAATTTTCTATTAGCGAAATACACTTGTTAACTTAATGTATCATAAAAAAATATTTTAGAATAAAATCACAAACTAATTGTTCGAAGGAAAGGCTTATGAAAAAATCTACACTAGTTCTTTTATTAATGTTTGGATTTATTTTCCAAACTGCATTTGCAACAGACGGCTATTACCGTCATGGTTATGGAATTAAATACTCAGCACTTGCAGGTTCTGGTGTTGCTGTATCTTTAAGTTCACTTGGTGCTATTACTAATCCAGCGGCAATTTCAAATCTCAATACCGGATTTGAAATTAATGTTTCTTATTTCAGTCCTGAACGATATTATGAAGTTGGTGGAATGCCAAGCATGCTTCCTGGAACATTTGGATTGATGCCGGGAAAAGTTGAAAGTGATCAAACATCATTTTACTTTCCAACATTAGGAGCTAACTTAAAACTTAACGATAAGCTGGCAATTGCAATTTCGCTTTATGGAAATGGCGGAATGAATAGCGATTATCCAACAAACACTTTTCACGATCCTTATTCACCGGGCACAGGTGTAAATATCGAGCAAATGTTTGGTAATCTTTCTGTGGCTTATAAGTTTGCTTGTAATCATACAATTGGTGTTGCTGGAATTGTTGGATGGCAAAGATTTGCTGCAAAAGGATTATTTAATTTTGGTATGTTCTCAAGTGATCCAGCAAGCTTAACTGGAAATGAATTTTCAACAGCTTTAGGTTTTGGATTTAAAGTTGGATATCAGGGGAAATTATTGGATGATCTATCATTCGGAGCTGCATTCCAATCAAAAATTTATATGAGTGAGTTTGAACGTTATGCCGGGTTATTTGCTCAGACAGGTGACTTTGATGTTCCTGCAAATTGGCAAGCTGGTTTAGCTTTTACTCCCGGTGATTGGAAGTTCTTAGTAGATGTTAAACAAATTATGTACAGCGATGTAAAATCTTTAAATAATCCAATGTTACCAAATTTAATGATGTCTGCATTAGGAACTGAAGATGGTGCTGGATTCGGATGGAAAAATATTTTAATAATGAAATTTGGCTTAATGTACTCAGGTTTCTGTGGCTGGGATTTAATGGCAGGATATTCTTTTGGACAAAATCCAATAGATGAAAAAAATGTGATGTTTAATATTCTTGCACCAGCAGTCATAGAAAATCATGTTACTTTCGGTATTTCTAAAGACATAGCAAAAAATCATGAAATAACAGTTGCTGTTATGTATGCTTTTGAAAATTCTATTATTGGTTCAAATCCTATGGATGCACCGAATCAACAGACAATTGAAATCGGTATGAAACAATTTCAGGTTGAAGTTGGATATTCATTTAGTAGTTTCTAATTAGTTTCAATCAGGGCAGAGAAGGGCATCCTAAAGATGCCCTTTTTATTTACAATCATTTCAAGGGAGACTTATGAAAAAATTATTTTTACTTCTTATTATTTCTGGTTTGCTAACGTTTTCCTTCGGCGCAGATCACGGAATGTATATGCTCACTAATAAAAATATAAAAGGCGATTACTCAAAAGTTTGTGAACAGGTAAAGGATGTAATTAAATCAAACGGATTTAGAATTTTAGCTGATAGAGATATCACAACACCGGATCGGGTAAAGAAAGATCAAAAAGATCTTTGCGGATATAAAGGTAAACTTTTTGTTTTTACAAATGATGATTATGTAAAGATGCTAACCGGATATGGAAATAAATATCTTGCGGCATCAATGCTTAGAGTTGGTGTGCACGAAACAAATGAAGGCATTCAGGTTATAATTGCTGATCCTGAAACTATCAACAGAATTATTTTTAATGATTTAAAGGATGATCAGTACAACAAAATTGTTAAAAGTACAATTCCGTATAAAAATAAAATCATAGATGCTTTGCATTCCTTAAAACTAGGTACAAATGTTAATGAAGTTCGAGAACCTAAAAGAAGCACAGATGATTTACGTGATGCTTCAAAAGATATGATAATGATGGTTGGTGATATGACATTTTTTGAAGATGAGGATCAATTCCCGGAAATTTATTCTCAGAAAAATGATGTAAGCGTTGAAGGATTGGAAAAACTAAAACAAAAACTATACGCGAACATTAAAAACTTTACGCCAAATCAGGAAGATAAAGAATACAGATGGAGTAAAGATTTAAAAGAAGATCTTAAATGGAAAGTTGTTGGTGAAGTTTATTCCCCGGATAAAAAAGCTATTTTATTTGGGCTTACAAGAAATCAAACAGAAGCAGTTTCATTTTACATTGTTGGAGATGAAACAGATGAAAATAGTTGCCCGGGTTTAGATCATTTAACTGCATATCCGATAGAAGTATTGTTAATGATCCAGGGAGATCAAATTGTTGTGCACACACCAAGACAGATGCTGAGAATGGATATGTACTTTTGGGATGCCGGAATGGCTGCTTTTACAAATCATATGAGTATGCCCGGGATACTTGATGAATCGATTTACCGAGCCTTATTTAATAAAGATAAAGACTAGATAAAATAAATCACTATTCAACTATAAAGAGCATCTTATGATGCTCTTTTTCTATTTCTTCTCCAGCAAATCATCAACCCAACTCATAGCAGCCATAGTAGAAGGCAATCCAATTGTTGGTAAAGCGAGTAAAACAGTTTGCCTGATTTCTTCTTTAGAAATACCCATCTCAATTGCTTTACGGGTATGTGAATGGACAGCGCCTTCTAATCCTGCGCCAGCTGAGATTGCAAGTTTTATCAATGCTCTAGTTTTATCATCGAGTGGACCCGAAGAATGAACAGCTTTTCCAAGTAGCTCATACGCATTTGCAACTTCAGGATAATCCTTATGAAGTTTTTCAAAACGTTTTGGTAATTGTGCCATTATAATCCTTTAACTTAAAAGTAAATAATAAAATGAGGTTGAAAGAAATTTACGAATTCTTTTAATGCCCGTTTTATCTGAAGAATTTTTCCAGCAGTATGAAACGATATTTTTAAATTGAGGAAATAAATCAATAACATAATTTATTTCTTTTGAGTAAGAAGATTTTTTCTTTTCAAGATATTTATGAAATAAAGTTGTAATGAATGGACCTATCAAACTAAACCAGATTAGAGTAATAACAACTGATCGAATCAACATTACCACAATATCGTTTGATCCAATATCTAAGCTATGCGGATAAAGGTAAGAATAAATAAGAACTGAAATTGAAATGAATATTATTATAATTCCTGTGGGTCGTAAAAACCAATTCTTTTTCTTTCGTTTATGTTTTAAGGGAAACTCATCCTGATTATTATAAAGTAAATCGTTTGGGATTAAATATTTGTATCGATTTATTTTTACCGGTAATTTCCCGGCATAATACCCGATAAAAATTCCTGCTAACAAATGAATTGAAACGTAAAGAGTTATAAGAAAGTAACCAAATTGTAAATCTAATTTTAGTGATAGAAACTCCATTGAGACTTGCTGGATGAAGATGTTAAGCGATTTCCAAAGTGTGTTACCAAATACCAATGTCAATACAACTATCTTCTGAATCCCTGAAAAAAACAAAGATAAAATGCCAAGAATAAAAGCTGATAATCTGTAAATATTTTTTGGAAGAAATAAAAGATAACCAAGTATTCCCTGAACTGTTACTGCAAAATATGCAGTAAGCGGTGTATGTGGGCTTACTAACAATTTAACTAATAAAACAATTAAAGTTGATTTAAGAATTTCATTTTTGTTTTTAGAAAAGAGCGCGAGTAATGAAATAAATAATACAGCCGCACTGCTGATAAAAATTCCACGAAAGGGAACTGAAATCGCGTGTAATATTCCACCAAAAGCTGATTCACTAAACGCCCACAGTGCAGTAATTTTTAAGACAGAAATACTGCTAACTGAATAATCCACTCTCCAGTATTTTTCTGGATTAGAATTCAAAGTTATTTTTCAAGTTTATCTGTCCATGATAATATTCCATCCGCGAGATGGTGAACAGAATTAAATCCTTCAGCAAGCATAAATACACCAGCATGGTAACTTCTGTTGCCGCTTCTGCAATAGATATAATAACTTTTCGATTTATCCAGCTCCAGAATTTTATTTTGAAAAGTTGGATTATAGATATCAATTAAAAGTGAATTGGAAATGTGACCATCATTAAATTCTGCCGGAGTTCTTACATCGATAATAACAGCTGATTGATCGGAGGAGATTTGGTTTTTAAATTCCTCAGTGCTTAAGTTTTTTGGATAGTTCATAGTCCTCAAATATTGTTTTTAGTGGTGCAAATATATGATTATTTATAAAAAATGCAGTTTTATTGTTGGTTGATGAAGAATTATATTTAATTGACCAATTAGTCAGAAAAGTGATGTGCTACATTTTATTTTCTAAAGTCGATTCCTATATTTCAGCACCTAAAAGTAACTAATCAGGAAATAATTAATGCTTAATAAATATCAAATTGCTATTCTGGGGGGCGGCCCTGGTGGTTATGTGGCTGCTATACGAGCTGCACAACTGGGCTTAAAAACCGTGGTTATTGATAAAGATAATCTTGGTGGAATATGTTTGAATTGGGGCTGTATTCCAACAAAATCACTTCTAAAGAATGCTGAGATTTATGATAATGTAAAGAATCATGGTAAAGAATTTGGTATTTACACTAGCGATCTTTCATTCAACTTTACAGAAATTATACAACGAAGCCGCGGCATTTCGGATAAGATTACGAAAAACGTCGAGATGCTTATTAAAAAGAATAAGATTGATCGAATAAGAGGATTTGGGAAACTAATAAGTCAGAATGAAATTGAGATATTTGATAAAGATGGTAAAAAAACTAAAATTATAAGCGCTGATAATATAATAATAGCAACCGGTGCTCGTCCAAAAACCTTTCCTAATATTCCAGTTGATAAAAAGAATATCATTACAAGCACTGAGGCAATGAATCTAGCTGATCAGCCAAAAGAATTAATTATAATCGGCGCTGGTGCAATCGGAATTGAGTTTGCATATTTTTATTCAGTACTAGGTACCAAAGTAACTGTTATTGAAATGCTTGATCATATACTTCCTGTTGAAGATGTTGAGGTGTCTCAAGCTCTTGAAAAGAATTTTAAAAAACGTGGCATTGATATTTATACAAAAACAATGGTTGAAAAAGCTGAAGTAAAAGGAAATAAAGTTTTAGTTACAATAAATCAAAATGATGAAAAGAAAGTGTTGAGTGCTGATAAAGTTTTAAGTGCAATTGGTGTTACAGGAAATGTTGAAGGATTTGGTCTTGAAAAACTTGGGGTTGAACTTTTTAAAAATCATATAAAAGTTGATAAAAAAACTTACCAGACAAACATTAAAAATATTTATGCAATAGGAGATGTTATTGGTCCACCATGGTTAGCACACGTTGCATCTGCCGAAGGAATAC
>JBATOT010000102.1:0-24341 GCA_049291095.1 Ignavibacteriaceae bacterium | reverse complement strand
AACTTTAGTAAACGAAAACAAAGAAGCAGGAAATTATATGGTAAACTTTGATGCATCAATTCTGCCAAGTGGAGTTTATCTATACAAACTGCAAGTCGGTGATTTTGTACAGACACGAAAAATGACTCTTGTTAAATAATTAACAATTAAAAATTAATAATGAACAATTAAGGCTCAATTTATTGAGCCTTTTTTGTTGTGTGCACATCAAACATTTCTGATTATAGACTTATGTTCAATAATTATTAAAGAATGACTATTTTTGAATAACTATAAAAATCTTATAAATACATTTTCAAACTAGAAAGAGTGTTATAAATGGCAACAAAAATAATTTGGACAAAGATTGATGAAGCTCCTGCTTTAGCAACATATTGTTTATTACCCATTGTAAAATCATTTGCAAAAGGAACCGGTATTGATATCGAAACGAAAGATATTTCACTTGCCGGTAGAATAATTGCAAACTTTCCTGATAATCTAACTGAGGAACAAAAAATTTCTGATTACTTAACAGAACTTGGTGAGATTGCAAAAACTTCGGATGCTAATATTATTAAGCTGCCAAATATCAGTGCTTCAATTCCGCAGTTAAAAGAAGCTATAAAAGAATTACAGGAAAAAGGATTTAAAATCCCTGATTATCCCGAAGAACCAAAAAATGATGAAGAGAAAAAATTAAAAGAAAGATTTGCAAAAGTACTTGGCTCTGCTGTAAATCCGGTTCTTAGAGAAGGAAATTCTGATAGACGTGCAGCAGCATCAGTTAAAAAGTTTGCTCAAAAACATCCGCATAGAATGATGAAACCATGGCCGGCATCAGGTTCAAAAGCCCGTGTTGCACATATGAACCAAAAAGATTTTTATGGAAATGAAACTGCGCTTACTCTTGATAAAAATGATGTTGTTAAAATTGAATATGTTGATCAAAGTGGAAACACAACCATTCTTAAAGAAAATCTTAAACTTCTTAATGGAGAAGTAATCGATACAACAGTAATGAATGTTAAAGCATTGCGAAAATTTTACGCTGAACAAATTGAAGAAGCAAAAAAAGATAATGTTTTGCTTTCACTTCATCTTAAAGCTACAATGATGAAAATTTCTGATCCGATTATGTTTGGTCATGCTGTTTCTGTTTATTATAAAGATGCCTTAGACAAACACGCAGATGTACTAAAAGAAATTGGAGCAAATGTAAATAATGGTCTTTTGGATGTAATCGAAAAACTTAAAAAACTTCCTGAAGAAAAGAGATTAGAGATAGAAGCAGACATCAATAAAGTATATGAATATCAGCCTGAACTTGCAATGATTGATTCGAGAATTGGAAAAACAAATCTGCATGTTCCAAATGATGTAATTGTTGATGCATCAATGCCTAACGTTGTTCGTGATGGTGGAAAAATGTGGAACAAAAAAGATGAACTTCAGGATTGTATTGCAATGATTCCTGATCGTTGTTATGCAACTATTTACCAGGAAATTATACAAGATGCAAAAGCCAATGGGCAGTTTGATCCTGCAACAATGGGCGCAGTTTCTAATGTTGGTTTGATGGCGCAGAAGGCTGAAGAATACGGCTCCCACGATAAAACTTTTGAATCAAAAGGAAATGGTGTTATTCGTGTCGTAAATTCAGAAGGAAAAATTTTACTTGAGCAGCAAGTTGAAACGGGTGATATTTTTAGAATGTGCCAGGCTAAAGATGAACCAATTAAAGATTGGGTAAAGCTAGCTGTAAATAGAGCAAAAGCTTCCAATACTCCAGCTATTTTTTGGCTTGATGAAAACAGGGCGCACGATAGAGAAATCATCGCAAAAGTAAAAAAATATTTACCTGAGCATGATACAACCGGATTAGAAATTAAAATTCTAAAACCTGTTGATGCAATGAAATTTACTTTAGTAAGAGTTAGAAAAGGATTGGATACCATTTCTGTAACAGGAAACGTACTTCGTGATTATCTAACAGACTTGTTCCCAATACTTGAATTAGGTACAAGTGCAAGAATGCTCTCAATTGTTCCATTGTTAAACGGCGGTGGATTATTTGAAACAGGTGCGGGTGGTTCTGCTCCAAAACACGTTCAACAATTATTAAAAGAAAATCATTTAAGATGGGATTCGCTTGGTGAGTATTGTGCGCTTGTTCCTTCAATTGAAATGATTGCTGATAAAACCGGTAATGCAAAAGCTTCGTTATTAGCTGAAACATTGGATGTCGCAATCGGAAAGTATTTAGAAAGCTCTCGTTATCCTTCACGTAAAGCCGGTGAAATTGATAACAGAGGAAGTTCATTCTATTTAGCATTTTATTGGGCACAAGCTTTATCAGAACAAAGTAAAGATGCAGAATTAAAAACACGGTTTACAAAAATGTTTCAGGAACTAAAATCAAACGAAGAAAAAATTGTAAATGAATTGCTTTCTGTTCAAGGTAAACCTGCTGATGTTGGCGGTTACTATTTGCCTGATGATAAGAAAGCTAATGAAGTTATGCGTCCTAGTTTAACACTTAACAAAATAATTGATGAAATGTAGTTATCAATAATCAAATTACTAAGACGGATAGAATGAAAGTTCTATCCGTTTTTTTATATCCAACCAAATATCTGCATTTGAGTGTAAGGTGATATATCCGTAATTTTAGTCATATTTATTCATCTCATATTTTATTTAATGGAAGAATTAAAAGACGAAAAAAATCCTATAAATCAGGAAGATCAGGAACCAAAAGAAATACTTTTAGTCAGAAAAGAAGATCAACCTGGTTATGATCCTGATGATGATTTAACATTTGAAATTTCACCAATAGCCGCAGCTTTTATTGGTTTAGCGGGTGGATTTTTTCTTTACCAGATCGTTGGAGCTTTATTAACGCTATTGATATTTGGTGTGGATTTAGAATCTGTACCAGTTGATAGTTTAAGATTAATGACAATGGCAGGACAGATTTTGTTTATTCTTTTACCTGCACTATTGTTTGCAAAATGGATTTACTCTGATGTTGGAAAAATTATTCGTATTCGGAAACCGGAGGTTAAAGAAGTAATTCTTTATACAGCCGGAATTATTATCCTGACACCACTATTACAAAGCTTTTTATATATCCAGAATTATTATTTGGAAATTTGGGCAAAGAATTTTTCATTCATCAATTCGGCAAAAAGTTTTTTTGATTCATTAAATGAAATGGTTGAAAAAACTTATGGCAGCTTGCTTACTGCATCCAATCCTTTTGAACTGCTGCTGGTTGTTGTGGTAGTCGCAATAGTTCCTGCTTTATCAGAGGAAACTATGTTTCGGGGATTTATCCAGAGAAGTTTTGAGTTAAAATTAAAAAAATATATTGCAGTAGTTGTAACTGCATTGTTTTTCAGTCTGTATCATTTTAACCCTTACGGATTTCTCCCTTTGTTTATACTCGGAGGATTTTTTGGATTTGCTGCTTATAAAAGTAAGTCTTTAATTATACCTATGTTTTTACATTTTTTGAATAATTTTTCAGCAGTAATTCTTTATCATTTTATTGGAGATGATGAATTGATTAAATCCGATACTGCAATAAATCCAAATGAACTTTCTTCTTATATAACTTTATTTTTAGGTTTAACAGTTTTATTCGTTGGCTTGATTATTTTAATCAACAAGTACTATTTATTAAACAAAGTTAAGGAGGACTGACCATGCCATTCTGTCCAAATTGTTCTTATGAATATCTTGAAGGCATTAAAATATGCCCGGATTGTGGTGCCACATTAGTTGATGAACTAATTGATCAGGATTGGGTTATCGTTTACACTTCCGATCAGCTTTATGAGGTACAGATGATTAAAGATGAATTGGAAAGTGCAGAAATATCTGCAACAATACTGTCTCAAAAAGATAGCAGTTTTCCGGCAACAGGTGATCTTGCAGTTATTAAACTTTTGGTTAAAAATGAAGATGCTGCTTCTGCCATTGCTTTTATTAATGACCTGAAAAATTCCAAACCAGAAGAAGAGGAATAATGGCATTAGGAAATACTGCTGTTAGAATATTAGTTTCCATTGCTGCAATACCTGCTTTAGTACTTATGGCTTACTTTGGAAGCGTATACTTTTTAAGTTTTGTACTTATCATATCAGGAATTTCATTTTATGAATATTCCGTTATGGCAAAACAAAAAGGAGCAAATGTAAATATTAATATTGGATTGCTTGCAATAATATTTTTGATAATTAATCAGTACAAATTTTTCTTTAGCCAGTATCATTTTTTAGTTGCTCTTTTTGTTATGTTATTGATATATGAGCTATTCAGAAATAACGGCTCAGCAATTTTAAATCTTGGATCAACTCTTCTTGGAATTTTTTATCTTGGGATATTTGGATCAACATTAATAGGAATCAGAGAATTTTATCCAAACGTTGATGAATTATATTACAATGGAGGTTATTTAATTATTTCAATTTTTGCATCAATTTGGATTTGTGATTCAGCAGCATTTTTTGGCGGTACTGCACTTGGTAAACATAAGTTATTTGTTCGTGTAAGTCCTAAAAAAAGCTGGGAAGGTGCAATCTTTGGATTTGTATTTGCAATACTTACAATGATACTCGCAAAATTTATTGTGCTGGATTTCCTTTCGATTAAAAATGCCATTGCAATCGGATTCATAACCGGTACAATCGGACAAATTGGCGATCTAACAGAATCACTATTAAAAAGAGATGCAGGTGTCAAAGATTCGTCAAATCTTATTCCCGGGCACGGCGGAATCTTTGATCGATTTGATTCGTTATTGTTTTCAGCTCCGGTAATTTATTTGTACTTAACATACTTTGCATGATGAATTTGGAAAAGAAAATATGAGTGGAAAAGTTTCTGTAGTAACACTTGGGTGTTCTAAAAACACGGTCGATTCTGAAAGATTGATGAAGCAGATTCAGCTTAACAAAATTGGATTGGTCGATGATCCAAATAAAGCCGAAACTGTAATAATAAATACTTGCGGATTTATTGATGCAGCGAAAGAAGAATCTGTAAACACAATATTAGAAGCAGTAGCATTAAAGAAATCTGGAAAGATAAAAAAAGTTATTGTTGCAGGATGTTTATCAGAGCGATACAAAGATGATCTGCTCAAAGAAATTCCGGAAGTAGATGCTTTTTTTGGAACAGAAAAGTATGAAGAAATTATTAAAGAACTTGGCGGTGATCTTAAAAAAGAATTACTTGGTGAAAGGTTAATTACAACTCCTTCACACACAGCTTATTTAAAAATATCTGAAGGCTGCGATCATCCTTGTTCATTTTGTGCAATCCCTTTAATGCGCGGTTTACATAAATCAAAACCGATAGCAGAATTGATAAGAGAAGCTGAATTTCTTGCGTCAAATGGAACGAAGGAATTGGTGTTAATTGCCCAGGATACCACAGATTATGGAAAAGATATTTATGGCAAAAAGAATCTTTCAGAATTATTAAGAAAACTAAGCGAGATAAAAGAAATTCAATGGATACGATTGATGTATGCGTATCCAACAAAATTTGCAGATGATTTAATTGAAGAAATAAAATCAAATCCCAAAGTTTGTAAATACCTGGATATTCCATTACAACATATTTCTGATGATGTTTTAAAATCAATGAGAAGGGGAGTAACTGCAGAGCGCACTAGAGAATTATTAGTAAAACTTAGAAAAGAAATTCCAGGAATCACTATTCGCACTACATTTATAGTCGGTTATCCCAATGAAACAGAAAAAGATTTTAATGAGCTTTGTGATTTTGTTCGTGAAATAGAATTTGATAGAATTGGTGCATTTACTTTTAGTGTTGAAGAAAATACATCAAGCTTTATACTTGGTGATCCTGTAACAGAAGATGAAAAAGATAGACGTAAAAATACTTTGATGGAAATTCAGAAGGACATCTCCTTAAAAATCAATGAAAAGTTTGTTGGAAAAACTTTAAAGGTTTTAATTGATTCGATTGAGGGTGAGTATTACGTTGGCAGATCTTATCGAGATGCTCCGGAAGTAGATGGAGAGATATTGATAAATAAAAAAAATAATAAATTAAAAACAGGTAGTTTTTATGATGTTGAGATAGTTGACTTTGATGAGTATGATTTATTTGCCAATGTTTTGAAAATAGAAAGGAAAAGTAAATGAAAATATTTTTGTTTTCTTTAATGTTAGTTCTAAACGTTTCGAATATCTTTGCGCAAGAAAACAACACTTCAAAAGTTAATAAAAGCATATTAGATGCGATATATTATCAGGATTATGTAAATTTTTTATCTGATAAACCGGGTTTATCAAAGGTTGATGTTTTTATTCAGGTGCCATATAAAAATGTTCAGTTTGTAAAGTCTAGTCAAGGATTTACTGCAAAATATGCCATTACAGCTTCCGTTTTTGACAGCACAAAAAAGAAACTTATTGTAGAAAAAACCTGGAACGAAACAGTAAACGTAATGGATTATAATCTCGCAACATCAAAAGATAATTACAACTTAAGTAAAAGATCATTCGATCTTACACCAGGAGTTTATATTATCAGAACTATGCTGCAGGATAAAGATTCTAAGCAGGAAGCAATTGGTGAAAATTTATTTATTGTAAAATCTTATAAAGAAAACATATCATTTAGTGATATATTATTTGTTGCCAATTCTGATTTGAATCAACGTAAGAATGAAATCATTCCCAACGTAAGCAGAAACATACCATCTGCTAAACAAAGAGTTAAATTTTATTTTGAAGTTTATGTTCTTGATACACTTGGAACAAGAAACACTATTGAATACTCCGTAGTAAATTCTGATAACCTAGTTATTCATAAAGAAGTTGAAGATAGGGATCTAAAAACAGGAGTTAATAAAATTGTTTATACACTTAAAGAGTTCCCTTTTGAATTAGGTGTTTATACACTTATTGTTTCGGTGCTTGATTCAAATCAAACGGCATTAACCAAGACAACAAAATCTTTTTACTCTCACTGGAAAGGGCTACCTTCTGTAATAACTGATATCGATAAAGCTATCGCACAAACTGTTTACATCGCCAATCCGGATGAAATGGAATTTATGGAAGACGGTGAAAATACTAAGGAGAAAACAAAAAGATTTTTAGATTATTGGAAAAAAAAGGATCCATCACCTAACAATGAGGAGAACGAAATATTTGATGAATACTTTCGAAGGATAGCTTATTCAAATGAAAATTTTTCCAATTACATTGATGGCTGGAGATCTGACAGAGGAATGGTTTATACGATTCTGGGTTCACCAAATAATATCGACAGACATCCTTTCGAGTATGATTCCAAGCCTTATGAAGTTTGGGAGTATTACGATTTAAACAGAAGTTTTATTTTTTTAGATCAAACAGGTTTTGGAGATTACAGGCTGGTAACTCCATTAAGTGGAGACTTATATCGATATAGATATTAGTCTAACTATAGGTAAAGTTTTTTTATATGATTTTAATTATCACGCTTAATCCTCTTATAGAAAGAAGATTTAATTTCACTGGAATTAAAGCTGGCGATGTAAACAGAAATCCCCAATCAACATGTCTAAAGGCAGGCGGTAAAGGAATAAATATAAGTCGTCAATTAAATAGATTTAATGTAAAATCATTTAATTATTTTTTTAGCGGTGGAATTAATGGAAAATTATTTCGTGAAACATTAAAGGCAGAAGGATTAGATTTTTCATTTGTTCCCACTAAATCTGAAACAAGACACGCAGCGGTTATAACATCTGAATCAGAGAAAAATGTTACATCTTTTTTTTCAGAAGATCCCAAAATTCTATTTAGCGAAGTTGAAGAATTCAAATCAAAGCTGGATAAAATGATTCAGAATTGCGAGATAGTTGTTTTGGCAGGAAGTTCTCCTTGTCCTGAAACAGATACGATTTATCCATACGCAATATCACTTGCCAATAAGTACGATAAAGTTTCAATTTGCGATACTTATGGTCGCCATTTGCAAGCCTGTATAGATTCTGAACCCACGATTATTCATAATAATTTTAACGAAATATCAAGTTCTTTAGAATTGAGTTTGGATGATGAAAAATCAGTTATCGATTTCTTAGACTCGATTTATCAAAAAAATGTAAAGAGAGTTTATTTAACAAACGGGAGTAAAAATTTTTACGCTTCTAATTTTAATTACATTTATAAGATTAAGCCATTACAAATTCAGGAAATTGACCCGACTGGAAGCGGCGATAGTTTTATTGCCTCAATAATAAATGGCTGGGTTAATTCTGATTTGTTTGAAGAATCACTAAAGTTTGCCACTGCAGTTGCAGCATTAAATGCTGAATCATTTGAGGCTGCAAATGTTAATATAGATGATGCAATAAAAATTAAGGATAAAGTTGAAGTTTTACCGGTTGGAAAAAAAACAAAGACAATCGATGATTCGCCTCACGAAATTTAGCCTCGCTTTTGTTATTGTATTTACATCCTTTCTAAATGCTCAAAAGCTATCTTCATTTGAAGTTAATGGAAATTCCAGTTTTGATGACCAGCAGTATTTTAATTGGTCAGGACTTAGCATAAATCAACCAATATTTAGCGGAGTTCTTGATTCTGTTAAATCCAATATTGCAAGGAATATTTTAATTCAAGGATATTACTTTTTTAACTTTAAAAATATTTACTCTACTATATCAGATGATACATTAACATTTAAAATTATACTTGATATTGAAGAGGGTAACTCAGTTATTATAAATAATATTTATTACCAGAAATCTGATTCATTGATTGATCAAAATATATTTGAACAGTTTAATTTTTTAAAAGGACAGGTATTAAATAAAAAAGAAATAGAATTTAATATTGAACAATTGCTAACTCATTTTGAAAATACCGGTTATCCTTTTGCTCAAATAACAATTAATTCGGTTAATTTTTATTATGATTCAATAGACAATGAAAATTATGCAGACATATATATAAAAGTTGATAGTGGTAAAGAGAACAAAATTGATAAAGTTGAAATACGAGGTAATACATCAACAAAAGATTATGTTATTATTCGTGAATTGAGATTAGAAGTAAGTGAACCTTATAAGCAAAGCAGAATTGAAGAGTTTCCAAAACGATTAAACCGATTGCGTTTTTTTGAACCGGTAAGCAATCCACAGTTTTATAATAATTCAAACCAAGAAGGTGTATTAGTTGTAGATGTTAAAGAAAAAAATACAAATAATTTTGATGGAATAATTGGATACATCCCACCGGGAAAAAATGAGAGTTCTGGTTATATAACCGGGTTAGTAAATATTTCTTTAAGAAATCTTTTTGGTACTGGAAGAGCTGCGGCAATTAAATGGAATAAGTATAACCGTGATTCGCAGGAATTAGATTTAAAATATCTTGAACCTTGGTTTTTAAGTTTTCCTTTAAATATAAATCTAGGATTATATCAAAGAGTTCAGGATTCGTCTTATGTACAGCGCAAAATTGAAGGATCGATCGAATATCTTGCAACTGAAGATATTTCTGCAAGTTTATTGGTTGCAAGTGAATCTGTAGTTCCAACTGTACGCACTGTACCGGTATTTACCGTTTTTAATTCATCATATCTAACAACGGGAGCAAATTTAAAAATTGATACCCGCGATGATCCTTATTCGCCCACCGAAGGTTTTTTATTTATCAACTCTTATTCTTATACAAAAAAAACGATCAATGGACCGATTGAATATGTTACGGCAAATCTAAAAACCTCACTCGATCTTCAAAGATTCTCATTAAGTTTTTATTTCTTTTACGAATTATTTTCAAGACAAGTTGTTGCAATTGGTATTAATGGACAAGAACTAAGAGGCCCGACATTTGAGAACAGCGATTTATATCGATTGGGTGGAACTAATTCATTGCGCGGATATAGAGAAGAGCAATTTTTAGGTTCGAGAGTGTTTTGGTCAAATCTTGAATATAGAGCATTACTTACCAGACGTTCCTACGGTTTTGTTTTTTTTGATACCGGATATTATTTGCGTCCTGAAGAAAGTGAGAAAAATATTCAAAGAGTAGAGGAGTTTTTGTACGGTTTTGGTTTAGGTCTAAACCTAGAAACTGGGCTTGGGGTTCTAAGAGTCAGCTATGCGCTTGGAGAGGGTGATACTTTTAGTGATGGTAAAATCCATTTTGGTGTCCTAAATGAGTTTTGAAATTATTTTTATTCAAGTTTCACTTTGAGTGCTGCTTCAATTATTTTGGTGCAGCATTTTTACTTTTTAGATGAACCTCACAAATAAAATATTTTCTTATATAAAAATTACTAGACCGATAAATGTTATTATTACATTTTTGGTAGTAATAGTTGCGATATTAATTTCTCAATCTGAACAGCTAAGCTTTATAATTATTTTCTTTGCATCAACGGCAGCTGCAATGGTCGCCGCTTCCGGAAATATTATTAATGATATATATGATATTGAAACAGATAAAATATCTCATCCGAATAGAGTTTTAGTTTTAGGTGCAATAACTAAAAATGAGGCATGGATTGAATACACATCATTAAATATTATTGCAATAATAATTGCAGCATTGCTTTCTGTTAAACTTACATTCATTGTAGTTGCCACAATTATTTTATTGTATTTTTATTCAACTACACTTAAAAAAATACCTCTTGTGGGAAATTTTACAATTGCTTTTATAACTGGGTTAACATTTGTTTATGGCGGAGTTGCATCTGGTAATCTAAATGAATCATTTATTCCTGCAATTTTTGCTTTTTTAATAAACGCAATAAGAGAACATGTAAAAGATATTATGGATATTGATGGTGACAATAAAATAAATATCAAAACTTTTCCCATTCGTTTCGGAATTACAAGATCAAAACACGTGATTAGTGTATTAACATTTCTTTTAATTGTTTTTACATTTTATCCATTCCTAAATCAATCTTATAGAATCGAATATTTTATTGTTGTGATGGTGATATTAAATCCCATACTAGTTGTTTGCTTAAAGTTTTTATCTGATAAAAACGAAGAAAAAAACTTATCCAATGTTAGTAGTTTATTAAAGCTAAATATGATAATAGGACTTATTGCAATTTATGTTGGTAAATGAAAAATATTGATAAAAAATATTTATCGGATAAAGTAAAATATATTGCTGGAACAGATGAAGCCGGAAGAGGTCCATTAGCTGGTCCTGTTGTTGCAGCTGCAGTTATATTACCAATAGATTTTTATGATGAAAGAATAGATGATTCAAAAAAACTTTCTGCAAGTTTGCGAGAAGAATTATTTAAAGTCATTAAAAAAAATGCAGTTAGTTACGCTTATACGATTATTTCACAGAATAAAATTGATCAAATTAATATTCTAAAAGCTTCTTTACTTGCCATGAAAAAATCTGTAGAAAAACTTGTGGTAAAACCGGATCTCATTCTTATCGATGGCAATAAATCATTCACTTCAGATATTGAAGCAATTACAATTGTTAAAGGAGATTCAAAATCATTATCAATTGCTTCAGCTTCAATTATTGCAAAAGTTGTACGTGATAGAATTATGATGAGATTAGCTTTGGAATATCCTAATTATATGTGGGAAAATAATAAGGGATATCCTACAAAAGAGCACATACAAGCAATTTTGAAATACGGAGCTTGTAAAGTCCATAGGAAGACATTTCTAACTAAAATATTTGAACGTGCTAATCAAACGGAATTAATATTTAATGATTGAAAATCATTTATGAATGACAAAAACAAAAGAGATGTTGGTAAAGAAGGCGAAGATATTGCTGCAAAATATCTTGAAAAAAAAGGATTTGATATTATTGAAAGAAACTATCACTACAGTCACGGAGAAATTGATATTGTTGCTAATGATAAACAGCAATTAGTTTTTATTGAAGTTAAAACAAGATTAAATCTTGAGTATGGTGAACCGGAGTATGCAATTAATCCAAAGAAAATTAAGCAAATAAAAAAAATGGCAGAGCTATATTTATTTGATAAAGAAATTGATGAAGTTGATTGTCGATTTGATGTTGTTGCAATAGTCCTTGGTGATAATTCCGGACCAACAATCACTCATTATGAAAACGCTTTTTATTAAAACACATATGATATGTTTCACAAACAGAGAAAATGTGTAATAAATATTCCTAAATTTTTCTTAGTTTGAAATCAATAAAATAAACTTCTCTAAAAAAGTATTATCAGTAATGAAAAATTCTAAAAAGGTTTCAGGTTCAATGGATAAAAAGCTTGCTGAATTTTTCATTATGATAGCCGGACTTTGGCAATTTCAATGGCAATTCTTTAAACAGATTTTTGTTCCACCTTACGAAGTCGATCAAATTCGTAAACATATGGATGAATTAGGAATAAAAACACTTCCAATTGTAAGTGTAACAGGATTCATAATTGGATTAGTTATAACAATGCAAATGCATCCTGTTATGGTAAGATTTGGTGCAGAAGCATTTTTGCCTGGTTCTGTAGGAATTTCAATTGTGAGAGAACTTGGACCGGTAATTACTGCATTAATATTTGCAGGAAGAGTAAGTTCAGGCATTGGTGCAGAACTTGGCTCTATGCGAGTAACAGAACAGATAGATGCAATGGAAGTTTCTGCAGTAAATCCATTTAAATACCTTGTGGTTACAAGAATTTTTGCTTGTACATTTATTTTACCAATACTAACTATTTACGTAATATTTATTGCATTTGTTGGATCTTATATTGCAGTTGTTTTAGTACAGAATATGAACTACCAGTATTATATAGATTCTGTTGTGGCATCTGTACAATTTGGTGATGCAATTCCTGGAATATTAAAAACATTTGTATTCGGTTTTATTGTAGGAGTTGTTGGAACATATAAAGGCTATACAGCAACAAATGGAACTGAAGGTGTTGGTAAAGCGGCTACAACGGCTGTTGTTGTTTCTTCATTGATGATTTTAATATTTGATATGGTGCTTGTAAAAGTAACTTTATGGTTATGGCCAACAATCTGATAAAATTATTATGAATATAGTTGTTGACATAAAAAATGTTTCTAAAGCTTTTGGTTCTCACGTTGTGCTTAACGATGTTTCCCTAAAGGTTGAAGAAGGCGAAAACATGGTTGTATTTGGACAAAGTGGAACCGGCAAAAGTGTGTTGCTAAAATGTATGGTTAGATTACTTGAACCTGATACTGGTGAAATATTTATTGAAAATACTAATGTGCTTAATCTTGGTCCTAAAGAACTTAATTTGATGAGACAGAATTTAGGATTCCTATTTCAGGGTGCTGCATTATATGATTCAATGACTGTTAGAGAAAATCTTGAATTTCCGTTGATAAGACATTTTAATTTTTCCCCTAAAGAAAGAGAGGAAAAAGTAAAATCAGTTTTAGAAAAAGTTTCCTTAGAAGAAGCTATAGATAAAATGCCATCTGAACTTTCCGGAGGAATGAAAAAGAGAATTGGTCTGGCAAGATCAATTATTGCAGAACCAAAACTTATGCTTTATGATGAGCCCACAACAGGACTTGATCCAATTACATCTAAGGAAATAAGCTCTTTGATTCTTGAATTGCAAAAATCATTAAAGATGACATCTATAATTGTTACGCACGATTTACTTTGTGCAGAAATTATTGCAGATCGTGCAATCGTATTAAATGAAGGAATTGTGCAGCACGAAGGCACAATTACAGAACTCACAACATCCAGAGATTCCTTTTTAAGAAATTTCTTCAGTCACGAAATAGTTGAAGATCAACACAGGAGAAGCAATGGCTAATAATTTGGCAAATGCAAAACTAGGAATTTTTATCTTTCTTGGAAGTGCCTTACTTGTTATTCTCATTTTTCTTTTAGGTAACAAGGATCAATTGTTTACTTCTACATTTACAGCTAAGGCATATTTTAAAAATACTGAAGGTTTAAGAATTGGAGCCTCGGTTAGGTTTGGCGGAATCGATGTTGGAGCTGTTAAAGAAATTAGAATTGTTAATGACACAACAGGCAGAGTAGAAGTTTCAATGCGTATTAAAGACGAAATAAAAAGATTTATTAGAAAAGATTCTAGAGCTAGTATTGCAACTGAAGGATTGGTCGGAAATAAAGTTATCAGTATAACTATGGGATCAGAAAAATCAGAAGAAATAATTGATGGTGGAACAATTTTATCAAAAGAGCCATTAAGTTTTGCAGACATTATTGAGGAAACACAGGGAATTATGTCTTATACAAAAGATATGACTAAAAACCTTTCTGAAATTGTTTACAAAGTAAATAAAGGAGAAGGTACAATAGGTAAAATTCTTAATGATGATCAATTGTACAATGCTGCAACAAATCTTACTAAGTCTGCTGATAGAAGTATGGTATCACTTACTGATGATATGAAAGATGTAATTTCTTTGTTTGATAATCTTGGTAGAGGTGTTGAAGATGTTGTAGCTAATATTAATAATATTGTAACCAGGGTTGATACTGTTTTAGCTGGTGTTTCTGAAGGTAAAGGATTGCTGGGCTCTCTGGTATCTGATAAAGGTAAAGAAGGTAAATCTTTGAACCAGATTTTGGATAACCTTGTTGTGGTAACAGAAGATGCAAAAATATCAGCTTCAAGACTTGCAGAAAATATGGAAGCATTAAAGCATAATTGGCTTTTTAAAAGTTATTTTGAAGAAAGAGGTTATACTGATAAAGCTGAATTTGAAAATGTTTTAGATACTAAGATTATTGAGTTGAATGATAAAATTAAATTGTTGGATGAGAAGATTCTGGAATTGAAAGCAATGGAGCAAAAAAACTAAAATTAAAATATATTATCAAAATTTATTTTTAGTTTTAATTTCTGACTCCCTAATAAATAATGCCTGCTGAAATGTATATACAATGTATTGTATATGCATTTACATATATCAAATCATATAATGACTAAAGAAAAACAGCAAAAAGAAAAAAAGATAATTGTTAAAGGTGCACGCGAGCATAATCTTAAAAACTTGAGTTTTGAGATTCCGCGCAATAAACTTGTTGTGTTTACTGGTGTAAGCGGTAGTGGAAAATCATCATTGGTTTTTGATACTATTTATGCTGAAGGGCAGAGAAGATATGTTGAAAGCCTTTCTTCATACGCACGGCAATTTCTTGAAAGAATGAATAAACCCGATGTTGATCTAATTCAGGGAATTTCTCCTGCAGTTGCAATCGAACAAAAAACAGGTTCGCGAAATTCGCGTTCAACAGTTGGAACTACGACAGAAATTTATGATTATCTTCGTTTACTTTTTGCTCGAGTTGGTAAAACGATTTGTTTTCAATGTGGCAAAGAAGTGAAGAAAGCCACAACCGGAACTGTAGCTGATTGGCTGGAAACCCAAAATGAAGGAACTCGATTCTATCTTACTTTTCCACTGCATGATCATGAGGGACATTCAGTAAAAGAGGAAATTGAATTATTAAAAAAGCGTGGCTTCTTTAGAATTTATTTTAATAAAAAATTTTATGATCTAAATGAAAATGAAGTAAAGCTGCCTAAAAGTAAAAAAGATATAAAAATTGTTGTTGATAGAATTAAACTTAGTCTTGGTGAAGTACGAGAAAAACTTTCTGATTCAATTGAAGTAACTTTTAAAGAAGGAGAGAACAGAATTGTTCTGATTAATGCTGATACTAATGAACAAAAAGAGTTTAATAAATTTTATGAATGCTGCGGGGTTAGATACGAAGAACCTGAACCAAGATTTTTCTCATTTAATAATCCTTTCGGTGCTTGTCCGGTTTGCCAGGGTTTTAGCAAAATAATAGGTGTGGATATGAATCTCGTAATTCCTAATCCAAACCTTACAATTGCTGATGGTGCAATCGCTCCATTTCATGGTGCAAAATATAGCAGCTACCTTCGGGATCTAATACAGAATGCACGAGATTTTAAATTCCCAATTCATGTTCCATATAAACAACTTACTGATGAACAAATATCGCTAGTTAAAAAAGGTTTTGGAAAATTTAAAGGACTGGATCATTTCTTTTCGGAACTGGAAAGAAAAACTTATAAAATCCATGTTCGTGTTATGCTCAGTCGTTATCGTGGATATACATTATGCCCTGCCTGCAAGGGATCAAGATTAAGACGAGAAGCTTTGCAAGTAAAAGTTGATGGGAAATCCATACATGAAATTGTGCAAATGCCGATTGAGCAATCATTAAAGTTCTTTGAAGTACTAAAACTTTCTGAATATGATTATACTGTTGCAGAAAGAATTCTTAAAGAAATCATTAAGCGATTAACATTTCTTAACAATGTTGGCATTGGTTACTTAACTTTAGATCGTTACAGCAACACACTATCTGGCGGAGAAACACAAAGAATAAATCTTGCTACATCACTTGGTTCTGCTTTAGTTGGTACACTTTATGTTTTAGATGAACCAAGTATTGGATTACATCCACGCGATAATGCAAAATTGATAAATATTTTAAAAAATCTTAGAGACATTGGTAACTCTGTTTTAGTTGTTGAACACGATGCAGAGATGATGAAAGAAGCTGATTTGATTTTTGATATGGGACCAAAAGCTGGAATTGATGGTGGTGAAATTGTTTCAATCGGAAATTATGCTGAGATACTTAAAGATAAAAATTCGCTAACTGGTAAATATCTTTCTGGTGAATTAAGCATTCCATTACCTGAAAAAAGAAATGAAAAGAAAAATAAATTAATAAAAATTGTTGGGGCAAGAGAAAATAATCTTAAAAATCTCACCGTAGAAATTCCTTTAAACAAATTTGTTGTAATAACAGGTGTCAGCGGATCAGGTAAAAGTACACTTATACATGATGTGTTTTATGCAGGACTCGCAAAGTATCTTGGCAATGCTCCTTCATTTATTGGTAAATATGATGATATAAAAGGTGGAGAATACCTTGATGATGTTGTGATTGTTGATCAATCTCCAATTGGAAAATCTCCAAGATCAAATCCTATCAGTTATATTAAAGCATTTGAACTGATACGTGAATTGTTTGCGTCAACACATCAGGCAAGGGCGCGTGGTTATAAACCTGGATTCTTTTCTTTCAATGTTCCCGGCGGCAGATGTGAAACCTGTCAGGGTGATGGATATATAAAAGTTGAAATGCAATTTCTAGCTGATCTTTATCTTGAATGTGATGATTGTAATGGAACAAGATATAAAAAAGAAATTCGTGAGATAACCTATAAAGGTAAAAATCTTGTTAGTGTTCTTGAAATGACTGTTGATGAAGCAATAGTATTTTTTGAGGGTAACGATCGTATTACAAGATTGCTGGAAATGTTAGCCGAAGTTGGATTAGGTTATATTAAACTTGGCCAGCCATCAAATACATTATCCGGTGGTGAAGCACAGCGAATTAAACTTGCTTCATATCTTACTGCCCAGCGAGATAGAAGACATATACTTTTTATTTTTGACGAACCGACCACTGGACTACATTTTCACGATATATCAAAACTATTAAAGTGTTTTCAGCTTTTGCTCGAAAGAAATAATTCTGTTGTAATTATTGAACATAATTTAGATGTTATAAAGTGTGCTGATTATATTATTGATTTAGGACCTGAAGCTGGAGATAAGGGTGGAGAAATAGTAGCAACCGGAACTCCTGAAGAAATTGCTGAAGTGGAAAATTCCTGGACTGGAAAATATTTGAAAGAATATTTGTAGCTAGTCAGAATTTCTCCCCTTGGTGAGTGGCTGTGTGAAAAATATATTTTCACGGGTAGCCGCAACCTTCAGGTTGCGATTTTAAATTAATTTCGCAGGCTGAAGCCTGCGGCTACCAATATTTTTATAATTATCACACAAACTCGGTGAGAGGGGAGATCACACTAGCAGTTTTAATTAATCTAACTGTTTACTTCTTATCTCTTTTAACAGTTGGTTCAAAATTTATTGGTCTTCCCATTTTATCCAATCCTAAAATTTCTCTTGTTCGATCTAATGCATCATCAATGTTTCCTAAAACATTTTGTACACCAACAACTTTTAAAAACCCCGATTGCTCCAATGCCATAAGCGGTTGAGTGTGAACACCTGATAAAACTAATTGTGTCCCTTTTTTAACCGACTCATGATAAACTTCCTCCAATGCATGAATTCCGGTTCCATCAATTGCTGGTACATTACGCATTCTTATAATCAAAACCTTTGGTGGACTTTCAATAAATCTAATTGCATCTCTAAATTTAGAAACTGCACCAAAGAAAAATGGGCCGTTAATTTCAAACACTTCAACATCATCAGGAACTTTTTTGTTTGAAATTGAATTCACATCAACTGCTTCTTCATCATCATCTTTTAACTCACGAGTAATAATACCAACATTTGTAACCATCGCCATTGATCTCATGAACAAAAATACAGCCAGCACCATTCCAACTTGAATTGCAATTGTTAAATCAAAGACTACAGTTAAACCAAAAGTTGTAAGTAAAACTATGATATCACTTTTGGGACTTTTAAATATTTCAACAAATGATCTCCACTCGCTCATATTGTATGCAACAACAATTAGTATTGCTGCAAGCGTTGCCATCGGAATTAGTTTTGCAAATTGTCCGAAGAATAGTGTAATAAGTAATAGAACTATTGCGTGAATAATTCCAGCTACCGGAGTTCTTCCACCATTTTTAATATTTGTTGCTGTTCTAGCGATTGCACCAGTTGCAGGTATTCCTCCAAACAACGGAGTTACGATATTTGCAACGCCTTGTGCAACTAATTCCATATTTGATCTATGTTTACTTCCAATCATACCATCGGCAACAACTGCAGAAAGTAAAGATTCTATTGCCGCTAAAATCGCTATTGTAGTTGCAGGTCCAATCAAACCTTTTATGGTTGCAAAATCTATTTGAGGAAAAACCGGAGATGGTAGTGCTGATGGAAGTTCACCAAATTTTGATCCAATAGTTTCTAAGGGGAAATTAAAAACTTGAGCAATTGCTGTTGTAACAACTAAAGCAACGATTGATCCGGGAACTTTGTGAGTAATTTTGGGAAAGATTAAAATTATAAAAAGTGCAAGAGCGGCTGTACCAAACGCGTAATAATTAATTGTTGTAAAGTTAAACGAATACTCAATCCATTTGTCAAAAAATTCTGAAGGAACTTTATCAATTGCTAATCCAAAAAAATCTTTTATTTGTGTAGAAAAAATTAAAAGTGCAATACCACTTGTAAATCCAACTACAACAGGATGAGGAATAAATTTTATTACCGAACCAAATCTTGCAAAACCCATAACAACAAGTATAACTCCCGCCATAATTGTTGCAACAATTAATCCGTTTACGCCAAACTGCTGAACAATTCCGTAAACAATAACAATAAATGCACCTGTTGGGCCACCAATTTGTACGCGACTTCCACCGAGGAATGAAATAATAAATCCTGCAATAATTGCTGTGATCAATCCTTTTTCTGGGGTTACGCCTGAGGCAATTCCAAATGCTATTGCAAGTGGTAATGCAACAATTCCGACGATAGTTCCAGCTGATAAATCAGCAATAAATTGTTTTGAAGTATAATCTTTTAAGGTTGTAAATAATTTTGGTTTTAACATTTCATTCAGATATTGTTATCAAAAAAAGACGACACAAGATAATAATTATCAAATTCAATCACGGCATACTTGAAGGTATTGATTAAGTGCATTATTAAATAAAAATAATGCTTATTGAAGGCATCATTTTTGAATAAGTAATTTGCTCAAAAAAGAATATCTTTGAATCGAAAATAAAATATAAAATGATTATAAAATTACTTTTTACGTTTACTTTACTAACTCAGGTTTTGCTTGCTCAAAATTTTGGATCAATGCGTTTTACAAATTATGCTGATGACAGAAAGGGAGCATTTAGTCTAACCTTTGATGACGGATTATTAACTCATACCGAAAACGCTGCACCAATTTTAAATCAATACGGATTTAAAGGAACATTTTATGTTATTCCGCCTTATCTATCAGAAACTTTACCAGGAATTTGGCGATACGGAACCTGGCCGGATTTTCAATTACTGGCAAATCAAGGACACGAAATTGGTTCACATACGATGAGACATTATGATCTCACATCACTTCAGTGGGGAAGTATTGATGATGATAGTACTTTGCTATATGAACTTTATCAATCAAAAATATTTATCGAACAAAAAGTTCCGTCTGAAAAATGCATATCATTAAATTATCCATACACACTTCACAATCCATTTGTTGATTCCGCAGCAAGTTTGTTTTATGAAAATGCCAGAACACTTGGCCAGGTAGCTAATGATTCTTCATTATCCGAAAATGAATGGTACGGTTTAAAAGCAAAGGTTGTTGAATTTGATTTGCCAAGAAATTCTGTTGATGATGATCTTGAGGAACTCTTTACTTTTTTAGAATGGACACAAAATTCAATTAGTAACCATCAATGGGGAATGATAATTATACATGATGTAATTCCATTTAGTGACTTAGATTCTTTAATAAACGATATTTATGAACCTGTTACAAATGAATGGCTAACATCTTTATGCGATTTTCTATGGACAAGATCATCAACGAAAGATGTTTGGGTAGAAACTGTTGGGAATATTACCAGATATATTAAAGAAAGAGATGCCGCTTCATATCAAATTATTTCTTCATCAAACCAACTAATTGAAATAAATGTAACTGATGATTTGAATGATGAAATATATGATTATCCATTAAGTGCTTATGTAAAAATTCCTGATAGCTGGAATTATGTTCGATCTGAACAAAACGGAATTGTTGATACTTTAATTACAACACTTTCAGATTCTGGTAAATTAGTTTTGGTAAATGTCATTCCAGATAATGGAGTGTTAAAACTATCTCTGGTTACATCAACCGATGTTGAAAATGAAATTATTTTTCTTAGTGAATTTAAATTGTATCAGAATTATCCAAACCCATTTAATCCTTCTACAGTCATTAGCTACCAATTACCTGTTGGCAGTAATGTAACTTTAAAAGTTTTTGATATTTTGGGAAATGAGGTTGCGGTTTTAATTAATGAATATATGCAAGCTGGAACTTACAATGAGTATTTCACGATTTACAATAAACTATTAAGTTCAGGTTTATACTTTTATCAATTGAAGGCGGGTGACTATTCAGAGACTAAAAAAATGTTATTCTTAAAGTAAAAACTAAAAATCAAATCTTTGCGTTCTTTTTGTTCTGGGGAATCTGCTTTTTAAACCATCATTTGTCATAACTGCAGTACCTAAAACCCAGTTGTTATATTTAATCACATACTGTCCAATAGGAATTTCAATATCTTTTATCTTCCACCCGGTAAGATAATTTAACAATTCTTCCTCGTTTTTTAATTCGTAAATAAATTTTGTAATAAATTTTTCTAAAACTTGAGCGCCTTGTGAATTAAAAGTTATTCTCTCTTTCTTATCAAGTGTACCTAACTTTAATCCGATACGATTAAACAATCCGATATTATCATCTTCCCAGTCTTTTATTACAAAATAAATATCCTTACCTCTAAAAATATATTTGTAATCATCTAAAACATTTTTATCAACGCCAAAATGATCAGAAATATAATCTAAGTATGGTTTTATTTCTTTGTGATTACTTTTTACTACTCTGTTTTCAGTTTCTCTTACTTCTTCTTTTTCTGGTGATTCAGTTTCATCAATCTTTCTCATCTTAACCAAAAAGAAACCATCAGAATCAATTTCCCATGGAAGAATCCGAATTGCTTTTTTAATTTCTGGATTTAATAGCTTCCCTTCATATTCTGTAAATGCTGGTCTTGTTGGAATCGGAAGTTCAACTTCTAATAATTCTACAGGATATTTTTCAAGGATCTTGTCGATAACAAGTTCATTTTCTTCAATTGAAAGAGTGCAAGTTGAATAAACAATTTCTGCTCCAACTTTTGCCATTTTAATTGCAGCGATTAGTAATCTTAATTGTAAATGCTGTAATCTATCGACATGATCTAACGACCACCAATTACTTACTTCACCTTTTTTCTGGATAATTCCAAGTCCGCTGCAAGGCGCATCAACAAGCACTTTGGTAAAATGATCATCATAAATTTTACTAAGCACTTCGCCTTTTGAATGAATTACTGACGCATTAATCACGTTCATTCGTTCTAGATTAAACACAAGGGACTTTATTCGCTCGTTATCTACTTCATTTACAAGTAGAGTTCCACGGTTATTCATTATCTCCGCAAGTTGAGTTGTTTTCGAACCAGGTGCGCCGCATAAATCCATTACCATATCTTCACTTGTTGGATTAAGAACCAAGGGCGGTAACATTGATGAAAGCGATTGTATGTAATAGAATCCTAAAACGTGTTCAATAGTTTTCCCAATTCTATCATTCCCAGCAGTAATTTTTAGAACTTTTTCAAAATGATTTATTTCTTGAGTTTTAATCTGATATTTTTCTAAAAGTAGTTTTGATAAATTCTCTTTAGAAATTTTGGCTGTGTTAACTCTAATATATTGAGTTGGATCAGTTTCTATAAATTCAAGATATTTATCAGCAGAATCTTTACCATATAGTGATGTAAAATAATCGTATATCTTTTGCGATACTTCAGTAGCCAATTTTAATACCTGATAAGATTTAATTTTTGAAAAATCTCGTTTGAAACATTAAGAAAATTTTTTCCATCTGAAAAAAGTTTTTTGTAGTCAACCTTCACACTATCAATAAGTTCATCAAGATACTTGTTGTATTCAATAACAATCTTACTAATGATTGATTTATCTTTAGGTATGTAGGCTTTTCCGTTACGCTGCTTCGAACTGTATACAATAAACTTTGCTTCATCAATTGTAGATGCCTGAAATACTTGCTCGCCGCTTGTTGTAATTATTTCGTAAGCACCAAAAAATTCTTGACCAATTACTAGTGTTTTAATTGGAATTGTAATTATATCAAGTTGTGATTCATTAATAAAATAAAAAGGGAAATGTTTGACACCGTCTGATTGGATTTTACTAACCCAGTTATCAATAAATAGTTTTTCGTTCAATTGCCGCCGTTTTCAATAATAAAACTTTTTATAATGTTTGCAAGATCCTCATTGTCAGTATAATTTTTTACGACAAGTTTTTTATCATTACAACCGGAAATCATAGACGATATTTGTCCTGACTGTTCATGATGAACCGCTAACACCGGAATTTTTTTATGAAATAAAGCGTAAGCAACTTCAAATCCAACTCCTAAACTTGGTCCGGAAACTTCAGCAATCATCAATTTGCTTCCATCCAGCCATTTTAAATCCCGTGCATAAATTTGTTTAGCGTTTAATGGAATAGAGGAATGAAATTTAGTACTCATTTCAGATAAGGCCATATGCCCGAGAGATTCCACAATCTGAACTAATTGAAAGTAATTTTCCTGATATGTCGTATTGCCCTTAATTGGGCCTGCGCAATAAATAATCATTTTATGAATTTAGAATTTTTAAGTAATGATCTTCGTACATTGGTACTACGATTGATTTATCAAAGTGAGTTAATGTTCGTTGTCTTGCATTCTGAGAAAATATATCGTACTTCTTTTCATTTGTTAAAAGGTCAAGAGTATATTTTGCCATTCGTTCAACGTCACCAATCTCTGCAATAAAACCGCACTCATTGTGTCTAACTAACTCTGGAAGTCCGCCAACACTAGAACTAACAACAGGCAAACCGCATGCCATTGCCTCAAGTGCTGCTAAACCAAAGCTTTCTGACTGTGAAGGTATCAAAAAGATATCTGATGAGCTCAATATTTCCACCAGGCCATCCTGTTTGCCAAGAAATTTTACACTTTCGGTAAGATTTAATTCTCGTACAAGTCTTTCACATTCAGACCTATCAGGTCCATCGCCAACCAGAAGTAATTTTGATGGAACCTCTTTTTGCACAATATCAAAAACTCTTATTGCATCGGTTACTCTTTTTACGGGTCTAAAATTGGATGTATGTACTAAAACCTTCTCACCATTCGGAGCAATATGTTTTCGGAATGCGCAGTCGTTTATTGATACTCTTTGAAATAATTCTGTATCCACAAAATTTGGAATTACTTCAATTTCCTTTTCAATTGAATAATTAGTTAAAGTTTTTTCTTTTAAAAATCTTGATACTGCGGTTACTCCATCACTTTCCTCAATACTAAACTTAACTAGCGGAAGGAATGATGGTTCCAATCCAACAAGAGTTATATCTGTTCCGTGCAGAGTCGTGGTTATTTTTAACTTTTTATTTTTTACTATTTGTTTAGCTAAATATGCTGAAGTTGCATGTGGTATTGCAT
>JBATOT010000101.1:0-36284 GCA_049291095.1 Ignavibacteriaceae bacterium | reverse complement strand
ATTTTCTTTTCATCGATATCCACGCAAATAACAGTATTTCCAGTTTCTGCAAGACAGGTTCCGGAAACTAAACCAACATATCCGGTTCCAATTACAGCTAAATTCACAATATCCTCCGATAATTTTTGTTTAACATTTTAAAAATAATTAAAGTCTGTTTCATAATGAACGTGTTAAAAATAATAGCTTAATTTAGCACTAATGAAATTTCACGATTGAAAATTTTCAAATCAACAGGTTTAGACATTATCAGTTTTATCCCTACTTCTTGATATGCTTTTATCAATCTTTCATCAGCGGAATCGATTAGTGCAATTATAGGTGAATAGAATTTTTTATCACCGCGCAGTATAGATTTAACAAATTGTACCCCATTCATAAGCGGTAAATCGTGTGAAGAGATTATAAGTGATGGGTGCTGTTTTAAAACAACATTGATTGCTTCAAACCCATTATCTGTACCAATAAATTTAAAAGCAGGGTAATTTTCGCGAATCATTTTTTCTAAAATCACAAAATCTTTTGGATTATTTTCAACTAAAAGAATAGTGTTTTCTGAGCTAGGTACCGTAAAATGGAACTCACTTCCAATTCTTTCTTTAGAGTAAAACCATATTTGCCCTTTATGTCTTTCAACTATTTCTTTAACAAGTGATAAACCCAGCCCTGTCCCTCTTTCTCCTTTAGTACCACGGGTTGAAAACATTTTTTCAAATCTAAATATTCTTTGATGATAATTATCCGGAATTCCAACCCCTTCATCTTTAATTACAAATTCTACCAACTCAGGATTAAATCTATCGGCTGATATACGAATCGTTTTACCTTCTTCAGAAAATTTTATTGCATTACTTACAAGATTAGTTATAACCTGAATCATCAATCTTTCATCTGCTTCAATAAAAATAGATTCCGGTACATTTACTTTAATATCGATATTCTTTCTCATTGCAATTCCCGTTAGAGCAGAAATACAATTAAACACTAACCCTTGCGCTTGAACCCGTTGTGGTTCTAACTTCATCCTGCCTGTTTGAAGATTGGACCAATCAAGTAAATAATTTACAAGTTGCAGTTGGTTGCTCGAGGAATCATTAATGTAATTTAAATATTCAGTTCTTTCAGCATCAGTTAATTGAGCTTCGCTTAAAAGTATTTCAGTAAATCCAAGTATGCTCGAAAACGGTGCTCTTAGATCGTGAGAGAGAATCGAAAGAAAATTATCCCGCGCAGTTATTTCGCCGGAAAGATTGTTTATTATTTCGCCGTAATCACTTTCAGTTTTTTTAAACTCACTTACATCAATAACCAATCCTTTAAATATTTTTTTTCCATCAACTTCATCAAATTTTATTTGTTCTTTAAGCCAAACTAATTTTCCATCTTTTTTAACATAGCGATATAGAATTTTTAGATTTCCAATTTTGCCTGATTCGATTTTATGAAGTTTTTTCTTGACTTCAGCAATATCTTCTTCATAAACCATCTCTCTCCCGAGTGATTTAAGTTTTATTAGCTCATCTGCACTGTAACCAGTAACTTTTTTAACACCCGGAGAATAAAACATTTCCAATCTTTCACCATCTATAGAAAGTAAATAGTGAAATTGATCATCAAAGACAGAAGCAATATCACACAATACCGAGTTTTGAGGTTCAGTGATTAGCTTTTTAACTGTTATACCAGAAAGAAAAGTTTCTTTAGTTTTCTTATCGTTAACTTTTGGTGTATCGTTATTCTTTTTTCGGGGCATTTAGTCTATTATTTAATCTTTACATCAAAAATATAACAATTTAGACTTTGGTATAAAACTAAATAAGATTAACTAAAAATGAACTTTAATGTGATATTTTTGTTTTAATATTCTTAATAACTATAAGATAAATGATGACACAAATAAAATTTTTAATACTATTTATTATTCTCTTAACCAATTCATTAACAGCACAAAGCAATACTGGTAGCGTTTTTGGCAGGGTATTCGACTTTATTACAAAACAGCCTATCCCGTTTGCAAATGTTCTTGTACTAGAAACAAATTTTGGCGCTGCTACAAATGAAGATGGATACTTTAAAATCGACAACCTTCCGGTAAATACATACCAAATTCGAGTGTCGGTAGTTGGATATAATCAACAAATAAAAACTGATGTTGTTATTCAAACAGGAAAACCAGCTGAAGCAAACTTTGAACTAACACCCCAGGCGATTGAGTTAGATGGTGTTACTGTAACAAGCGATTACTTCCGCAAAGATCCGCTTGAGGTAAACAGCATCAGAAATTTTAGTTATGAAGAAATCAGAAGAAGTCCCGGCGGATTTGAGGATGTTATTCGCGCCCTTTCAATCTTACCTGGAGTTGCACAAGCTGATGCCGGAAGAAATGATTTAATTGTTCGTGGTGGTGCGCCATCAGAAAATCTTTATCTTATAAATGGAATTGAAGTCCCAAACATCAATCACTTTGGCACTCAGGGCGCAACAGGTGGACCATTGAGTTATGTTAATTTGGATTTTGTTAGAGAAACTTCTTTTTCCACTGGTGGATTTTCTGCTCTTTACGGAGACAAACTTTCATCCGTTTTAAATATTGATCTTAGAAATGGAAGAGAAGATAGAATCGGTGGTAAAGGAACAATTTCTGCTTCGCAATTTGGATTAAACTTAGAAGGACCAATTACAGAAAACTCTAATTTTATTTTTTCTGCAAGAAGAAGCTATCTTGATTTTATTTTTAAAGCAGCAAACTTTTCATTCGTTCCGGAATACTACGATGTTCTATTAAAAGCAGATTTCAGTCCGCACAGCAGCGATGCATTCAGCTTTGTATTTATTAGTGCATTTGATAATGTAAAATTTTTTAATGATGATGCTGAACAGCGATTTGATAACTCAAGAATTCTTGGTACCGATCAGGTTCAATATGTTGCGGGATTTACTTACAGACATTTATTTACAAATGGATTTTTTAATCTTGCCCTAAGCAGAAATTATGTTGATTACGACAGCAGACAAAGTGATTCATTATTGAATCCGCTTTTTACAAATAAATCGAAAGAAGAAGAAAATTCAATACGTGCAGATTTAGTTTTTAAACTCTCCAAAACCTCTGAAATTAACATTGGAGGTACAGCAAAATTAATTGAAGCAGATTTTGATATTCTTTTCCCAACATTTTTTACTTCATTTGGTGATTCGCTTCCTGTTACTTCGTTAAAATCAGAAAACACTTATACCAAGTTTGGTGTTTATACAAACTACAACACTTTGCTCTTTGATAGACTTACCGCAAATGTTGGTGTTCGCTCAGATATTTTTACAGCACTAAATAAAAAAGTTTATTTCAGTCCACGACTTTCACTCTCTTATGCATTAACTGATTTGACAAATTTAAATTTCAGTACCGGAATTTATAATCAATCGCCATCTTATATTTGGCTTGAAGCATTTGAAAGCAATAAAGATTTAAAAATGATTCAGGTTAACCAATTTGTCTTGGGATTTGATCATAGAATTTCTGCCGATGCATTGTTAAAAGTTGAAGCATTTTATAAAGATTATAAAAACTATCCAACCAGCACAATAAGACCTTATCTTGTTCTTGCAAACACAGGTGCAGGATTTTCAGGTAGTGATGACAACTACTCATCATTTGGATTAGAGCCTTTAGTTGATGCCGGGTTTGGTAAAGCTCGCGGAGTTGAGTTATCAATCCAGAAAAAACTTTCTGATATTCCTTACTACGGAATTTTCAGTTTCACTTACAGCAAATCCGATTATACTTCTCTAGATGGGATTGAACGATCGGGAAGTTATGATCAAAACTGGATAATTAATTTATCCGGTGGTTATAAGTTTGATGAGTTCTGGGAAATGAGTTCCAAATTCAGATTTGCAAGTGGAAAACCTTACACACCGTTCAACTCTGATGGAAGTCAAGATATTGCAAACTATAACACAGCAAGAATAAAATCATCACACAGTCTTGATGTTAGAGTTGATAAGCGCTGGTATTTTAGCGGCTGGACTTTAATAACTTATCTTGATATTCAAAATATCTACAACCAGAATAACCAAAGTGGAATACGTTGGGATAGGCGTGAAATGAAAACCGATGAATCATCTTCAATTGGTATTCTTCCATCAATAGGAATTAGTGCGGAATTCTAGAAGCACAATAGTACACTGATTGTTATGATCAACTATGATGAAAACTGATCTTAATAAATCTTAACCAATCATAAAAATCAGTGTACCATAAATCTTATCTTAGCAAAATCATCTTTTTTGTTTCAACAAAATCACCAGCCCTCAACTGATAATAATAAACCCCGCTTGAAAGTTTACTTGCATCGAAGTTTATTTCATAGTTTCCCGCATCTCTATACTCATTTACAAGTGTTGCAATTTCGTTACCAAGAACATCATAAACTTTTAATGTTTGCCAACTGCTGACTGGAGACTGCCAACTGATTTTGGTGCTTGGGTTAAATGGGTTTGGGTAGTTTTGGGATAATGAAAATTCAAATGGTTGAATTACGGTATTTTCAAGATCAGTAAGGTTTGTAACAAACTGATTTGTATTACTGTAAACTCCATATCCTAAATTATTATAGGCCTTTACTTTCCAATAGTATTTGGTGTTTGGCATAAGATCGTGGAATAAAAGTGATCTGCCATTTATAAAAGTATCAATCGATGTCGTAAATAATGAATCGGTAGTTAGACTCAAGAGAAAACCTGAAACGTTCGGATAACTATTAGTCCATAAAAAATTTATTGTGTCTGAGGAAACAGATTGAAAATTTACAGGATATACTAAATCAGGTTTTGAAGGAAATACACCACCACCATTTGTAGTATTTAGTAAATACCCGCCTGTACCTGAGCTTGAAACTACCGCCGCCCACCCAATTCGTCTTTCCACAACATCAAAATCATAAATCCTATAACCTGCAGTAAGAGTACATTGTAGTGTTAAATTTAGACCGCCGTCGTAAGAAAAGTGAATTCTACTATGATTAAAATATCCAGCATAGTAAACATCTTCAAAAATCCATCCAATAATATGATCAATAAAGTAAGCGTCGGTAAAATGCATATTAGAAAATGTTCCGGAATTGCTCCAACTTATACCACCATTTGTAGTTCTACAAATAGATGCATAACCAAGACTCCAGCCATAATTTTCATCTGTAAAAAAAACACCATACTGTGGCTCTATTGATAACATTTTTCTGCTCCAATTTTGACCACTATTGTTTGTTACATAGACATATCCGCCCGAAAAAGGAGAATCGTATTGCCATGTACTACACCATCCAATGTTGTCTTCTAAAAACAACATATCAGATAAGTGTTCCCCGGGAAGTAAACTGAAGGCTATTATATTCCAGCTATTGCCAGCATTCGTAGTATGTAAAAAAATTGTCTGTTGAGTAGAACCCCAAGTGCCTGCAGCCCAAGCTTTTTGAGAATTAACAACTGATAACATAGTGATACTCATATTTGCCAGAGTGTTTTGTGTAAGCCAGGTTGTGCCTCCATTTGTTGTGTGAATGATTTTTCCCGAATCACCAACAGCCCAGCCGTTAAGACTATCAGCAAATTTAATTTTCCTAAGGACAGCATTAGTTCCTGTGGTCTGATGATCCCAGTTTTTGCCTCCATCATATGTTCTTATAATGGTCCCTTGATTAGTAGCAGCCCAGCCATTTAAGGAATCTATAAAGTCTATTGAAGTATAGTTCAATCCGGGTACAGGGTTATAGAACGGATGTAAGATTTCCCATTGTGCTAAAGAAAGGCTGGTAAATAATAAGAAACACGGTATAATAAGTTTCATTTCATCACCTGCATTTTCTTTACTTGCATAAAATCATCTGCAATTAATTGATAAAAATATGTCCCGTTCGCTAAACCGGTAGCATCAAATGAAAATTGATAAATGCCGGGAGATTTTTCTTCATTAATTAATACTTCTAATTGCCGGCCTAATACATCAAAAACTTTTAAGGTTACTAAACAATATTTGGGAATCTGAAATCTGATATTTGTGCTTGGATTAAATGGATTAGGATAGTTTTGCATCAAAGCAAATTCATTTAATTCTAAATCCTCAATAAGACCCGTACTGAAATCCCACACACACTTATAATAACCAGTATCAGGGGAATATGTGGTTTCTTGAATAATCCCTTTATCTTTTGCAACAATTCTATAATAAAAGTCAAATCCATTTTTTAACAGACTTGTATCTACTATAGTATTGATCCTGTAATTTAGTGAGTTTGTAACTCGTACTGCTAATTTATTTTGATTATAGATTATTGAATCATTATTCTGGTAATAACTCTGCACATACACACTATCCACAAAGATGAAATTCTTAGATATTACTGAATAAGGATGTTCAACTAGAACTGTTATATCAAAACTTTCTGTGTTTATTATAGTAATCGGAATTATAGAAATTTCAGGTTTATAGTGATTTGTATAATTAATTTGATATCCGAGACTATCATAAATTATCACCATTATAATTGTATGGTCCCTAATTAGGTTTATATTTGAAAATTTATAGTAGTAAGGTCCAATATTCTCAGCATATCTATTCTCTTCATAATCAGTCGCCCCAATAAAAGTCGTATCAAAACCAGAACCTTTATAGTTTAGTGGCATATTAAATAAAGTGGTATTGCCGTGCAGAAAAGTAGCAATACGATTAGGGATATTAAAATAGGAATAATTGTGATACGGTAAAGGATATTGTACAAAAGAGTTTTGAGGTATTAGTGTTAAATCCATATGAACGTAATCGGTATCATTATACCAGGCATATATCTTTTTATCGTCTTCAGAGTATCTCACCCAGTTATTAAGAAATTTGTAATATTTAAGATTACCAATTAAAGTGTCATCAGTTACTTCGTGAGTTACTAACCAATAGCCTGAATAATCTTTTCCTCGAAATTGCCATTTATTGCCAATATGAAGAGGAAGATAATTACTGCCCACATAAGGAGTAATATCGGGGTCGTATCGATAAATTGAATTGTAAGTTCCTAAAAATATTCGATTTGAATCTGTCAGTATACAACTAACATATGATGGTCCCCCTAAATAACTCCATGAAAGTCCCTGATTGGTGCTTTTGTATAACCCACGATATCCATAGTACAAATTATTACTTTCATCTATACTTAAAACAGGTTCTTCTGGATAAGAAGAAATGAATCCAACAAGTTCCCATGTAATTCCTAAATCTGTTGATCTCGAAATATTTTCCGAATGTTCTGCATATAGATAATCATTGGTATCGGCTACCATAGATTCTATTGTATAAAATAAATTAGGACTTAATATCTGAGTCCAGCTATTACCATAATCAATAGAAGAGAAAATACTTCTACCAAGGGTAGACACAAATATTTTTCCAGAATCTAAAACAGCTATTGAAGTAATTGCTTTATCAGTTATAGGTACTACAATCCAAGAACTTCCAGAGTCGGTTGATTTAATAAAATCCCCACTACCATCACCAATATAAATATCTCCATTTTTAGATAAGCACATTGAAGTAGCATATACAGCTCCGGTGTAGGAATCACTCCAAGATAAGCCATAATCGGTTGACTTTACTACGCCAGTTAACGAACCTCCTTTAGCAACATAAATATTATCTTGATTGTCAATAACCATTTTTGAAGTATTATGAAGAGATATTCCAGACCAAGTTGATCCACCATCTACTGATTTTAAGATTCTGCTTTCATTGCAAGCAAACAAATAACCATTAGAAGCAATTTTAATATCTGTAATATTTGAATTGTTCTGATACCAGACATTTTGCCAATACACTAATTGGGCATTAGAAAAAGAAGAATAGAAAACAAGGAGCCAAAAAGCAAATATTATAGTTCTCATAAGAACCCCTTATAAATGTGTGGTTAAAAAGTAAGAAACTAGATTTGTAATGTCAATCAAAAGTTATTTGCTAAACCACAAACACCTTCGCAATATCAACAATTCTAAAATTACTTTTGTTAAATAATTTTATCCTTTTCCTTTTTTTTATCCTCCACAAATTTGTGCACCTCCTCAATCTGTGCAATCGTTAACCCGCGCAACTCCTCGCTAAGCACAACAACTTTCTTGTCCTTTATCAGATTGCTCAGTTCGTACTTTTTCGGATCAACCAAACTTGCATCAGGTACCCACTCAAGTACATCATGCGGAGTGCAGTTTAAGATAAGACATAACTTCTCCATCCTATCAAAATTCAACATTCTCACTTTCCCAATCACAACATCGCTTGCTGTATAAGTAGAAAAACCATTCTTCCGCAGAAAGGCATTGGGCTTATCTATTGCCTTTGCAGCAAACAAAGGTTTGGCATTTAACTTTAACATTCCAACCTCTCATTATTTAATTTTTTTTACTATCTGTTCAAAATTATATGAAAACAAAAAAATAATCAAAAATATTGCACATTCCGTGACAGTAACCGGACATTTTTTTAGATAAAACGCACATTTATTGACATTAAACGGATATTTTTTTAGACAAAACGCACATTCATTGACATTAAACGGATATTCTTTTAGATAAAACGCATATTTATTGACATTAAACGGATATTCTTTTAGATGAAACGCACATTCGTTGACATTAAACGGATATTCTTTTAGATGAAACGCACATAACGTGACATATTTATCCATTCCAAAGTAAATTTGTAAATACCTTTTTATGATTACTTTCTAAACCACAAACACTTTTGCAATATCAACAAGCAAGGAAGGATTATTAATTAACGCAGTTGTAAACACTTTGCCAAGTGTTCTTTTTTCGATAGGAATTTTTAGAATTGAATGTGCAATGCTGTTAAACTTATCATCAGAAAAATTATAGATACCTTCTTTGATCCTATTAAAAGTTTCATGGCGCCTACCAAGTCTGTCCTGCCATGCTTTATCATAAGTTAAGATATGATCCAGCTTATTTTGTTTGATTGCTTCTCCCGCAATTGTTCCTGCAATTTTTCCGCCGATCATTCCACTTGCAATTCCTCCTCCGCTAAGTGGATTAACTTGTCGCGCAGCATCCCCAACTAACATAATTCCGGGACCGGAAATTTTATCAAGAGTAATTGAGCACGGAACTCCGCCAGCAATTTTTGTAAGCACAGGTGCGTTTGGATAATGCTTAATCATAAAATCATCAAGAAAAGATTGAGCAGATTTTTTCTTCCCGATCAATCCACTAACACCGAGTCCTATGTTTGCTTTATTGTGTCCTTTAGGAAAAATCCAGAAGTATCCGTTTGGTGCAACATCTTTACCAAAGTAAAAGTAAAGTGTATTCTGATCTACAGGAATATTAGCAGCGGTAATTTGCACAGCACTTTCCATATCACGAAAATCAATATGTGTTTCAAGTCCTGCCCAGCGCCCAACACGCGATTCAACTCCATCAGCAGCAATTACAACTTTGGCTTTAACTTCTTTCTGCTCACCGTTAATTTCATATTTTACTCCGCTTACTCTGCCATCATCAAACAATAATCCATTAACATAAGCACGAGTTAAAATTTCTGCTCCTGCTTCTGCTGCAGTTCTTGCAAGTTCGTAATCAAAACTTCTTCGCTCAAGAACGTAGCCGGCGTCGCCAAAATCTATTATTGCTTCACTGCCATCGGGAGCATTAAAAGAAAACTTGCTGATCTTTGCAGCAATCCATTTATCATCACTAGGAATAAATTCTTCAACTCCAGCTTTGCTTATCGCTTCACCGCATCTAACTGGATAACCAACATCACGATCTTTCTCAAGCATCAAAACAGAAACACCTTGCTCAGCAGCAAACCGCGCAGCAATACTTCCCGCTGGTCCGGCACCTACTATTATTATATCGTATTCGTTTTTCATTATTTTTTAATCTGTGTTAATCCGCTAAATCCGTGTCATCAGCGTTCTATAGTGATCTTAATAGAACACGGATAACGCAGATCACGCGGGTTTTCGCTGATCAGAACAAAACTCCATTTTTATTAAACTTAATAACTTCAATTGGACAAGACCACACACACTTAGAGCAATTTGTACAGCGTGGATCTATAATAAAAATTTCTGCTTCTTTAAGTTCGATTGCATCCTCAGGACAAACGCCAACACAGCAACCACAGAAATCACACTTATCAGGTAAGATTTCAATCATCAGTTTTCCGGTTTTTGCTTGTCGGTAATTCATATCAATTTAGAATGTATAATGTACAATTTACAATTAAGAAATCAATGAATGCTTCTCTCAGTGTATTCTCTGTGTAATAGATTCAATATTATTTTCACGGAGAAACATTGAGTTTTTATTAATTTTATTTTTTATGATTGTTAAGATAAATAACTCTTAAAAGATGAAGTTCATTATAAGAAATTTCACCGTTAAATTTTTCAAAAACTGGTTTTAAAGGTAAGGTTCCGTTTTCATCAAACTCGCTAAAAACTTTTTTCTGTTTGGATTTATCAATCGTTACTCTTTCCAGCAAACCATCTGTTTTAACTTTATTGCCTTCATTTGTAAATCTTGCAAGATGGTTTATAATAGTTTGTTCCTGAACATTATATTCTTCCGCAAGCTCAGTAATTGAACTTCCATCATTGTAAGCTTTTGAAACTACTCTATGTCTTGGTTCATCAAGCAATGATTTTCTAATTCGTGTGGTTAGCTTAGTACTTTTTTGCTTTACATCATTATCCTTAACATAATTTTTAATGATGGATAAAAATATTGAGCCATAAGTTTCCAGCTTTTTAACACCAACACCACCAATTCTTAAAAATTCATTTTCAGTCTGAGGGAAATCTTTGGCCATTTGTATAAGCGAACTATCCGCAAAAATAACAAAAGGCGGAATACTCTTTTGATCCGCAATTTGTTTTCTTTTTACTCGCAATAGCTCAAACAATTTTTGGTCGTATTCAATTCCAACAGATTTTAATTTTTTCTTTTTTACTTCAACATCTTTAATAACACCAAAAACTTTTTTGTTGTTAAACAAAACATCCCAAGCGGATTGCGATAACTTTAAACTTCCATAATCATTATCACGGATTACAATTTCTTTTCTAATTAACTGATGCGAAAGAATCTGCCATTGTTTTTTGCTTAGCTCTTTACCAATACCAAAAACGCTAAGTTTATGATGATTGTTACTTAGAATTCTGTCGGTATCATTCCCGAGCAAGACATCAATAATATAATTTAAACCAAAAACTTCTCCCGTGCGTTTTAATGTTGATAAAAGTTTTTGTGCATAAACGGTAACATCGGTTTTATCACTATCATCTTCTTCAGCTAAGCAATTATCACACATTGCACAATCATCAACTTTATAAACTTCGCCAAAATAATTTATCAACGGATGTCTTCTGCAAATTTCTGTTTCGGCATATTTAATCATTGCCTCAAGATGAACTTTTGAAGAAAGTCTTTCGCGCTCATCTTCTTTCTGATCAATAAAATAATTTATCTTGGAAATATCTGCATAACTAAAAAGCAAAAGACAATCAGAACGAACTCCATCACGTCCCGATCTTCCAATTTCCTGGTAATATGATTCAAGATTTTTTGGCAGATCATAGTGCAGCACAAAACGAACATTGGATTTATTTATTCCCATTCCAAATGCAATTGTTGCAATAATTATTTGGACTTCATCCTTAATAAATAAATCCTGATTTGTATTTCTTTCTTCATCAGATAAACCTGCGTGGTATGGTTTTGTTGAAAATCCAAGTTCAGATAAGTCTTCGTGCAGACTATCAACTTGCTTACGCGAGAAACAATAAATTATTCCTGATTGATTTTTGTGTTCGTTAAGAAAATCAATTGCTTGCTCAAATGGTAAGCGTTTAGGGATTACTTGCAGAAATAAATTTGGTCTATCAAAACTCGCTATAAATTTTTTAGGATGATTAAGATTTAAGTTTTTCATTATATCATCCTGCACGCGCGGAGTTGCTGTTGCGGTTAAGCCAATACAAACAGCAGATGGAAAACTTTTTTTGAAATTGCCGAGTTGCCTGTAATCTTTTCTAAAATCATGACCCCATTCCGAAATGCAATGAGCTTCATCAACTGTGATGCAATCAACCTTAACACTTTTAAGCAAAGTACTAATGTCTTCCTTCTGTAAGGATTCGGGTGCCAGATAAAGTAGTTTTGCTCTGCCTGATTTTACATTTGCAAAATTTAAGTTGTAATCTTTTTGTGATAAGGAACTGTTAAGCAAAGCTGTTTCAACGCCAAGTTGTCTAAGCTGCTCAACCTGATCTTTCATCAATGAAATCAATGGTGAAATAACAATTGTTAGCCCATCAAACATCAAAGCAGGAATTTGGTAACACAAAGATTTACCGCCGCCTGTTGGCATAACAACAAGACAATCTTTTTTATTTACAACACTTTCAATTATTTCCTGTTGCAACGGGCGGAAAGAATTGTAACCAAATATTTCTTTTAAAATTTGTTTTGCTTTTTGCATCAAAGTTATTGAATTGATTTTAATCCCCGCAAAGTGCAATGTTAAATTCTTTCACGGAGCAACACAGAGGTATCACAGAGAACCACTGAGTATATTTTATTGTTTCTCAAGCTCTTCGCGAACTATTTTTTTTAGTCTTTCTAGTTCGTGTTTTTCTTTCATCAACTCGAGTAATCTTTCTTCACTATCTGCATTTTCCTGCGCACCAACATTTGCATTAATTTGCATATCTATGTGCATTTGCTTGTACTTTACTAATAAATCGATTGCATATTTTTTAGTTATCATTTCCTGGGTGATTGAAGGATTCAAATCCTGCCAGTTACTACTTAAGCTGTATTTCTCAATTGTTAATTCTCTTAAGTAAGATTGAACTTCATCATCGTATAAAGAAATTAAATCGGCAGGATTTAAACTGCCACGATTTTCATATTCAAAGTAAACTTTTTCAAAAACATTTCTGTGAATATCAACAAGTATATCTTCTTCGTGAACGTTGTATGTAATAAGTCCGATTATCTCTTCATTGTTTTCAAACAACAATCTTATCAGTTCTCGTTCGGTATTATAAAAGTGCGGCGGAATAGTTTTCTTCTCTGTGGGAATTAAACTTTCCTGCTGTGATTCTTCTTTCTTAAAAATTCTTTGAGAATGTAATCGATTTTGTTTCTTCTGAAAATCAAGCGCTTTATCTAACTCTGCTTCAATTAGCTTTTCCCGCAGATTAAATTTTCTTCCAATATTTCTAATTAAAAGATTTCTTTTTAACTCATCACTAACTAAAGCAATTGGTTTTACAAGATCGCGTATTGCTTCTGCCATTTTTGTTGGATCATCAAACATTCCCTGTGTTTCATAGTATTCTGTTTGATACTCAAGAAAATTTTCTGCTCTTTTAATAATATCATCAAAAGAATCTTTACCAAATTTTGTAACATAAGAATCAGGATCTTCACCTTTGGGCAGAGTAGAAATCTTTACATCAAAATCACGCTTAAGTAAAATCTCAATACTTCGCATCGAAGCTTTAATACCTGCAGCATCAGCATCAAATAAAAGAACAACATTTTTTGTGTAGCGTGAAAGAAGCTGTGCCTGATCATCGGTTAAAGCTGTGCCTGAAACTGCTACTACGTTTTTAACTCCAGCTTGATAAAGCGAAATCAAATCCATATAACCTTCAACGATGATAGCTTTATCGAGTTTTCTTATATCATCTTTAGCGTGAGAAAGTCCGTAAAGAATTCTTCCTTTAATGTAGATAATTGATTCTGGAGAATTAATATATTTTCCACCCGAATCATCTTCGCGAAGTTTTCTTCCTGCAAATGCAACAACTCTACCGTTTGGAGAAAATATTGGAAAGATTATTCTGCCAGCTTGTTTATCATAAACTCTTCCATCATTGTTTCGTCCAATCAATCCGAGCTGTAATGCTTTTTCAAGATCGATATTTTTTTCTTTGAGAAAGTTTACAAGATTTTCATATCCATTGTGTGCATAACCCAAGCCAAATGAACGCATCGTTTGAATTTTAAGATTTCGTTTCTGAAAATATGTTCTTGCAATTTCACCTTCAGCATCGTGTAAAAGATTATTTGAAAAATATCTCGCAACCTCAGTGTTTATATCATAAAGAATTTCCTGCTCGGACTGCTTTTCATTAAAACCTTCATCATCGTAACTGATTTCAACTCCTTGCTGCTCAGCAATTTCCTGAACAGCTTCTACAAAAGATATTTTTTTGTAATCCATTAAAAATTTATAAACATTACCGCCGGCGTGGCAACCAAAACAATGGAAAATCTGTTTTTCTTCAGTTACAGTAAATGAAGGAGTTTTTTCAGAATGAAACGGACACAAACCAATATAGTTTTTTCCACGCTTTCTAAGCTGCACATATTCAGAAATTACATCAACAATACTGATTGAATTGCGTATTTCTTCTATTTTCGATTCAGGGATTCGCATATCCGAAATATAATAAGATTAAGATTCACTAATTTAAGTCTTTCGGTGTGGATGTAAATATTTTTATATTTAATCAAGAAACTTAAATCATTAAACGATTGTTGTCGGAAATAGAAACATAAACATTTATGCAATCAGAGATCAAAAACATCAAAAAATATTGTAACAGCCTAACTCAATACTCACGATACAAAACAAGAAAAGTTTTTATTGGTGATATTCCGCTCGGGGGAAACAATCCAATTCGCATTCAATCGATGACAACAACAGATACGATGAACACTATTGCAACTGTTGAACAGACTATCTCAATGGTTGAAGCTGGCTGCGAGTATATTAGAATAACCGCACCAAGTCTCAACGAAGCAAAAAATCTTGAAGCAATAAAAAAGGAATTAAAAGTTCGCGGATATTCTGTTCCATTAATTGCAGATATTCACTTTACTCCAAATGCCGCAGAGATGGCTGCACGAATTGTTGAAAAGGTTCGTGTTAATCCCGGCAATTATGTTGATAAGAAAAAATTTGATTTGATTGAATACAGCGATGCTGAATATCAGGAAGAACTGGATAGAATTAGAGAACGATTTACTCCGCTTGTAAAGATTTGCAAAGAGTACGGAACTGCAATGAGAATCGGAACAAATCACGGTTCACTTTCGGATAGAATTATGAGTCGTTATGGTGATACTCCGCTTGGAATGGTTGAATCGGCATTAGAGTTTTTAAGAATTTGTGAAGATGAAAATTATCACAGTATAGTTTTATCGATGAAAGCGAGTAATCCGCAAGTTATGGTACAGGCTTACAGATTATTGATTAATAAAATGGAAGCAGAAGGAATGAATTATCCGCTTCATCTTGGAGTAACTGAGGCTGGCGGTGGTGAAGATGGAAGAATAAAATCAGCACTCGGAATCGGTGCTTTACTTGAAGATGGAATTGGCGATACAATTCGTGTTTCACTTACTGAAGATCCTGAATTTGAAGCACCTGTTGCAATTGCTTTAGCTAATCGTTACAAAGGAAGAGAAAAACATAAACCGATAAAAGAAATTGATGAATCACCCATTGATCCTTTTGTTTATAACAGACGAAAAACATTTGAGGTTTTGTCAATCGGCGGAAGTAACGTGCCAAGAGTTGTAGGCGATTATTCAAAAAGAAAAATCACATCACAAAAAGATTTGATTGATATCGGTTACACTTACGAGGAACCAACTGATAAATGGAATCTTTCTGATATTGCGGCTGATTTGATTTATCTTGGAAAAAATACTTTGCCTTTTGATTGTCCAAATGGTTTAAATGCAATTTATGATTTTGAGATATGGAAGAATCTAGAAGATAAGTACAATAGTTATCCAATCTTTACAACACATCAATTTGTTGAAATAGAAAAAAAATCAAGCGAACTGAATTTTATTACAATAACTATTGATGATTTGTCAGAATCATTTTTAAATAAAGTTAAGAATGATAAAACTGTTGTGCTGATTTTAGAAACACAAAATTTTGCTGGAATGGCTGAACAACGCAGAGCATTTTTTGAATTGATTGAAAACGGAATTACAAATCCTATAATTATAAAAAGAGATTACTTAAGCATAACCTTTGAAGATTTACAGCTTTATTCATCAACAGATTTTGGGGCATTGCTGATAGATGGTTTTGGTGATGGAGTTTGGTTATCTGTTGATAATTTGAAAAGTGCAACTGAAACGTCTGGAACATATGTTAAAAGTTTTATCAACAAATCAGAAACAAAAGAAAAAATTGTAAAAAGGCTTTTATTCAACATTTTACAAGCAGCACGACAAAGAATATCAAAAACTGAATATATTGCTTGCCCATCTTGCGGAAGAACTCTGTTTGATTTGCAGGAAACAACTGAAATGATCCGCAAACGAACCGAACATCTTAAAGGTGTAAAAATTGCAATTATGGGTTGCATCGTAAATGGTCCTGGGGAAATGGCGGATGCAGACTATGGTTATGTTGGTTCCGGTGTGGATAAAATCACACTTTACAGGGAGAAAAATATTGTTAGAAGAAATATTTCTGCAAATAATGCTGTTAATGAACTAATTGAATTGATTAAAGAAGATGGAAATTGGGTAGAGCCTATTAATTAATCCAATCAAAAATTGTTTATTTTATGTAATAGAATTATATTTATGCACTAAATATGAGAAGAAAAAACCCGAAAAAATTAAAATTTCTTGCAAAGACTGACCTCAACAGTCAAAATGCGAAGACCAAAGATTTATAAGAATGCACCCAAATAAAAATTAAGGGTGCATTTTTTTTTGATATTATGAGATGTGACAAGATCATTAAAATAATTGAAGACTGGGCACCAAAATCTATTGCCTGGGAAAAAGACAATATAGGATTACAAGTTGGATCATTGCGTCGCGAAGTAAAAAATATTTTACTTTGTTTAGATGTTGATGAAAACGTTGTAGATAAAGCAAACCGAAAAAATTGTAATCTAATTATTAGCCATCATCCCCTTCTCTTTCGATCACTAAAAAAGCTTGATGTTGTTAATGACAGGAAGTCAAGAATAATAGAAAAACTTATTAAAAAAGATATTACTCTCTACTCAGCTCACACAAATTTAGACTTTACAAAAGATGGTGTAAGTTTTCAATTAGCTAAAATGCTAAAACTTACAAATCAAAAATTTCTTGTAAACCTTTCCCAAAATCAAAACAAACTTGTTGTATTTGTTCCGATTACTTATGCAGATAAAGTTGCAGATGCTATGCATAATGCCGGTGCTGGAATGAGTGGTGAATACACAAATTGCAGTTTCAGATCATTGGGGACTGGAATTTTTAAAGGATCAGAAAAATCAAATCCACATTTTGGTGTAAAAGGTAAAATTGAAAGAGTTGAAGAAGTAAAGATCGAAGTTTTAGTTAATTCTTTTGATTTGAAAAAAGTTATAGATGAGATGAAAAAAGCTCATCCTTATGAAGAAGTTGCTTACGATGTTTATTCATTGGCAAATGAGAACGTAAATTATGGTATGGGTGTGGTTGGTGAACTTGAAAATGAATTGTCGCAAAAAGATTTCTTACACCTTGTAACTAAATCTTTAAAGACAAAAAATTTAAGATTTGCACAAGGCACTAAATCTAAAATTAAAAAAGTTGCCGTTTGCGGCGGATCAGGTAGTGATTTACTTGATGCTGCAATTAATAATAATGCAGATGCATTTGTAACTGCTGATGTTAAATATCATACTTTTCAAGATGCGGAAAAAGGAATCTTATTAATAGATGCCGGACATTATGAAACCGAAGTACCGGTTTTAGATGAAATTAAAAATAGATTAGAAAAATCTTTAACAGATAAAACAAAAGTTTATAAGTATACGGGTTCTACAAACCCAATCGTTTTTTATAATAACTAAGGAGCCAGAAAAAATTGTATAATAGATTAAAAGTACTTTACCAACTACAATTAGTTGATGATCAATTAGATAAACTTGAAGAACTACGCGGTGATTTACCAAACATGGTTAGAAGTTTGGAAAGCAAAATCAACGAATTAAATACCGAAATTGAGACTAAAACTACCGAACAAAAAGAATCCGTTGAAAGAAGATCACAAAATGAAGAAGAAATTGAAAAGCTAAAAGAAAGTCAGAAAAAATTTAAAGCCCAGCTTTATCAAGTAAGAAACAATAAAGAATATGATGCATTAACCAAAGAAATTGATCACTCAGAAGAACAAATAACAAAACTTACCGCAGAAAATGATGCATTAGCTGATTCAAGCAAAGGTCTTTCACAACAAGTTGAAGATATAAAACCAAAACTTGATGAACTGCTTTCAGAGCTTAGTGAAAAACAAGCTGACCTAAAAGAAATTGTAAAAGCTAACGAAGTAGAAGAAACAAAACTTTTATCTGACAGAAAAAAAATTGAAGAACAGGTTAAGAAACCGGATGTTTCTGTTTATATGAGAATTCGTAAAGCTAAAAAAGGCAAAGCTGTTTCTACAATAAAAAGATCAGCATGTTCAGGATGTCACAATATTGTTCCATCACAAAGACAATTAGAGATAAGAAGAAACGCAAGAATATTTACTTGTGAATATTGCGGCAGAATTCTTATTTCGCAGGAAATTGCTGATGAAGTTGATGGCACAAACTAAGTATTGATAGATTAATAATCTGAAATCAAGCTTTATATTTATTATATTCAGCCATTCTGATTTTCTAAGTTATTTTTAATCTGATTCAATAATATTAATTAAGTAATTGGCTGAGTTGGCAGAGATGTCAATTCAAATTTAAAGGAATAATCTAATAATTCAATCCGGGCAATTGCTATCCGATTTATCGGGTGGAGGAAAGTCCGAACTTCACAGAACAAGGTGCCGGGTAACGCCCGGGAGCTAATGGAGAAATCTATTATCGACTGATAGTGCCACAGAAAATAAACTACTCCGATAACAATCGGAGAAAAGGTGAAAAGGCGAGGTAAAAGCTCACCGGCCTGATAGTAATATTAGGCGCATGGTAAACCACACCTGAAGCAAGGTCAAGTAAGAAAGTCTTCCCGATTCGTCGGGGCAAAGTTGTTCGCTTTGAACTAATGCTTAGTTGCAGGTTGGATTTTCGGGTGGACCGCTAAAGTCTGTTGGTAACAACAGAATAAGATAAATAATTGCCGCCCCGATTTATCGGGGTTACAAAATTCGGCTTACAGGATTGAACTTTTAGATTTGTTCTTATAAAATATAATTAATTCTCTTATGTTACATAAACGTTGGAAAATCAGAGAAGTTGAAGATGATAATTCTCTAAAATCTCTTTCAGACTCACTAAATATTTCTGAAGTTTTAGCTAAGCTGCTTTTTATCAGAGAGATTAAAACATTTTCTCAAGCTAAATATTTCTTTCGCCCATCTATCGAATCTTTACATGATCCTTATCTAATGAACGGAATGGAAGTTGCCGCTAAACGAGTTATTAGCGCACTTACAGAAAATCAACCGATTTGTATTTATGGGGATTATGATGTTGATGGAACTTGTTCAACCGCATTACTCTATATGTTTTTAAAAGAACTTGGTGCAAATGTTGATTTTTATATTCCTCGCAGATTAAATGAAGGTTATGGTTTATCTAAAGATGGAATTGATGCGATAAAAATTAATAATGATGCTAAGTTATTAATTACAGTCGATTGCGGAATAACTGCAATTGAAGAAACTGCTTATGCAAACGATCTGGGAATGGATGTTATTATTTGCGATCATCATCAACCAAAGGATGAATTGCCAAATGCGCTTGCCGTTTTAGATCCGTTAAAACCTAACTGTGATTATCCTTTCAATTACCTTTCTGGTGCAGGAGTTGCATTTAAGCTTGCACAAGGAATTGCCGAAAAAATCGGCAGACGTGAAATGCCATTAAAATATCTTGATCTTGTTGCATTAGCTGGCGCGGCAGATATTGTTCCTCTAATGGATGAAAACAGAATTCTTGTTAGAGAAGGACTGGATTTAGTAAATAATAATCCTCGTCCCGGAATTCAAGCCCTTATTGAAAGCAGCGGATTGCAGCCAGGAAATCTAAATTCCGGTCAAGTTGTTTTTACAATTGCACCAAGAATAAATGCTGTTGGCAGATTAGGTGATGCAAAACGTGCTGTCGAACTTTTAATTACAAAAAGTATCGATGAAGCAAGAACTATGGCCAAAGTACTTGAAACGGAAAATTATGAACGTAGAAAAATTGATGTTGGTACTTTTGATAACGCTTTAAAACTTGTGGAAAGTTCAATCGATCTTGAAAATGATTTAGCAATTGTTCTTCACCAGGAAGAATGGCATCCAGGTGTAATTGGAATTGTTGCATCACGATTAGTTGAAAAATATTATCGCCCAACAATTATGCTTACAACTATTGATGGAATTGCTAAAGGATCTGCAAGAAGTATTAATAACTTTAATATCTATGAAGCGCTTCAAAAATGTGAACATTTATTAATCCACTTTGGTGGCCATCAAGCAGCGGCAGGTTTGGCAGTCGAGTTAGATAAAGTTCAGGATTTTAAAGATAAGTTTAACCAGATTGTTAAGGAATCAATTACTGGAAGTGATTTGTTTCCCGAAATTATTATTGATTCAAAGATTAAACTTTCAGAAATCACTCCGAAATTTTTAAGAATACTTGATCAGTTTGCACCATTTGGCCCCGAAAATATGCGCCCTGTTTTTTTAACAGAAGGTGTTGAACTAAGCAACAGTCCTCGATTAGTTGGAAACAATCATTTAATTGCATGTTTTAAACAAAATGGAAATGATAAGATATTTGATAGTATTGGCTTTAATATGCGCGAATATTTAGATTTGCTATCAGATAAAAAAGTAAAAGTGGATATTGTTTATACCATTGATAAAACTGTTCGTGATGGCAGATCTTATCCGCAACTTAGACTAAAAGATTTAAGAATAAACCAAAAAGAAATTCAGGAGAATTAGTAATGTCCGGTCACTCAAAGTGGGCAACGATTAAAAGAAAAAAAGCTGCACTCGATTCTAAAAGAGGAAAAATTTTTACAAAGCTTATTAAAGAAATTACCATTGCCGCACGTGCTGGTGGTGATATAAACGGCAATCCAAGATTGCGTTTAGCTGTTGATAATGCTAAAGCCCAAAATATGCCGTTAGATAATATCGAACGCGCAATTAAAAAAGCAACAGGCGAACTTGAAGGAGTAGTTTATCATGAATTAACTTACGAAGGTTACGCTCCGGCAGGAATAGCAGTTGTTGTTGAAGTTGCTACAGATAATAAGAACAGAACAGTTGCAGAAGTAAGACATCTATTCAGTAAATACGGTGCAGGTATGGGAGAAACTGGCTCTGTTGCGTGGATGTTTGATAGAAAAGGAATTATCACTTTACCTGCAGAAGGTAAAAAAGAAGATGATGTGATGGAAATAGTTTTAGATGCCGGAGCCGATGACCTTACAACTGAAGAAGATTATTTTGAAGTTGCAACTACTATTGAATCTTTTGAAACAGTTAGAAGAACTTTGGTTGATAAAAAATTTACAGTTGAAAACGCTTCATTACAATGGATTGCAAAAAATTTAATTGAAGTTAAAGGCGAAGATGCTGAAAAAGTTGTTAAACTGATTGAATCACTTGAAGATCTTGATGATGTTCAAAACGTTTTCTCAAATGCTGATATTGTTGAATAATTTCTGAATATTTTTTACTAAAATTTTTATTGTCATTCCCACGAAAGTGGGAATCTATTTTTAAATCAACTTAAAATATTTCTATGATCATTTTAGGAATAGATCCCGGAACAAGAATTACCGGATACGGCGTTATCAAATATTTAAATAATACCTTTGTAAGAATTGCGGGTGGATCAATTAACCTACCTGCAAATGAACCAATTCCACAACGACTCGAAATTATCTACAGCGAATTAAGTAAAATCATAAAAAAATATAAACCTGATGAGTTTGCAATTGAAACAGCTTTCTATGGAAAGAATGTCCAGTCCGCAATGAAGATTGGGTATGCCCGCGGGGTTTCAATTCTATGCGCACTGCACAACAACGTTCCTGCAAGTGAGTATTCGCCAAGAGAAGTAAAAAAATCTGTAGTTGGAAAGGGTGCTGCAAGCAAAGAGCAAGTTTCATTTATGATTAAGACTTTACTCAACATCAAATCAGAAAAAATTAAAGTTGATGAAAGTGATGCACTAGCAATTGCACTTTGCCATGCTTTCAGAATGAAAACTCCAGTAAAGAAAACAAAGGATTGGAAATCTTTTATTGAGGCTTATCCGGAAAGAGTTATAGGATAAATTATGATCGGTTATTTGACTGGAAAAATTATTTCGTCCAAACCAACGCAAATAATACTTGATGTAAATGGAGTTGGTTACTTAGTAAATATTTCTATAAGTACTTTTGAAAAGATTTCTGACAAAGATATTGTTTCACTTTTTATTCACACAAGTGTTAAAGAGGATTCAATAACTTTGTTTGGATTTTTTACTCAATCAGAAAAAGAAATGTTTGAGTTGTTAATCTCTATTAGTGGAATTGGTCCGAAAGTAAGCCTTGGCATTCTATCCGGAATTTCTGTTGATGATTTAAAAGATGCAATTGCAAACGGTAATGTTTCCCGTTTAATTGCTATTCCCGGCATTGGCAGAAAAACGGCTGAACGTGTTGTACTCGAGTTAAGAAACAAAGTTGATGCAATTAAAGCAGATGGATCAATTAAAATAACATCTGCAAAAGATGAAGCGATTTCTGCATTAGCAACTCTTGGATACCAAAGACAACTTGCAGAAAAAGTTGTGCGTGATTTACTTTCTGAAAATGCTAACTATACTTTGGAAGAACTTATAAGAAAAGCGTTGGCAGGATTGAATAAATAAAGATCGGACGTCATTGCGAATCCCGATTAGGGTGAAGCAATCTCAACCATCATTTCAAATTTGTAGCAGATTGCTTCGTCGAAGACTCCTCGCAATGACGAACCAATTATTTAACCTTACACTCAAGTTTAACTATCCCCTCAAGTTTTGCTTCAATTTTATCTCCACTAACAACTTTGCTTACCCCTTTTGGTGTACCGGTAAAAATTAAATCACCGGCTTCAAGTTTCATTAACGAAGAGATGTATTGAACAATCTCAACTGGTTTGTGCAGCATTTTATTTAACTGATCTTTTTGTCTGTACTCGCCATTGATCTTTAATGAAATAGTTTCATCAAGAGTAAGCTGGTGTGAAGATTTTTCTACAAATTCAGAAAGTACTGTGGAGGCATCAAAACACTTTGCAATTGTCCAGGGATGTCCTTTCTTTTTAAGATCAGATTGAACATCTCGTAGAGTCATATCCAATCCGATTCCATATCCAGCAATTGCCCGTTCAGCTGTTTCAGAATCAGCATCTTTAATATCTTCCCCAATCAATAAAACTAATTCAGTTTCGTGGTGCATATCATTCGAAAAGGATGGATAAATAATTTCATCACCTGAATAGATTACTGATGAAACGGTTTTTAAAAAAACAACAGGTTTTTCGTGAATTATATTTCCAAGTTCGTGAACATGTTCAGCATAATTTCTTCCAACGCAAACTATTTTGCCAATTGCAATTTCTTTACTGCTGTTTTTTATTTTTATTGTTTTCATAAATTCCTCTGTGTTTTTACTACAAACTACCCACTACCAACAACATACTGTATTATGTTTTTTGTTTTTTCTTTGTTGCTGCCGGAAATAAGATGTTATTTAATATTAATCTGTATCCCGGAGAATTTTTATGCAAACTTAATTCTGTTGGCGGATCACCAACTGCATGCTGGTAATCTTCCGGATCGTGGCCGCCGTAAAAAGTAAAGGTGCCTCTTCCAAAATTTCCGTGAATATATCTAACCTGATCTGTCCCCTGTCTTTCTGCCAAAACAATCACAGAATTTTTTATGAGACTTTTTCTAAACATTGTTGTCTGTCCCATAAATCCTTCAATAACGTTTATATGATTCTGAGTTAACATTGTTGGAACGGGATCATATTTTGCCGAAAAATCAAAAAGTGTAAAGTAATCATTTTGCTGTAAGCCAATTTCCATCGGCTGAATATCAATATCACTGTACTCATAAATGTAAGGATTCATATCAATTTTAAAATCTTTAAACGCAAATGTTTTTGAGAAATCCAATTTACTTTGTGCGTCAGGATCAGCAGCATCGCCATCAAAAACAGGAGCGCAGATATCAACTTCTTCTGCTGCAAGTGATATGTCATAAGAATCAGTTGCACTGCACATTGCAAACAGAAATCCGCCTTGCCCAACAAAATTTTTAATTGTTAGCGAAACTGCTTTCATCATATCAGAAACTTTATTGAATCCATTTTTCTTTGCATTGTTCTCGTACATTATCTGCTGATCGATATACCATTGCGCATTACTAAAGCTTGCATAGAATTTCCCATACTGTCCTGTAAAATCTTCATGATGCAAATGAATCCAATCATACTTTTCCAAGTCGCCGCGGAGTATTTCATCATTCCATATTTTCTCATACTTAACTTTTGCATACTCAAGAGCCAAAGTTACAGCATCATCCCACGGGGCAAATCCCGGCGGAACATAAACCGCAATTTTTGGTGCTTTCTCCAGGCGTACAACATCCATATTATTATCTTCGCTTTGTACTTCGGCATAGATTTGTGAAGCCTGGCCAAGAGTTATCTGCTCAAAGAAAACCTCTTCAAGTAAACACTCAGAAATAATTTTCTCAGATTGATCTATAAGAAAAGAACCGCCTCGATAGTTTAACAGCCAATCAGCTTTTAATCCATCTTCTAAAGCGTGAAAAGTAATTCCATAAGCTTTTAGATGATCTGTTTGTGTTAGATCCATTGGGATTAGGATTTTGTTTTGGGGAAAGACTTCAGCCGAAAGCAAAATTAAAAGAAAGAATATTTTTTGGTATTTATTTATCATAAAAATAGATGCCGGATCAAGTCCGGCATGACAAAAACGTTAATTACTAAATAAAAGAATTTTAAGCAGACTTAACATCACTCTTAATAAAAATCGGCTCGGAATTTTTCTCAACCGCATCTTTTGTGATAATACATTTATCAACATCTTTTTTGTTTGGAAGATCATACATAATATCAATCATAAAATCTTCTACAATACTGCGCAAAGCACGGGCACCGGTTTTTCTTTCCATTGATTTCTGTACAATTGAATCTAATGCAAACGGATCGAACTCTAATTCTATCCCTTCCATCAAGAAAAGTTTTTTGTATTGCTTAATTATTGCATTTTTTGGCTCTGTTAAAATATTTCTCATTGCTTCTTCTGTAAGTTGATGAAGCGGAGCTGCAACAGGAAGTCTTCCGATCAATTCCGGAATCAATCCAAATCTTAAAAGATCTTCCGGTTGAATGTGAGATATTAAATCATCTTCTTTTGTTTTTGCTTTTAGTTCTGAGGCAAATCCCATTCTGTTTTCATTAAGTCGTTTTGCAATTATTCGATCAATTCCATCAAAGGCGCCGCCAACAATGAAAAGAATATTTTTAGTGTTAAGATTTATCAGACTTTGTTCAGGATGTTTTCTTCCGCCTTTGGGTGGAATGCCGGCAATTGTTCCTTCTAATATTTTTAACAATGCCTGCTGAACGCCTTCACCGGAAACATCACGTGTAATTGAAGTACTTTCGCTTTTACGTGCAACCTTATCAATCTCATCAATGTAAACAATTCCTTTTTGCGCACGTTCAAGATTGTAATCCGCAGCTTGTAATAGATGAACCAAAACTGATTCAACATCATCACCAACGTAACCGGCTTCTGTTAAAGTTGTGGCATCTGCAATTGCAAAAGGAACATCTAAAGTTTTTGCAAGTGTTTGTGCCAGTAATGTTTTTCCAACTCCAGTTGGACCGATAAGCAGAATATTACTTTTTTCAATTTCAACATCATCAAGCTCAAAGAATGTAGTGCGTGATCCTATTCTTTTATAGTGATTATAAACAGCAACAGCTAAAACTTTCTTTGCGCGATCTTGTCCAATCACATATTCATCCAGTGCTTTTTTAATTGTTTCCGGTGTGTGTTGATTCCATTTGCCCTGTTTCTGATTGCTGTAAGCTGCAAGATTATTTTTCAAAATATCAACACTGCTTCCGATGCAAATATCGCAAATGTAAACATCTGGTCCGGCAATCATACTTCCGACTTCATTTCCATCTCTTCCGCAGAAGGAGCACTTAACTATTTTTTGTCCGGGTTTTTTAGACATCGATCATCCTAACTTAATTTTTTCTTTAACTCAATTATATTTTGTCTTGCCTCATCCAGAAATAATGACTTTGGAAATTTAGCAAGCAGACTTTCGTAAGATTCAACAGCTTTTACCGAATCTTTCAATCCATACTGATAAATCTGACCCTGCAAATATAAGGCTTTATCCGCATAAATGTTTTTCTGGGCTTCTTCAACGATCAGCGAAAGATCTGCAATTGCAGCCGAATATGCATCGGTAGCAATAAGCATTTCCGCAGCTCTTAGCTTAGCAATCGAATGAAAAACAAATGCCTGCGGATTTTGTGAAAGCTGCAAGTATAAATCCTTTGCTTCGCTAAATCTTTTCTGCTCAGATAAAAATTCCGCAGCGCAGTAAAGCGATAGGTTAGACGAATCATTCTTTGCCGTGTTCAATAAGATTGATAATTCAATTGCATCGTTGGCAATGTTGTCTTTTAGATTTCCCATAACTGACATTAGATATTTACGGGCAGATTCAAAATCATTTTTAAAAGAAAATATTCTTGCAAGCTGATAGTTTGCATAACTTTTATCTTCTACATTTGCGCGTGGAAGTTTGAGTACAGATTGAAAAAGTTTTTCAGCATCATCAAGTTTAGCTTGCAGCATTTTAATATTGCCCAACTCTACAAAAGAGAGTGAAGCATATTTTGACATTGGGTAATCATAAGCGATGATAGCAAAATACTTTTGTGCTGCATCGAGATCATTAATATAATAAGCATATAAAATTCCCATTCTCAGGTTTGCTTCAATGGCAACTTCGGAGTGCTGATAAACTTTTACAATTTCCTGATAAGCATTTATAACAGGTTCAATTTCATTCTCTTCAACTTTAGCAGGAATGAAAAATGTTTTCCACTCAGGATTTATTGCATTGTACTTTTGTATGAATAAAGCTTCCTGTGTTTTTGCATATCCCAACTTTGCAAGAGGAATGTTTTGCTGATCACTGTAATTATCTATAAGAAATTTAAATACCTCAGAGGCGGTTCTATATTCACCATCACGATAAACAAAATCACCGAATGAAAAAAGATCGGCACCTTTTGTGTTTTGTTTTTTATCGATCTCTTTGTAAAGATCAAATGCTTCATCGTAATTCTTTTTTTCGATATACAATCTTGCAAGCAGATAAGAAAAACTTATGTCATCAGATTTATGTTTTTCAACAACTTCAATCGTTTCATCCAGAGCATTTGGTTTATTTGAGTATGAAAGAATTTTACTTTCTATCTGCTGATACTGAGATGGATTTGCTTTGATCAAATCGCAATACTCACCGGCTGCTTCCCGGTAACGCATTGTTATCTGATAAAGTTCTCCAAGATCATAAGAGTACAAAAACGGATCTTTGGAAATTTCTTTTCCACGATTCAAATACTCAATAGCTTTTTCAAAATCTCTTTTTTCAATTGCATAGTTAGAAATAATTCTAAGAGTCATAGGATTTGTTTTAAACTTTTCAGCGGTATCATCCCAAACCTGGTAAGCTTTTGTGCGATCTCCGGCAGTGTAATATGTTGAGCCGAGTAATCCGTACAAACTAATATCCTGCGGAGTGATAATTATTCTTGAGTTGATAAGAGCCGCAGATTCATCATACTTTTTTAGTTGAAGGTAAAGCGAATTAAGTTTGTTGAAGTACTGAATATTTGTTGGATCTTTTTTACATAGAGTTTCAATTATTTCAACAGCTTTGGCAAAATCCCCCCTTTGCTCATAACTTTGTGCAAGCATAAACTGGTTTTGATCCAATGGACTTTGCTGTGCATACAGTGAAAATGCGAACAGAATTATTATAATAATTTTCTTTATCATAGCATAAAAATAGTAATTAAATGCGGGCATTCAAGGGGAGAAATACGGCTATAAATCAATCTATTTTGGAACTGTTCTTGAATTGTTCTAAAAAAATCACCAACCATTATCCTCATTACCAGCGGTACTAAAACTAATTATAATCCCGGCTGTAACACCCCAGGAAAAATCGCCTTCGGATAATGCAAAGGTAGGACCTAAATAAACGTGTTCAGCAATTAGAATCGGTGCTGTTAATCCTAAAGCAGTAACGGGATTGCCGCTGTCCTCTTCTATAGGAATACCTACAGCAAAAGAAAAAACAGGATACCAACTTAATAGTTGGTGAAGTTTAATTTCACTTCCAACATTAAAACCAAGTAATAAAGCATCGCTGCCCATATCGGAAGTAGAGTAACCAACATTAAGTTCTAGCTGAGCTTTTTTCTTTAAGAGAACAACTCCTAGTGATATTGTCTTGCTGTTTACTTCAATATCATCGGAATAGTAATATTGGTCTATTTCAATTGTGGAATTGGTACTAGAGAATCCAAGCTCCATAACTCCGCCTAATGCAAATCCACCACCGAAGGATGTTGCGTTACCGATCTCTAAACTTGAATAACTTCCATTTACAAAAAATCCGGCTTCTCCCTTTTCTAAAAAAATACCTTGAGAGTAGATATGAGAAAAAGAAAAACTTAAACTGAGCAATACTGCAAGAGCAAAACTGTTTTTCATTTGAGATCCCCTGAAATGATAAATAATTGTAATGCAAAGTTAGAGTGGTTTGGTTGAATGTTGCAAGGAATTTTATAATTAAGTCATGGAATGGGAGTCTGTCCGAGAACTAACAAATAAGAATAAAAATTAATAAATTGCCGTTAAGAAAAATTACTTAACGGCAATGAAATTCAAACCATATCAACAACATCAAGGCACACTTCTTCCTCAATCAATCGATGAGTTAATCTCGGGAGATCATATCGTACGAGGAATAGACAATATAATAGAATCATTAGAATTAAGCTCATTATACAATAGCTATAGCGAAGAAGGACAACCTGCATATCATCCTAAAATGTTAATAAAGATACTAATTTATGGATACAGCATAGGTGTTAGCAGTTCCAGAAAACTAGCTGAAAGAATAAACAGCGATGTAACATTTATGTACTTAAGTGGAATGCAAAAACCTGACTTCAGAACAATAAGTGATTTCAGGTTGAATAAAAGAAAATACATCGAGAATTGTTTTGAACAGGTTCTTATGATATGCAAAGAATTAGGCTTGTTTAGTTTGGGGCACATATCAATAGATGGAAGCAAGATCAAGGCAAACGCATCAAAGAAAACGACAAAGAATCAGGAAGAGCTAAACAGATGTGAAAATGAAGTTAAGAAAATACTTGATCAGGCGGAGGAGATTGACGAGCAAGAAGATGAAAAATATGGTAAAGAAAAAAGTGGTTATGCTATGCCAGAGGAACTAAAGACTAGAAATAAACTAATCGAAAAAATAAAACAGGCAAAGGAAAAACTAAAAGGACAAGCAAATCAAAAAAGCATAAACCTAACTGATTCCGATGCAAGATTTATGAAGATGGGTGATGGTGGTATAGATATATGTTACAACAGTCAGTTAGTTGTAGATTCTGATAATCAAATAATAGCGGCATACGACGTAACAAAAGAAACAAATGATAATTATTTATTTGCACAGATGTATGAAAAAACAGTAGAGAACATAAATCAAAGACCAATTGAAGTCTCTGCAGATGCGGGTTATTACAGTGGAGAGACGTACTTGTATATCGAAAAAAATAATATAGATGCATATTTGCCAGACAGTCGTTTAGAATATGAGAGTGATAAATCAGGCAATGAAATAATCGGAAAGTATGACAGAAGAAACTTTGTTAAGGACAACCAAAAGGATCAATACATATGTCCTGAAAATAATGTAATGGAATATTGGAAAACCGGTTCAAGAAACGTAGTAAGATTTAGAATTTACAAAGGCAAAGATTGTTTAGAATGTCCAAAAGCAAAAGAGTGTATAACACATTTAGGTTCAAAACACAGGCAAATACAAATTTATCAGAACGATCAGTTCAAACAGATAATGAGGCAAAAGTTACTGGGCAGTGAAGGCAGAAGAAGGTATAATAAAAGAATCAGAACTGTTGAACCTGTCTTTGCACAAATAAAACACATAATGGGATTTAGAAGATTTTTATTAAGAGGATTAGAAAAAGTAAAAACAGAGTTTAGTATTATTTGTACCGCTTACAATATTAAAAAAATATTAAAGCTGAAAGCATTAAAAACAAAACCATCGCTGGTATAATCAGCAATGGTTTTTATTTAAATCAATTGATAATAATACTAGTTCTCGGACAGACTCATAGTCCGTGACTTCCAAGAAATAATTTTAAGACAACTTAAACATAACCGGAATTGTCACTTCTGCTTTTAGGGGTTTGTTGTCTTTAATTCCTGGAGTGAATTTGGTTTTCTTAATTGCATCCATTGCTGCGTTATCACAATCTGCATCAAATCCTTTTATAACTTCTGTTTCTACTACATCACCCTTTTCGTCAATAATTGTTTTAACCAAAACTTTTCCTTGAATGCCTGCTTCTTTCGCTGAAGCAGGATAGACAACATTTTTAATCATTGATTCAATTCCACCAATTGGTTCTGGATATTTATCAAGTTTTTCCTCTTGAGCAAATCCGATTACTCCTAAGAAGAGAAAGAAAAATAAAAGTGAATAGATTGAGTTTTTCATAGCGCCTCCTTATAAAATTAATATTTTAGAACATTTGCTATCTTAGCTTGAACAGAACGGGAATTATTACTACAGTTTCTACTGCATATCCATTTCTTCTGGCAGGTTTAAATTTAGTTTTTTTAATTGCATTAACTACCACACTATCACATTCATTTTGCAAACTTTTGGTTACTTCAATCGATGTTACTTCACCTTTTGAATCAACAATAATTTTAACAATTACCTCTCCTTCCACAAATGAAATTCTTGCTGATTCTGGATAAACAAGTTTTTTTAGTATGCTCTCAGTACAATCAATAGGCACAGGAAAAACATCCATTTTTTCACCCTGTGCAAAAATGCTTAATACAAATAGAGGAACTAAAGTCAATAAAAAAAAACTGATTTCATATAAGTCCTTTTTGCTTAATGATTATTGTAGCTTAAAAACTATGGGAATCGAAACCTGTACTTTTACTGGTTTACCTTTTTGTCTGCCTGGCTTAAACTTGGTTTGCGTGACTGCATCTAATGCAGCTTCATCGCAGCCTGCACCTATTCCTTTTATTATACGCGCGCTGGCAACGTTACCATCTTCATCAATTAAGGCAAGAACATATACTTTACCTTCAATACCTGCTCGTTTTGCAATTTCTGGATATTTAATTTTGCTTTGGATTGAATACATGCCTCCAATTGGTTCAGGCATTTCTTCAACTGCCACAAAATAATCTCCCTCATTTATGTTTTTTATAATCTCTTTATCTCCCGCATGAAATTTCCACCGATATTGTGATTTTACATTTTTACCATCTTTTATCCCGGATTTAAATCTCCAGTTTTTAATGGAACTAAGTACAAGATTATTGATTTTTTTATTGTTGCCTTGAATAATTTCAACTTTATCCACAGTACCATTTTCATCTAACATGAAGTTGTAATCTAAACTGATTGTTCTATCAGAACTATCTTCGATCTTAGCTAATTCCGAATTAATATTTTTTATTAATTCTTCCTCATTGCTTTCAAATAATTGTGGTGTTTGATCGACTTTATTTAATGGGAAGTAGATCTTGTCGTAATCTGGGATAACTTCAATTTGCTTTTCTTCCTTACATCCAAAAGGAATAACGAAAAGAAGAATTAGAAAAAATAATTTAGTTTTCATTTTAACCTCAGCTATTTGGTTTAATAATAATTTCGTTATCAAAAGTTGCGCGTACTTCAACTCCCGGTAAACTATTGTAGAGCATTTGTATTGTTTTGGATTGAATGATCATTTGCTGTGAAAGGCTATCAACTCTTTCCTGGTAGTTAGAAACTTTAAAGAAAAGATACCCGCTTAAGAAAAGTAAAACCAAAGCAGCGGCATAAGAAACTGCAGAGAAAATTTTTATGTTGGAAAACATTCCTGTTTTTGCTGCGGCTTTAGATCCAACAGATCTTAATATTCTTTCTTCAAGCTCAGCAGGAAAATCTTCTGTATCATTATCAACAGCATTTCGTATTAAACTTAGTTGTTTAAAATAATCTCTTGCTGTCTGGTCGCTTGCAAGCAGTGTAAAGAGATTTACTTCCTTGCTTTTTTCAAGCTCACCATCAAAGTAGAGGTTAATCATTTCTAATATTTTGTTTTCGCTCATATCTTTTCTCTTTCTGTGATCGTCATTGCGAGTCCTGATTAAGGACGAAGCAATCTGTCAAATTGGTAGATTGTTTCGCTCGAAGACTCGCTCGCAATGACTACTGTAAAACCTTTGATATTTTATTTATTAATTTTTGCCGTGCTTTGTACAACCTGCTTTTTACAAGTTCTTCATCAATCTCAAGTAAAGAAGCTATTTCTTTATACCTTAATCCCGAATATTCTTTTAATATAAAAACCTCGCTAAAATCTTTGTTCATAACTTCAAGTTCATTCAAGATCAGTTTTTTTAATTCTGTGTTTTCTATTTCATCAGCAAGCGAAGTTTTATTTTCAATCTCATAAGTATCTATATCAACAACTTCAGTAATAAATTTTTTATTCTTTGTGTTTCTTAAAAAAGCCATCATTTCATTACGTGCTGTTTTGAACAACCAGAATTGTATGCTCTGTTTGTTGTGAATGTTGTTAAGATTTTCAAACAACTTTATAAATACGTCCTGCACAATATCATCAGCACGCATTTTATCGTTTAGCATTTTTAATGCGTAATTGTAAATCCTCTTTTTGTATTTATTGAAGAGGATTGTGAACTCGATTATTTGATTTTCTTTCTGCTGCAAAATCGATTTTTGTTTCTTATCTAAAAGATGATAAAAAAGTGCAAATGTTTCCGCATCTACACAATATTTTTGGAATAATCTTTGTATCTAATACGCATTGAATGAAATTTAATCCAACTGGGCATCATTTTTTAAGCTTTATTTATCTATTATGATACGTTTGTATCAATTGGATAATTACGCTAAAAAGTTTTCTACAGGTAATTTTTACTTTAAGACAATTAAATTTTATATTTACCGTTGAAATTGAGCATAATTTCTAAATAACTATTCCGTAACAATAAAAGGACTAACAATCATGCGTAAATTACTACTTATTCTTATGTTAGTGTTCACATCTGTAATCTATTTTTCCTGCGATACTGCAGAAAATCCTGAAGATCAGAATACAGATATACCTGCAGATCCTACAGGAGTAACAGTTCCAGCTCCAACAAAAAACAATGTTTTACCTTCTGCATCATTCACAACAGTCGGCAGCAGAGTAAAATTAAACTTGCTTGGATTGATCGATCCAACTACAAACCTACCTTTAACTTTAAGTTATGATGCAAGTAACCCGCAAGCTTCTAACATATTTGTTGAAGAAGATGGCGTTGTACAGGGATTAAAAGTGTCAAAAGTTGGAACAGGTAATGTTCTTACAGCAGATATAGTTTTTTGCGTAGATAACTCTGGCAGTATGGGACAGGAAGCAGATTCTGTTGCTGCAAGTATAATTGAATTTGCAAATTACTTACAGAGCAGCGGCCTGGATGTAAAATTTGCTGTTGTTGGTTACGATAGCTACCCAAATGGCGGCATCAATTTTACAAATGCTCAAACACTTAGTTCATATTTAAATAGAGAAACAGGTACTTACAGAACATATTATTTTGCCGGATCTGATAGTGCTGCATTAACCACAAGAGCATATAGTTTCGGTTATGCTGGTGGTGAAAACGGTGTTATAGCTGCAATCTTTGCTGACAGCGTTTATTCCTGGAGAGCTGGTGCACAAAGAGTATTTATAAACTTTACTGATGAACCAACTCAAAATAGTGATGGTGTTACATGGACAAATGCAATGGGCTGCAGTTTATTAGGTGGAAAAGCAACTGTACATACAGTGTTTAGTCAAGATTCCACTTACTGGTCATATAGCTTATATGATGAAAGACCTTGGGAACTTTCAACATGCACAGGCGGAACAATTAAATTTATTCCTACAACTGCAGAGGGACTTAATTTAAAAGATTTACCAGTTGCAGGTGCTCTTGCAAACAGTTATCTAGTAGAATATGTTTCTGCTAAAACCGGTGTTGCACATACAGTTAAAGTTACAGTTTACACATCAACTGCGGATGGTGTGCAGACATTTAATATAACGTATTAGCGTTTATATTTAGAAGTTTATTTAGCCAATCACGTACAATGTGATTGGCTTTTTTATTGAGTTTTGTATTATTGTCATCACATCCAGCCAAATTTTACATTGCTAATCTTCTCATACTATGTTAGTTTTAACCGTTAAATTCTAAGAAAATGAAGAAAATTTTAATTTTAGGTTCGTCTGGTTCGATTGGAGTAAATACACTTAATGTTGTCAGGAATTTTCCGGATAAATTTAATGTTGTTGGATTAACAGTAAATTCAAGAATTGATTTATTAGAACAACAAATAAAAGAATTTAAGCCAGAATTTGTTGTTGTAACTGATGAATCTAAAGCCAGAGAATTAAAATCTAATATTGGTAATTTGTGTGAAGTTCTTATTGGTTATGATGAGCTTCTAAATACTGCTTCGCAAAGAGATTATGATATTCTTCTCGGGTCGATGGTTGGTTTTTCCGGATTAGCACCAACTCTTCAAGCAATTAAACGCGGAAAGAGAATAGCGCTGGCAAATAAAGAAACTCTTGTTGTTGCCGGTAAGTTAGTTACAAAACTTGTTTTAGAAAACAGTGCAGAAATACTTCCTGTTGATTCAGAACATTCTGCAATTTATCAGTGTCTTGTTGGCGAAAATCTTAACGAAGTTGAAAAATTAATCTTAACAGCTTCAGGCGGTCCTTTTTTAAATAAGGATAAAACGTTTTTTGAAAATGCTACTGTGGATGAAGCACTTAATCATCCAAACTGGAAAATGGGAAATAAAATTTCCATAGATTCTGCTACGATGATGAATAAAGGACTTGAAGTTATTGAAGCACATTGGTTATTTGGATTACCTGTCGATAAAATTAATGTGGTTATTCATCCGCAATCAATAATTCATTCTATGGTTCAGTTTGTGGATGGATCGATTAAAGCACAGCTTGGTTTACCGGATATGAAATTGCCGATACAATACGCTCTAACTTTTCCGGAAAGATTGCAGAATGATTTTAAGAGAACTGATTTACCGGCAATAAGTCAGTTAAGTTTTTTTGAACCTGATTTTGATAAGTTTGAATGTTTAAAACTAGCTTTTGATGTAATTAAAACCGGCGGCACAGCCCCATGCATTTTAAACGCTGCAAATGAAATTGCGGTTGATAAATTTTTAAATAAAAAAATAAAGTTTGCTCAAATTTCTGATTTGATAAGTAAGGCTCTTGATAAAATTGAAAATCATTCTGATCCTGATATTGAAACGATTTTTGAATGTGATTTTAAAACAAGGAAGTTTGTTAGTTCTTTAAATTAGGGTTTGGTAAACCGATAAATCGGTTTAAGTTTTTAGTTGTTTCATTAACCCCTGACTTAAGTCAGGGGTTAGCAGAAAAAAAAGTTTGGCTAACCGTTTTAACGGTTTCCTATAAGTTAGATTAAAAGATTATTTAGATAAGGAGTTCCTCGTTACATGGATTATATAATTTATTTCGCAATTACAATTGGCATTTTAGTTTTTATACACGAGTTTGGTCACTTTGCTGCAGCAAAACTTAGCGGAATGCGGGCTGATGTTTTTGCTATCGGATTTGGTAAAAGATTGTTTGGATATAATAGAAAATCCGGATTTTCATTTGGTGAACTTCCTAAAGATTTTGATGGTGAAGGACATACAGATTACAGATTAAGTTTATTACCGCTTGGCGGCTATGTAAAAATA
>JBATOT010000100.1:0-63646 GCA_049291095.1 Ignavibacteriaceae bacterium | reverse complement strand
ATCCTCATCTACCATAGAACCAAAATATCCGTTGTAAGCATTTTGTGTATCAGCGATTAACTGTGTAAACTCTCCACCCCCATTGTTAGATGATAACCTTTCCAGGTGTACCTCAGCAAACTTGCGGATGTTGTTATCGCTTATTGCTGATTTAGCAAAATGGTTTGCGAATACATTATCAAAATCAATCATTGGTCTCCTTTCGTTAAAAATGGCATTTCCAAAATCGGAAATGCCGCTAAAAATCATTATTTAGATGTTTTAATTATTACAAGTATTTGTATAATTAATTATTACTATATAAGAAATAAAGCAAGATATATAATAATTTATTATTAGTATAGATCAAAAATAATAGATTAATATATAATTAATTATTGTAGTATTTGTAAAATAGTAATATATTAACTGATTAATTATATATATAATTGAAAAAAATAGAAATACATAATAATTAATTATATATTTATTTGTAAAATATCAAATATATTAATAACATTTCTGAGCCCTATTTCCAAAACCAGAAATGCCACCCTGAACGTAAATACCTCTATTCCCAAAAGAATTTGTGCCACCCTGTATGTTTTTAACTGTACAGCAAAAAACCTCACACCCATTCTGAGCATAATTGTCCACCTACCAAAACCTCAGTTACCACTATTGACATTACGGATTACTTTCTCCTTTTTTGAAGTGTACTTTTTATTCACTTTTGATTAAGGGGCTCTTATGAAAAAGATCGTTTTTGTTCTCACTTTCCTTTTAACAATTTCATTTCAAATAAATGCGCAGTGGTATTGGCAAAATCCTTTGCCACAAGGAAATACTTTAAATGCAGTCACATTTACATCTAAAACCGTTGGCTATGCTGTGGGGACCCAAGGAACCATATTAAAGACAACAGATGGTGGGGAAAATTGGATAATTCAACATAGCAATATATTAAATTGGTTAAATGACATTGCATTTATTAATGATCAAATAGGATTTTGTGTTGGAGATGAAGGCACATTAATAAAAACTGTAAATGGCGGTTTGAATTGGGAACTTCATTCAATAAATACTACAATTAAATTATCATCAATTTTTTTTGTTAGTGATATTAAAGGATGGATTGTGGGCGGCCAAGGAAAAATATTTCACACTACTGACGGAGGAATATCCTGGCTTTCACAAAATTCAGGAACTTTTGATTGGCTTTCATCTGTTCATTTTACTGACAGTAATAATGGCTGGGCGGTGGGTACTGATGGATCAAATGGAACAATTGTAATAACGACAAATGGTGGAGAAACATGGTCCAATTATATAATTCCGTTTGCCTATAGATTGAATAGCGTTTTTGCTACTGATTCTAATAATATTTATACTGTTGACGATTTAGGTTATATATATAGTAGTATTGATGGTGGAATTAACTGGACTGCAACATCAATTGGAACAAATCATAGTTTAAACTCCATTAAGTTTTTTAATAAGAATTTAGGATTCATCGTTGGATTAAATGGTGCAATTATAAGGACTACAGATGGTGGGATCAGATGGGATATAATAATCAATAATTATGATAAATGGTTGTATGATATTTTTTTTACAAGTGAAAATGATGGTTTTATTGTGGGTGAATATGGAATAATCTTATCAACAAGCGATGGAGGCCTTAATTGGTTTGGCCAGCCTAATAATTATTCAAATGGACTTTCATCTGTTTTTTTTGTTGATGAAAATAATGGGTGGGCTGTTGGTTGGGATGCAATTCTTGTTACATCTAATGGGGGAATAAATTGGACTTCTCAGTTAAATGGAATTTATAAATTATATAACTCAGTATTCTTTAGGGATAACAACGTAGGATGGGTTGCGGGTTATGATTATCAAAATAATCAAACGATATTGTTAAAAACAACTAATGGTGGAACAGACTGGCATAGTTTACTTGACACATTAAACAAAGAGTTACGATCCATTCATTTTGTTGATGTGAATACTGGCTATGCAGTTGGTGCGTATGGAACTGTTATTAAAACCATAGATGGTGGTGCTAATTGGTTCAATCAGTTCATTGGTGGACAATTTGAGTTTTATGATGTTCATTTTCTTAACTATAATTTAGGATGGATTGTTGGTAATACAGGAAGAATATTTAGAACCACGGATGGTGGAAATCTTTGGTTAAGCCAGTTTAGCGGGACAAATGAAACTTTAGTCTCCATCGATTTTATAGATGAGAATATTGGGTATATTGCTGGGGGTTCTAATTTAAAAACAATTGACGGTGGTGGGCATTGGTCAATTTTACCAGGGGCTTCAAATTTTACATTGAATAAAATTGTCTTCGTTGACGAGAATAATGGCTGGGCAAGCGGAGCAGAGCTTGCACACTTAACTGATGTTTTAATTCATACTACTGATGCTGGTAATCATTGGACAGATCAACTTAAAGGAATGACGAATCAACTTTCATCAATTTATTTTGTTGATCAAAATAATGGGTGGGCTGTTGGTGGTTACGGTACTATTCTCCACACAACAAACGGCGGCGTAACTTTTATTGAAGAAGAAAATAATTTTGCACAGCCAAAAGAATTTTTATTACAGCAAAACTATCCAAACCCATTTAACCCAAGCACCACTATTCAATACGCAATAAGCAGTACGCAATTTGTAACGCTTAAAGTTTATGATTTACTCGGAAGAGAAGTTGCAACTCTTGTTAATGAAGAAAAAGCTGCCGGAAGTTATGAGATTGAATTCAACGTAGGGCGGGACTCCAGTCCTGCCCTTGCAAGTGGAATTTACTTTTATAAAATACAAGCCGGTGATTTTGTTGAAACTAAGAAGATGTTACTTTTAAAATAAACTTTGCGACTTTGCGTCTTTGCGTGAGAAAAAAATTTCTTCACCGCAGAGACGCTGAGTCGCAGAGCAGTTAAAATTAATTTACAAAAATCATTTCAACGCTGGCGGAACACTATCATCAGCAGTTCCCCAATTATAATTTGGTTTATCACCCATTGTAAAAATTATTTCACCACCATTTTCAATTTCTGTATAAGGGATATAAGTTTTATTCCACTTCTTTCCATTTAACTCAACGGATCGTATATACATATTCTTATCAGAATAATTTTCAGTTTTTGTTGTAAATGTTTTTCCGTTTCCCAATCTCATAGTAGTCTGTTTTGCACATGGAGTTCCTATTACGTAATAACTTTCTGCCGGAGCAACCGGATAAAATCCCATACAGTTAAACAAATACCAAGCAGACATTTGTCCGCAATCATCATTACCACAAAGAGAATTTGGTTTGTTGCCATACTGCGTTAACATAATTCTCTTAATTAGCTCCTGGGTTTTCCACGGTTTGCCAGCATAATTGTATAGATATGCAACGTGATGTGCAGGTTCATTGCCATGCCAGTACTCACCAAATCTTCCTAATATATCTTCTGAACCTTTTGCTAATTCATCTATTTCACGATCGATAAATAGTGTATCAAGTTTTTTATCAAAATACTCGGCATTGCCCATAAGATTTATTAATCCCTGTACATCGTGCGGAACATACCATGTGTACTGCCAGTTAGTGCCTTCGGTTATATCTCTTTTATTCATGTCCTCAATGTATTCGTGTGGATCGAATGGTGTTCTCCAATTTCCATTGGAATCTTTTCCGCGCATAAGTTTTGTTGATGGATCAAAAATATTTTTATACGCCATTGAGCGATTCAAAAAATATTTGTAATCATCCACTTTGCCAAGTTTCTTTGCAATTAAGGCGATGCAATAATCATCAAAAGCATACTCAAGAGTTTTTGATACAGATTCATTTTCTTTATCAAACGGCACATACCCGATCTCAGAATACAATTTAACATTATCATAATCGGGATTCATTGCGGTCATCTTGCAGGAATTGTATGCACGTTCATAATCAAATCCTTTTATGTCTTTCATAATTGCATCAGCAATCACCGGAACTGCATGATAACCAATCATACACCAGGTTTCAGAATTATTTAAAGACCAGATCGGTAAAAGATGATCAACACTTTGATCATAATGTGCAAGCATTGAGTTTATCATATCTGCATTTCGATCTGGTTGTATCAAAGCGAATAATGGATGAGTTGCTCGATAAGTATCCCATAAAGAAAAAATTGCATAGTTATTAAAATCTTTTGCTTCGTGTATGTTTTGATCTAAGCCGCGATATCTGCCATCAACATCTTCGTAAATTGTTGGAGTAAGCAGGCAGTGATAAAGTGACGTATAAAAAGTTTCTTTTTCTTCCTGTGTCCCTTCAATGGTCATTTTCTGCATTTCATTATCCCATTTGGCTCGAGTATCATTAACTACTTTATCAAAGTCCCAACCTGGAATTTCATTATCAAGATTTAGCAAAGCATTATCAGTACTTACAGATGATATTCCGATCTTAACCATAATCACTTCATTCTCTTCAGTGGAATATCTTGTATAATATTGAAGATTAGCATTTGCAGCTTCAAGACTGCTTCTGAATCTTCTGGTATTATAGATAACTTTTTTTCCATTCTGTAAAATTCCAAAATCATCAAATGGTTTAGAATATCTTGCTGCAAAGTATAAGTATCTTTCTTTAGCCCAACCATTTACAAGATGATAGCCTGTAACCAATGAGTTATTTTCGATTCGAACATTACTCCAGATAACTTTCCAGAAAACATAATTAAGATCCATCATAATATTTGATGAATCACTTTTAGGAAATGTAAATTTTAAAATTCCTGCTCGTTCTGTTGCGGTAAGTTCTACAAGTATGTTATGTTCAGGTAATCGAACTGAATAATATCCCGCTTTTATAACTTCATCATTGTGAGAAAATGGTGTGCAATAACCGGAGTCAGGATCATACACTTTAATTATATTTCCGTCTTCATCTTTCTTTTCAACTACACCGGGAACAAATTCCATTGTACCAACAGAAGGGATGATTGGGAAATCACATAGATCAGGAATTCCTGTTCCGCTAAGATGCTGTATACTAAACCCTAAATTTAAAGTATCTGCATAATCATATCCTGATGCGGTTTCGTATCTCATTTTATCGGTATCAGGTCCAAGTTGTACCATTCCGTGTGGAGCAACAGGACCGGGATAAACATTCCCTTCCCCTTGAGTACCAATTACTGGTCTAATGTAATCCACAAGATTTTTTTCTTGTGAATAAATATTGATGCTAAACATTGTAATTAATAGAGTGCTTACAACAACATTAAACCTGAAATATGATTTTAATAACTTTTCCATAATAAACTCTATAAAAAATTAAAAACTATTTTTAACAAATTATTTAAGATATCTTTCAAACCAATTCTTTCTCATCTCATCAACCTCTTTACGATGAGATTTTAGGAAATGATCTCCACCTTCAAGCATTACTAATCTATATGGAATTTTTAAATCCAAAAGTTTGTAAGAAAGATCGAGTGAATCGTGTGGTAAAACTCTGTTATCTGCATTGCCATGAACTATCAGCATTGGAGTTGTTTTAGAAAGCTTATCAGCAAAGTTTACAATCGATCTGGTTTCGCATCTGCTTATAAATTCATCTTCTTCATATCTGCCAAGAGTATGCTCGTAAAGTCTTCGCATAAATTTACTTTCATCAGAATTGCACCGAAGATTTGCAATTCCGCCAAGAACGACTGCAGCTTTAAATATATTGGTTTTGGTTAGAGTAAGATAAGTCATCATTCCGCCACGACTCCAGCCTTCAATTCCCCAAACCTCTTTATTTGCCTGTGGAATTTCATCTGCAAGTGGAATAAGATTTAAAACATCATTTAAATCATCACCACCAAAATCATCATGTCCTTCTCCGCCATCATTCCCGCGGTACTGAGAAGCAAAAACACAATAACCCCAGCTTGCAAGCTGTCCGTAAATTCCACGAGCAGTAAATTTATCAATAGCTCCGGCATTACCTATTCCGCCTCTGCACCAAATGATACAAGGATATTTTTTTGTATCATCTTTTGGATAAGAGATATAGCCTGATACTTTCAATCCATCAGATAGATAAGTTATCTTCTCAACAATTGATTTTTCAAGCGTATCATTTCCCCAGCCGCTTGAAATCATTTTTTGCTGCTGCTCGGATAATTTGATTATTTCTTGGTTGATTATTTTTTTCATTACTTCCTTTTAGTGTCATTGCGAATCCCGATTAGGGATGAAGCAATCTATCAAATTTTTAGTAAACTAAATATTTAAATAGTTATTTAACAAGTTTGGCAGATTGCTTCGTTCTCCCAAAGGGATGCCTATGCAGATGACTCACTCGCAATGACATACTAAAAATCTTTAATTATATTTGCTTTATACAAATATCGGAAAAATGATAATGGCTAAAAAGCAGATTAAACAAGTAGAACAAAAATCAACAAAGACTAATAGTAAAATAACAACACAAAAAATTGTTATTACTGTTCTCGCAATTGTAGTAATTGGATATTTTATTTTTGACACTTTTATAAAAAACAACGAGCCGGAATTGGAATATTACACATTTAAAAAAGAAGGTGAACTAACTTTTACAGATTCACTTGGAACATTAAAAGCTAAGATTGATCTTGAAATCGCTGATACTGAATATGAAAGACAACTTGGTTTGATGAATCGCAAAGAGATGAAAAAAAATGAAGGGATGCTTTTTATTTTTCCACTGCAAGGAAATCAATCTTTTTGGATGCGCAATACATTAATATCGCTTGATATACTTTTTGTTAACGACCAAAAACAAATTGTAACAATTCATAAAAACACTAAAATACTTTCGGATCAAAGTTATCCTGCCACTAAACCATCAATCTATGTTGTAGAAGTCTTAGCCGGATATACAGACAAGTATAATATTCTGGTTGGTGATAAAATTGATTGGATGGGAACGAGATTGGCAAATCCACAATAATCAAATTGTCATTCCGAACTTGTTTCGGAATCTTTGGAATTTATTTAATCTGAAAGAACCTGAAACAAGTTCAGGTTGACGAAATTATTTATCTCCATAAAGTTTATCTTCAACAAGCTCACAAACAATATGAGCAATTGTGATATGCCCTTCCTGTATTCTTTGTGTATTTGATGATGGAACAACAATCGGAAGATCAACAAGAGATTTTAACATACCACCACTTCCACCAAGCAAGCCTATAACTTTTATTCCTTTTGCCTGGGCAGTTTCAACTGCCTTAATAATGTTTGGTGAATTACCGCTTGTAGAGATTGCTAATAAAACATCGCCAAGTGATCCGAGTCCTTCAATATTTCTTGCAAAAATATTTTCAAAACCAATATCATTTCCACCGGCAGTAAGATTTGATGAATCAGTTGTAAGTGCTATTGCAGGTAAAGCCGGGCGCTGAATGTGATGACTTAATCTTATCATAAACTCTGTTGCAATGTGCTGGCAATCGGCAGCACTGCCTCCATTACCGCAAAGCAAAAGTTTGTTTCCGTCTTTGTATGAAGCAACAAGAATATCAACGGCTTTAATTATTTCATCAGCAAGCTGATCTTTAATTTTAAGTTTTGTTTCGGAACTTTCGTTCAGGGAATCTATTATAAATTTTTGTGGGTCCATAATGATTTTAGATAAGTTATTTTAAATCAAGCAGACCAAAGGTCTCATTGAATGGTTGTCGAATATTAATGACATCAAAACTTAAATTGCATTTCTGTTTTAACAAAGTAAATATTTTTAAACACTCCTCGTCAGAAGTTGCAAAAGTGGTAATTTCTTTTTCTATTTCTGCTTGAGCAAATAGGTTGGTATCGTTGGGAATAATGTTCCTTTTTTCTGCTTCAAGTTTACCTTTGTTTTCAAAAATAATTCTTGCAAATTCTCCAGCTTTTTGAGCATGATTAATATTAAAGGGGACAATTTGAATATCTTTTAAGGGCAATTCTTCTAATTGTCCCTTAACACAATATTCAGAAATTGAAATAGTTGAACATTTTAGAATAAATTGTTTTTCTAAGAAATACTTATAATATTCTAATGTGTTTGAATGAAGCAAATCATTATCATTTAAGAGACGAATAAAAAAACTTGTATCGAGAAGAATATTTTTACTATCCATAGCCCCTCAAATTACTTAACCACTCATCTGCATCTTTAACATTTCCCCAGCTATTTTTAGCTTTTTTAATTAACGACTTAATGTAGTCTTCTTTATATAATGGATTATAATCAATTATATCAACAAGTTTCAATTCACTTTTATCTAATTCACCAGTTTTAATATTTTGTTTGCCGAGAGCTCTTACGCCAAATGATTTATACAATGGATTAGATTCGTATTCCGCTAAAACCTCTTTAGATGCATCTATTTTTAACAAACCATATTCTTTTGTATCTAAATGAATATTAGCTTTTAATTTACCACCTGCATCAATAATAACTCCATAAAAATAAAATTCTGCATCTGCCCAAACCTCTTCAGAACGATGAAGCTTAGTATCCTTATTAATTACAATTTGAGAAGTGTTTTGAATTGAAGTTGAAATAGTGAATTCAAAATTTTGTTTTTGTGCTGATTCTTGAAAAAATTCGAATGCTTTTGCTGTTTGAACTTCGAGAAAATCTATTGAGTTATCATTTTGAACTTGAAAAAGTATTGCATTAAAGCCTAAAATAGCTTGCATAGAAGTTTTGATGATATGCTTTACTGAACCTTTTTCAATGTCATAACTAATAATAGGTCGTTCTTTTTTATTATTTGGGAAAAGCAAATTTTCAACATTCTGAAGAATATCTACAATATCTTTTATGTCATAATTGTCCGGTGTAACCTCAACATTACCTTTAAACCCCTTAACAATAATTTCTATTTGACCAATTTTATTCATTCATTATTTAACAATTAACTAAACATAACTTAAAAATGTAATTATACAATTTCAATCTAATTAAACTTCGATAGGTAATTTAATGTGTACAGCAGAAGCAAAATCTTTTATCAAATCCCAGTTGTTTTCATCTTCAAAATAATTCCCTGTTACAATGACCGATGCACCATTTTCAACTTTTTCTCTTGCTGTTTGCGGATTTCGAATTCCGCCACCAACTATAAGAGGAATTGTACACTGAGAAGAAACAGCTTTTATCATTTCATTAGGAACAGAATTATCTGCCCCGCTTCCAGCTTCAAGATAAATTAATTTCATTCCAAGATATTCTGAAGCAAGAGCAGTTGCAGCAGCAATTTCAGGTTTGTTTCTTGGAATTGGTAAACTTCCACTCATATAAATTGCAGTTGTTGTTGAACCCGATTCAACTAAAATGTATGCTGTTGATATTGCCTCAATGCCACTTTTCTTAATTGATGGAGCCGCAAGAACATGTTTGCCGATTAAATGTTCAGGATTTCTTCCGCTCACAACAGACAAAAATAAAATCGCATCCGCAAAAGATGAAACCTGAGTAATACTTCCGGGAAAGATTATCGAAGGAAGGTTTGTGTAAGTTTTTACTTTTTCTATGAAAGATTCAAAATCACCATTAACCATTAAACTACCACCAACTAAAAATCCATCTACACCGGATTTTTCACAATGTTTTAAAAATCCCGCAAGTTTATTTTCAGGCAGTTTATCAGGATCAAGCAGAACTAAATACGCTGCTCCCTTTTCCTTAATAGTATTTAATAGTTGATGATAAATCTTCATAATTATTGATTAAATGCTAATTCAATATAGGAATTTAGGCTTAGAGAAAAAAGATTGGATTTTTAATGATTATTTAGATTTTTTATGTAATGTATTCCTACTATCGTTTTTGCATCAGTTATTTCTCCGCTTAAAATCATTTTTTCAATTTGATCCATCGAATACTCAAGTATTTCCATTCCATGTTCGCCTTCTTCGCGGTTATGATTTCCAGAAATTAAACCGGATGCTGAGTAGATGTGAAGTACTTCTGTGCAGTAACCAGGGGCAGTATAAATCTCACCAAGTTTTTTTACCTCTTTAGCTTTGTATCCTGTTTCTTCTTCAAGTTCACGAGTTGCACAAACTAATGGATCCTCACCTTTATCAAGTTTTCCTGCCGGAAGTTCTATCAAAGTTTTTTGCAGTGGATATCTGAATTGCTTAACTAAAATTATTTTCCCATCATCTTTAACAGGAACAACAACTGCTCCGCCGGGATGAATTGCAATTTCTCTAATTCCCTTGTTACCACTTTCGTATTCAATCTCATCAACTTGATGATCAAATACCTTTCCTTTATAACGTATTTCTGATTTGAGAAGTTTGTAGTTCATAATTTTTCGGAATTGTCATTGCGAGGAATGGAATGACGAAGCAATCTTTTGTGTAATAGAATGCTTCCCACGACTAAGTAGGGACTCGCATTGACGTTTAGTTTTTAATTTCTGTATTTAGAATCGTAATAAGGAATTAGCTCACTGCCAAGATATTTGATTAGCGCAGTAATAACTCCAAGATCATCAAGATATCCAATTAGCGGCGCTATGTCCGGAATAGTATCAATTGGTGAAATAAAATAAATCAATCCCATTACAACAATCGCTTTTCGATGCCAGCTTACGTAGGAATCTTTCATGTAATTGTAGAGAGCAATTACATCTTTTGCAAAAGAAATTTTCTTTCCTACACGTTGAACTTTACTCCATAAATTTTCTTCAACGTAGTTTGATTTTTCTTTATAGTCATCTTCAATTTCTTTTTCTGTTCTTCCGCCTGTTCTAAACGCCCCAAGATCGCCAAGGTTTTCAAAAATTTCATCGTCGGGAGTTATTATCTCAAAATCTTTATCTTTCATTGCCTCTCCTATTTTTGATGCGATTTAAACCAATCAAATACTGTGTTCCACCACAACTTTGCATTTTGTGGTTTAGAAACAAAATGAGTTTCATCAGGAAAATACAAGAACTTACTTTCAACTCCCAATCTTTGCAGAGTTGTAAATAGTTGGAATGCCTGTTCTTCAGATAACCTAAAATCAAATGCACTGTGTACAATTAACATTGGAGTTTTAAAATTTTTTGCATATTGATGCGGTGACCATTTAACATACGCTTCGCGGTTGTCCCAGGGAGTTCCATTTACATCCCATTCCGGGAACCAAAGTTCTTCAGTTGTGCCCCACATACTTTCAAGATTAAAAGTTCCATTGTGGCAGAACAACGCGCTGAATTTATCATTGTGTCCTTCAATCCAGTTTATCATATAACCGCCGTAAGATGCCCCGGAAGCAAAAGTATTTTTGGGATCGATGAATGAAAAATTCTTTAACGCAAAATCATAACTGTTCATCAAATCAGTATAAACTTTTCCTCCCCAATCACCGGAAATTTCATCCGTAAACTTCTGTCCATATCCGGTTGAGCCCCGTGGATTTGGTGCAACAACTACATAGCCGGCACCTGCAAACATTTGAAGATTCCATCTGTAATGAAAATTATCTTCCCACGCTCCTTGCGGTCCGCCATGGATTAAAAACATCATCGGATATTTTTTATTTGGATCGAAGAATGGCGGTTTAACTAAAATTGATTGAACTTTATCACTATTAGCACCTTCACACCAGAAAGTTTCGACAGGATTCATTTCAAGTCGAGATAGAATTTCTTCATTTGTAAAAGTAATTCTCTTTAAAGTGTTTTTTCCATCTGTGCTTTGCGAAAATATTTCGCTTGGAAGATCTGATCTTTGTTTTAAGAAGTAAAGTGTTTTGCCATCTTTAGAAATTTGAATTCCAGTGTTGTAATTATCTTTATGAAAAAGTTCAATCTCATCATCATTAACATTTAGTTTATAAATTGAATTATTAATTTCAGTACCAGCGGTATAATAAATTGTTTTTGAATCCGGAGAATAAATAAATTCATCAACAGAAAGCTCAAAATTTTCTGTAAGATTTATCGTTTCACCAGTTTTACGATTAAACAAAATCAAATCCTTTTTATCTGCTTCAAATCCAGCACGCTTCATTGATGTCCAGGCAATCCAATTCATATCCGGAGAATAAACAGGCTGGCAATCAACTCCTTTACTTGTAGAAACAAGTTTTGGAGTTGTGGGTGAAGTTAAGCTAAGAATATAAATTTCAATGTTGGTGCTTGTTGCTTTTGTAAATTCGGGATTTTGAGAGTAAGCAACTTCACTTCCATCATAAGAAAAATTAAAATCATTAGATGAACCCAAAGCAAGCGGAGGAACATCTTCTTTACTGCCTTCATTCAAATCAGTAAACTCACCTGATGCAACATCAAGTAAAAATAAATGACTGCGTTTGTGTCCGCGCCAATCATTCCAGTGGCGATACATTAACTCAGTAAAAATCTGTGCTTTAACTTTACTTTCTTCAAAAGCTTTATCTTTTTGTTCATTACAATCTTGAGTTGTGCATTCTGGATAAACAGAAGATGTAAACAATATTTTCTTGCCATCTTTAGACCATTCAAAATCCGAAGCGCCTGCATAAATATTTGTTAACTGCTTTTCATTTGAACCATCAAGATTGCATTGCCAGATCTGGCTGCTGCGAGTAAATGCAATTGTTTTTCCATCTGGAGAAAACTTAGGTTCGTTTTCATTCTTTTCAGAATTTTTTAAGACTCTTAAATTTTTCCCATCAGCATCAATTAAATAAATATCTGTGTTGCCTTTATTGGCCTCAAAAGTATAACTGGTTAATGTATAAGCAATAGTTTTTCCATCCGGTGAAACAGAATAACTTCCAATTCGTTTCATAGCCCAAAGATCATCAATTGTTATTGCTTTTTTTGTTTGAGGAAAAACCAGGATTGCAATTATTAATGATAGTAGGAAATATTTATTTGCGTTTCTTAACATTTGTGCTCCGATGTGTTCTAATTGTTAAGCCAAAAATAAAGCAGTTGGCAGATAAAGACAAAGTAAAGATTGTTGCCGTGCCATAAATTCAATCTTAAACTCATTATGAGTAACTTTGCTCACATTATTTTAGGATACGATGAAAGAAAGCCAAAACATATTCTTACCTGGCGGATTTAAGCAATTCAGGATTCTCAAAACAAAGTACGTTCTTAATGATAAAAAAGTCCTGGTTATAGGATCAGGAAGTGAAAAAATTGCTGAGAAAATGATTGAATCCGGTGCAAGTTCTGCCACTATGATTGTAAATGATTATGATTCATTAATTAACGCACGATTAAATCTTATCACAGACGGTAAAGTTTTAGTTAAGATGATGGATTTTGATAATACTGATTTTGATGCAGAGGAATTTGATCTTGTTTACGCGCAGGCTTCAATTTCTTTACTCAATAGAAATAAAATCGTAAAAGAAATTAAACGCATTCTAAAACCCGAAGCAACTTTGTGTGTTGGAGAGATTACAGCGCTGATAAGTGATTTTCCTCCATTCGTTAGAAATATTTTTGACACATCTGATATTTTAGCCTTAGTTAATGATGAATGCGGAACTTATTACACAGAAAGAAATTTTTCTGTTTTGTACGAAGAAGATTTATCATCATCTTTACAAAGTTTTTATGAACACACCGCTAAAGAATTAGACGATACCATTTACAAATTGAACGAAAAAGAAAAAAGTTATTACAAAAAATTATTAAGTAAGATTAGTCACGAATCCAATGCGTACTTAAAACTCGGGGCTGATAGATACATTGGATTTAAGATGCTGATATTAAAGAAAACTCCAACTATCATTTCGAAGGAGTCCTCGACTGAGAAATCTGTAGAATTATAAAACAGATTCCTCATCCCGATAAATCGGGAATTCGGAATGACCATCACAGAAAGAAAAATGAATATTAAAAAAGGCGATGTCGTAGAATTTCAAATAGAGAAGTATGCATTTGAAGGAAAAGGTATTGCAAAAGTTTCTAAGAATGAATTGCTTGGCTTGACCGAAGAAAATGGCAACGAAAAGAATTACGTTGTTTTTGTAGTTGGTTCGTATCCCAGCGATATAGTAAACGCTCGTTTACTAAAAATTAAAAACTCTTATGCTGAAGCTTTGGTGATGGATATACTTACTCCTTCAAGTGAAAGAGTAATTGCAAAATGTAAATTCTTTGGTACTTGCGGCGGCTGTAAACAGCAGGATCTGGATTATGATGCTCAGGCTAAGTACAAACACCAGCAGGTTGAGGAAATTTTTACGAAGCTTGGCGGGTTTTCCGGTTTTGAAATTTTGCCAATCATTCCATCCCAAAATGTTTTTCATTATCGCAACAAAATGGAATTTTCTTTTAGTGAAAAAAGATGGCTGACGAAAGAAGAAATTTCTAAAGAAGGGATACTTGATAAAGATTTTTCTCTTGGACTCCACATCCCAAAAATTTATGATAAAGTTCTTGATGTTGATGAATGTTTTCTGCAATCAGAAGTAAGCAACAAGATTTTAAACTTTACTCGTGATTTCTTTAAGAAGAGAAACACTTCAATCTATTCAACAAAAACTCACACTGGTTTTTTGCGTAATCTTGTAATCAAGCAAGCGTCTTTAACCGATGATTTAATGGTTAATCTTGTTACCTCTGAAGAAAATGATGAATTGGTTAATGAATATTCTGATGAACTAAGAAAAGAAATCCCTCAAGTAACAACTGTTATAAACAACATCAACAAAAAATTTGCCGCTGTTGCTGTGGGCGATTACGAGAAAGTTATTTACGGCTCGGGTTTTATTTATGATGAAATAGGAAAGCACAAATTCCGGATAAGCGCAAATTCTTTTTTTCAAACAAATACTTTGCAGGCAGAAAAACTTTATCAAACCGCACTTGATTTTGCTGAACTAAAAGGAAATGAAATTGTTTATGATTTGTATTCCGGTGCTGGAACAATTACAATTTTTATTTCCGATAAAGCAAAAAAAGTTTATGCTTTTGAAGCTGTGGAATCAGCAATTGCAGATGCAAAAGTAAACGCTGATCTAAACAATATTCTAAATGTTAAATTTTTTGCAGCGGATCTTTACAAATCATTTCTTCCGATTGTTGATAAATACAATATCCCAAAACCTGATGTAATGATAATTGATCCGCCAAGAAGCGGAATGCACCCAACCACGGTTGATGATGTAATCAAACTTTCTCCAAATAAAATTGTTTACGTTAGCTGTAATCCCGCAACACAAGTGCGGGATATTAAATTGATGGTTGAAGCTGGTTATAAATTAATTAAGATAAAACCTGTTGATATGTTTCCGCATACTTTTCACATAGAGAATGTGGCGTTGCTGAAGAAATAGAATACGGATAGCACGGAACACGCGGGTTTTCGCTGATTTAATCCGTGCATATCAGTCTTATCAGTTAAATCCGCGTACTATTGGTTTTTAATGATCAACACAAACTCACCCTTAAGATTTTCTCTTTCAACAGCACTCAAAATATTTTGCGCATTACCACGATAAAATTTTTCTTTTTCTTTAGTTAACTCAAAGGCAAGTACACAGGGAATGTTTGCCCCAAGTAGTTTAACAATATCTTCCAGCAAAGTTTTTAGTCTATATGGAGTGTCCATTAAAACAATTGTTTCCCTACGCTTTCTTAAATCAAGTAATTGTTTCCTTCGTATATCCTTCTTTGGTGAAAGCCAGCCGTAGTAATAAAATTTTTCAAAGTCTAAAGCACTTCCAACTAAAGCTGTAAGCAAAGAACTAGCACCGGGAACGGGAATAACATCAATTCTATTTTGCAACGCAAGATCAACTAGTAAATGTCCGGGATCAGAAAAAAGCGGGGTGCCGCAATCGGAAATAAGGGCAGCTGTTTTTCCTTCGAGCAATTTTAGAATTAATTCATTTGCACTTTCATTTTCGTTGTGTTCGTTAAGCGGAAAAAGTTCTTTTTCATTTTTATAGTGAGATAAAAATCTTCTAGCCTCTTTTAATTCTTCATAAATTATAAAATCACATTCCTTAAGAATCCTTAAAGCGCGCAAAGTTATATCTTCATAATTGCCTATTGGTGTGGAAACGATGTATAGTTTTGGTTTCATATTTTTAATTTGATTTAATGTTATTGTCATTTCGATCCCGATTTATCGGGTGAGAAATCTGAATATAAAATGGAACAGATTCCTCGCCGACTAAAGTCAGGTTCGGAATGACAGTAAAAACACTTAATAATTTGTTTGAAAACTCTGGTTATTTGTGCTTAAATTTAAGCATAAATTTTATAATTAAATTCAGGCTTATGAAGCAGCTTATAAATTACTTCATCACAAATTTTCTCACCTCGAAAAAATTAAATTATCCAATACAAAACTAACAGGTTATATTTTATGAAGACACGTTTTCTTTCCCTCATTTTATTCCTGCTTACAATTTCAATCATTGCGCAGGAAAATGATCAGACATTTCTCTCATTAAAGGATACCGGCGTTGAAGAGTTTATTAAACTTCATCCTGAGTATGATGGAAGAGGAACAATTATTTTAGTTCTTGATACCGGCGTTGATATGGGAATTGATGGATTGACAAAAACATCAACCGGAGAAGTTAAAGTAATTGATGCGCAGGATTTTACGGGACAGGGCAATATGCCTCTTGTTGAAGCTGATCTAACAAGTAAAGATGGAAAAGATGTTTTTGAAAATGAAGGAAAAGGTTTTTCGGTTTTTGCAGATAAAAATAAAATGCTAAAAAGTGCAGATGATAATTACTGGATAACTGTTTTGAATGAAACTCATTTGATGAATTCGGGCTCTGGTGCACAGGACTTGAATGGCAATGGCGTTAAAGATGATAAATATTTTATGGTGACTTACAAAACAACCGAAGGCTACTGGGTTGTTTACTTTGATAAAAATGGTAATGGTGATTTATCAGATGAAACTTCTATCAGAAACTATAAGGAAAATTATGATGCCTTTACAATTCAAAATCAAAAAGGATTAACTCCGCTTACTTTTGCGTTAAACATTTTCCCAGATGACAAACTCATTTCACTTTACTTTGATGACGGCTCACATGGAACACATTGTGCCGGAATTGCTGCCGGATGTAATATTGGAGATGCGGGAATAAACGGTGTTGCGCCCGGAGCTAAAGTTATTGGAATAAAACTTGGCAACAATAATTATCCCGGTGGTGCAACGGTAACAGAAAGCATGAAAAAAGCTTATTTATATGCTGATAAAATTTCAAAAGAAATGAAAGTTCCTTGTATAGTTAGCATGAGTTTTGGCGTTGGAAGTGAAATAGAAGCTCGTTCTGAATTAGAAAAATTTCTTGCTGATTTGTTAACCAAAAATCCTTACTTATACGTAAGCACAAGCAATGGTAACAATGGTCCCGGAATTTCATCTGCAGGATTACCTTCATCAAGCAGTTTTGTTTTTTCATCTGGTGCAGTTTTAACACAGGAAATTGCACGTGATAATTACGGAAATCTTCTTCCTTACAATATGCTTTTGCATTTTAGTTCTCGTGGTGGAGAAGTAAGCAAACCCGATGTAATTTCTCCAGGCGCTGCAACATCTACTGTTCCAAATTTTAGTGGCGGAGATAAATTCTGGGGAACAAGTATGGCTTGCCCATATACTTCCGGCGTTATGGCATTATTATTAAGTGCTGCTGAAAAAGAATTTCCCAGAGTTAAAATTCCTTCACAACTTCTCTTCAAAGTTATAAGAGAAGGCGCTGTTAAACGAGATGAATATACTTCTATCGACCAAGGCGGCGGATATATTAACGTTATGAACTCTTATGAAATTCTTAAAAAATATTTAAAGAATAATGAGATTTCAAAATTTGAGACTTATACAGTTTCATCATTCGCACCAAATCAACCGGATAACAAATCAAGAAATCTGTATATACGTGACGGTTCTTTCTTAACCGGCGATGAAATTTTTTCATTCGTTGTTAAAAGAGATAACTTATTAAAATCAGATAAGTTTTACAGAGTTTATAATTTAAAGTGTGATGCTGACTGGTTAACGCTTGTTCAGAAAAAAACTTATATCAGAAATAATCAAACTGCTAACGTTAATGTTAAGATCGATAAATCAAAAGTTAAAGAACCGGGAATGTATACCGCTAAAATCACAGCTTACCGCGATGATGCTAGCAAGACTCCTGAATTTGAATTGCTTGCAACAGTTGTAATTCCTTATGAGATTAATTCATCAAACAATTACAAGATAAATTGGAAAGATCAAACGATAAATCAAGGAATGATTAAAAGATATTTTGTTAAAGTTCCAGCCGGACAAAACAGTATAAAGATAACTTTAAGCAGGGATGCTTCATCCAACAAATACTCACGCTGCAAATATTTTCTATCAGACAATAATGGAATTCAGATTCATCAATCCACAGTACTCTATTCTGTTAACAAAGATGAAAAGATTGAAAATTATTATTACGATCTTGAACCGGGAATTTATGAAATAGATATGGATGGTTTTTTCTTAGCTTCTGATCCATCAACATACAATCTTGCAGTTGAATTTTCATCCTTACAAATTATCGATGCAAAGGAAGTTTCATCAAATGATACACGCATCGAATTTGTAAACTACTTTAATGAAACTAAAACTTATAACGTTAGTTCAGAAATGCTTGGATATCAACACAAATACAATCTAACAGTTGATGGAAACGGCGCTTACAAAATGCCTTTCACAATTACAAAAGGTGAAGGATCAAAAGAATTTAATTTTTCTCTAACAAAAGAAGATTTTAGTAAGATCACAGATTTTGCTTATCAGATTTTAAATGAAAGCGGAAAAGCAGTTAATAAAGATGGATTATCATATCGAACAGGAAATATAACTGCTGATTTTTCTGGTGATAAGGATACTGTAAAATATGTTTTAGAAATTATTCCTGCTTTTGTAAACAAAGAATTAAGTGCAAATCTATCTGTTAATGAAATAACTTATTTTGATTCTCCGGTTTCTGTTGATGTTAAAAATGCAGGTAAAACTTCGTTAACACTTTATCCAAATAATATTAAGTATCTTGATTTTAGTTTTTCAAAACCTGAAATCACGATTCCTGTTGATGCAAAAGTATACGGCAAAGTTTATTTTAAATCTCCATCAACAAGTAAAACAGAATATGAACTTCCAATTAACTTTAAATTCTAAAAAAGGAAAGTAATATGAGCGAACATCACGGCGGAAAAATTGAAGGGCTTCCAGAGAATGCTTACACAGAGCTAAAGCCCGGTGAAGAATACAAACCTTTGATGCCTGCAAATAGCAATCCGCAGGAAATCACGGTTTACTCTGTAACAATGGGTCTGCTAATGGCAGTGTTGTTTTCGGCAGCAGCAGCTTATCTTGGATTAAAAATCGGTCAGGTTTTTGAAGCGGCCATTCCAATTGCAATTATTGCAGTTGGTGTTTCAACTTTGCTGAAGAAAAAAAGTGCACTCGGACAGAATGTGATTATTCAATCAATCGGACAAAACTCAGGTCTGATTGTAGCCGGTGCAATTTTTACAATACCCGCGTTATATATTCTAAATCTCGAAGCACAGTTCTATCAAATATTTTTGGCATCCGCTTTTGGCGGTGTGCTGGGAATGTTATTCATAATTCCTTTTAGAAAATATTTTGTAGCTGAAATGCATGGCAAATTTCCTTTTCCTGAGGCAACCGCCACGACAGAAATTTTAGTCGCTGGTGAAAAAGGCGGCAAGCAGGCATTAGTACTTGTTGTAAGCGGATTAATAGGCGGTTTTTATGATTTTATAATCGCAACCTTTGGATGGTGGAGCGAAACATTTACAACCCGTGTAGTTGGAGTTGGTGAAATGCTCGCAGATAAATTCAAACTTGTTTTCCGTTTAAATGTTGGTGCCGCTGTTATGGGTTTGGGTTATATTGTTGGATTAAAATATTCTGCAATCATTGCTGCAGGCTCTTTTGTTTCTTGGTATTTGCTTGTTCCGGTTATTTCTTACATTGGTGCCGGATTAACCGAACCATTTGGTACGGGTGCTTCAAAAATTATTGCAGCAATGAGTGCTGAAGAAATTTTTAGACAATATGTTCGTCACGTTGGTATCGGCGGAATTGCAATGGCCGGTATAATTGGGATCATCCGATCATCAAAAATTATTCGTGATGCTGTTTCTCTTGCCTTCAAAGAAATCTTTGAAAAAAAATCCGCAGAAAATACTGCCATCAGAACTCAGATTGATATCTCAATGAAAATAATTGTTGGCGGACTTGTAATAACAGCAATATTGCTTTTTGTTTTCTTCCAGATGGGTGTTGTTCATAACCTTGGCTGGGCCTTAGCTGGATTGCTTATTGTATTGATCATCGCGTTTTTATTTACAACTGTTGCTGCAAATGCTATTGCAATTGTTGGAACAAACCCTGTGAGCGGAATGACTTTGATGACTTTGATTCTTTCATCCATAGTTCTTACTTCGGTTGGATTGAAAGGTGAATCAGGAATGATTGCCGCACTTATAATCGGCGGTGTTGTTTGTACAGCACTTTCAATGGCAGGTGGATTTATTACTGATCTTAAAATTGGTTACTGGCTTGGATCAACACCACGCAAACAGGAGCAATGGAAATTTTTAGGAGTTCTTGTTTCATCTCTTACTGTTGGTTTTGTTATTATGATACTTAATGAAACTTATGGATTTGTAGGTGAAGGTTCACTTGTTGCACCACAGGCAAATGCAATGGCAGCAGTCATTCAACCGCTTATGGATCAGCAGCCGGCACCATGGATTCTTTACATCGTTGGAGCAATTTTAGCGTTGGTTTTAACAATGATAAAAGTTCCTGCTCTCGCATTTGCACTTGGAATGTATATTCCACTTGAATTAAACACACCACTTTTAGTTGGCGGATTGATTGCTCACTATGTTTCTACTCGCAGCAAAGATGAAAAAGTAAATACCGCAAGAAGAGAACGCGGAACATTAATTGCATCCGGATTTATTGCCGGTGGAGCGTTAATGGGAGTTATCAGCGCTATCTTAAGATGGCAGGGATTCAACTGGGTTAATCCTGAATGGGCAGAATCTCACTCAGCAGAACTTCTTGGTTTTGTAATGTTTGCACTTCTATGTGGATACATGATTTGGGACTCTTTAAGAGGAAAAGTGGAAGCTGAATAAAATCGCAGCCTGAAATCTTAAAGGACGCTCGTTTTGAGCGTCCTTTTTATTTTAAACGATCCAATCTTTGAGCGATCAATTCTTTATAAAGGTTTTTTGTGTCATCCTTTAAAAAACTTGCATCAATTGTTTTATTTAAAGTTTTTTGTGAAGAAAAGAACTTATTAATAATAACTTCTTTTGTTTTTTGAGTAACTCCTAATTTATTTGCAAACAAATCAAAATCTTTTTTACGAACATTATTCTTTTTACCATTTAATGTCAGTGCCAGTTCCTCTTTGTCTTCAGGCATTAAGATTTTTGTTGAGAGTAAATCGTATGCTGGAGAAAGTGTTATTTCATTTTCTATATTTTTTAATAATGAAAAATTCTTTAAATGCATATCAGCATTACCCGTAATAAAACAAAATAAAGTTAACTCAAATAATCTTATTGCATCATTACCAGCATAATCAGAATATTTTAAGATTGCTTTTCCAACTTTCTCCATCGAGCCACTGTATTTTCTTTCAGTTAACATTTCTGTTATTTGTGCCATATCTTCAAGATGGAGTTTATTAGATTTTAATCTATCAAATCTTTTACTGATGTATGCTAGTTCGCCAGATTTTAATCTTATCAATGAATGCTCGGCAGTTTTAATTCCCATTAAACCTGATAAATGCATTGTTAGATCTTCTACTTCCGGCATTTCAGGAAATCTACTAAACGGAGGTTTTAAAATATAATTACCCCACAAGCCAACTATTGTTAACCTATTCTTACCTTTTTTCTCTTTTGATAATTCAACAGATAATTTTGGTTGAACCCCAGTTAATGCAACACTCCTGCCTAAAATTTTTAATGCTAGATTATCAATTTCATCTAATCCAAAATCTATTTCAGGAATAATTTCTGTCCCAAAAAACTTTTTGCTGCAATACGGATGAAAATCTTTTTCATTATCATCAAGTGGTAAATAGCAATACAAACAATTTTTCATTTCTTCACCATTTCATCTGCTACTGACACGACACTCACTGCACCAATACAGTTTTTACAAAAAGCTAGAAGCAAGCTCATTCTATCCCTTGGATTTATTTTCCAATTCGCTTCTGCAATATCTAGCAACCAGCCTTCGGGAATTAGTCCATCAAAAAAGGGAAACATTGTTTTGCTTTTAAATATTTCTTTTTGCAAAGGAAGAGTTAAACTTATTTGCTCCGCATTTTCTGAGTTAAAATATTCTTTAGAATAAGCGAACGAATATCCATTTTCATCTTCAGTTATTATTCCAGCAAAAATATCTCTATAAAATACTTTTCCAGTTTTCATCATTCATCTTCTCCAAAAGATTTCTTTGTTGGACCAAGTTCATGCCCGAACAAAAACAAAACCATATTTACTTTATCCATTTGTAAAGTTTTCTTCCCTTGTTCCAGTTCACGGATAAATCTCAAACCAACTCCGGCGCGTTCTGCAAGCTGTGGTTGAGTTAATCCAAGTTTTTTCCTTTTTTCTTTTACAAAGTCTGAAAGATTGCTCATTTTATACCTTTACGGGTGTAATTATATTTACTTGGGACAAAAATATACCTGAATGGGTATAAATACAAGTGGAGTTTAAGAAATTATACCTGAACAGGAGCTATGAAATGAAGAAAAATATTTGGAGTTATTAGAAAAGAGAAGATCAACATTAAAATTGTAGAGACGCATTGCGATACGTCTCTACTTAAAAACAACTATCCCAACAACTCCTTAACCTTATTCATCAGTTCACCCAATTCAACATCAAAGCGTTCACCGGTTTTTCTAACTTTTACTTCGCATTTATTTTCTTTTAGTTTTTTCTCGCCAATTACAACCTGGATTGGCATTCCAAGTAAATCTGCATCGTTAAATTTAAATCCTGCAGTAACATCGCGATCATCAAACAGAACCTCAATTCCTTGTTTGTTTAAATCACTATAGATTTTCTCACTTGCATCAATAATTTCCTGCTTCTTCAAATTCAATCCGAGTAAGTGAACTTGAAAAGGTGCGAGTAGTTTATTCCAAACAATTCCATTTGCATCGTGGTTTTGCTCAATGTAGCAAGCCATAACACGTTCAACACCAATACCGTAACTTCCCATAATTATTGGGTGTTCTTCGCCTTTTTCATCAGTAAACAATGCGCCCATTGAATCAGAATATTTTGTACCGAGTTTAAAAATATGTCCGAGTTCAATTGCAGGAAAAACTTCCAGATGTTTTTCACATCTAGGGCAGCCTTCACCTGATTTTACAGTTCTAAAATCTGTATATTCAATTGTAGGAATATCTCTCTTGAAATCTATTCCGCCAATATGATAATTATTTTTATTAGCACCGCTAAACATATTGTTTGCATCTTTCAAACGATTATCTGCAATTATTCTTCCACTAAATCCAACTGGACCAATTGAACCGGCATCCGCACCGGAAATATCTTTTAATTCTTCCGGATGAGCAGGACGAACACTTCCGCCAAGTACTTTTTCTAATTTAGTTTCATTCACTTCATCATTACCAAGCATTAAAATTAAAACCGGCTTTTCATCGTGAATATAAATTCTAGATTTTGCGCATTGTATTTCATCAATTTTTAAAAATTCACAAAGCTCATCAATCGAATGAACATTTGGTGTTGATATCTCATAAATGCTTTTACTTTCAGCGTCTCTTTCAATAGAATCAATTCTTGAAGCAGCGACTTCAACGTTTGCAGCATAACCGCAGTACTCACAATAAGCGACAGTATCTTCTCCGGCAGCAGATTTTACCATAAACTCTTCCGATCCTGTTCCGCCCATTGCACCACTTGAAGCACCAACAACAAAATATTTTAATCCGCAGCGATCAAATATTTTTCTATATGCGCTATCGTGCAGTTCGTAAGATCTATCTAACCCTTCCCAGCTTGTATCAAAGCTGTATGCATCTTTCATTAAAAATTGTCTGCCGCGTATAACGCCGCTTCTTGGTCTTGATTCATTTCTGAATTTAGTTTGTATCTGATACCAAATTTGCGGCATGTCTTTATAAGATTTTACAACATTACGAGCGTGATAAGTCATAATTTCTTCGTGAGTTGGGGCAAGAACATACTCGCGATTTTTCAGATGAAACATTGTATCGCCAAAAGCCTCAACTCTTCCGGTTTCTTCCCAAATTTCTTTAGGATTAAGCGCAGGTAAATGGAATTCCTGTCCGCCGATTGCATCCATTTCTTCGCGGATTATTTCGCTTACTTTCCTCATCACTTTGTAGCCAAGCGGAAGAAAAGAATAAATTCCTGCCGAAAGCATTCTAACCATTCCGGTTCTTAACATTAAAATATGGCTGATAACCACGGCATCGTTAGGAACTTCTTTAAGTGTAGGGACAAAATATTTTGATAATCTCATATATATCTTTTCTAATTTTTTTGATTTGATGTGAAATTTTGGTTTGAAAAATACTGATTTGAAGAGGCTTATCAAAGTTGATAAAGTTCATGTTAAATCAATAAAAACTCTATTTTATGGATGTAAAATTGAGATTATTTTCTTTAGTTTGGCACTTGAATTTTTAACATCTTGAAATAATTGAAAGTAAAATATGGAACACACCCCCCAAGTTGAAATACCGCTCCTTAGTTTATTACCATTTGTTTTAATGCTTTTGTCAATAGCAGTTTTCCCCTTGATCTGGAATCATTTTTGGGAAAAGAATAGAAACAAACTTTATATTGCTATCATTCTAAGCATACCCGTGTTAATTTATTTGTTAACAAATGGATTTGTACACGAACTTGAGCATGCAATCATCTTTGATTACGTTCCATTTTTAATTTTACTTGGTGCATTGTTTACTATAACTGGAGGCATTCTTTTAACAGGTGATATTGAGGCTAAACCAAAAATAAATACTTTGTTTATGGGTATTGGAGCTGTACTTGCTTCTTTTATGGGAACAACCGGAGCCGCGATGTTGCTGATTCGTCCGATTATTCAGACGAATAAAGAAAGAACATTTAAAGTTCATACAATTTTATTTTTTATTGCTATCGTAGCAAACTGCGGTGGATTGTTAACACCACTTGGTGATCCTCCATTGTTTATGATGTACTTGCGGGGTGCACCATTTACCTGGTTTTTTCATTTAGTTCCAGAGTGGTTGTTTACAAATATAATTTTGCTAGTAGTTTATTTTTTTGTTGATACATATTATCACAAGAAAGAACCATTATCTGCAGTTATTCGAGATGAAACAAACATTCGTCCTATCAAAATACAGGGTAAAAGGAATTTTATTTTCTTGGTTGGTGTCGTGCTAGCTGTTGCATTTATTAATGAGCAATATTTTTCTTTTATAAATATCAATCCATATTTTAAGTTTATTCGTGAAGCAGTAATTATTTTAATGGCTTATCTATCAATGCAGTTTACTCCAAAACTCTTAAGAACATCAAACAACTTTACTTGGCACCCTATTCAAGAGGTTGCATATTTATTTTTAGGAATATTTATTACAATGGTTCCTGCATTGCTTTACCTTGAAGTAAACGCAAAGCATCTTGGAGTTCAAACAGTTAGCCAGTTTTATTATTACACAGGATTATTAAGCAGCTTTTTAGATAACACACCAACCGCTGTAACTTTTCATTCGCTTGCACTTGGATTGGGAAATACTGATGGAACATTGGTTGCAGGAATTCCAGAACTATTACTGAAAGGTATTTCAACCGCGGCTGTATTTTTTGGTTCTATGACTTACATAGGGAATGGACCTAACTTTATGGTTAAAGCTGTTGCGGAAGAGAACAACATTAAGATGCCGGATTTTTTTAGTTATATGTTTAAGTTTTCAATAATTGTACTCTTACCAATTTTTATTTTAGTTCAACTACTCTTTATTTAAAAAAGAAAAGACAAAATGTATTCAAAACCATTTCATCCGTGGCACAATGTTAGTCCTGGTAAAGATATACCAAATACCGTAAATGGAATTATAGAAATTCCTAAAGGTTCAAAAGGTAAGTATGAGCTTGATAAAGAAAGCGGATTACTAAGATTAGATCGCGTACTTTATTCATCAGTTCACTATCCAGCTAATTATGGATTTATCCCGCAAACTTATTGCGATGATAAAGATCCGTTGGATATTCTAATTATTTGCTCTATAGATGTTGATCCGCTCTGTTTGATAGAAGCTAAAGTAATTGGAGTTATGCATATGATTGATGATGATGAGCAGGATGATAAAATTGTTGCTGTTGCTAACAATGATATGGCAGTTAACTACATCAATGATATATCTGAACTTCCACCGCATACAATTGTAGAATTAAGAAGATTTTTTGAAGACTATAAAAAGTTAGAGCACAAGCAGGTAATTGTTGAACAGTTTCTTGGCCGGGAAGATGCGTATAAAATCGTAAATGAAGCTGTTGAACTTTACAATAAAATGAAAGACACTCTAATTAAATAGTTTATATGAAATTGATTGAAAAATATGGTTCAAGGTTTCTGATTGTTTTTATTGCAGTAATATTTCTTGTTGGATGCGATCAAACGACTAAACAAGCTGCAAATATTCACTTAAAGGATAAATCACATCAAAACATTGCAGGTATAATAAATTTGCATTATATCGAAAACGATGGCGGAATGTTGAGTCTTGGAAGTAAACTGCCTGAAAGTGTAAAGTTTATCATTTTTATTTTGGTCGTTTCTGTTTTTCTATTGCTTCTTCTTTTCTACATAATTAAAAATCAGCAGTTACTATTTTTAAAACAGATTGCACTTGTTTTAATTTTTAGCGGCGGAGCGGGAAATCTGATCGACAGGATTTTTAATAACGGAAATGTAATTGACTTTATAAGGATTAAACTTCCACTAATAGAAAGTGGCGTTTTTAATATCGCGGATTTTTATGTTACTATTGGTGTTCTTGCTTTGATGCTTGTGTCATTAAGAAGAAAGCCTAAAACAGAATCCACATAAATTTATTTTTTATTTTGTGATCAGATAGTACAAATAAATAATATAGCCAACCAAAAGAAGTATTCCTTCAAATCTTGAAATTCTTTTTCCTGTTTTACTTAAAGGAAACAATAAAATTGCAGTTCCGATCATAACAAATAAATCTATTTTACTTATTCCATCCGATGATACTGGGATGATAAGAGCAGTGATTCCGAGTATTCCAAGTATATTAAAAACATTTGAGCCAACCACGTTGCCGATTGCTATATCGGCTTCCTTTTTGTAAGCAGCAACAATAGAAGTTATTAGTTCCGGTAAACTTGTACCAATTGCAACAATAGTAAGACCTATAACAGCATCACTAACGTTAAATAGCTTTGCAATTGCAACTGTACTTTGCACAAATAAATTTGCACCTAGTATAAGAAGTGCTAACCCGGCTATCATGAAAATAATTGAGAGAGGCACACCAAATTTACTTTTTAATCCTTCTTTAAACTCATTTTGAATTTCAGGACTTTTTTCTTTTCTGGCGAGTAAAACGCTAAATACATTGTATAATATCAGTAAAGCAATAAAAATTAATCCATCAAAAAAATCAATTTTTCCATCAAGCAACAGAAAGAAAAGCAAAACACTTATCCCGATCATTACCGGAATTTCTCTAATTATAACTTTTGCGTGCACATCAAGAGGCCGAATTAAAGCTGCAACTCCGAGTATTAGTGCAATGTTTGCAATATTTGATCCGATCACATTGCCAAGTGAAATAGTTGAATTCCCTTTTAATGCAGCACTCAAACTAACAACTAATTCCGGGGCACTTGTACCAAATGCTACCACGGTTAAACCTACAACAAGCGGAGTAATTCCAATTTTAATTGCAAGATTGGAGCTGCCTCTGATTAGTCCTTCGGCACCAACAAAAAGCAAAATAATTCCAAGCGATAAAAATATAGTTATTTCAAAACCAGACATATAATCTTTATTTAATTGACTAAAAATTTTTTCTGTAAGATAGGAAAATTTTAGAGCAGATTCTCAATCAGATATACTTTGTCATTTCTTCTAACGGCAGAAGGAATTTTAATGGTTAACTCATCACCACGTTTTGCAGAAGCACTATCAATATCATATACTTTCATCGATTCAATACTCATTTCAATCACGCCTGTAGATTCACCCATAAACAGAATGTTATCATTAGTTTTAATTTCACCTGATTCCATTAAGATGTGAGCAACTTCAACATTGCTAAAATAATTAAGAACTTTTCCCACGTAAACTTTTCTTGTAGTTGCTTTACTTCCATTAACCCCAGCATACTCTTCAGAGCTTGGAACATCAAAATAAAACCCTGATGAAAATCCACGATTATATACTGTGCCAAGTTCTTCTAACAACTCTAATTTTACTTTATCAGAAAGTCTGTTTTCAAAGTAAAGGTCGATTGCTCTTCTATAAACTGAAACAGATTTTGCAACATATTCCGGAGACCGCTTACGTCCTTCTATCTTAAAAGAATCAATTCCAGCTTCAATCAATTGATCAATGAATTCAATTGTACAAAGATCTTTTGGAGACATAACATAATCTTCACCAATAATCAATGATTGATCAACTGATTTATCATAAATTTCAAATTCTCTTCTGCATGGCTGTACACACTCGCCACGATTTGCACTTTTACCAAACATATGATGACTCATAAAACATCTGCCGCTAACAGCAATGCACATTGCCCCGTGAACAAATGCTTCAATTTCAAGATCGGTTTTTGCACGGATCTTTTTAATCTCTTCTAATGAACATTCGCGCGCCATAACAATTCTTACAGCACCCATTCTTTTATAAACATCTGCAGCAAGAGAGTTTGAAATTGAACTTTGTGTAGATATGCAAAATGGCATTTGGTGTTTAAAACATAAATCTGCAACCGCAAGATCAGAACAAATAATTCTATCAACAGTATTTTGTTTTGCCGCAATAATTATTTCTTCAAGCTCTGCAAGTTCTTCTTCAAAAACAATTGTGTTTAGTGTAAGGTAAGTTAAAACCCCATGCTCTTTACAAAATGAAATCATTTCAGGAAGTTGTTCAACGGAAAAGTTTGAGGCTTTTGCCCGCATATTAAGTTTATCCATACCGAAATACACGGCATCTGCACCATTGCTAATAGCAGCACGGAGCATTGTCCAATCGCCCGCAGGGGCCATTAATTCTGGTTTGTTCTTTTTCATTATCATAATAAAGAAATGGCACACAGATGACACCGATTAAACTGATCAACGCAGATCTGCAAAATCCGCGTCATTTGTGTGCTATTGTGCTAAGCCTTTTCTTCCCAAACTTTTGCAACCTCAATAATTGTCTTTACTGCCATTTCCATATCCTGTATCGCAACCCACTCAAGTTGTGAGTGGAAACTATGCTCGCCAGCAAAAATATTTGGAGTTGGCAATCCCATAAAAGATAAACGAGAACCATCTGTACCACCACGTATTGGATGCATAATTGGTTTGATTCCTAATCGTTCCATTGCTTCAATCGCATAATCATTTACGTGTGGATGTTTATCCAATATTTCTTTCATATTCCTGTATTGCTCAATAACCTGGAACTCCATTCTTGCACCAGGAAATTTTGCAACAGTTTCTTCAGCAAGTTTTTTTAGGAACTCTTCATAATCTTTAAGCTTGTTTGTAATAAAATCTCTAATGATAAATTTTAATGTCGTTAGTTCTTCATTGCCATTAAAAGATCCGCAATGAACATATCCTTCGCGGGCATCTGTTGTCTCCGGTGATAAGCCATCTTTAGGCAAACTATCAATAAATAATGATGCGATTTTTATGGAGTTAATCATAATGTTTTTTGCATAGCCAGGATGAATATTTTTTCCATAGAATTTTATCACGACAGCATCCGCAGAAAATGTTTCTGTTTCAAGTTCGCCCCTGCTTGAACCATCTATAGTGTAAGCATATTTAGCGCCAAGTTTTTTTAAATCGATTTTTTCAGTTCCTCTTCCAACCTCTTCATCAGGAGTAAAACAAATTTTTATGTCTCCATGTTTAACTTCAGGATGAGATAAAAAATAATTAACGGCGTCTACAATTTCTGCAACACCGGCTTTATTATCAGCACCAAGTAATGTTGAACCATCAGTTGTAATGATATCAAATCCAACCATATTCTTTAAATCAGGATTATCATTAACAGAAATTACCCAACCGCCATTTTCTAATTTAATATCGCCACCCTGATAATTTTTTCTTACTACAGGATTTACATTTAATCCTGTAACGGCAGGAGAAGTATCAACGTGAGCGATAAAAGCAATTGGATCAACCTTTTTTGTTGTGTTGGATGGTAACGTTGCCATAACATAACCCCACTCATCCATATGTGCATCTTTTAATCCTAAAGCTTTTAATTCTTCGGCAAGAACTTTAGAAAGAATTTTTTGTTTTTCAGAACTTGGGAATGAAGTTGATTCTTCATCAGATTGCGTATCGTATTTAACATACTTTAAAAATCTGTCTACGCAGATAAATTTATAATTTGCATCAAACATATAAACCTCAATGATTAATAAATTAAAAAACTTTTAATAACCTCTTCTTAAAACTTTATCCATATCAGATTTTATCATTATCTGAACAAGATCTGCAAACTTTGTTTTTGCTTTCCAGCCTAATAGTTTTTTTGCCTTAGTTGGATCACCTATCAATAACTCAACTTCTGTTGGGCGGTAGTAATTTGGATTTACATTTACTACTGTGGTTCCCTTCTTAAGATTTGATGTGAAATCAAATTTGTAAAGTTTAGAGTTTTTGTTGTAACCGATTAACGATTTTGCTTTCTCAAAATCAATCTTACTTATAACACCTTTTTCATTTACTCCTTTGCCTTTCCAGTCTAGCTCAACACCAAGATGTTTGAAAGATAATTCAACAAACTCTTTAACTGTGTTTGTCTGTCCTGTTGCAAGAACAAAATCTTCTGCCTTTTTATGCTGAAGTATTCTCCACATTCCTTCGCAGTATTCTGGAGCAAATCCCCAATCTCTTTTTGCATCAAGATTTCCCAGAGATAGATTGGACTGCAATCCCGCTGCTATTCTGCTTGCAGCTCTTGTAATTTTTCTCGTTACAAAAGTTTCACCTCTTCTTGGTGATTCGTGATTAAACAGAATTCCATTGCAAGCAAAAAGATCATAAGCTTCGCGGTAGTTTACTATTATCCAGTATCCATAAAGTTTTGCCACACCATAAGGCGAGCGTGGATAGAACGGAGTTCTTTCACTCTGTGGTACTTCCTGTACTTTACCAAATAGTTCTGATGTTGAAGCCTGATAGAATTTTACTTTTCTCAATCCAACTTCTCGAATTGCATCCAAAAATCTTAATGTTCCAAGTGCGTCTACTTGCGCTGTATAATCCGGGACTTCAAATGAAACTTTTACGTGGCTTTGTGCCGCAAGATTATATATTTCATCCGGTTGAATTTTTTCCAGCAAACGATTTAAGTTGCTTGTATCAACAAGATCGCCATAATGAAGAAATAATTTTTTATCAAGTATTTCTTTATTGCCGTAAAGATGATCGATTCTTCCTGTGTTAAAAGAACTGCTTCTTCTGATTATTCCGTGTACTTCATATCCTTTTTCAAGAAGTATTTCAGTTAAGTAACTACCGTCCTGTCCGGTTATGCCGGTTATTAATGCTTTCATAATATTCCTATAAATATTTTTCTTTAAAGGAATTATAAGCTTTTATAATTCCTTCTTTAAGTTCAGTTTTATATTTCCAACCAAGATTATTTAATCTTGTAACATCCATAAGTTTTCTTGGTGTGCCATCAGGTTTAGATAAATCGTATTCAATCTTACCATTAAATCCAACGATTTCAGAAATCAATTTTGCTAAATCTGCAATTGTAATATCTTTTCCTGATCCAACATTTAAATGCGTTATCCCATTTTCATATAAATCTTTTGCATCAATACTTTCCATCATAAAAACAATTGCGTTTGCAAGATCTTCAACGTACATAAATTCACGTAAAGGTTTTCCTGTTCCCCAAATTGAAACAGAATCTTTCCCATTAATTTTAGCTTCGTGGAATTTTCTAATCAATGCAGGTAGTACGTGTGATGTTTCTAAATTAAAATTATCATTTGGACCATAAAGGTTTGTTGGCATAGCAGAGATGTAGTTACATTGATATTGGCGATAATAATTCTCACAAAGCTTTATCCCTGCAATCTTTGCAATCGCATAAGGCTCATTTGTAAACTCAAGTGTATCAGTTAAAAGATATTCTTCTTTTAAAGGTTGCGACGCGAGTTTTGGATAAATGCAAGAGCTTCCAAGAAATACAACCTTTTCAACTTTATTTAGATATGAAGCATGAATTAGATTTGCTTCAATCATCAAATTGTCATACAGAAATTCTGCGCGGTAAGTATTGTTTGCAAGTATTCCGCCGACTTTTGCGGCTGCAATAATTACAAGTTCAGGTTTAGTTTCTTCAAATAAATTTTGCACTGCTGATTGGTTACGTAAATCAAGGTCAGATAAATCTTTTGTTATAATATTTTTATAACCACGAGATTGCAACTCTCTCAATATTGCCGAGCCAACCATTCCTGTATGGCCGGCGAGATATATTTTTTTATTTATATAGTCTTTCATTAAAAATTATAATCCATAATAAACTGAAAAATAAAATTCGTTTAATCTTGTATCAATAAAACTTAAATCTTCTTGTTGTATCGATGAATTTGTAGTTTGAAAATTCAATTTAGCAAAAAGTTCGTGAGTATATTCATACTTAATTTCTGCTCCAAAGTATGAGTAGTTTTTTCTCATTCCAAATAAAAATGGCGGCTGAGGTTGAATATTATATTGTTGCTGCACATTTCCATCTCCACCTTTTCGGACATATTGACCAAAAACTGTTGCTTGCAATCCTCTTAAGAATCTATAATTAAGTGCACCATAAACTAAATCGGCATTATGCCCCATCCAATGACCAAGCGAATAACCTGCACTTTGATAATCCGTGGTTTGAATATAATGTCGATAAACAAAAGGATAAATTTTAGTAAACTCAACTTTTGCTGTTAGATTTTCAATTGGTAAATCTGTAATAGATCCGCCAAGAGTAAAGCCAAGCTGATTTCTTTGTTTGTAAGAATCAAATAATCCGCTAATTGTAATCTCATCAATAAATAATGTCCCGTATAGATGAGTGTTTTTTATTTGTCCTTTTGAGCTTGCAGAAAAAAATAATTGTGCATTTCCGCCAGCAGTATTTAGTTGTCTGCTTAATTGATGATCAGCTAATCTGAAAAACATAACTGGCATTAAATATAAAAACTCAATCTCATCATCATAAATTATCGACTCACCGATCGCAAGATCTAATCCGGTAATCGGGGTAACTGTTAAAGAGTGAGTTGCAATAAATTTATCAATAAAAGAAAAAGTTATTCCGCCTGCAGTATTATAAAATATAGTATTTGAATCGATTACACCAGAAGATAACCAACCATGAATATAATTAAACTTTAACCAATCAACTGGTTTGATATCTAATCTAATAAACCCAAATGAAGGTGCTTTTTGTGACAAAACTAGTAATCCACTTTCTCCATAACCCCATTCCATAAAATCTTTACCAACAGCAAAAGAACCCCAACTCCAATCAGTTGCAATTACAGTTTTAACTTCACTGTATTCCATTTTATTAAGTGAATAATTTGCTGCTGTTATACTTGATTTGGCTTCTACACCTGTAGTTGGCGTAAAATCTTTTCTTTTATCGATTGTTTTACCGGATTCCGAATTATCTCTAAAATCAAAACTGAAACCCAAATAATCATCAATGTAACCGTAAGTAAATATTCCATTCCATATGTGAGTTAACTTTTCACTATCTCGAGATCCGATTTTTAGTCCAAGAATAGGACTTAAATTCAAAGTAAAAAAACTATCGCGATAGCTGAATAATCTTAATCTATTTCCCTCATCATATCCAAGTATATTAACTTCGGAAGAATCAACATTAACATTTTTAATAAAATCAAATTCACGTTTAAAATCTTTTCTGTAAAAATCCAACTCTTCTCTTTCTAAAGAAGTTAACAGGTTAAATTTTTCAGAAACTTCAATTAATTTTTCAGCTATATATTTTCTACTAACAGGTCTAATCTGGTCATCAAAAACGATAATTGATTTTTGACTAAGTCTGGAAAGAAATGAATAAACATCTCTGTTTAATGGCTCAAAAACTATCTGAGCAGTTGCAACAAAACTTAGAGCCAAAAACAGAAATATCTTTTTAAACATTATTAATCTTATTGATTAAAGAACTTTTTAATTGTTTCAACCACAAAAACTAATTGATCATCACTCAATTCGGGAAAAATTGGCAATGCAATTGATGTATCTGCTGAAAATTCTGATAATGGGAAATCACCTTTTTTATGTCCAAGTTCTTTAAAACATTCTTGCAAATGGAATGGAACAGGATAATAAATTTCTGTTCCAATTTCATTCTTGGATAAAAATTCTCTCAACTGATCACGCTTATCAACACGAACTATATATTGATTATATATATGAAAATTTCTTACTCTAAATCTTTCAAATGCAGCTTTTGGTAACAGCACTTTATTTTTTGCATCAAAACTTGTCTTGCCTGTTTCTTCTGCTAATCCTGCTTCAACAAAAAGTTGAGTGTAACGATTTGCATTTTGTCTTCTCTTTTCAGACCATTTATCAAGATGCGGAAGTTTGACTCTTAAAACAGCAGCTTGTAAAGCATCTATTCTAAAATTTCCGCCAATTACTTTATGATAATATTTTGGCTCGCCGCCGTGAACCCTTTTTATATTTAAAACTTTAGCAAGATCTTCATTGTTTGTAGTTACTAATCCGCCATCACCGTAACAACCAAGATTTTTACTTGGAAAAAATGAAAAGCAGCCTATGTCTCCCACTGTTCCAACAAATCTTCCATCTTTATATTGTGTTCCGATTGCTTGCGCAGCATCTTCAATTACAATTATGTTATGATCTTTTGCAATTTTAACGATTTCATCTAAGTCCGCACTTTGGCCATAAAGATGAACAGGAATAACTGCTTTTGTTTTTGCAGTTATTTTTTTCTCAAAATCTTTTGGATCCATATTAAAAGTAACTGGATCATTTTCAACCAATACTGGTGTTGCAAAAAGTCTCGAAACAACTCCAGCAGTTGCAAAGAAGGAATAAGTTGGAACGATTACTTCATCACCTGGTTTTATATCAATTGCCATTAAAGCTAATAAAAGTGCATCTGTACCTGAAGAAACACCTAACGCATGTTTACAACCAAGATAATTGCAAAATTCTTTCTCCATTTCAGTTACTTCTGGACCAAGAATAAAGTGTTGTGATTCAGCTACTTTAATTACAGCTTCATCAAGTTCTTTTTTTAAAGCTAAATATTGAGGTTTAAGATCTAATAATGGTACACGCATAAATTTTCCTTAAATAAAAAAATTAATAAATAAAATCTTTTTGAATGTCTTTTAACTTTATTGCTTGCAAATCTTTTTCGGAAACAATTGGGTTACTAACTTTCCAATCAATATTCAAATCTGTGTCATTAAAAAGTATCGCTCTTTCGTGTTCTTTACTATAAAGTGAAGTGCATTTGTATGAGAAAATTGCTTCATCGGAAAGTACTGAAAAACCGTGTGCAAATCCTGGTGGAATCCAAAGTTGAGTATGATTTCCCTCAGATAATTCAGAAGAAAAATACTTTCCAAAAGTGGGTGAACCAAATCTAATATCCACAGCAACATCTAGTACTTTTCCAAAGATTACTTTACAAAGTTTACCCTGTGCCATATCACCTACCTGATAATGTAATCCTCTAACAGTATTTTTTTTTGATTTGGAAATATTATCCTGCAAAAAGTAGAAATCTATTCCAGCATTCTGATAAGTGACTTCGTTATAACTTTCAAAAAAATAACCTCGTTCATCGCCAAAAACTTTTGGCTTCAAAATTAGTAATCCTTCAATTTCAGTTTTAATAACCTCCAATAGAATTATCCTTCCTTTAAGATTTTTTCAAGATAAGTTCGATACAATGATTTAGGAATAGAATTTACAACTTCTGCAAATTGTTCTTTGTTTATAAATCCTTTATGGTAAGCAATCTCTTCGATACAGGCTACTTTTAACCCTTGCCTATCTTCAATTACACCAAAAAAATTTGATGCCTGCAATAAAGCTTCCGGTGTGCCGGTATCAAGCCAGGCAATTCCACGTCCGATTTTTTCAACACTAAGTTCACTTTTTTCTAAGTATACTTTATTAACATCTGTTATTTCAAGTTCCCCACGTGCAGATGGTTTTAGATTTTTAGAAATATTTATCACTTCATTATTAAATATATACAGGCCAGGAATAGCGTAAGTGGATTTAGGATTTTCAGGTTTTTCTTCAATAGAAATTGCTTTTCCATTTTTATCAAATTCAACAATTCCATATCGCTCAGGATCATTAACCTGGTATCCAAAAATTGTCGCTCCAATGTTTTTTTGAAGTCCATCATAAAAAAATGTTAGATCACCATAAAAAATATTATCACCAAGAACTAAACAAACATTATCATTGCCAATAAATTTTTCACCAATTATAAATGCTTCCGCAATTCCGTTTGGTGAAGGTTGCACCGCATAATCTATGTTCATCCCGATTGTACTGCCGCTATTGAATAATTGCTTATAAAGCGGAATAGTTTCTTCATTAGATATGATTAAAACATCTTTTATTCCGCCTAACATTAAAATTGAGAGAGGATAATAGATTAACGGTTTATCATAAATTAAAGCTAATTGTTTGCTATAAACTTTTGTTATTGGATAAAGTCTTGAACCAGAACCGCCAGCTAAAATTATTCCTTTGGTTTTCTTTTGATTATTCACGTACTAACTTTATAATTATTATTAATGATGTAAATATAAAAATAATACCTTTATCAATCTTGATTTAAAGGGGTTAAAAAGTTGGATTTTTATAAGAAAAGTTAATTATAGGAGCGTACCACCTAATATTACGATGGCAACAGTAAAATAAATTATTAATCCTGTAACATCCACCATTGTTGCTACCAAAGGAGCCGAGGAGGTTGCTGGATCTGCGCCTAATTTTTTTAATATAAATGGAAGCATTGAACCTGTAAGCGTCCCCCAAAGTACAATTCCAACAAGGGTAACTCCCACAGTTAATCCTATTAAAAACCAATGCGGTTGTATTGCAGGAGTGAAATTTGAAAGTACTGCAACTTGAGTAAATCCAATAGCCCCCAGGATAACTCCTAACATCAGTCCTGAAAATATTTCTCTCTTCATAATATGCCACCAATCAACTAAAGTTATTTCTCCAAGTGCCATTGCACGCACAACAAGTGTTGCGGCTTGTGAACCTGAATTACCACCACTTGAAATTATGAGAGGAATAAAAATAGCAAGGGCTGCAACCTTAGCAATCTCATCTTCAAAAAAGCCCATCGCCAGTGCTGTTAGAAATTCACCAAGTAATAAAAGGGTAAGCCAGGGAGCTCTCTTTTTTACCATAAGCGGAATTGAAATTTCAGCATAAGGTTCTTCTAATACTTCAATTGCAGCTTGTTTGTGGATATCTTCTGTAGTTTCTTCTTCTGCAACATCAAAAACGTCATCAACCGTTACGATTCCTATCAGCATTCCTGCCCTATCTACAACGGGTAAAGCAACTCTATCATATTTTTTAAAGGCTTCAACTGCGGTTTCCTGATCATCAAACACATGCAAGGCAACAAAATTTTCATCCATCAGCTCTGATACCGTTTGATTTAACGGAGCAAGCAAAAATTCTTTTATTCTAACATCGTCGATTAATTTCCCCTTTTCATCCACAACATAAACTATATTTAGTGTTTCCTTATTTTTACCATGTTCTCTTATATAATCAAGCGTTTGCTGGATAGTGTAAGAAGGTTTAATTGCTATATAATCCGGAGTCATCAATCTTCCAACAGAGTTTTCCGGATATCCAAGCAGGGTTACTGCAATTTTTCTTTCATCAGGAGAAAGAAGTTGAATTAATTGTTTTGCCGCAGACGAAGGAAGTTCCTCAAATAGCCACGTTCTATCGTCAGGATCCATTTCATTAAGAATTACAGCGCTTTCTTCTTTGCCCATAAGCTTTAATAATTCCATTTGAGTATCAAAATCCATGTACTCAAACGTATCAGCGGCAAGCTCCTTAGAAAGCAACCGAAATATTATCACTCTGTCTTTTTCAGGAAGGTCAATTAGAAGTTCTGCGATGTCAGCAGGGGTCCATTCGACAAGAATTTCCTTTAAGATGCCGAGTTGTCTCTCCTCAATAAGAGACTGGATTTCGGGTTGTAAAAGTCGGCTTAGCATCGGAAAATCCTTATTTTAGCGAAAACAATTTGTTTTTACATTTTATAGATTTGTATAGTTTTATTGGCTTGCAAAATAATTTTAATATGTTCAAATCTCAATCGGAAAGTTAGGAATTACTTCTAAGAATAAAAATTATGTTAAAGATTTTAGTTGATGAAAATATTGTATTTGCCGAATCCGCATTTAATGAAATTGGCGAAGTTAAGTTGTTACCGGGACGTAATATTACTAATTCTTCATTAAAAAATATTGATATTTTAATTGTCAGATCAGTAACAAAAGTTGATGAGGAGTTGCTTAAAAATACTAGTGTAAAATTTGTTGGAACCGCAACAATTGGAACGGATCATATCGATTTAGAATACCTAAAGGCAAACAATATATATTTTGCTGATGCAAAAGGTTGTAACGCTTATTCTGTTGCAGAATATATTATCGCTGCATTATTAAATCTTGCTGTAAGATTTGATTTCAAACTTCAAAACAAATCAATTGGAATTGTTGGAGTCGGTAATGTTGGGAGTAAAGTTGCATCTTTTGCCAAATCGATTGGAATGCAAGTTTTATTTAATGATCCTCCATTAAAAAGAAATAAAGACACCAGGGAGTTTGTAGAATTTGATGAAATATTAAAATGTGATGTTATTACACTTCACACTCCATTAAACCTATCAGGAATAGATAAAACTCTTTACTTGCTTAACCAGAAAAATCTTGATAAGCTAGAAAATGGAACCATACTTATAAATTCTTCCCGTGGTGCAGTTATAAATAATCTGGATTTATTAAATGTTATTAATAATAAAAATCTTAAAGTAGTATTAGATGTTTGGGAAAATGAACCAAGTATTAATGAAGATTTAATTGAGAAGGTTTCTATAGCAACTCCTCATATTGCAGGATATTCCTATGAAGGCAAAGTAAACGGCACAAAGATGATATACGAATCTTTGTGTAAATATTTGAATGTAGAAGCTAAATTTGAATTTAATTTGCAACCACCAATAAATGTGCTATTAAATCTTGATGATGAGAATAAATTTGAATTTTCTTTAAACAATCTAATTTCAAAAATATATTCAATTCAAAATGATAATGAGAAAATGAAAAAAAGTTTTATAATGAATAAAACTGAAAGAACTGAATATTTTGATTTTCAAAGAAAAGAATATCCAATACGCCGAGAGTTTAATAACTATACAATTAAATCAAATAATTTATCTGAAGAAACAAAAATTATTTTGAATAATTTACGATTTAATATTTCTATTTAATTACTTCATCCAGTTTAAACTCAATTGGAATTGTCATTTGAACTTTCATTCTTCTGCCTTTTTGCAGTCCGGGTTTAAAACGGGTATAATAAACCGAAAGTCTGGCATTTTCATCACATCCAAAGCCAATGCCTTCAACGACTTGTGCAGATGATACTTCACCATTTTTTTCTATAAATGCTATTATTTTTACAGTGCCTTCAATTTCTTTTTCTTTTGCTTCAAGAGGATAAATAAGTTTTTTATAGATTGAATTCCACCCGCCAATTGGTTCAGGCATAACTTCTACATCAGAATAATATGCGGGATCATCTTCTATTTCAATTTTATCTTCTTCAACAGGCGGAAGGTTTAAATCGTTGGTGCTATTTTGTTTTTCTTTTTGATCCTGTCTTTCTTTCCATTGTGCTAAAAGTTTCTGATAATCTTCTTCACGGTATTCTCCAACTAATAAAAACTCCTGTCCTTTTCTTAAACCATTTTCAAACATAACATCCTCAGTAACATTGCCCAGAGAATCATAAAAAGTTGCAGGTCCATCTCGCCTTCCATCTTCAATAGTATAAAGCTCTTTTATTTTTCCATTTTGGTAATAAGATGTAACTGTTCCAAAAACTTTATCGTTTACATAATTTCGCTTCTCTTTTAAATTCCCGTTATCCCAATAAAACAATGCTTCCCCTTGCCTAATGTTATTTTCATACAAAACTACAGTTTCTGAGGTTCCATTTGAGTAAAAAGTTTTAACTGTATCTATCTGTGCAGAAACTTTGAACGTAAACAAAGCAACAATTACAAGGGTTGAAAATTTCATCGAATCATAACCAAATTTTTTGAGGAAAAAGATAATATTTAATTCTGAGTAATTAGAGGTAAAATTAAAGTAATAACAAAAATGATAATTGCGATTCCAAAAAATAAATATCCAACTTCAGCATCATATTGCAGCAGCCCTATTTCTCCAAGTAAATAATGCCAATCGTGATAAACTTTATTACCACCAAGCAAAGGTAATCTACGCGCCTGAGCATCTGCCGCATAAACAGAAATATTTATAAAGTTTTGTCCTAACCACAATAAAGAAAATTGCATTCCTGTTCGATATTCATTTCTAAAAAAGTAAAAAAATATTATTGATGGAAGAATTATCTGCATTAATGTTCCACCAAGAGTGTAAATATATTTTCCGAAAAACTTAAAGAAAAAATGTCCAGCTTCATGAATTACTAAGTCGGCGTTATCAATCAAACCATATTCTCCACGATTTAAAACCCAATAAAGTGCAATTGGTAAAATGATGATTGAAGGAATCCATTTTTTAAACTCATCTATACCTGTTTGAGGTTTAGATTTTTTTAGATTTTGTTCTATTTCCTTTTTTAATTCATCATCCATAAAATCTAACCATTAAATTCTTTTCTTTTGTTTTCACTTGCACGACATTCATCACTACAGCAATAATCATTTTCAACTTTACAATTATGGCAACAAACAATAATTTTATCACAATTTTGATTATGACAGTTGATGTGATACGCTGTTGGTTTACCACAAAAATGACACTCGGCTGTGTACTTTAATTCTTCATTTGTATTAGTTTCATAAACTTTACGATCATCAAAAACAAACATTCCGCCTTCCCAATAAGTATCAGGAAATTGTTGAATGTAATTTAATATCCCGCCATTAATTTGATAAACATCTTTAAATCCTTGTTCTCGCAAATATGCTGAAGCTTTTTCACATCGAATTCCACCAGTACAGTATGTTACAATTGTTTTATCTTTGTACTCACTTAAAGTTTCTACAACTTTGGGCCATTCTCTAAAGTGTGTTATTTGCGGTGTTAGTGCATTTTTAAATCTTCCAATTTTACTTTCGTACCAGTTTCTTGTATCAATTATTAAAAAATCTTTTTTTTCTTCATAAAATTTTAGCAACTGTTCAGGAGTTAGTTTAGGGGCTGTGTTTTCTAATTTGGTCGTAGTTAAACCCGAGTTTACTATTTCTGATTTAACTCTAACAAACATTTTATTAAATGCTATTTCATCAGTTGGAGTTTCTTTAAACCAAATGTCTTCAAACATTTTATAACTTTTTAAATATGTTTTAAATTTGTCTGTCGATTCATCATCACCAAAAGCAGATCCATTTATACCCTCTTTTGCAAGATATACTTTTCCTTTAATCCCATTTTCTAAACACCAGTTTAGATGTTCTTTTGAAATAGATTCCGGATTCTCAATATCTACATATTTATAAAATGATATTACTTTGTACTTACTCATAACTATTAAATTGTTTTCTATTTAATTTTAAATATTAAAATATGTTTTTCTAACCATAATATTTTGTAATTCTTACTTCTATATAACCCTCATAAATTCTTATGTTTTTTCCAAAGTTTGCATAAATCATCCATAACTTCAATTATTGCTGCATTAAGAATAATTAAACTTAAAAGGGATGTTAAGTAAATGGAATATTAACAGAAGCCTAATGATATCTATTTGAGTGATTCTCTTTTGACTGAATCTCAACAAAATTAGCATTGCAATCAAATATTACTGAAAACACAGAGCCAATGTTTTTTTCACTTTCAACACTTATTTTCGCAAGATTTAGTTCGATGTATTTTTTTACTAACGCTAGTCCTAATCCATTTCCTTCAAACTCTCTTTTATATCCAACATCTTCTTGTGAAAAAGGCATAAACATTTTTTGCAGATACTCCTGACTCATTCCAATACCGCTATCTCTTATCTCAACTTTTATTTTATCATCACCAATATTTTTCAAATAGACTTCTACATATCCTTTAAGTGTATACTTAATTGCATTATTTATTAAATTCTGAAATATCTGGTTAACTGTATATCTATCTGCCGTTATGAATAATTCTTGTTTTGGGTATGTAAATTTTAAATTTAAACCTTTATCATCACTTAAAGATTTAAATTCATTAACCATTTTTTTAAGATCTGCAACAAGATCAAATTTTTCAAATGTAGCTTTATAGTTTCCACTTTGAACTGAGGACATACTTAAAATCATATCAATAGTACGCTGCAATCTTCTACCTGCACTTTTTACGGAATCAAGAATTATTTTTAATTCTTCATCCCCGCTTGATATCTCATCTGCCAACAAAGGAATAGACGTAAGAATAACATTTAGAGGTGTTCTTATTTCATGAGACATCTGAGCAAGAAAAGCTGATTTTAATCTATCAGATTCTTCAGCTTTATTTAATGCTTCAACAAGTTCTCTTTGAACACGTTTAATTTCAGTAATATCGAGCATCTGCATAACATAGTGTTTTACTTTTCCTTTTTCATCTAAAACAGAAACCGATTTTACTATTACATGAATTTCTTTTCCTTCTTTCTTAAGAAGCATTTTTTCTGTGTTGATATCAGCAACCGGGTTTCCGTCAAGATCAAAAGTTTCATCACTAAAGCCTTCAAGGTCATTTTTTTCAAAAAGATATTTAATTGGAATGCCGATTATCTCGTCTTTTAAAAACCCTATTGTATCACAAAACGATTTATTAGCACTTATTATTTTTCCATCGGTTGATATAATTACAATTCCAATCGGTGCATTTTGAAAAACCGTCCTAAATTGTTCTTCACTTTTTTGTAATGATATCTCAGCTTTTTTTCTTTGATTAATTTCAAAATTCAATTCTGAAATTTTGTCCTTAAATACATCGTGTAGTTTTTTGTTTAGTGATTCAACTTCATTACTGGATCTATCCAACTCAGCTAACACAATTTTAACTCTATCCTCTATTATTCCCAGTTCATCTTTTCTAAAAGATTTAAAATTTTTACCATCGGTATTAACATTTGCAGAATCAAGTGCTTTTATAATTTTACCTAGAGGTCGAAATGATATTGAGCTAAGAAAATATGTAAAAACAATTCCAGCCATCAGAATGGATAATGCAAACAACCCCGTTAACAATTTATTCTTAAAAATTAATTGAGAATCATCTCCAGACTCAAATCCAACATAAATCTTACCTGAAATAAAATCAGTTTTTATCGGTAACCTTACTCGATAAACTTTTTCATCTTTTGATATTCCTTCACCATCTGATTTCGCAAGAATGTATAAATTCTTTTCGGCTATTTCTAGATTTAACGCATCAATCATTTCACCTGAAGAATTTTCAACAACTAAGTAAACTGCATCGTTTAGACTTAATAATTTTTGTACAATTTCCGGATCAGTAAATTTCTTTTCTGAAAAGACTTGCGGATTCTGTGAGAAAAAATTTACAAATACATTGGCTTTATAGGTATATTTTTCATTTACCTGTTCTTCAAATTTATTGGTAAAATAAAAGTAGATAAATCCAGATACCAGGATAAAAAACAAAGAAAACTGAATTGTTAGTTTTAGTTGTAGTTTTTGAGATTTTGATCTTTTTAATCTATTAAAATTGAGCATTCTTATTCTGTAAAAATTAAACCGTTTCTTTGTTGCAATTTAAGTGCCGTTAAAAACAATTGCCAGAGATTTGTTTTCAATCAATTTTAACAGAAAAGCAACATATTTATATGAGATATTTACTTTAATATTGAAAAAAATTGACTTTTTGGAAAATTTCTTATAGGAAATATTTTTTTATATAAGTGTTTACATCAAACTTATTTGTAGCTCCATTGCGATTCATATACCTTATTTTTCCATAAACTGGTCTTTCAAACCAGGCACGATCGTGAACTCCACCGATCGACCAGGCAATTCCTGTATAACCATTTGGATCACGTCCATCAAGTTCGTATTTATCGTTGAGATAAACGGCTATCCTTAAAGCCTCTTCTGGAGATTTACTCCATTCAAGAATTTTTTTTGCCCAATACATTCTCATATATCCGTGCATTTTTCCTGTAGAAATTAATTCCTTTTGGGCAGCATTCCATAAATCTTCATGAGTGTTCGCACTCTCAAATTGTTTTAAAGTATAAATAAATTCTCTTTCATCTTTTCGATGCTCATTTAAAGATGTTTTTGCCCAACTATGAAATCCATCAAAAGAATCATAATTTTTAGTGAAGTGACAAAAGTTATCTGAAAGTTCTCTCCTTACAATTAGTTCTTCAAGAAAAACTTTTTTGGATTCAGGATTTCCATTAAACTTTTCTGTATCATGTGCAATTCGTTGTGCTGATATTTGTCCAAAGTGTAAATAAGGAGAAAGATTTGATTGATAATCCTTTGTAGGATCGTTTCGTAGATCGTGATAATTCTCAAATTTATTTTTTAAGAAATGATTTAATGTTTTAAATGCTTCCGTTTCTCCCGGTTTTATCCAATCAACTTCCTTTACATCAAAATTAATCCTTAATGATTTCTCAATTTTTATCCAATCTATTTTATCAGATGAGATTTCACTCTTACTCATTTTACTTAGTGACGGAAACTCATCCATAAATTCAATTAATGCTTTGTGGATTTTAGGACGAATTGTATAAGCAGCAAATTCTAATTTATTAGAAGCATAAAGACAAGGAACAATATTGTGAGCATCAACTTCATAAAATGGAATTGTTATTTGTTTAGCAACATCACGTTTCCAAATTCTTTTTATTCTTAATGGATCAAAATCAGAAACAAGAATTGACGCCTTTAACTTTTTTAAATGTTTGGGTATTTCTTCTTCTGGTTTTCCGGTTGTTAAAAGTAATGAAATGTTATACTTAGATAATTCAGTTTCAACTTCGCACAAACCTTTTAACATAAAATCATATTGTCGAATCGTCGCTTCTAAAAAATCCGGAACAAGATTAAAAACAACTACTAACGATTTTTTCTTTTCCAAAGCTAACTTTTGCGCAAACAATAATGCCCAATTATCATGGACTCGCTGATCACGGCTCATCCAATAAACAATTGGGCCATCAGTTTCATTTCCTTTTTGCAGTAACCGAATTCTTTTATCGTTAATCAATTTTACAACACAATAATTTTTGCTAAACCAAAATACTGATTAATATTTTACACTGCACCCATAAGATGTTGAGCTCTGAAAACTAACATTCTTTCCTGCAAGTAATTCATCCAAAGCATTTGAAACATAATTCTTTGCTTCTTTTACATCTTCTAAATCAGTAGAAGCTTTGTCATCAATCGCACCAGCGTAAACAAGTTTTCCAGATTTATCAATTACATACATATGCGGAGTTGTTTTAGCACCATACATTTTACCAACTTTCCCATCTGTATCAATTAAGTAAGCAGACATTTTTGCATTATGATTTTTTACCCGATCATTGATTTCTTCATTAGAAAAATTACCTTGCTTACCTTCATTAGATGAACAAACTGATAACCACACAACATCTTTCTTTGTGTATTTTAATTGAAGTGACTGCATATTTTTTGAGTTGTAATGTTTTTTAACGAAAGGACATTCAAAATTTATCCACTCAAGAACAACTAATTTTCCCTTAAAATCAGACAAAGAATGCTCTTTACCGTTTGAATCAACAAGCTTAAAATCTGGTGCTAGCTCATTTAACTTTGCTGTTTGTGCAAAAGCTGAAACACCAAATAACACAAGAAAAATGATTGCGAATGTTTTGTACATAGTTGCTCCTTTTTGTTATAATTACTTTTTTATTGTTATATAGTTTTAGATCAGAAGTTTAGTCTATAATTGGAAGATTTATTTCATATGATTTATTATGATCATCATTTATAACAATTATTCCATTTATATAAATTGGATTTTCAACACGAAATGGATCGGGTTCTAAAACAAGTTCCAAGTAATTTCCAGTATCCTTAATCATTTGTTTTACTTTATTCTTAAAAACTCCTGCTTGATAAGGATAGAATACGAAGCTATTGACTTTTAGATTCTGAGAAACAGTCTTATTCAGATTTAATAAAACTGAATCAGAAATCTTAGTCGCAGAGATTTTTATATTAGAATTAATTTTTGGCAAAACACTTTTTGTAAAATCAAATTCATCAGAAACAAGTTTTATTGGATAAAAATCTTTAGTTAAATCCAGTTTGATTGTTAATGTTGTATCAAACGCTTTGCATAAATCTTTACAGATAAGTGAAGTAAGTTTTGCTGAAATAATAATTTCTTTTTGATTATGGTTTTTAGGAATGCACAAATCCGTCATTAACAAAACTTGATGTGAATAGCCATAATTCACAATTTCATCTGAAGAAAATATTTCTGGAGTTGGAAATTTTATTTCTGAAACTTTAAATTCTTCTGGTACAATAAAATCAACTTCTGTTGGTAAGCCGCTATCACCAGGATTTCTCCAGTAAATATGCCAATCATTTTTTAAATTTATTAAAATACCAATTGAGATTGTAGAATCTTTTTGTGGCAAGAAAGTATCAACAACTAATTTTGCTTCGGCCAAAGATTTCTGTTGAGCAAAACTGTAAAACGTTGTTGCAAAAACTAAAAAAAATAGAACTTGGATTGTTGTAATATTTAATTTCATCAAATCAGAGTTAGTATAAAATTTGATTTGAAGATATAACAACAATCCAAATAAAAAAACTCAAATCAATTATTTGTGTTCGATATCAATACCAACCGGACAGTGATCCGAGCCTATAACATCAGGCATTATAAATGCATCTTTAACATTCTTCTTAAAATTATCGCTAACAAAAAAGTAATCGATTCTCCAGCCAACGTTTCTATCTCTTGCACGCGTTACCTGATCCCACCAGGTATAATTTTCAGGTTCATCATTAAACATTCTAAAAGTATCCATATAACCATTAGAGAAAAACTTATCCAGCCACTCTCTTTCGATTGGAAGAAATCCGGATACTTTTGAATTTTCTTTTGGTCTTGCAAGATCAATTTCTTTATGAGCAGTATTTATATCACCGCAGATAACAAGTTTCTTTCCTTTCTTAACCAGCTTGTTTGAGTATTCCAGAAAAGCTTCATAAAAATCCATTTTATACTTCAAACGTTCTTCATTCTTTTTTCCATTTGGATAATAAATATTAAGAAGAACAAAATCTTTGTAGTCAGCAATAATAATTCTTCCTTCATCATCAAACTTTGGGATGCCAAAACCATGCTCAATTTTAATTGGCTCTTGCTTAGTATAAATAGCAACTCCGCTGTAACCTTTTTTAACTATGGAAGAAGAAAAGTATGATTTGTAACCATTTATATTTAAGAGTTCATCGGATAATTGTTCCGGTGCAGCTTTAGTTTCCTGCAAACAAAGTATGTCAGGATCCTCGGTCAACAACCAATCAACAAAACCTTTTTTCTGAATAGCACGAATACCGTTAACATTCCAGGAAAGAATTCTCATAAAAATTTATCCTTAATTATTTTTGCGATAAGATAAGAATATTTATTCTAAAATCTTTAGATGACAATCAAATGAAATAACTTTTATAAAGAATTCAAATATTTAATTAACGCATCTCTATCATTTTTAGATAAATTCATAAAATAATCTCTTGAATTTGTACCCTCACCAAAATGCCACAAAATTGCTTCTTCAAGATTTCGTGCTCTGCCATCGTGCATAAAATTTGTATGACCATTTACAATTGAGACAAGACCAATTCCCCAGAGCGGGGGAGTGCGCCATTCATTTCCATTTGCATCAAAATCTGGTCTGCCATCTGCAAGTTCATCACCCATATCGTGTAAAAGTAAATCAGTATAAGGATAAATTTTTTGATTACTTAATTCTGGAATTGATTTGTGTGTTCCGGTTGTAAACTGAGTTGTGTGGCAGGAATTACATCCAACTTGCTTAAATAATTCTTTTCCTCTTTTTACATCTGCATCATTATAATTTCTTCTTGATGGAACAGCTAATGTTTGCAAATAAACCTCAACCATATCAAGAGTATGTTGATCAATTTCAGGATCATCACTTGTTGTATCGCATTGCGTTCCATCTGCACAGTTTTCTGTTGGAAAATAGGGTGATGTAACTCCCATATCATTTACATATGCTGCTGCAAGTTGTTGTATTAAATTTGGAGTGTTTGCTTTCCATCCGAATCTGCCCAATTCGAATGATTGGGTTTGAACATTCCATACATAATTTGGTTTGCCCGAAACACCATCTCCATTTAGATCATTTTCATCCGCTAATGCTAAAATATCTTGTTCGGTAATTGCTTCAAGTAATCCAACACCAAAAACAAATGGTGCAACTCTTGGTGAGTAAAGAAATCCAATTCCTATTCTTCCTGTTATATTGTAATTAGGTTTTAAAAGAGAGTATGTAGTTCCGTCAGGATAAGTTCCATTAATTATTTCATTAGATATTGTAACACTTCCTTCAGTATCATAACCCAAAATAGATCTTGTCTGAAGTTGTCTACCAAAACCAGGAACGGGATTTGGCCCATTGTGTTCATCAGAACCGGGAATACTAATCCTGAACAACATTGTCTCTAATTGTTCTCCGCCAAAAGGTGGTCGTCCTCTTCCATCAGCAATATGACAATTAACGCAACTACTATTATTAAACAAAGGTCCTAATCCGGGATTTATAATAGCAGGAGCTTTTACAAATGCAGCTTCAAATAATGCATCGCCAATAATATGTTTATCAAGATTTTCCTGACTTAGGTTCGGTGCTGGTTGTGAGAATGCAAGACTACCAACCAAGTCGGTAGTCGTTGCTCCTCCGGATAGAACATCATTTTCCTCTTCAACTACAGGAGTCGTATTTTCTTCACAACTCAAAAGAATCAAGGAAATTAAAAATGTAAAAATTAAATTTAGGAAATACTTCTTTTTCATAATCTATTTATTCTATTCACTTAATAAAGGTTTAACATCATTTATAAAAGTTTCTAACAATACATTGCAAGCATCAATTGCAGCCTGAATCTCTGTGTTTGCGTTTAGATTATTTCTAAATGGTTCCGGCATAGAGTTAATTTGTGTAATTGCATCTTCAATTTCCGATAACACCCGGTCATTCAATTGTGAATTCTTGGATTTAATATATTCATCGATTCCTGCACCTTCTCCACCTAAGTAAGCATTTTTAACACCGATTATGTTATTTGAAAAATCTGTTATCGAGTTCCAGCTATATTGCGATTCAACTGTGTTTACATCTTTTGTAACATAAGGTTCGCTTATCTTTCCATTTCCAACTTCATCTACAATTGTAATTATTCCATCAACAATTTCCTGAACAGCTTGATTTGCGGATGAATATCTGCTTCCGGAATTTCCTGCACTTTTAAATTCTGCACCATAACTGCTTACCCATTGATCATGAACATTCGCTGCATCCTCAGCTAACACAGTTGCAACAGAAGTCATATATAATCTTCCACGATCTGTAATCGTTGAAAAATCTCTGAATGTTCCATTTGCAAACAGAAGATATTCTAAAGTGTGAAATCCTCTTAACGAATATCCTAACCCGTTTCGCACGAAATCTGGTGTTAACTCAAATGATGAGTTTAATACTGTTTCAAGCTGCGTTTCATCAACAGGCCATGAATCCATTGAGGGATCAATTGAGAGGAAAGCGACTGGTCCAAATAAGAATGCCTCACTTAATTCCCATGGAACTCGTGCAGCATACCAAGCGTTTGCTGCTGCATTTAAATTATCCTGTGTTGGATTGCTTGCAAAAGTTGCACACGCTGTTTGAAATGCTGCAGTATTGATATTCAGGTTAGAATAAGTTGCGATAATAACTTGATCGCTATAACTATTAATAATACTTGAAAAATCGTAAGTCGCTGCGGGATCAACAGGATTATCATCACTGCAAGCCGCTAATCCTAATATTAAGATGAGAAACACCGATAGGTTTAAAATTATTTTTTTCATTTGCGCTCCTTTTTATATTTATTTTATTATTGATGTCATAAATCCAATGCCAAATGAGATTGTATTTTCAGTGTTGTAATTTCCTTTACCCACAATGCGTGATGAGTAATCTGCTTTTAGTACAACCTGGTTTTTCCAAACTGCATTAAAACCAAAAGTGTAAACTGATCTTTCGAATCTTGGATTTGCAAAAACACCAGATTCAACTTCATGCATTGAGTTGTAGTAATCATATTTACCGAATGGAAATAATTTTATTTCTTGAGGAATACCAATGAGTGAAGCAACATTATAACCCAACTCAACGTAATAGCCAAATGCGTTTTTAGCTACCGGCGTTCTTGGATTTTGGGAGTTAACAGAAAGTCTTGCGTTGCGTTCACTAACTAAAGCTGAGTTTAATAAGTTTCCATAGATTAAATTAGTTCTAACTTTCAAATCGCCATCATCGTATCTTCCGTGTAAACTTAAAACAGAAACGTTGGCATCGATTCCTTCCATGTCTTCTGGTTTTGGTCTGTTATCCGTACTGTTTCCAAAATATCCACCAACGCCAATTGTTGTATTGTCAATTCCAACAAAATTCAATCGCAAAACTGTTGCAAGGTTTGATGCTTTGATAAGTTCATATTTAGTTTGATATCCGGAATCAACCCATCGCTCAGAAGAAAATCCAGCAGCATCAAGTCCATTTACTAAAGCTAAATTGTAATCGAAGTTAAAAATCCTGCCAAAAATTTCTACTCCGGTTTCAACCCAAACAGTAGGAAGAATTGTAGATTCTGATTCAGGGTAAACATTTGTAAAATACCCCATTGGTCTATGGCGATCATTAAAAAGAGTTAATGCAAGTGGAAATCTTCCTATACGAACATTAAATTCTTTAGCAATTAATTTATTCAGATAAATTTCTTCAAGAATAACTTCGCCGCCCTTTTCTGATTCAAATTCATACTCACCAAATTCTTCGTATTCAATTTCCATTGATGAACCTGTCCCAAGATGTTCAAATTCAATTTCGGAATCGATATAAAATGTGCTGTCAAAATAAAATGCCGGGGCAAGTACAAATTTTGGAACATCTATAATTGCACGATTATCATCTTTTGAGCCTTTTGTTGTTGCCCGTTGATTCGGTCCGTAATCAAAATGTTGATATAATATATTTCCATACACACTAAGAGTTAATTTTTTATTTTTCTGCTGCGGAAAAAAGGATTGAGTTATAAATAGAATAATCCCTATAATAAATATCAATTGTCTCATTATTATATCCTTTTTGAATAAGATTAGTTTGTTATAGCCTAAAAATTTTTGTGTTATATTAAAAATTGAAAGATCAAGGAGTGATAAATTCAAAAAATTGAAGCAAGGATTGAAAGTAAATGGTAGATTTTCAACTTAGCTTAAAACTAAATTTAATCACTTATTTAAACTTAGTCTAAATAAGAATAAGGATCAAGTAAAATTTAAAGAAAATCTTAAATTATTTTTTAATTATTAAGAGAGTAGTCTCCAAATCTGAGTTATAAAAAAAGTAATTGTAAAACCCATTACTATCGGAAGTAGCGTTGAGATAACCGTCCACTTTATGCTTTTTGTTTCCTTGTAGATTGTATAAATAGTTGTTGAGCATGGGTTGTGAAGTAAACTAAATATCATCAGGTTAATTCCTGTTAATAAAGTCCAACCGCCAGCATGTAAGATTGAGGCTGTATCTGTTACTGAATCAAGCTCAAACATAACTCCACTACCGCCACCAATTCCTGAAATCGCAAGATTTGCAACTGTCAACATTAAAACCGTTGGTATTACAATTTCATTTGCAGGAATCGCAATTATGTAGGCGAGCAAAATCACTCCATTTAATCCAAAAATAAATGCAAACGGACCAGACCAGTTTATAAAGTGATTTGCTAACGAAACTCCATCAATCATAACGTTGGCAACTAACCAAATAACAATTCCTGCGGGAATTGCAAAAACAATTGCACGCCATAAAACAAAAATTGTTCTATCAATTAAAGAAGTATATAGTGTCTGCAAAATTCTTGGTGGACGATAAGGTGGTAATTCTAAGCTAAAGGCAGATGCTTCCCCCTTCAATAAACTTTTTGATAATCCCCACGAAACAACTAAACTAAATACAATTCCTAAAATTGCAATAAATACAACGGCTCCCGCGGATGCTATACCAGCAAGATAAGCTGGTGCTGCTCCGCCAATAAAAATTGTAGCGATAAGAATTTGTGTTGGCCATCTGCCATTACACAAAGAAAAATTATTTGTAATTATTGCAATTAATCTTTCACGCGGGGAATCAATAACTCTCGTTGCTACAATACCTGCTGCATTGCATCCAAATCCCATCGTCATCGTTAGTGCTTGTTTTCCATGCGCCCCAACTTTTTTATAAAGTGGATCCATATTAAATGCTACGCGTGGCAAATAACCAAAATCTTCCAGCAAAGTATAAACCGGAAAAAATATTGCCATTGGGGGAAGCATTACACTTATTACCCAGGCCATTGCAAGATACGCTCCATCAATCAAAACTCCGCTTAACCACCAGGGCATAAATGAATTTGCAAAGTTTTTTAATAATGGATGTAATGTATCAACTAGTAAATTTGAAATTAATCCTGATGGAACATTTGCGCCTTCAATTGTTAACCAGAAAACAACCGCAAGAATTAAGAACATTATTGGGAATCCGAGATACTTACTTGTGAGAATTTTGTCTAAAGTTCTATCTAAACTAAACGCAGGTTTTTTATCAGGATAGATTACAACTCTAGCAGAAATGGATGTAGCATTTTCATATATGGATTCCATTAACGTGTCGTGAAGATTTTCTCCAACTTCCCATCGCAAATTATTTGCAGTGGCTAAAATTGCTTCTCTTTTTATATTATTGTCCATAATCATAGTTTTAAATCATCCTTCAATTTCACTTAAAGTAAGATCTTTTTTTAGATTTCCTAAATCGCCATTGCGAATTGCATCAATAATACTTTGATCACCTTCAAGCAAGCGCAATGCTACCCAGCGTAAATTTGGTAATCCTGGATATTCTAATTCTATTTCATTACTTAATTTTTCAATCGCTGAATTTAGTTCTGATGAACTCGTTTTTAATCTGTAGGGTTTACAAACATATTTTCCTGTTGCAACATCATGTATCTTGCTTAACAATTCATTTATTCCCTCTCCTTGCCTTGCTGAAGTAGGAACGACTGGAATTCCTAATTCTTTTGCTAAAGTTCTATCATCAACCTGAATTCCATTTCTCCTTGCTTCATCCATAAGATTTAAACACAACACTGCACGATTTGTAATTTCTAAAATTTGCAAAACAAGATTTAAATTTCTCTCTACTCGTGTTGCATCCACAACAATTACTGTTACATCCGGCTGACCAAATAAAATAAAATCGCGTGCAACTTCTTCATCTGTACTTGTAGAAAGAAGTGAATATGTTCCCGGCAAATCAACTAGCTTAAATTTTTTCTCACTGAATTCAAATCCGCCTTCTGCACGAGTAACCGTTTTACCTGGCCAGTTGCCTGTGTGTTGTCTTAATCCTGTTAGATAATTGAACACAGTGCTTTTACCTGTATTTGGATTTCCCGCAAGAGCAACAACAAAATCAAAACTGCTCATATCAATGCCAAGCTTCTTTAAATTACCCATATTATGTACAGGACAATTTGCACAATTATTTAAATCAACACTTGTCATTTATTCTTTTCCTCATCATTCAATAAATAGATTTTATCTGTTTGCTGCTTACGAAGTGCAACTGTTGTTCCGCGAACTTTATAAGCCACAGGATCACCTGAAAAACTTTCTAACTCTGCTTCTATTTTTGTTCCCGGTACAATTCCCAAATCCATCAATCTTCTTCTCTGCTGCCCGCGCAATGCTTTTGCTATTCCAAGTATAGTTCCTTGTTCACCAACTTTAAGTGACGATAAAGCTTTAAATTTTCCTTCAATCTGTTTTTCAAACTTTAAAACTCCTACTGTAATATTTTTAGCTATCAATGGAGAGAGAATACACTCTTCTCCATTTGCAACAAACTTAATTCGCTTCTCGGTTTGTTCAATCATTCTAATCTGCATTCCAGGATATAATCCTTCGGCAAGTAACTGACTGTAGATTGCGTGTGGTTCATCTTCAATATGTATAATATTTCCGAACTCACCATCCTTCATTTCTGTTAGTGGCTTTCCTTTTTTCACAGGAATATCACCCGAAGCCGATGGAATTGGATCACCATGAGGATCAAAAACTGGATTACCAATTTGTGCCGCAAGTTGATCTGCCTGTGCCGGAGTAAGTGTGTGTTCTAATTCTTCTGCTTTCTGATGCCACTCATCTTCTTTCACACTTGTTTCATCAGCAAGATATTTTTCCCATAAACGATGAACGCGAACAATACGAAGAGCATACGATCTACCATCAGCAGTTAAATCAAGTTCATCTTTCTTAGCAGAGACAAGTCCCATTGATTCAAGTCTTGAAATAATATCTGTTGCATCATCCGCTGAAATTGAAAGATTGCCAGCAATTCCATTGAGCGAACAATTGGTTCCGTTGTACTCACAGTTGTATAGATATTTCAAGGCATCTTCAATCAAAACTTTTTTGTTTGCATAGCGTGATTTTTTCCAAACAGATATTATTCCTTTGTTTGGATAAAACAATAACACAAAAATTAGTGTTACAAGAATTCCAATTATTAGAAGCATTAATGGTTCATTCATTTCAAATCCTACTTTGTCTTTTCAACAAAAATGTTAGAAGCAATTTTGTTACTTATATTCATTTCTTTATTATCAATTTTTACTAAAACTGATCCGTCATATTCAAGTTTATCTTTTATCAAAATATCTTTTCCGAGTGATATTCCAATTTTTGTTACATACGAAAGAAGATTTTTTACGTCATCATTTACACGAATAACTTTTGCTGAATCATTTTCATTTAATTCAGTTATTGCAACAACTGTTTTGCTCTTTTTTATTTTACCATTTTTATCCGGAATTGGATAACCATGCGGATCAACTTCAGGAAATTCTAAAAACTCTTCTAAAAGATTAATTATTTCATCAGAAGAAGAATGTTCTAATTTTTCTGCTTCATCATGAACTTTATCCCAGGGCATTCCTAAAGTTTGATGTAGAAAAACTTCCCAGATTCTATGTCTTCGTAACATGTTTTTTGCATAGACTTCACCTTCACTGGTAAGTTTTATACTCTTATATTTTTTATAATCTACAAAACCATCTCGCGAAAGTTTCCGTAACATATCAGTTACGGCTGCATTTGAAATCTCAAGTTTTGAAGCTAGCAGATTAGGTTTTATTTCTCCAGCATCATCCAGATTTCTAAAAATTGCTGTTAAGTAATCTTCTTGTGAAACGTTATTCATTTAAGTTATTTTAAGTATATATTTAAGTGTACTTAAATTTATAAATTAATAAAACAAAAGGCAAAGGTTTAATCTTTGCCTGTATATTAAGTCACACTAATATTTGTGAAGATACGATTCTAGTGAATTGAGCGAATCAATATACACCACATTCTTATATTTTTTAAGAATTTTATCAGAATTTTCTACTAAAGCCTGACCGCCAACCAGAACTTTTTTTGTAGGAAAAAATTTTGTTAGATGATCAACTAATTCTAAAAATCTACCAAGGTTTAAGTATAAACTCCAGGAAAGAGCGATAACTTCAGGCTCAATTTGCCTAACAAATTTTAATATTTCTTTTGTAGGAACAGAAGCACCAAGATAATAAGTTTTCCATCCTTCAAATTCAAAAACGTTGGAAACCATTTTTGCGCCTATTTCATGAAACTCTTTATCGATACAAGTTACAACTACTTTTTTTACCGGTTCAGATTTGCCAACTGGTGCAAAGCGGCTGATGAGTGATTCAATAATCTGGGTTGCCAAATGCTCTTCTGGAATTGACATTTGATTATGATCCCAAAGCTTTCCGATTCGGTAAAGAGATTTTTGGAAGAGTTCTACATAAACATCTTTCAAATTTACACCATCAGCTAAAATTGATTGGACAATACTTGCACACTTGTCTTTATCACCATCAACAAGAGCTGTATAAAAATTCAGAAAATCTGTTTGTTTAACTTTTTTCATAACTATACTAAAATACTACTTAAAGGAATAATTCATTTTGGTATAAAAAAGTTCCATAATACTAAAACAAAGATAAAATGGAATTCCTTTCAAGATTCAATTCCCTTTCTAGCTAACACTCCCTCTTGATAATAATGTTTAATTACTTTCATTTCGGTTACAAGATCCGCGGCTTCAAGAATTTTATCGGGACAATATCTACCTGTTAAAATCAATTCAACATTTTCTGGTTTCATTTTCATAAAAGTCATTACTTCTTCATCATTAAACAATCCGAAGTGAATTGAAACTAATATTTCATCAAGAATTATTAAATCATACTTGCCGCTTAGCATTTTAGCTTTTGCAGTTTCAAGTCCTCGTCTTGCTTTATCCATTTCTACTACACTTGGCATTTCCTTTCGATAAACAAAATCATCTCCAGCAAATTGCTCAATAGAAATCCACTCGCTTAAAAGTTCTAAACTCTTTAGTTCATTATAAGGATATTCTTTCATAAACTGTGCTATGTATGTTTTAAGTCCATAACCGGCGGCTCGCACAGCTTGTCCAATTGCGGCAGTAGACTTACCTTTTCCGTTTCCGGTGTAAATCTGGATAAAGCCTTTATCTAATTTGTTCATTTAATTTTTCGGAAAGTTGGGATGATTAAATACTCTTTCAGCTTGATTAAAATGTCTTCTGTCGTGCAAGCGAATGATCTCAAGAACATCACAAAAGTTTTCTTTAATAATTTTTGCGGCTGGTGAAGACATAACATATTTATTAATATCTAAATCTTTAGCAGAACTCACAAGATTTATTAAATCATTTTGCACTTCAATAAAATTATCAAGAACATCCTTGTTGTACTTGCTCATCAAAGGCATAAAAACCTGGAATGTTTTCGACTTCTTAATATTTGAAGGATCTACACCTTTAATTATGAATTTGCAAAGCCATTTGTGTTTAACTTCTGTTTTAGAACAATCGGTTATAATTTGTTTCGCAGCAAATTGTTTTTCAACTTCAACTATGTAAAGTTTGTTTGTAACGGCCAGATGATCAATACCTTCTGCAATACTCCACCCTTGCTCGTTGGGCTTCCAATTTATCTGATCCTCAGAAAGTGATTTGAATGTACTAAAGTCTTTTAGCACTAATTCTGTATCAGAAATGAATTTTTCTTTTAATTGTTGAATGGTTTGCATTACGATATTTTATTTGTTGATCAAAGATTGGAAAGAGTAAACGTTTTTCCAATATCATCTAATCCAAGTTTTATATCATAATTCACGACTGATTTATTCAACCATGTTAACGGTTCATCAATCGGTTCACTTCCCTGCTTAAATGTTTTTGTATGAATTGGAATAAAATATTTTGCACCAATGTGATCGTTTGCCATAATTAAAGCTTCTTCAGGATTACAATGATTTTTCTTCCAAGGATTGTAGGCACCAATCGGAACTATTGCAATCTCAACTTTTTCATCTTTTAGAGGTTTGAACAATTCGTGATAAGCTGTATCACCACCAAAAAGAATTTTCTTTCCATTCTTCTCAATTAGAACAGCATTAAAACTTCTCCCATCAATCATATAGCCTTTGGAGCGATCTTTTTCCCATGGATAACGCCACCCGAAATGTTTTACTTCAAGTGCTTTAAATTTTATTCCTTGTAATTCTGTATCCTCATTCCAATCAATTTCCTGCAAGGATTTCCATTCAAGTTCAGCAATTACATCAGCGGTGTTGTATGCTGTAATACAATCAATTTCTTTTGGAAACTTTTCTACGATTGTAGAAAGTGTTTCGTAATCCATATGATCCATATGTGCGTGAGAGAGAAGAATAATATCTGGTTTAGGAATTTCATCAACCGTTAAAGCTGGATGAGTAAATCTACTTGGACCAAATGTCATTCCAAATATGCTAACACCAACTCTTTCAAATAAAACCGGGTCTGTTAAAATTACAGTGCCATAAAAATTTATTAGAACAGTTGCATGTCCAATCCAGGCAATGTTTATTTCATCATTATTCCATGTTGTTGGATCAGGTTTAAAATTTGGAGATGATGGCGGCTGCTTTGCGTGTATCTTTTCACTTACAAATAAAATTCCTGCAGATGCTAATGAAATATTTCTTAAAAACTTTCTACGATTCAAATCCAGTCCTTTGCTTTTTCTAATTGTATAACCAAATATTCCTGATAATAGTTCTAATATAAATATTACAAGAAATTTATCAGAATAAAACCTATTTTTCCACTACAAAAATTTAGAATGAGGCTAATCATGTTTGAAATAATACTTTTACTCATTATTGCAGGAATAACGGGCGGAATCGGCCGTTCTATTGTAGGATTTAAACGCGGAGGTTGTATTATTTCAATTGTTGTAGGATTTATCGGTGCTTACATAGGAACTATACTTGCGCGTGAGTTTAATTTTCCTGATTTCTGGTCATTTGAAATTCGCGGAATCAGTTATCCAATTGTTTGGTCAATTGTGGGAGCAGCAGTTTTTACAGCGGTTTTAAGTTTGATAGTACCAAAGAAGGATTAGTTAAATTTTTAATAAACATTTTAATTATGAAAAATATTCTTCCACTAGCAATCTATTTTGTAGTTGCAACAATAACCTTTGTTATTCTTTCAGTTCAAGGTAAAGAATATGTAAGTCCACATAGTACTCAACAAATTAATTTTTCTATAGACGATACCAGTTTTTATGAAGAAATGTATCCAGAAAAAATTGGGATAAAAATAGACTCAATTATTTATCAGGATTTTAAAATTCTCAAAGAATTCGACATTATCGATACTGATTATAATATGTACTACTTTGTTATCTTAAAAAATGGAATCCAAATTTATCATAGTGAATTAGGGGTTGAAAATCCTAAATACCTATCTATGGAACTAAAGGATATATTACACAAAAATAATAAGCAGCTTATATTAAACTTTTATTCAGGAGGGGCGCACTGTTGTGATACCTATATGGTATTTGATTTATTGAAAGATTCACTCCACTTAATTTATTATGATGGAAACTATTTGGATGAGGTGGAAGGTTTTCAGACAATTGATTTAGATGGAGATAAGGTTTGCGAGATAACAACTGGCACAGCAAATTTTGATTACTTTGATAGACTTTGTCATGCTGATTCTCCATCGGGGAGAGTAGTTTTTAAGTATTCAAAAAGGGAAAGGAGGTATATTATTTCTAATAAATCATTTCCTACTTACATATTAAAAGATATTGAAAATTATAAAAAGGAGTTTAATATATATTTAGAAAGTGTTAAGCTTAAAAATCACGAGTACAATAGTTACATTTTGAAATATACATTAAGCATTTTGATAGATTATATTTATGCTGGCAAAGAGGACGAGGGATGGCAATATTTTAATAAGTATTACATTCTGGAAGACAAACTTACTATGATAAAAAAAATTGAAGAAGTGTTTTCAGAGTCCAAAGTCTATAAGGAAATTTATAATTAAATATATTTTTTATGCTGTTTACTTATCATTTCTTTTTATTTAAAGGAAGAGATTTTAATGTTTTAACAATCTCCGGCAATATTTTTCCGGCTTCACCATAAAATGATTCGTCACAGATTGACGATATTTCTGTCTCTACAACATTTACTTCAACAATAAAAGAACCTGCCCGTTTTGCTGCGTGAACCAATCCCGCTGCGGGATAAACAACTGCTGAAGTACCGACAACAAAAAATATATCGCTATTAATCGCAGCAAGTTCACCACCTTCAAATTGATCTTCTGGAAGATATTCGCCAAACCAAACAACATCCGGACGAATTAATCCTCCACAATTGCATTTAGGAACACCGTTTGTAAAATCCAATTCTTCATTGTAGAAAGTACGGCAGTTGATACAAAAATTTCTTTCAATGTTTCCATGCAGCTCAAAAATATTTTTACTTCCTGCTCTCCTATGGAGATTATCTATGTTTTGCGTTACAACTGTAACTTCATCAAATAAATTCTGCATTTCTGCAATTGCTAAATGTCCTGGATTTGGTTTGGCTTCGTGGACAATTTTTTTTCTATGGTTGTACCATTCCCAAACCATTTGTGGATTGCGCATGAAGGCATTAAAATTTGCAAGCTCTTCTGGTTTTAATTTATTCCAGATTCCATCTTTACCGCGAAAAGTTGGAATGCCAGATTCAGCGGAAATTCCCGCTCCTGTAAAGAAAACAATTTTTTTTGCTTCGGAAAGTTTATTTAGAAATGTTTGATTGAAATTCATAAAACAGAATTCCTAATATTGATCTAAATTAAGCTAAGTGTTCTTGGTGTCTTAGTGATGAGAATACTTATTTTACCACTAAGACACTAAGTTCACTGAGAAACACTAAGTAATTTATTCGTTTTTAATCTCTTCATAAAGTTTTTTTGCTTCAGCTAAAACTTTATCATCATCTTCATCAACTTTAGGTGCTTTTTCAATTTTCTTTAAAAGTTCTTTTGCTTTGTCGTATTCGTCTTCTTCAACATATGCTTTAGAAAGTTCAAACATAAACATTCTAAAATTGGGTTTTAATTTGACCGCAGTTTCTAAAAGCTTAACTGCATCTTCGGTATCTCCCCAACCCAAACCAATTGGCAATCTTAATAAATAAGATTTTTCACAAACTTTTAAATGTGTTCTACCTAAAACATAATGTGCTAATCCCTGTACATAATTACCGCCATTACCAAGCTGAATTGCTTTTTCACAATCTTCTTTAACATCATTAACAGTTCCAACTGCTGAAAACACTCCCTGAAATAATGCTATTCTTCCATTTGCAATTGCACGACGCACATATGTTATCGATTGATCAGATCCATTTTTTATAGATTTATTTGCATAATCAAGTGCTTTATTGTATACCTTTTCCTGTTCATCTTTTTGTGCATCCGTTTTTTCTGGCATCTTTTCACCAAGATCAACATATGCCCGACTAATTCTCCACAAAACATCCCAATTATTTGGTTCAAGTTTTTCAGCTTTTAAGTAGGTATCAAGTGCCTTCTGATTCTGAAAATCTGAAACAAACTGATCTCCCTGCTTAATTAACTCATCTACAGTTTGAGAAAGTGAAGTATTTACCCCAAACATTACAAGCAACATAATAAATGCGAGTTGTAGATTTTTTTTCATTTGTGTTCCTTAGGTTTAGTTTGATTAATCGAACAATGTTTTATTTTCTGTAGTTGGATTTTCAATTCCATGATTATGCATATCAGTACCGGCAATTGAAATAAACTTTGTCCAGCTTTGTCCGTGTTTAATTTCATTTTGGATAGTGTTTTTATACGCGTTTACTTTTGCACTTAATTCATCAGCCTGATAAAGTGTAATTGCTTCTAGTGTTTTAGGTACAACAGGAGATGCATATTCAAGTTTACCTTGATGGCTAAGAATTAAATGCAATAAATTATTTTTTAAATTTTCGGGAAAGTCTGATATTTTATTTATCTCATCGTTAACAATCATTGCAGCAATTACAATATGTCCAATCAACTTACCTTTATCCGTATATTCAAATACAGGTTCAAAACTTAATTCCTCAATCTTGCCAAAATCATGAAGCATCGCCCCACAAACTAAAAGATCGCGATTTATCTGTGGATGAATGTCACACATCAAATCACAAATTCTTATAATCTCTAATGTATGTTCAATCAATCCGCTTATGTAACCATGATGCCACATTTTACCAGCTGGAACAGAAGTATATTTCTGAAATCGTTCTTCCGTAAATATGTTTTTCATTAATGAAATCAAATCTGAATTAGAAATTTTATCTAATCTTGATGTAAATTCTTTTTTCATAGTCTTTAAATCGCGCAAAGATTTTGGAAGAAAATCTTTTGGAGTTACATCGTCACTTTGTTTTGCTAACCGTAAAGAATCAATTTTAATTTGTGGGTTTCCTTGATATTCATCCATTGAGCCTGTGATCTTAACAACATCACCAACAACTAGCGAACTTTTTATTGATTTAAATCCTGAAACATCATCCCATAGATTTGATACACAACTAATTGATTTATCTCCGAGTTCAAGTGAAAGAAATTCTTTTCCATTTTTTGTAAGTCTAATCTCACATTTTTTTACTAGAAGAAAATGATCGATTGCTTCGCCCTTGCTAATTGAAGATAATTCTGATTGATTTAACATTTTATAGTTCTTTTAATTTCTTTTATAACACAAATAATTATTAATCTAAAGCTTTCACTACACTTTCATTAGGAAGATGAACAATTACACTTCTATGAATTAAATCAATTGAAACAGAAAGCGTTCTTTCCTTACCTGATGATTGAAGAATTCCAACAACTCCCTCAAAAGGACCCTCAATAATTTTAACCGAATCACCAACCACTAAATAGTTTTCAACAATAACTTTAGATTTATATTCTAAAATTTTCTTAAGGTTTTCAATCTGCCACTCAGGTATTACTGCGGGTCGTCCACAATCAAAAAGACATTTAACAATAGATTTTTGTTCCAATGAATATAATCGTTCTCTTTCAGTAGCGTAAATAAAAATGTAACCTTTAATTAAAGGAACTTTTATTTCTTTTTTTCTATCGCTCCATTTTCTTGTGGCAATTGTAATCGGAAGATAACTTTGCACTCCAAGATTATTTAATTCTTCCTCAGCTTTAAATTCGCTTTGCGATCTAACAACAAACGCAAACCAGCCTTTAGAATTTCTATCCCCCATAATTTATTTATTGATTATATCTGTTCTTCCAATTGAATAATAAGTAAACTTTAA
>JBATOT010000099.1:0-6819 GCA_049291095.1 Ignavibacteriaceae bacterium | reverse complement strand
GGTTATGTGCTGCCTTATGATACCCATATTGAAATTCTTTTGACGATTTTCCAGTTCTCTTTTTTTTCAATAAATATTAAATAACAAAATGCATTTTCTGGATTTTTATAATATTGAAAAATAAAAGCACCTTCGTTCTTTTCTTTATTAAATGCTATCCTAGAAAATTTTAGTAATCCAAGTTCTTCAACCATTCTTGTTGTTTTTCTTTCTTCCACACTTGGGTATTCTTCTGCAGATAAAACATAATTTTGCGTATTTGTAAGTTTTTCAATTTGGAAGGGAATTGTAGATAAGCTTTTATAATGAAAATTTATTTCCAAATCCTCTTCATATTCTTTAATAGCAAAACTTTCAAATTGATAAAGAGAATCGAGTATAAAAAACAATAATTTGGAATTCTTAACTTTATAATCGATTAAGCTATCATCTAAATGTTGCAAGTATTCATTATGAAATTCATCTTGATATTTTCCTTCTAAATATTCATCTGGCAATGGCGGAGGTGGTAAACTAACATAATATTTTGGTTCACCTATAAGTGAAAGAAAAACATCATTCAAAGCTTCTTGCTCAAGATTATTTTCTTTAGAATTGTTACAAGACAATAAAATAAAAGAGATAATGATTATATATTTCATTTGCACATAACGACGTTGCGCCTAACCCGCCGCCCATAACAGGGAGGCCGAGTAAAGCACAAATGCCAATGATTAAACAAACTGCACTTAACTTGCTTTCGCAAGTGCAGTTTGTAAGTTAATTAATTAGAACGAACACTTAGAACAAAATGCTTAACAAAAACCAAACGCCAAAAATTACAAATCCGCCGTACTAAAATGGCGGTCGGGTTGAGGCGCTGGTTAGGCTGTTGTTTAACTTTTATGCCAACTAAATATTTGCCATTTTTTATTAGAGTTTAATTTGAATAAGATGGAATGCCAGTTTGTCTTTGTGCCATCTTCATTTGTTCTTTGTAAAACAACATATGCATTATCTTCAGAATCTGGTGTCCACATATGTACTGAACCAATATTCATTTTTTCATCTTCAATGAATTTTTCTTTACTTAAAGGATCAGCCATAACATTAAAAATACTTTCAGACTTTTTATCATTGATTAGATAAGCCTCTGGCGAAATATTTTCTATAAAAAGAGAATCATCTTCGTCTTGCAAAACATTTGTTGCAATAGAAATAAGATCGTAGACAAGTCCTGTGCCTGGTTTGCATTTAGGATTATCATCACTTTGTGGCTTTGCAATAAAAGTTATAAAAAATACAAAGAACAGAATTACAATGATCTTTTTCATAAATACCTCTTAATATTTAGTTAATAATTAATGATAACGAAACGTGAATTGGAACAAGAGGTAAAATTATTTTCACTATGAATTCCTTGCTAAGTTATTTATGTACAGCCTAACGACGTTGCGCCTAACCCGCCGCCCATAACAAGGAAGCCAAGTAAAACACAACTGATAAATATTTAACAAACTGCACTTAACTTGCGTCAGCAAAAGTGCGGTTTGTAAGTTAATTAATTAGAACGAACACTTAGAACAAAATGCCGAACAAAAATACAATTTCAAAAATCACAAATCCGCCGCACTAAATTGGCGGTCGGCGTTGAGGCGCTTGTTATATTACAATGGCTTTATATTTTTAATTGTTTTTCGGATTAAATTATTTTTTTTATCATAAACCTTTACTATTTCATTATCAGAATCGACTGAATAATAATAAAAGTTATTACTTCCAATTTTCCCATATTCGATATACTTTTCCTCAACTAACTTAAAATTTTCATCGTAGTAATAAAGTGTCGTCCAATTATTCATAAATTCTGAAAGTTTACTAGCATTAATATTGTCGAAAATGTGAATTTTTCTGCCATAATATATTTGTTCCACCACAACATTACCATCATACGCAACCTTAATTACCTCACCGGATAAAACATTAGTAACTATATGATTAATAAATTTGTTGTTGTTATAATTGAAATTATAGGTTATAGTATCTTTTAGACTTTCACTAAATACTATTCTTTTAATTACATAATGTTTTTCATTTATAGTTTCGATTACAGTAGTTTTTATATATGGACCCCACAAAGCGTAAGATTTTTGATGATTAATTTCTTTAACAGTAATACTATCCATATTGAAAAATTTATAATCCATTTTAGTTAATGATATAACATCTCCGTGATTTTCTTTTAAGGCTCCTTCTCTCCATAAATTCAAATTCAGTACAGGATTTTTATTTGAGTCTAAAAGACTATAATCCCGAAAGATTAAAATATTTTTAGGAAATATGCCGAAATAATCATCAACTATTATTTCATCTTTCTTTTCGAGATAATAATTCTCATCAGTGTATTTATAATTTGTAATTTCTTTCTCGAATATTTCAAAGTATTCATCACTATCTGAATCAGAACAGCCATAAAAGAAAGACAACATTGAAATAAATGATAATATTTGCAGATAATTTTTCATTTATTGTAATATAACGACGTTGCGCCTAACCCGCCGCCCATAACAAGGAAGCCGAGTAAAACACAACTGATAAATATTTAGCCGTAGGTTTGTAACTTGTTCAGTACAAACCGAAGGCAAGTTAATTAATTAGAACGAACACTTAGAACAAAATGCCTAACAAGAATACAATTTCAAAAATCACAAATACGCCCAACTAAAATGGCGGTCGGGTTGAGGCGCTGGTTAGGTTACATATTTTAATGCTTTGCTAACTTCCTTTAATCCCAATTTTGCTTCTTTATACTTGGGATCAATTTGAAGCGCTTTCAAGTAACACTTCTTAGCTTCCCTTAAATTCTCTTTAATGCGATAGTAACCAGCAAGATTGTAGTACGCTTCTTCAATTGCACCCTCTTTACATTTGATTGCTTTCTTAAAATAAACTACTGACGTATCTATTTCACCAAGGATCAAAAGACAATCCCCGATATATATATATCCACTTGCAGAATGTTTACTTTCCTCTAGTCCTTTATTGTACCAGTATATTGCCTTTTTAATATTACCTTTTCTCTTGTACATATCTCCTAACTCAAAATATATCCACGAGATTCTGTCTTTTGGTATATCTTTCTTCAAAGCTTTATTTAATGCAACTCTTGCTTCTTTAAACCTAAACAGAGTATTTAATGAACGTCCAAGTTCATACAAAGCACGTGATGAGTTATTATCAAATTCAAGCAGCTTTCTTGATAATAACAAGCTAGCACTTGGATTACTTGAATTGCGATTAAGTTCTTGTATTATTTTCTTTTTGTTCATTATTTTTATTTTGTTACTTGTTATGATAAATAACTTTTTTGTAACCTAACGACGTTGCGCCTAACCCGCCGCCAAGAACAAGGAAGCCAAGCTAAACACAAATGCCAATGATTAAACAAACTGCACTTAACTTGCATCAGCAAGTGCAGTTTGTAAGTTAATTAATTAGAACGAACACTTAGAACAAAATCTCAAACAAAAACCAAACGCCAAAAATTATAAATTCGCCGAACTAAAATGGCGGTCGGCGTTGAGGCGCTGGTTAGGTAGCTAATGAACAGGCATTTTATTGTTCTCTACAATAATTTTTAATTCATTAATAATATTTGGCAATGTGTTTTTATAATCATAATCTCTAATATCAGCAGTAGAGATTTTATATTGATTATTATTTGTATTTATAATTAATAAATTACTCGAATACTCAAATGTTGTAATAGAAATATTTTTAATTAAGATAATTTTATGAAAAAACGATTTCTTGTATGAAACTGAATTATTTGTTATTGCTATGAAAGAATATTTTGGATTTCCTATAAAAAATAGGAACAAGAATCCAAGCCCGAGTAATATAAAGTAAATATTAACTGATTGAGGATTGAAAATACCCATAAATGTAAAAGCGAGTGCGAAAATCAATTGTATCATCCAAAAAGAATTATTACTTAAGAATAATTTGCTTTGCATAAGAGCTACCTAACGACGTTGCGCCTAACCCGCCGCCCATAACAGGGAAGCCGAGTAAAACACAAATGCCAATGATTAAACAAACTGCACTTAACTTGCATCAGCAAGTGCAGTTTGTAAGTTAATTAATTAGAACGAACACTTAGAACAAAATGCTGAACAAAAACAAAACGCCAAAAATCACAACTCCGCCGAACTAAAACGGCGGTCGGGTTGAGGCGCTGGTTATATGGTGCCTAATTTCTTGAAACATCTGACTTATATTTTCCATCATTAGTTATTTCCTTATAAATATTTGTTTCGGGATAATATTTATAAAGTTCTTTTGATTCACCATCTAATATTTTCACGATCAGATAGCTTTTGTCTATTAAATATATATCTAATGAGTCTGGGTAAGAAAGTTGTTCTTTCTTATGAGTCAAAGGATCATAACTTAAAAAATTTGTTTCTCTTTTTTCTCCATATTTTGTTTTTGCATATACATATTTTCCGTTAGTTGTCCAACACCCTTGTTCAAACAATATCTCACTATCAATAACTTCAATAGAACTATCAACTAAACTTAACAATTGGAGATTATTTCTGAAGGAAATAATATTATTATCATAGTTAGTTAGGTAAACAATTATATATTTACCATCCGGGGAAAGATTGAATGCACTAATTTTATCAGTAGAACTTGGTGAATAATATATTTGTTTTACTTTGCGCTCATTGAAAAATAATCTATACAATTTATTATTATATTCTAATAAAAAAGATAGACTATCAGGAAACCAATCAATCCCTGTATTTTTTAAATCATTGAATGGTATCGGAATTGAATTAGAAAAATAGTTATTAACTCCGATGAGTTTATTTGAAGCAATATTAAAAACATATAGCTGAAAAGGAAAGCCTGCAGCATTCATTTTTAATTGAAAAGATGATCTGTCCCTATTAGTAAAAAATATAATCTGTTTTTTCTCTGGAGATAAAGATGGTTTTGAATCATAAAATTCGTCATCTGAAATTTTATATTTTTGACCACTTTCGTAATCCAGAATAACTATATCCCCAAATTCACCTGATAAATTACCCCTTTCAGTTCTTGCTTCTACATAAGATATTAAAGTGTTTGAATTAAAAATATTTTTTGTTTGTTCGGAACTCTTTTGATTCGAACAAGAATAAAGTGTTATAACAAAAAGCAATAAGATATATGAGAATTTTTCCATATAAATGATTTAACCATATAACGACGTTGCGCCTAACCCGCCGCCCATAACAAGGAAGCCAAGCAAAGCACAACTGATAAATATTTAACAAACTGCACTTAACTTGCGTCAGCATAAGTGCGGTTTGTAAGTTAATTAATTAGAACGAACACTTAGAACAAAATGCCGAACAAAAATCTAATGACTAAAATCTCAAATCACCCGACTTTACTTGGCGGTCGGGTTGAGGCGCTGGTTAGGCGTGTATTGTATGCAACCACATTGTTTTGGAACTGTATAAATATCAAAATTGATGAAATAATGTTTTGGAACAAATGTACAATTAGCTTCTGATAATTTTTTGTCTATATATTCTTTAGTATATGTCTTAGCAATTCTCCTAATGTCCATTTCAAAGTATGGTAAATTATTGTTTATAATAATTGTAGAATCATTCTCATCAGAAAAAATCTTTTCAACTAAAATATTTGCTCTTTGTTTGAGGAATTTATTTGTCTTAAATCTAGTAAATATTTCAACAGTTTTATTTGTTTGATCTATTGAGATAGGTGGTTTACTACTCAAATTTTCAATAATTGAACAATCAAAAGTTCTAAAATACATTTCAAGTTTGTTCTGATTACTAAAATCAATGTAATCTGAATTTATTGCTTTTGAAAAGTTGTAATTAAAAATCAAAGAATAAGCCGAAGTGTCTTTGATAAATTCCAATTGCTGTATGTTTGATAATGTAGCTTTTCTGAAATCATCAAACCAGATATCTGTAGAATCGAGACAAATTATATCTATATTCTTTGGGGTATAATCAGTGACATCAAAAGTAGCTTTATAAGAAACCTTTTTTAATCCAATCTTTCTTGCTAATTCAGGAACATTCATTTCAGCGTCACAAACCAAGTAAGTAGTTAAGTCATATCTCTTAAATATATCAAGTCTATCTTTTTCAAAGTAAGTTTGAGAAAAAGTAAATCCAGACGTTAAAGCTCCTATAATGTACATATAGATGAATGAATATTTAAATTCCATTTTTATACGCCTAACGACGTTGCGCCTAACCCGCCGCCCATAACAAGGAAGCCGAGCTAAAACGAAATGCCAATGATTAAACAAACTGCACTTAACTTGCATCAGCAAGTGCAGTTTGTAAGTTAATTAATTAGAACGAACACTTAGAACAAAATGCCAAACAAAAACCAAACGCCAAAAATTATAAATCCGCCGAACTAAAACGGCGGTCGGGTTGAGGCGCTGGTTATATGCGTTTAACTAATTATGAAAACCTTAATTAATATTAGCCTGGTAACAAACCAACAAATACATTCCAAAAGACAATATCATCAAAAAGAATTTCTTGATTATTCTCAAGATCTAATAAACGTAAGTCTTTAATCTTGATTGTGACATAATATGAATTATAATTTAACTCATCTACAGGATTATCTTCTGAAACAGAAACAAGTAATTGGCCAGAAGTTGCTTTAATTTTCTTTTCCTCAACTAACTTAAATTCACCTTCTAATAATTTATAAGTTCGTTGAACTTTATAAATATATCCATTTATAATTTCAGTTTCTTGAACATTTTTTTCAATGCAATTCAGTTTA
>JBATOT010000098.1:0-56786 GCA_049291095.1 Ignavibacteriaceae bacterium | reverse complement strand
TTTCTACATTGCCGGGATACAAATATCCGATATAGTGTATATTCCTTATCAACTGAATTTCAAGATTCATTCTTCGCTCCTTTGTTGAAGTTTTTCTGCTTGCAACTTCTCCTTTTTTCTTAAGCTGGTTAGATCTTGCTTCTTTGAATTCATTGAGCAGCGTTTGTGCAAGATTTTTAATACTATCTCCAAATTCAGCAGTATGTCTTTCTGCAGCTTTATAAAACCTCTCCATTACACTTTCTGCTCTTGTAAGATTAAGATGCCAGTACTCCTTCATCTTGTTTGGAAAAAACTCCTGATACTCAGCAGATTTTTTATCAAACTGCGCGCGGATCAAACCTTCACTGCGGGAGACAAACTGCTTAAACTCTTTTAACACCTTAGTAACAGAAATTGTAAGACCCTGCTGTATTGCATAGTTTTTATCCTCATCTACCATAGAACCAAAATATCCGTTGTAAGCATTTTGTGTATCAGCGATTAACTGTGTAAACTCTCCACCTCCATTGTTAGATGATAACCTTTCCAGGTGTACCTCAGCAAACTTGCGGATGTTGTTATCGCTTATTGCTGATTTAGCAAAAAGGTTTGCGAATACATTATCAAAATCAATCATAAGTCTCCTTTCGTTAAAAAATGGCATTTCCAAAATCGAAAATGCCGCCAAAAATCATTATTTAGATGTTTTAATTATTACAGGTATTAGTATAATTAATTATTACTATATAAGAAATAAAGTAAGATATATAATAATTTATTAGTAATATAGATCAAAAATAATAGATTAATATATAATTAATTATTATAGTATTTGTACAATAGTAATATATTAACTAACTAATTATATATATATTAGATAAATACAAAAATAGATAATAATTAATTATATATTAATTTGTAAAATATCAAATATATTAATAACATTTTTGAGCACTATTTCCAAAACCGGAAATGCCACCCTGAACATAAATACCTCTATTTCCAAAAGAATTTGTGCCACCAATTGTGTTTTTACATGCACAGCAAAAAACCTCACACCCATTCTGAGCAATAATTGTCCACCAACCAAAACCTCAGTTACCACTCTTGACATTACGTATTACTTTCCCCTTTTTTGAAGTAGTTATATTTAATCATTTTCATTAAGGGGCTTTTATGAAAAAGATCGGTTTAGTTTTTAGTTTGGTGCTTTTCTTCTCAATTACATTTCAAGTTAATGCACAGTGGTTTTGGCAAAATCCATTGCCGCAAGGACATGATCTAAACTCTGTTTGTTTTATCAATGAAAATACTGGTTGGGCTGTTGGTGTATATGGGACCATTCTGAAAACAACTAACGGCGGAACATCCTGGACTATACAATCAAGCGGAATTTTATATTCTTTGTTTGATGTCTCATTTACCGATTCAAATAACGGCATTGCTGTTGGTGGCGGAGGTATAATTCTAAAAACAACAGACGGTGGAACTACCTGGACTTCACAAGAAAGCGGAACTTCTAACTTTTTGTATGCTGTCTCATTTATTGATTCCGATAACGGAACTGCAGTTGGTAGTGGAGGTATAATCTTAAGCACAACAAACGCTGGTAATACCTGGATTTCACAATCTAGTGGAACATCTAACTCTTTGTTTGGTGTCTCATTTATTGATTCCAATAACGGAACTGCAGTTGGTAGTGGAGGTATAATCCTAAGAACCACAGATGGTGGACATAACTGGACTTCGCAATTAAGTGGGACTACAAATTGGTTGTATGCTGTCTCATTTACTGATTCAAATAACGGAACTGTAGTTGGAGGCGGAGGTATAATCTTTAATACAAAAAACTCTGGTAATACATGGTCTATACAAATAAGCGGGGCTACAAATTGGTTGGACGGTGTCTCATTTACCGATTCAAATAACGGCATTGCTGTTGGTAGCAGAGGTATAATTCTAAGAACAACAAATGGTGGAACTACCTGGACTTCACAATCTAGCGGTTATTCTAATTCTTTGTATGGTGTATCATTTTCTGACTCAAATAATGGAATTGCTGTAGGTGATTCTGGTACGATTCTAAAGACAACAAACGCTGGTAATATATGGACAAAACAAACAAGCGGAACATTAAATAGTCTGTGGGGCGTATCATTTACCGATTCAAATAACGGTACTGTTGTTGGTTGGTCAGGTACAATTTTAAGAACAACAAATGGCGGAAATAACTGGACTTTACAATCAAGCAACTTACTTAATTATTACTTGAGTGCTGTTTCATTTACCGATTCAAATAACGGCATTGCTGTTGGTGGCGGAGGTATAATTCTAAAAACAACAGACGGTGGAACTACCTGGACTTCACAAGAAAGCGGAACTTCTTTATGGTTGAATAGTGTATCATTTACTGATTCATGTTATGGAACTGCTGTTGGTGAATATGGAATAATCCGAAGAACAACTAATGCTGGTAACATCTGGATTTCACAATCAAGTGGAACATCTTTATGGTTGAGTAGTGTATTATTTATTGATTCAATTTACGGGACAGCTATTGGTGATATTGGGACAATACTAAGAACAACCAATGGTGGTAATACCTGGACAAAACAAACAAGCGGAACTAATAATCATTTGACTGGTATCGCATTTGCCAATTCTAATAACGGTTGGGCTGTGGGTCAAGGTGGTACAATTCTCCACACAACCAACGGTGGAGTAACTTTTATTGAAGATGAAGAAAATAATTTTACTCAGCCAAAAGAATTTTTATTGCAGCAAAACTACCCAAACCCATTTAATCCAAGCACCAGTATTCAGTATGCAATAAGCAGTACGCAATTTGTAACACTCAAGGTTTATGATTTACTCGGTAGAGAAGTTGCAACTCTTGTTAATGAAGAAAAAGCTGCCGGAAATTATGAGATTGAATTCAACTTAGTGCGGGACTCCAGTCCTGCCCTTGCAAGTGGAATTTACTTTTATAAAATACAAGCTGGGGACTTTGTTGAGACTAAGAAGATGTTACTTTTAAAATAACCTTTGCGACTCTGCGTCTTTGCGTGAGAAAAAAATTTCACGCAAAGCCGCTAAGGCGCAATTAACACATAGTCCTATTCTTCATAAATCATATTTTCATCAATAAATTCTATTGGCAAAAGCGGCATTGGTATTCCGTTGTTTTGTAAACGGAATTTCAAATCCTGTATAAATGGATCTGACGTTATCTTTTCTTCTATCTTAAAAAAGCTTGGCATTAAGGAATTAAAATTAAACCACTCGGGTTCAGGCATTTCTATAATCTCAAAATCTTTATTGGTTAATCCCGATTTTTGTATTGCAATGTTTATCGCATCGCTTAATCCGCCAAGCACATCAACCAAACCATTTTTTAATCCATCACTGCCAGCCCAAATTCTGCCCTGTGCAATTTTTTCAATTTCATTAAAAGATTTTTTTCTTCCCAATGCAACCTTATCAACAAAACCTTTGTACAGAGTTTTAATTCCAATTTCTGATGTCTTAAGTTCTTTCTCAGTAAAATCCCTGTCCGGCAGCATAATACCAACAAACGGAATTGCTGCACCAAAACCAAGATCAGCAAACTTTCCTTTCTTAACAAAATCTGTTGAGAGCCCAACATCGTGTTTAAAGGTTTTGTTAAATGCAAAAGCACCGATAACACCGATTGATCCGGTAATTGTATTAGGTGCGGCAACAATTGTATCAGCAAACATAGAAAGCCAATAGCCGCCTGAAGCTGCAACATAGCCTTGCGAAACAATAACAGGTTTCTTTCCTTTATTCTTACGCAGAACTTCCGCAATGTAATCTGATGCAAGCGCATCACCGCCGGGAGAATCAACACGAAGAACAATTGCTTTAACATTACTGCTGTTAATAGCTGCTTCAACATATTTTACAAGTGTACGTGCTTTAATTCCATCATCCATACTTGTTCCACCGATCGCATATATAACAGCAATCTTTGGTTTGGATCCCCAATAATCTTCAGGTACTGAAAATTTATCTAATGAAGATGTACTTACTAGATTTTTATTTCCCTTTTCAAATTTTTCAATCACTTTGCTGATATCATCCCATCGTGCAAGTGTATCCGCAAGTTTAAGTTTTATCGATTCATCCGGAAGGAAGAGATATGCGCTATCAACAAGTTCATCAAAATACGATGGTGTAAATTTTCTGCCTTCACAAATTTCTCTTTGTGCTAAACTATAATTCTCATCAACAACTCTTTGTCTTTGTTCACGATCACCTTCACTAAAATCTTCACGGGCATAATTTTCAGCAGCAGATTTATATTTAAAGTAACGCAGCTCGCGGAAACCAATTCCAAGCATATCTAATGTGTTCTTAAAAAAAGTTCTTCCCATTAAATATCCATTTAAGGAAATTGTCCCCATTGGATCAAGAACAATTTTATCGGCAACAGAAGCAAAATGATATTCTTCAATACCAACTCTATCAATGTATATATAGACTTTTTTATTATATGATTTTATCTCTTTAAGTTTTTCTCTTAATTCCCAAAGCATTTCTTTGTTGATATTCATTCCCGAAAGATTAAGTGCGATACCTGAAATTGAATTATCATTTTTTACAGCATCTAATTGTTCAATTAAGTTAAGCAGTGTCTTTGAGTTATCAAACAATTTGTAATTCTGATATTTTAATCCGCCAATCAAATTCATCTCAGCATAGTTATCGCGGCCTTTAAATAAATCAAGAATGTTACGATCATTTGCGCCGATTCTAATTCCATAAGTGTTGTAGGAGTATTTTGAATCTTCATCAAAGTGGGATATTGAAGTAAGTCCTAATGATCCAAAACCAAGCTGCACACCAATGTTTAACCTTTTGCCCTCAAAATATCTTCCAATCAATTTTAAACCATCTAAAGGCTCTACAATTGCACCTGCACTCCATTTAATTTTTTCCGGGGTTTTATCATCCGTAAATGTATAATCACCAAAAAGCGTAATATTATAATTTGAAAGCGGACGAATACCTGCACCAATAATTCCTTCATTCTCACCTTCTGAAGGTAAGTTTCCAACCAAACTGATAGATATAAAACTGGCTGGACGAAAAATTGTGCCTATTGTAAAAAGGTTTGAGTGGTTAAAAAATGAAACATCTCCTGATGACCATCCATATCCAAAGCCGGCACTAAATGCATCAGAGCCAAAAGCAGTAGAAATTTTATAATCAATTACAGAAAAATCATTTCGTGTTTGATTATGCATTCCAAAGCTTAAATATGGAATTGAAGTGAATAAACCCCAATTGCTAAAATCATTAAAATCTGAATTGAGATCATTCCACGTTAAATAAAAGTTTGGATAGGGCTGATAAGCCAACTCGGCGGGATTATTAAATCCACTCAATCCAAATAACGAAGTTCCCGGTGTTGAAAACTCCATATCATTTTGAAAATAATAAGATGGAAAAATTGATTGAGCATTTACTTGATAATAAAAAGTTAAAACAAAAACGGCTAGCAAAATTTTTCTAAACATTTTTCTTCCTTGTTTTGTTCCCAAAAGATGATAATAAAAATAACATTTTAAGGTAATAATAACTGACCTAAAAGACTGGAACTGAAAATATATTTGTTCTGTTATCCTGTTACAACAACACAAACACAACAAATATAAAAGGAAAATGTTATGCGATCATTAAAAGTTCTCTCATTATTTGTATTTATTTTCTTCTCTTCAATAACTATTGTTTCTTGCAGTGAAGACGAAGAAGTAGTTACTCCGCCTGCTGCAAAATCTAAAGTGCTTGTAACTCATGCTTCACCAGATGCACCGGGAGTTGATCTTTTGGTTGATAATGCTGTTGCAGGTACAAATTTAACTTTCCCGAATAGTACAGGATATTTAGAAGTAAACTCAGGAACCAGAAATGTAAAAGTAAATGTAACCGGAACATCAACAACTGCATTAGAAGCAAATTTAAACTTAGCACAGGATAAAAATTACTCAGTATTTGCAGTCAATAATGTAGCATCAATTGAAGCTTTAGTTTTAGAAGATAACTTAACTTCTCCGGCTTCCGGCAAAGCACATATTAGATTTATACATTTATCTCCGGATGCGCCTGCTGTTGATATTACCTTAACTGATGGCACAGTTGTTTTTGGGGATTATATATTTAAAGAAGCATCTGCATTTACTCCTCTTGATGCCGGCACATATGATTTACAAGTTAGATTAGCTGGTACATCAACAGTTGTTCTGGATTTACCAGGAATAGCTTTAACTGCTGGTAAAATTTATACAGTATTTGCAAAAGGACTAGTTGCAGGTTCAGGTTCTCAGGCTTTAGGTGCTCAGATAATCGTGAATAAGTAATGACTAGGTAGCGATTAGATGATGATGGTGAAAGCCGGATTGTAATATATCCGGCTTTTTTTATTTAATCGGTTATCAATCATAAGTAAATCTTTTTGTTTATTTTTGTTCATAAAACAATTGATTTAATATGATTGAAATAAAAGATCTTTATAAAAGTTTCGGTACTAAAAAAGTTTTGCTGGGTGTTAACCTTACGATAGAACAAGGAGAAACCATTGTTATAATCGGCAGAAGCGGCTGTGGTAAAAGTGTTTTAATAAAGCACATTGTTGGATTGCTTCAGCCGGATTCTGGTTATGTAAAAGTTGAAAACAAAATTGTAAATGATCTTAACCAAAAAGAGCTTTACGATTTAAGAAAGAAATTTGGATTTTTATTTCAAGGCGCAGCGCTGTTTGATTCAATGACAGTTGAAGAAAATGTTGGTTTGCCTTTAGTTGAATCCAGAATAGAATATTCTAAAAGTGATATTAAAAAGATTGTTGAAGAAAAGTTATCACTTGTCGGGCTTGATGAAATCTTAAATCTAAAACCATCAGAACTTTCCGGGGGAATGAAAAAACGTGTTGCTCTAGCCCGCGCGCTTGTTACAAATCCATCCTACATTTTATACGATGAACCGACAACCGGACTTGATCCAATAATGTCCGATTCGATTGACCAGTTGATAAAAGATCTATCTGAAAAATTAAATGTTACATCTGTTGTAGTAACGCATGATATGTACAGCGTAAAAAATGTTGCTAACAAAGTTGCTATGATGAATGAAGGTGTTATTTACTTTACAGGTAAACCCGAGGAACTGATAAATTCCACAGATAAAGTGATTGAAGATTTTATTCGCAGAACAGAAGTTTAGATATCTGCAAATTAGTTTACCATACCTCTACTCGTAATCGTAAATCTTAAATAATAAGCACGATTATGCCTATTTGCACTTCAAAGGAAAAAGTTTATATTGCTTCAAAGAAATCAGGAGTCAGAAATGGAATCAGTTAAAGAATTATTATCAGGAAAAGAAGTATACGCAGTTCAATCCGGTTTGTCCGTTAAGGCAGTTGTTAATTATATGGCTTCAAAAGGGGTTGGGCTTGTTCCGGTAATGAAGGATGAAAATTTAATTGGTGTTTTTTCTGAAAGAGATTTAGTGAAACGAGTTATAGCAAAAGATAAAGATATGATTTTAACTCCAGTTGATGATGTTATGAGTAAAAATCTTGTTATTGCAAAAATTGAGGAGCCAAACGAATCAGTTTTAGCAAAAATGAAAGAGGCAAAGACGAGACATATTTTAATTATAGATAACGAAAAACTTGTTGGCGTGCTTTCCATTCGTGATTTGCTTGAAATTGATCTTAACCAGTGCAAAACAACAGTAGAAGTTTTAAATAATTACATTTACTCAAAATAAACGTGAAGAGATTTTATCTCTAATCAATAATATTTATTATTTTTTTGTAAGATTTAAAAGGTTTTGAAAAGAAGTTAGTTTTTGTTGATTATTTGTTTTGATGTACATCTTTATAAGATACTCTAAAAGACGGACGGTATTAAAATCTTTTTCCCCTTTTATATTTTTTATTTTTTCATATCCAGTAGTTAAAAAATTTTCAGCTTCTGAATATTTTTTTTGATGAAAAAATATTATTCCAAGTTCTGCATTAGCAGAAATTATATTTGGGTGATCTTTAGGATAATTTTTCTTATAAATAGAAATAGCACTTCTGATATATTTTTCTGCATCTGTAAACTTAGATTTTTCGATTAGAATTTTACCGTACCAAAAGTTCGTTAATCCAACCCAAACGTGATTTTCGTTAAGTGAAATTTTAAAATTTTCCGCCGCCATTAATAAATTAGATTCTGATGACTCAAATTTATTCATCGTATATTCAAGAGCGCCTAAGTTCATAAAACCCAATCCAACTAACGAATGATTTTTACCAAAAGAATTTATTTTCAGCTCGAGTGATTTTTTAAAATACTCTTCAGCTTTACTTAAGCTATCCTTATCGATATAAATATATGCAAGGTTATTGTAAATAGTAGAAATCTCAGGACGATCAGGGCTATAAAGTTTTAAATAAACTTCTAACGATTTTTTATAATATTTTTCTGCTCCATCTATATCATTTAGAGATTCAAGAGTAAGAGCTAAATTATTTAAAGTACTTGCCACATCTCTATCCGTTTCACCAAAATTCTTTTGAAAAATACTTAATGCTTCTTTAAGCAGATTAAGTGATTCTTGATACTTAGCCTGTTCTTCTTTTAAAATTCCCAGGTCATTTATTGCACCCGCTAATGATCTGGGTGGATAATCTGAATTTTTCCTAAAAATATTTATGCTTTTTGTATAAAGAGAATCAGCAATATTTAAGTCTCCAATCCAATGATAGTAAAGTGCCAGCTCGTGCATACTTTCAGCGCTTTGATAACTTTCTCTGCCGTAAACTTTATTGTTTAACTCCAGTGATTTTACAAGATGAGGTTTTGCTTCATCAAATTCACCCAAATTAGTAAGTGTTACCCCGATTGTTTTTCTAACAGATGCTTCAATTTCCGGGTGCGAGGCAAAATCTCTGCCTACATCTTGAGAAGCTTTTTTAAGAATATCATATACTTTAACATCTCTGCCCACTTCTGTTGGGTCAGCCGATGAAAGCATTTCAAGTAAAAAGCTGTTAACAGTTTCAACTTTTTGAGCTTCAAGCTTAGCTTTATCTCGTTCTACAGCTGCAATGTTTGCTTGCCAAATTATTACAAGTAAACTTGCAATCAAAAAAACTGCAAATCCAATAGAAGCAATGAATCCAACCTTATGCCTTTTGATAAATTTATTCAATCTATATCCGGCAGTATCCTTTTGTGCTATTACGGGAAGCCCAATCAGATACCTTCTTATATCTTCGGAAAATTGTTCAACGGAAACATATCTTCTTAAAGGATCTTTGTGCATCGCTTTTAATATGATATTATCCAAATCGCCTTTTAAATGCGCCGATAATTTTTCTTGATTAATAATCTTATCGCTTGCAGAAAATTCAGATGATTGAATAATCCGTTCACTTGGTTTAGTAATTTTTTCTTCAGTGATAATCTTACTAATTGCGGCTGGGGAGCTATTTGATATTTTATATGGCTGGTATCCTGTTAATATCTGATAAAGTAAAACTCCAAGTGAGTATATATCACTTGTCGTCGTAATCTTTTCACCCTTAATTTGTTCAGGACTTGCATACTCTGGAGTAAGATGCCAAACACCTGTGCGGGTTAAGCCCTCATTGTTATCTACTAATTCTTCATCAATAAGTTTTGCAATACCAAAATCTAAAAGTTTTAGAATTCCATCATTAGTAACTAAAATATTTCCCGGTTTAAGATCGCGATGGACAATAAGATTTTGATGCGCATACTGAACTGCGTTGCAAACTTCTCGGAACAATTTTAATCTTGAAATAATTAATAATTTATTGTTATCACAATATTCCGTAATCGGAATTCCATCAATAAATTCCATAACTAAGTAGGGAAGACCATCAACCGTTCGGCCGCCATCTAAAAGTCTGGCTATGTTTTGATGTTGCAGATTTGCAAGTGTTTGTCTTTCAATTTGGAATCTTTTTAAAAGATATTCACTTGTTATTCCGTGCTTTAGAATTTTTATTGCAACTTTTTGTTCAAATTCTTTATCATTCCGTTTACCTGAATAAACAATTCCCATCCCACCTACACCAGCTTCACCATCGATAATGTAATTACCAATTTGCTTTCCAATGTACGGGTCTACAAAATTATTTTTATCCTGTTCAGATATTGTCAGCGGTTCTTCCAAAAAATCTTTTGTTTTTTCCAATGACGATAAAAGGGATAAAATTTCACCTTTTAGTTCAACGTCATTCCCGCACACAGAATCAAGGAATGTATCGCGCTCTTTTACAGCAAGTTCAGAAACTTTATCAAAAAGTTCTTTTATTTTGTTTATTCGTTCTCTATTCAATTTTTGTTTTAATTTTTAATTCGCGGCAATCTCACGGTAAAGCCATGCTTTTGCAAAGTTCCAGTCACGTTTTGCAGTTGCAGGAGAGATGTTTAGCACTTCTGCGGTTTCTTCAATTGTTAATCCGGAAAAATATCTTAACTCAACAATTTTGCTTGATCTTTCTTCAATCGATTCAAGTTTTTTAAGTGCTTCATCAAGTGCAATAATTTGATCATCGGTTTTATCTGATACTTCAAGAACTTCTTCAAGTGAAACATTCGATTGACCTTCCCCGCGTTTTAATGATTTTCTTTTTCTTGCATGATCAACAAGAATCTGCCGCATTGATTGTGCAGCAATTCCAAAAAAGTGTGCACGGTTTTGCCAGGAAATATTTTGATCACCGATTAGTTTTATATAAGCTTCGTGTACAAGTTCAGTAGTTTGAAGAGTGTTATTTCTATATTCATCGCGTAAATATTTAGATGATATTTTTCGTAATTCATTGTAAACTTGTGGAAGGAGTTCATCAACTGCCCCCTTTTTACCGTTGATACAATCTTCTAACAATAAAGTTATTTGCTGCGCAGAAAGATCGTGCATAAATTAATTTGGATTATTTGTTAAGACCTGATGAATTCAGGGTTGAAAATAGGAGATTAGATAAGGTTAGTCAATAGGCAGTCACTAAATAATTATCTTAATTTAAAAAGCTCAAAACAATTGTTTGATAAAATCAATCCTTTATCACTGCAATAAACTTAGAATAACTTTCAACTTTATCTGTTCTTCCAATTTTTTTATACAATTCAATTAATGCTGTTAGCGTTTTTTGAGTTGCTTCACTTTCTTTCCCGGAAACTTTAAGTAGAGAGTTAAAACTTGGTAACAAATATTTTTCAGCCTCAGCGTAGTTGCCTGCATTAAAATATGTTTGACCACAAAGAGATTTAACTGTTAAAGTAAGTTGTTTATCCTCTCCAAGTTCTCTCTTCCGGATTTTATACGCTTTTAATAAGTATTCTAAACTTTTTTTGTAATCTTGCTTGGCATCTAAAACTCTCCCATACCACATATAGGATCTGCTTAAACTAATATTTTCAGAATCATAATTCATTAACCCAATATTCAGAGAGCTAAAAATATATTTTTCTGCGTTTTCAAAATCATTTAAATAAAAGTAAGTGCTTCCAACGTTCGAATACAATAGAATTAAATCCGGATGATTATCTCCAAGTATTCTTCTTCGAATTTCCAATGCTTCTTTTAAGAGAGGTAACGCTTTGTGATGATCTTTTTTATAAATATGAATAAAAGCAAGATTATTTAAACTATGGGTTACACGGAGACTATTATTGCCAAAGTGTTTTCTGAACACTCTTAAACTTTCTTTATATAGTTGTTCGGCTTTGTCAAGTTTTTTTAAATAATTATAAGTTGTAGCAAGATTATTCTTTAATGTTGCAACTTCAGGGTCTTCAGAACCCTTTATTGATTCCGCTATTTTTACTGCTTCTTCGGATAGTTTTTCAGATTTTTCTAAATCACCTTTATCTGAAACTAAAGTAGCGTATGCATCCAGCAACAAAGCTGTCTGAAACGATGGAGTTGATTCAATTGACCTGACCATTGCAAGTGCTTCTTTAAAATAATTTTCAGCTTTTTCGTAATCACCTTTGTAATGACGGATTAATGCTAGTGATCTTAAACTTGAGGCTGTTTCTACGCTTGTATTTCCAAAAACTTTTTTTGTAATTAAATGTGATTTTAATAATTCTGTTTCAGCAGAATCATATACTCCAAGATTCTGATATGTATTAGCAAGCATCGTTCTTATTTCTGCTTCTATCTGAGGATAATCTTTTAATTCATTTGATAGTTTTTGTGAAGCATCTGTAATTACATCAATTACCTTTACTTCACTTCCATCCTCATTGGGATCCGGTGAAGCAAACATTTCAAGTAAAAAAGATTTTATCCTGTTTGATTTATCAGCTTCAAGTTTTGCAATATCTCTTTCTTTAGCAGCAATATAACCCTGCCATAAAAATCCAGCCACAGCAAGATTAATAACTATAAAAATTATTGCAGCAGGAATTAAATAATTCTTGTTTCTTTTAATAAACTTTTTGCTTCTGTATGAAAAAGAATCCTGGTGAGCTAGAACAGGTTTATCGTTCAAATATCTTTTAATATCCTCAGCAAAATAATCAACAGAAGAGTAACGACGTTCAGGTTCTTTTCTTATTGCCATTGAAACAATATTATCTACATCACCAATTAATTTTTTGTGAAGTTTATCAATGCTTCCTTCACGGGTTGCACTAATAATTTGCGGATTGATTTCTGATTTTTCTTCTTCAGATTCATTTACGATTGTTTTATAAATTATATCACTCGGTTTTGCTGGTTCTGTTTGAGTGATGATTTTACTTATGTCAGAATGAAAAACACTTTGGAATTTATACGGATTATGTCCGGTAAGTAATTTGTACAACACTATTCCCAAAGAATAAACATCACTAGAAGTTGTGATAGTGTTTCCAAAAATTTGTTCCGGACTTGCATATTCAGGTGTTAAGTTCCACGCACCTCTTTGTGTAACAGTCTCAAATCTTTCACCTTCAGCAGAAAGTATTTTTGCAATTCCAAAATCAAGCAGCTTAGGTTCACCATCTTTTGTGATTAAAATATTGTTGGGTTTTAAATCTCTATGCACAACAAGATTTTGATGTGCGTATTGAACAACTGCAGCGACTTTAAGAAAAAGATTGAGCCTGTCTTTTATATTAAGTTTATTGTTATCACAATATTCATCAATCGGAATTCCATCAATATATTCCATTACTAAAAATTGAATTCCATCATCTGTAATTCCGCCATCGAGTAATCTTGATATATTGGGATGATTTAAATTTGCTAATGTTTGTCTCTCGTTTTGAAATCTTTTTATTACTGTTCCGCTTGCAACACCGGGATTGATAATCTTAACAGCAGCTTTTTGTTTTACTTCATCATCACGCAAACCAAGATAAACCAACCCCATTCCACCACGAGCAATTAATTTATCAATCTTATACTTTCCAAAAGTTTTGCCGATAAACAGATTTGAATTATCAGCAATCGGTTCATAAGAAATTATTGAATCTTCAAGAAAGTTTTCTGATTTATCGTGAGCAAATATTAAAGTTAATATTTCTTTTTTTTCTTCTGGAGTTTTACAGACAGTATCAAGGTATTTTTCTCTTTCTTTACCATCCAGTTCAATGGCCTTAAAAAAAATTGTCTTTATATCTGTCCAGATATTTTTATCCATAAAGTGCTCAAATGCTTTAGTTAATTTTTTGTGATAAGATGTTTTGATACAAATTGTTATGCTCTAAGCAAGATTGTAATTTTAATTTTGATTTTAAAGTGGTATCACAAAATAATCACAATAAAAAGTAGCCGCAGCTCGCCGCGGCGAATCAGCCTGCAAAATTTAAGTTTAAATGTCAGCTAAAACATACGGCCACTTTTAAAAATTGTATTTTCACTTAGTTTCTTTTGCGAGAGCATTACTTTAGTAAAATCATTTTTCTTGTCTCAACAAAACTTCCAGCATTTAACCGATAAAAATAAATTCCGCTTGTAAGACTAGAACCATTCCATTGATAGTTGTATTTACCTGCATTAAGTTGTTCAGAAATTAAAACATCAACTCGTTCACCAGTAACACTAAAAACTTCCAATGTTACATAACTTGATTGAGGTAATGCAAATTGAATATTTGTACTGGGATTAAAAGGATTTGGATAGTTCTGATATAAATTGAAATCATTCACAATTTCTGCATCGTGAATTTCTTCAACTGACAAAACACCAACACTATCAACTACAAGAGTTACATTGTTTGAATTTTTAATTACTGTTAAGTAAAGTCCATCCTGAATATCTAAAGAGACGAAATTACTATCAATTGTTCCAGAAGTATTTAGAATTATAAAACTATTACCGCTGCTTGGAACAAATCCATTTGCAACTCTAACTTTAAGCACACCATTTAATATTGCATTGCCGGTAATATTTAATTGATCATACTCTGTTCCTGCTGTCAATCCTCCAAGTTGGATATCAAGAACTCCGGTTGAGGAAGAAACAAAATTCCCTACGTATGAAAGTACTCCAATATTGCTTCCTGGTTCTATGTTTCCATTATTAATAAATGATGTTGGAACATCAATACTGGCATTACCTTTAATGATTGCGCCAGGATCATTTGAAAAGTTTGTAGTTGACATTGTGAATTCTAACTCTCCTGAAGCAGCTTCAATAACTCCTCCATTTTGATTATAGAATTTCCACCATAAATTCATTTGTGTAACATCATTTCCTCCGCTTTTATGAAATGTTCCAGTATTATAAAAAGTTCCTCCAGATCCTGTTCCACCTGAAAAATCAGCATCAGTTACAATTTCAAAAAGTGATCGGTTATCTACAATTGAATTACCATTTACATTGAATGATGTGTTAGATTCCTGCCTTATTATTCCAAAGTTTAATATTGTTGTTCCTCCACGAAGTGATAAAATTGGAGTTGGGTCAACCAATTCGGGGACCAAACATAATAATGAGCCAGAAGGTATTATTAATGTTCCTCCACCAGTTATAACTCCAGTGCTAAACTGAAACCCTGATCCCTGGAAATCAAGCGTTGCACCAGCACTATCAATATTTATCGTTGATCCTGAAAGTCTTACTGAACCAACTGGAGCACCGGAAAGTGTTCCTTTAAAAATGTGATTGTGAGAAAAGAAACTAAGTTTTGCGCCGGTTGAAGCATTATAGTGTCCATTTTCAAATATACCATCGCATTGAAATTGTAAATCACCAGAGGTTACATCTATAGTTCCATTTTCATTCTGAAAATTCAACCCATACTGAAATAAAGTTATATCGATTCCGCCACTTTTTCTAAAGAGACCTGTTGAAGAATTTAGGAAAGTTCCGCCACTAAAAGATTCTATTACAAAGTCTGCATCAGATTGCATATCAAATAATCCTTCATTCTGGATAACTGATAATCCGCGCACTGAAATATTTGAAGAACCAACACAAGTAATAGTTCCTTGATTTATAACAGTTATACCTTCATAAAATCTATGTATCTCCGGAGTTGCATCAGTATCAATAATTAATTTTGCTCCAGGATTAATTATTAGTTTACTATTAATATTTCCAGTACCATTTACCCCATTGCCACCATCAAATTCGCCATCATACCAAACTGCGCTATCAGTGATTGTTAAAGTTGGATCAACTCCTTCAAAATTAATATTACCATCAATAATTGTAAATCCTGCAATAATATGCTGATCACTAGTAATAGTAATAGACTTATTTTCAATTACAATATGATCTCCTGGTCCCGGTACCCCAACTGGCAACCAAATATTTGGATTTCCCCATTCACTGCTCGAGGTTATTAATGTGTAAGTTGTTTGTGAATAAATAAATGATTGAAAAAGGATAAGACAACCGAGAATTGTAAGTTGTACCAGTTTCATAAAGACTCCGTTTTATTAAATGATTTTAATTTTCTTGCTTCTACAGGTACATGCGTAGAAATTCAAAAAGGAGATCAATAAATAATTTTGGAGGGAAATGTGGTCTTGGTTAGGATTTACCTAATTCACACAACAATTAAGATTTTCTCAAACACTATTCGCGTTTTTTTGAGAGTTTAATTTTGTTTATTTCCCTTAAGCCAGGGTGAATTACTAATTCTTTATCCTTTTATGCTTTGAATTCTTAACTCTCCTTCAGCTATTTGATACTATTTAATAAGCATCATTTTTTTTGTAAAAACTTGTGAACCGGAAGTTAACTGATAAAAATAAATTCCACTCACTAAACCAGAGGTATTAAATTCAACTTCATAACTCCCTGCAGGTTTGTATTCATTAACAAGTGTAGCAATTTCATTGCCCAGAATATCATATACTTTTAAAGTTTGCCAACTGCTTACTGAAGACTGCCAGCTAATTTTTGTAGTTGGGTTAAAAGGATTTGGATAATTTTGTTCTAGCAAAAAACTACTTGGCGTTTCGTTGGAAGTTTGCTCAACCGAAGTAGTGCCGGGAATAAAAATCCATGCAGCACCTAAGTTTGTGTTATCAGCAATCCCACCAACAACAATTGTGTTACCATCTGGTGAAATTGCAACAGCGCCGCCTTGATTAGCATTTCCAACAGTACCCGAACCAATTAATTTGTTTCCTGATTGAGACCAAATTCCGCCACTTCTCGTGAAAACCCAAGTGGCTCCGGCAAATGCATCATCATCAATTCCACCAATAACAACTGTATTCCCATCATCGGATAATGAAATCGAGAATCCCTGACTGGCATTTCCCGTTGCACCAGTTCCAACAAGTTTGTTTCCTTGTTGAAACCAACCAGAACCGCTTCGGACAAAAACCCAAACTGCGCCTTTAGCTGCATCATCTTCGTATCCACCAATAACAGCAGTATTTCCATTTCCGGAAATAGATACTGATCTGCCAAATCGTGCAGAACCTATAGCATCGTTTCCAGTTAGTTTTATTTCATTTGACCAGCCATTACCAATCCGCCCAAAAACCCAGACAGCTCCGGCATTGGTATTATCTGTATGTCCTCCGACAAGTAATGTATTTCCATCGGCTGAAAGATCAACAGAAATACCAAATCGTGAGTTGCCGATTGCATCTGACACTGAAAATTTGTTTCCTTGCTGAGTCCAAAAATTACCATTCCTGGTAAAAACCCATACTGCACCTGCAAAGTTATTGTCACGAAATCCACCAACTATAGCTGTGTTGCCATCTGCTGAAAGAGATACCGCGGAACCTTGCTGTGCATTTCCCACAGCGCCTGTTCCTACAAGTTTATTTCCTTGTTGAGCCCACACACCACCACTTCGTGTAAAAATCCAAGCTGCACCTGCATTTGTGTTGTCACCGATTCCACCAACAATAGCTGTATTACCATCTGCAGATAACGCAACAGAAAACCCCTGGCTTGCATTTCCGGTAGCACCTGAACCAAATAGTTTTGCTTCCAAAGTCCATACTCCGCCGCTTCTAGTGTAGACCCATGCAGCTCCTGCATTTGTATTGTCACCAATTCCACCAACGATGGCTGTATTTCCATCGCTTGAAAGCGCAACGGAATAACCATGGAATATCGTTGAGCCAATATTTCCACCCGGCAGTAATTTATTTCCTTGCTGTATCCATTGAGCTTGAGTTGAATATGAGAAAAGAATATTGATCACGATAAGGTGATAAATAAAACATGAATATTGATTCATAATTATCTCCCGATTGAATGAAATTATTTCTGCCATTTATAAGTTCATGCGTAGAAATTCAAAAAGGGGATCAAAAATAATTTTGGAAGGGAATTGAGGTTTGGTTAAGATTTGCCCAGTTCTCTAAATAACCAGGATTTTGCCAAACTCCATTCTCTTTTTATTGTGGACGTTGAGCGATTAAGAACTTTTGCAGTTTCTTCAACCTTCAATCCTGCAAAAAATCTAAGCTCAACTACTTTGCTTAAATCAGGATCAAATGCTTCAAGTTTTTTCATTGCGTCATCAAGTGCAATGATATCTTCTTCAGTTTCAAAAATAATTTCTTCGGCATTATCTAGTGAAAGATGAGTTTTCCCTTCACCTCTTTTTTGTGAGTTTCGTTTTCTTGCGTAATCAACCAGAATCTGTCTCATTGAATTTGCAGCAATTCCAAAAAAGTGTGCACGATTCTGCCAGTTGATTTCTTGTCCACCAACTAATTTTATATATGCTTCGTGAACAAGTTCTGTTGTTTGCAGTGTGTGATTTCTATATTCATCATTTAAATATTTTGATGAAATTCTTTTTAATTCATGGTAAACAAGAGGAAGCAATTCATTAACTGCATTCTTATTGCCACTTGCACAATCTTCCAGTAACAGAGTAATATTCTGTTGTGATAAATCAGGCATAACTTTATATGATTATTTAATGAAAGCGGAATTCAGGGTTGAAAATAGGAGATTAACTGAGGCTTGTCAATAGTCAGAAGGTAAATAATTTAGTACGATAGATATGTACTTCAATAAAAATCAATTACTCTATCTCATCAAAATCATTTTTTTAGTTTCAACAAAATATCCGGCAGTAAATTTATCCGAATGGATCGCTATGCGATAAAAATAAATTCCACTTGATAATCCACCAGCATTAAAATTTATTTCATAACTTCCTGCGGGTTTAAAATCATCGACCAGAGTAACAATTTCATTACCCAGAACATCATAAACTTTTAAGGTTTGGTAACTGCCGACTAAAGACTGCCAACTAATTTTTGTAGATGGATTAAACGGATTAGGATAATTCTGTAATAAATGAAACGCAATTGGCCTTTGAAAAGTGAGTTCATCTTCAACATTTACAGGACTTCCTGCATTTAACCAAGCTGTATATATTAAACATGTTAATTTGTAAGACGCACTTTTAAATAGTTCAGTTGTAAAACCTTTGCTAAGTTCCCATAACTTTGAATAGTAAAGAGCGCTTGATGTGCTTCCTGCAAATGCTTTTGCTAAACTATCGCATTTTAAAACCGAATCTACATAGATATAATTTTGATAGAGTGAATTAAAAATGAATTCGGAAATATTATCTATATAAATCAAACTATCTCCGGAATAAATAATTTGTCCGTTATAAGTATTAATCATATTTGATTCAAACCTGCTGTGCACACCTGTTTGCCCTGTTAACTGCCCGTTATAATTTTTTGTGATATGAAGTGGCATATGCATATCACCAATATAATGTCCAAGATCAGCAGCGAGCAGCATTGCTTTGTTAAATTGATTATTCTGAAAAGCTGTTTGGAGAGAATCAAAAGTTTTCATTATTGCCCAGGGCAAAATTCCCTGATCCATTACAAAAGTATTGCCGTGAAGAAAAACCAAAGAATCAAAATTAGAAGTGATATATCCGTTTGCAACAAACTCAGGATAATTATCAATATCGATGTAATGTTTTGGTGCTTCTGATGGATCAATGTTTTTTCGGTTATCTGCATCCGAACCGTGAGCAGCGATTGAATCAGACCAGTTTCCCCAAAAACTCATTGCAGGAGTAACCGAAAGAATTGTTTGTTTGTTGATAATTCTATGTCCAACATTTCCCCAGCCAATAAACAACGTTGAACAAATTGTAATTGCAGCAATCAATAATTTAGATTTTATTTTCATACTGCAAGTTACTAGAATAAATAATTAAACTAATCTATTTTTCAAATTACTTCATTAATAACATCTTCTTAGAATCAACAAAACTGCCAGCAATAAGTTTATAAAAATAAATTCCACTTGATATACCACTCGCATCAAAATTAATTTCATAACTTCCGGCAGTTCTGTACTCATCAACAAGAGTGACAACTTCATTTCCAAGTATATCATATACTTTTAATGTTTGATGACTGCTGACTGAAGACTGCCAACTGATTTTAGTACTTGGATTAAATGGATTAGGATAGTTCTGAGATAAACTGAATCTAATTGGTGATTTTGTTTCATCTACATTTGTAGGTGATGAAGTAGTAAATGACCATGTTTCGGACCAGTCACTTACTCCCATTTTATTTTCTGAGCGAACTCGCCAATAATATTTTTGATCATAAGGAAATGCAACAGATTTAATGTTCTCGATGTAAAGATTGTTTCCCAAAAATGTTGTATCACCATTTCCTGGATTTGCAATGACATAAAAGCTATTAAATAAGGAATCAGTGCTTACCTGAAATCTTGTTAAACTATAGTTAAGTTTTTCCCACTCAAAATCGATAACGATCTCTTCAAGATTAGAATTATTTACCGGATAGATTTGTTGTGGTGTTGATGGTATTATAATGTGTGATAACCAGTCACTTTCTATTTTATAAATAGATCCATTATAAATAGGGGCAGATACAAATGAATGAGAGCATAACCATCCATTGTTTGAATCTGAAAAGAAAATATCTTCAAAATCTAAACTATCCTCTTCAAAAATTGGTGTCCACGTATCTCCGAAATCATCAGAATAAACGATAGCGTTATAACCAACTCCAAAACCAGAAACCCAGCAATGATTTTCTATAGTCTGAATATTGGATACAAAAGTTAATGGAATAAATTTTTTGCTCCATGTATTTCCACCGTCAGATGTTACTAATATATTTCCACCTATTGTCCCAGCAATTCCATTCCACTCATCTGAAAATGATATATCCCAAATTGAATGATTCGGAATCAATTCGCTAAAAACTATATTCCAGCTATCGCCGCCATCAATAGTTTTATAAATGTTTGAGGAGTTTTCTGAAACAATAAATCCAACAGAAGCGTTAACCATATCAATTGTTGGATTACCTTCTTCTAATGCTACTAAAGTTTTACTCCAGTTTAATCCACCATCTATAGTATTAATTAAGTAAAGATTATTTGGATGTTCGTTGCCAACAGCAAATCCTAAATTATTATCGATGAATTGTATTGAAGAATAATGAACATTATCCTGGTGATTCAAATTCCAGTTATCACCACCATCAGTAGTTTTGTAAATTCCGGTAAATGCGGCACAAAATCCAAGATTATAATTCACAAAACTTAAAGAAGATGGCGATCCATCGATATTACTTTGAGTCCAGTTTTCTCCGCCATCGGTTGTTTTTAAAATAAAAGCAGGATCAGGATATTGATAACCGGCAACAAATCCATAACTGGAATCAACAAAAAAAACTGAATTATAAAGTTGGTAAACATCTGAATGTTTTTGAACCCATTGAGCGTTAACTATACCACCAATTATTAAAAATGAAACAAGTAAAAGATTTTTCATTTTTTTTATACCCTTTAAGTTATTTTATGATGTTTAAGAAGTGCCACTATCGTGCCGCAAGTATTCGGACAAATAATATCAAATTGGAGGGAAAACGAAACAAATTGAGTTAAAATTACAGAAAATTTTTACAATTACTTAATCCTATTCTTGAACTTTAACTTGATCTTGAACTCATTCATATTCATCCCAGCTTTTCATTTTTAGTTCTGAAAGCTTATAGTTCTTAAGAGCTTTTACAAATCTTTTTGCAATTTGTACATTTGTAAAAAGTGCAATGTTCAAATCAACGGCTTTTCTTCGTATGATGTAATCACTGTCAAGTTCAACTTTTTCAGAAGTTTTAGGAATATTTATTACAAGATCAATTTCACCACTGCCCATATAACTTAATATGCTTGGTTCCTGGTTATCAAACGGACGATAAAGAACTTCAACTTCAAGTCCGCCATTTTCTTTATAAAATTCTGAAGTGCCTTTTGTGCCATAAAACTTTAATCCCATCTTCTGCAGGATTTTTAATTCATCAATAAGTTCAGCTTTATTTTTTGGTGTTCCTGTTGAAAGTAAAACGCCTTTGGTTGGAACTCTTTGTCCAATTGCCAAAAGACTTTTTAGAAATGCTTCATTAAAATCGTCGCCCAAACACGCAACTTCTCCGGTTGATGACATTTCAACTCCGGTTACAGGATCAGAACCTTTTAATCTTGTAAAAGAAAACTGGGAAGCTTTAACTCCAACGTAATCAAGATCAAAAGATGATTTATCAATTCTTGGAACTTTTTCTCCAAGCATTAATCTAGTTGCAATTTCTATAAAATTTATTTTAAGCGTTTTAGAAACAAAAGGAAAACTTCTTGACGCACGAAGATTACACTCAATTACTTTTACTTCGTTATCCTTTGCAATAAACTGAATATTAAACGGACCGGTAATTTCAAGTTTCAGAGCTATTTCGCGAGTAATCATTTTTACTTTACGCATTGTTTCTAAGTAAGTACGTTGTGGAGGAAGTACAATTGTTGCATCACCGGAATGCACTCCTGCATTTTCAACATGCTCTGCAATTGCGTAACAGAAAAGTTCACCTTCAGATGCAACCGCGTCAACTTCAATTTCACGCGCATCAGTAATAAACTTACTTATCACAACCGGATGTTCTGTATTAAGATCAGTAGCTTTTTTAAGATACATTTCAAGTTCATCTTTTGTAAGAACGATACTCATTGCCGCACCGCTAAGAACGTAGCTTGGTCTTATCAAAACAGGATAACCAACACTCTCCGCAAAAACTTTTGCATCTGCAAGAGTAGTTACTTCATTCCATTCAGGCTGATCGACACCAATTCTATCAAGAATTTTTGAAAACTTATGCCGGCTTTCAGCGTTATCAATTTGCTCTGGCGAAGTTCCAATAATTTTTAATCCGGCATTATGAAGTTTCATCGAAAGATTATTCGGAACTTGTCCGCCCATCGAAACTATTATTCCTTGCGGATTTTCTTTATCATAAATATCAAGTACGCGTTCAAAGGTTAACTGTTCAAAGTAAAGTTTATCACAAATATCATAATCCGTGCTTACGGTTTCCGGATTGCAATTAATCATAATTGATTTGTAACCACTCTTGTTAACCTGGTTAACTGCATTAACACAACACCAATCAAATTCAACTGATGAACCAATTCGATAAGCACCACTGCCAAGTACAACTATCTGATCTTTTTCTCCCAGTGAAATATCATCTTCAACTCCGTGATAAGTTAAGTAGAGATAATTTGTTTGGGCAGGAAATTCCGCGGCCATTGTGTCAATCTGTTTTACAACGGGAATTACATTTAATGATTTACGATACTCGCGAACTTCAAGTTCTTTTATGTTTGTCTGTTTGCCAATTTGATAATCTGAAAATCCATTTTGCTTTAAATGCCGCATTAATTCACTATCAACATCTTTTAATTTTTTATTTGCAATATGATTTTCAAGATCAACAATATTTTTCATTTTATACAAAAACCATTTTGTAATTTTTGTAAAATCGTGAATCTTATCAACAGAGTAACCTTTTTGGAGAGCTACAGCTATCGCAAAAATTCTTTTATCGGTTGGTTCAGATAATTCTTTATCTAGGTTTGTAAAGTTCATTTCGTTACCAACAAATCCCTGCATTCCAACATCAAGCATGCGAATTGCTTTTTGAAGTACTTCTTCAAAACTTCTACCGAGAGACATCACTTCACCAACAGATTTCATTTCAGAACCAAGCTGTGTGCTTACTTGCTGAAATTTTTGTAAATCCCAACGCGGAAATTTTAATGCAACATAATCAAGTGCTGGTTCAAAGTTTGCGGATGTTTCCTGTGTGATAATATTTACAACTTCATTAAGTGCGTAACCAAGTGCAAGTTTAGTTGCGATGAATGCCAGCGGATAACCTGTTGCTTTTGATGCTAGCGCAGAACTTCTGCTCAAACGAGCATTTACTTCAATAATTCTATAATCTTCTGATTTTGGATCAAGTGCATATTGTATGTTACACTCGCCGATAATTCCAAGATGACGAATTAATTTTATTCCTATCGAGCGAAGTTTAAAATTTTCTTTTGCAGATAATGTTTGTACTGGAGCAATTACTACGCTGTCGCCGGTGTGTATTCCCATCGGATCAATATTTTCCATTGAGCAGATTGTAATACAGTTATTATAATTGTCGCGAACAATTTCATACTCAACTTCTTTCCAACCGTAAAGTGATTCTTCAATTAAAATTTGATTTGTAAATGAAAATGCTCGCTTTGCTTTTTCAACTAACTCTTCTTTGTTGTTTACAATTCCGGAACCTAATCCGCCAAGTGCATAAGCAATACGAACCATCACTGGAAAATTAATTTCCTCAGCAGCTTTTACAGCCTCATCAACAGTTTTTGCAGTCTTACTACGGGCAACCTTTAATCCAACCTCACCAACACGATCTCCAAATAATAATCTGTCTTCTGTATCTTTAATTGTATCAACTGGAGTTCCGAGAACTTTAATATTATACTTATCTAAAATTCCTTTATCGTATAAATCAACTCCAACGTTAAGTGCAGTTTGTCCCCCAAATTGGAGTAGAATTGAATCAGGCTGTTCTTTAAGAATAATCTTTTCAACAAACTCAGTTTTAATCGGAACGAAATAAACTTTATCCGCAAAATTTTCTGATGTCTGAATCGTAGCAATGTTTGGATTGACAAGTATAGTTGTAATTCCATCTTCTTTAAGTGCTTTTATAGCTTGCGAGCCGGAGTAATCAAATTCACCAGCCTGCCCGATTTGCAAAGCACCGCTTCCAAGGATTAAAACTTTTTTTGGTTTGCCTTTTTTTATCATATTTTTTTTCTGTTTTGCTCAGCGTCTCTGCGACTCAGCGGTGAAAAAGTTCTAACCGCAGAGGCGCGAAGGCGCAGAGAATTTTATTTTAAAGCTCGAACAAACATATCAAAAATAAATTCGCTGTCGTCTGGTCCGGGAGAAGCTTCCGGATGAAACTGCGAAGCAAAAAATGGTTTTGAAATATGAATGATACCTTCATTTGTTCCGTCATTATCGTTTACAAACCATTCTCGCCAATCTTGTGCTAAAGTTTTTGCATCAACTGCATAGCCGTGATTTTGAGAAGTAATGTAACAACGCTTTGTTCCAAGTTCATTACAAGGTTGATTGTGACCACGATGACCATATTTTAATTTATAAGTATCAGCTCCAGCAGCAAGCGCGAGTATTTGGGAGCCAAGACAAATGCCTAGAATAGGCTTGTTAGATTGCATTGCAATCTTTGCATGTTCAATAGTTTTTATATTTAGTTTAGGATCACCGGGACCGTTTGATATTACAATTCCGTTTGCTTCAATCTTTGTAAAATCATAATCATAAGGTACGCGGATAACTGAAATATCTCTACCAAGAAAAGCACGAATTATATTATTCTTTGTTCCGCAATCAACTAAAATTATTTTTTGGATGCCCGCTTTGTACTCAACAACTTCTTTAACACTTACTTCACCAACCAGATTTGTTTTGTTTGGATCTTCAAATTCAATTTTACTTTTTTCATCAACAACTATTTTTCCAAGCATAGTACCTTTATCGCGGAGTTTTCTTGTTAACATTCTGGTATCAATTCCATAGATGCCAGGAATTTTTTCTTCGATCATCCAATCAGATAAAGAACGCTCTGCACTCCAATGTGAATACTCAAATGAATAATCAGATACAATTAAAGCTCTGCAATGAATGTTATCGGATTCAAAATTTTTATATAATCCATTTTCTTTTTCTTTAGATGGAATTCCATAATTACCGATAAGCGGATAAGTGCAAACTAAAATTTGTCCGCGGTAAGATGGATCGGTCATTGTTTCGGGATAACCAACCATTCCTGTGTTAAACACAACCTCACCGTTGGTATTGCCTTCAAATCCAAAACTGTAGCCGGCAAATTCAGTTCCGTCTTCAAGTACTAGTTTGGCTTTTAATTTTTGTTTAGTCATAATTCATCTTGTATTGTCGGATAAAAAAATAGCCACTCCAAAAGTGGCTAAAACTTCAAATCATACTAATATTTTTAAATAGTTTTTGAGCAATGGCATTCTTATTTTTGTTTGCAAATATATGATATTCTATTTTAAATCCGATATCCTTTTTTCATAAATCTACATATTATATAACTTAAATAACTACAGCTTTTAAGACATTATTATTGTATAATTTTTTATTATGAATTACCAGAAAAGAATCATACTTATTTTTTTCATTGTTTTCTCAATGTTATCTAATGCCATTGCTCAAAGTCAAGTTGATTCTTTAAGAAAACAGTTAGATAATGTTGAGGGTAATGATAAGTTAAAGCTTCTAATAAGAATTGGCTACTTTTTGTCATCAGAAAATCCTAGTGAAGCAATTAAATACCTTGATGATGCGATTAAATTAGCAGATGAAATTGATAATAACTGGAGTAAAGCCGATGCCCTTTTTAATAAAGGAGTTGCTTTCTGGCATTTGGGTGAAATTAGTAAGTCAGATGAGTACTATGATCAAGCGATTCCTATCTATAAACAGTATAATGATTCTTTAAACTTAATTAGAGTATTTAATTCTCAGGCTATTAATTTTCAGATGAAAGGAAATGTTGAGCTTGCATTTGAAACTTTTCTTCGCTCTTTAGAACTTGCAAAAAAGTTTGGTGATAGAGCAACAATTGCAAATACGCTTCTTAACATTGGTGTTATGTATGATAACATCGGCGATTCGGAAAGGTGTCTTCAATATTATAAGGAAGCTTTGCAATATGCTGATAAAAATGACAAAGCATCTATCGCTTTACTTCAAAGTTATATTGCAGAGGTTTATCTTAACTTAAAAAATTATACCAGAGCTGAAGAATATCTTAACAAAGCTGTTGAAAATTCAAAATCATCAAATGACACTAAAAGTCTTATATGGGCTTATTCAAGTTTAGGCAACATTCAATTAGATAAAAAGAATTACAATTCTGCTGAAAATTATTTTATTGAATCACTAAAACTTGCACGTAAAACTGAATATAAACTTGAAATAATACATGCTTTAAGTGATCTGGGAAAATTTTATAACTTATCTAAAAATTTCACTAAGTCTGAAGATTACCTGGATGAAGCTAAAAACCTTGCAGAAGAATTAAACTCATTAACAGATCTGAATCTAATTTACGGTGAGTTAGCATCTCTATACTCTAACAATAAAAATTATAGACTAGCATTTGAATTTCACAAAAAGTATAAAACGCTAAGTGATAGCCTTTTTCTTATATCTAACAATGAAAAAATTACTGAACTTCAAACCAAGCAGGAGTTAAAACAAAAAGAACGCGAATCTGATCTATTAAAGCTTGAAAACGAATTACAGAAAAAAATTATAAATTCTCAAAAAATAATTGCACTTATAATTTCATTACTAAGTATCGCATCAATTATTTTTATATGGATGCTGCTGAAGAACAGAAATAAAATTATCAAAACTAAAAATTTACTGCTCCTAAAAAATGAGGAGATTGAAAATAAGCAAAATGAAATTACTGAAAAGAATGAAGTACTGGCAGGATTAAATACAACAAAAGATAAGTTCTTTTCAATAATTGCACACGATCTTAGAAATCCAATTGCAGCTTACGTAAATATATCTGATATGTTAGAACAGGATTATGACAGATTAAGCGAGTCTGATAAAAAAGAGATTATTAGCCAGATGAATACTTCATCTAAAAATTTAATAAGACTCTTAGAAAATCTTCTTACCTGGGCTCGATTGTCAAGTAATAAAATAGAAGTTTACCCGGAAAGCGTTTTATTATCTGACATTGTTGAAGCTTCGGTTCATCCATATTTACAATCAGCACAGAATAAAAAAATTAAATTAAAAATGAACGTGCCAGCTGGTTACGAAATAATGGCAGATAAATTCATTTTCCAAACTATAATTGGAAACCTGGTAAACAATGCTATTAAATTTTCTAATACTTTGAGTGAAATAGACATCAGTGTTATAGTAAAGAATGGAAATTATGTGCTCTCAATCTTAGATCATGGAATAGGTATTGAGGAATCTCAACTAAGAAATATATTTTTACTCGGTAAAGCATCTACGGGCAGAGGAACAATGGGAGAAGCTGGTACAGGATTAGGATTAGTTTTGGTAAAAGAATTAATTGATAAAATGAACTGGCATATAGAGTTAAAAAGTAAGGTGAATGCCGGAAGTGAGTTTTTAATAACTATTCCAAAAACTATCTAAAAGTAATTATACAATAATTTAATATTTGAACGTTTGAAATTGCTAATCTTAAATTATATTTTTAACACATATTAATAATACAGTAGTAGTAACCTAAACTTGATTTATATTCACTTATCTTATAAAACAATCCAGTTAAATCTCACCAGATTTTTATCACTGCAAATTTTACATTTTTTAATTTAATATTGTTTTATGGCTACAAAATCTAAAAATTCAATTAAAAAGTTACCTAAATCATTCGTACTTGATACAAATGTGATTTTGCATGATGCAGATTCAATAAATATGTTTCAAGAAAATGATGTTATCATTCCATTAGCAGTTATTGAAGAACTGGATCATTTTAAACGAGGCAGCCAGGTAATAAATCTAAATGCCAGAGAATTTGCACGCACACTCGATTCGATGACAGGATCGGCATTGTTTAATGGCGGAATTTCGATGGGAAAAGGAAGGGGCAAACTTCGAATTGCAATTTTAAAGGGATTGGCTCCTGCAATTCGCGATGTCTTTAAAGATGATACACCGGATCATCGTGTGTTAAGTGTTGCTTATGATTGGCAAGAAAAGTTGAAAGGTAAATCGCAAGTAATTCTTGTTACAAAAGATGTTAATCTGAGAATGAAAGCAAAAGCGCTTGGCATTCTTGCAGAAGATTACACAACTGACAGAGTGAAAAGTATCGAAGAGCTTTATAGCGGAAAAGCAATTATAGAAGATTTTGATGATAATGTTTTACTGAGCCTTTTTCAGCCTCCATATGAAGTTAATGCAAGTAAACTATTAAAGAAACTTAATGGAGAAGCGTTTCCGAATAAGTATTTTATTCTAAAGAATCAGTATCGTTCTGTACTTGCTCATCTTGATTCCAACAAAGAAAAATTAATTAAGATTGATAAGACAACAGTTTATGGAATCACTCCGCGAAATGCAGAACAAACATTTGCTGTAAATGCTTTGATAAATCCGGAAGTCAGACTTGTTTCTATGACAGGAAAAGCCGGAACAGGAAAAACATTATTAGCTCTAGCAAGTGCTTTGCAGGTTAAAAAAAATTATCGGCAAATATTTATTGCACGACCGATTGTTCCATTAAGTAATAAGGATATAGGTTATCTGCCTGGTGATGTTGAAAGTAAACTTGCACCTTATATGCAGCCGCTTTGGGATAATTTAAAAGTTATTCAAGATCAGTTTCCTGAAAATGATAAACAGCATACAGCTATTGATATGATGATTAAAGAAGAGAAACTTGTTATTGAACCTTTATCATACATACGCGGTAGAAGTTTACAAAGAATATTTTTTATTGTTGATGAAGCGCAAAACCTTACTCCGCACGAAATTAAAACAATTATTACACGAGCCGGTGAAGGGGCAAAAGTTGTTTTTACTGGAGATATCTATCAAATAGATCATCCATATCTTGATGGACAATCAAACGGACTTTCGTATCTTATTGATAGATTTATGGGACAGAAATTATACGCTCATGTAAACCTTGAAAAAGGTGAGAGATCAGAGTTAGCTGAATTAGCAAGCAATCTATTATAAATTTTAAAAAGGAATTGAAATGAAAAAAATAAAATATCTAGCGCTAGGTGCAATTTTATTTATGTTTCTAACTGGTTGTTTACAAGTTGATACAAAAGTTAATCTTAATAGCGATGGAAGCGGAACAATTGAAGAAACAGTTGTTATGAAAAGCGAAGTTATTAATATGATGAAAGAATTTGCAATGGCTTTTGATTCTACAAAATCAGAAGAGTTTAATATGTTTAATGAAGAGGAATTAAAAAATAAGGCTTCAAACTATGGAGAGGGTGTTACTTATGTTTCAGGTGAAAAGATTAAAATGAATAATTACGAAGGATTTAAAGTTATCTATGCTTTTACCGATATCAATAAAATTAAAGTCAACCCAAGCCCAGAAGATAAAGTACCATTTGATGATGGAGTTGAAATAACTGAAAATGAAGAAGCGGTAGTAGATGATCTTGTTAAGTTTAATTTCGTAAAAGGCAACCCTTCAACATTAGTAGTTATTTTTCCTAAACCACAGCCAGAAGAGGAATCAGTAACTGAAGAAACAAATGAATTTGAAGATTCAACTTTTAATGCACAAACAGAACAAAAAGTAACCGAAATGTTCGATGGAATGAAAATGTCACTATTCCTAAACTTTAAAGATGGCATTGATGAAACTGATGCATCTTTTGTTAATGGATCTGAAATAACTCTGATGCAAATTGATTTTTCTGAAATAATCAAAAACAAAGAAGTATTTAAGAAATTTACAAATAGTAAACCTGAAACCATGGAAGAATTCAAAGAAGTAATTGGTGATGTTGAAGGTATTAAACTTGAATTTAAAGACAAGATAACTGTTAAATTTTAAACAATAAATAATTTAAATAAGGAGGCTAAATGAACAAACTAATTATGCTTTTTTTCCTTTTAATCTCATTTGCAGTTACTGCACAGGTGGATAAATACGGAAAAGATATTTCATTAACTGAAAAAACAAGTATCTCAAAAATATTAACGGCACCGGAAGAATTTGTTGGTAAGACAGTATTGGTTAAAGGAGAAATATTAGAAGTATGTGCAATGGCAGGATGCTGGATGGAACTAAAGAGTGATGCTGAAAATCAAAAGATAAAAATAAAAGTTAAAGACGGTGATATTGTTTTTCCTGTTGAAGCTAAAGGGAAATCAGCACTTGTTGAAGGAACTGTTTATAAAATTGAGCTAACTAAAGAGGAAGCAATTGAATATTATGAACACGTTGCCGCTGAACAAGGGACAGAATTCGACAAAAATTCTGTGACGGGTCCGGTTACTCTTTTTCAAATAAAAGGTATTGGTGCAGAGATAAATTGAAAATTTAAGAATGTATCTTTATAAAAGAAGGCTCTTTAAGGAGCCTTTTTTTTCGTTCTCTACATTGAGGAAATCCCTTTATCGTTTACAATTACTTAGGTAAATTTGCTAAAACAATAAAATACTATGCAAACATTTACATATTCTTTACTCTGGAAATTTATATATCGTTATGGAAATCTTGTGGTAACTCCATTACTGCTCATATACACTTTATCGTTAGTAACCTTAATAGATAAAAACCTTGTTATTCTGATACCATTCTTACTGTCACTATTTATTCTCTATTATTTGAATAAATCTTATATAAGTTTTTACAAACTTGTTCCATACAAAATAGAAATTGATAGTGAAAAGATCATATGTTCAAATTTTTTATTTAAAAGTAAAACTGTAACTATTTATATAAAAGATATTGAATCAATTTCGGGTGGAATTTTTGATGGAAAATACCGCGGATTGATGAAGGTATGTGATGGTAAAAATAAATTATGTATCGGTTTTTTTGATCGACTAAAAAATTCGAGTAAGCTTGTTACTTTAATACTTAGCAAAGTTGATAAAAAAATTTATGATAAAGTAATAGAACAGATTCAATCGATTAAGATTAAACCGGAAATAAAAAAATAGATGAAAATTGCAGTTTTACTTTCCGGTGGTGTTGATAGTTCTGTTGCACTTAGGTTGTTAAAAGATGAGGGCTATGATGTAACTGCATTCTATCTTAAAATTTGGCTTCAGGATGAATTTTCATTTCTTGGCGATTGCCCCTGGGAAGAAGATCTTGAATTTGCCCGTGCAGTTTGTAAACAAGCTAATGTTCCGCTCGAAATAATAAATATGCAAAATGAATATTGGGAATATGTTGTTTCGTATACTATTTCTGAAATTAAAGAAGGTAGAACTCCCAACCCGGATATGTATTGTAATCGATTAATAAAGTTTGGGCAATTTATTAATAAGATTGATAACACTTTCGAAAAAGTTGCATCAGGTCATTATGCTAAAATTGAAAACGTAAATGACAAATTTATTCTAAAAACTTCTCCTGACCCGATTAAAGACCAAACATATTTTCTTGCATATCTTACACAGCAACAGCTAAGTCGTGCTCTTTTTCCAATTGGATCGTACAGAAAAAAAGAAATTCGTGAACTTGCAGAAAAATATAGTTTGCCAAATATGAACCGGAAAGACAGCCAGGGAATTTGTTTTCTTGGTAAGATTAAATTTTCTGATTTTATTAAACAGCATCTTGGGGAAATTGAAGGTGAGATAATAGATATAGACACAAGCAAAGTTCTTGGCAAACATAGTGGCTTTTATTTTTATACAATTGGTCAGCGTTCAGGGTTAAGATTAGGTGGTGGACCCTGGTATGTTATCAGTAAAGACATCGAAAAAAATATTATTTATATCTCAAAAGAAAATATTATAAATCGTGCAAGAAAAGAATTTACTGTTGGAAAATTTAATTGGATTAATGGTGAAAAGGTAAATGATGGAAATTATCTTGTAAAGATCCGCCACGGAGAGCATTTTTATAAATGCTCGTTAACATTTAATGGGGAAATTGCAAAAGTAGAAACAGAACATGAGGATAGAGGAATTGCCCCGGGACAATTTGCAGTTTTCTATAAAGAAGATATTTGTTTAGGCGGAAGTGTTATTTTGGAATAGGATAATTTCTCTGTTAATGCACTTCTGAATTAGACAACGCGGGTTTTGATAAAAATGTTTTAACAGAAATCTCTGATATTTTTACTTTCGACAGTTTTATTAAATTTTTACACTCACCGCAAATATAAGCGTACCTGGTACCAATCACAGAATCCAATTTAGCAATCCAAATTCCTGAAACATTTCTGTTGCAAATAGGACACCATGTTTTAATTTCTATTTGATCAATTTCTTTATTCATTTGTGCCTCAATATAATTAAGACGCTTTAAATGCAAAAAAGGTTACCCGATTTTAATTAATATTTTTGAAAAATATAAAAACCTTTACTATTAAGAATTTCTTTGTTCTGATGAAGAAATGACAATATGCTTTCAATAGGAATTATTTTTGCAATTCCATAACGAATTGAAGAATGCTTTCTTACGTATAAATTACCTTGATATGGAATAACAGGATTATAAGATGATTTTGATTTTAAGTTCTCTGGATACAATAAATTTTCTTCTTCTTCAGGAACCCATTGTACCATTCCAATTAGTTCAAAATTTGGCACACCATCTCGAATTGCAAGTACAAGTCCGCCACTAAACCCCGGGTTTACAACAGCATCAACAAGAAAAGATCCGGATGCGTCTTTCCTGGGACTACTTACAATTGCCTTTGTAATAATTTTAAAATTGATCGGATATCCCACAAGGTAAACAAATGTTCCCCACTCAACCTGCTTTGCTTCTCCTGTTGGATAATTAAACGACGGTATAAAGATTTTTTTTCCCGCCCCGTATTTTCTACCAATTAATGCTATATCGGATTGTCTGTCAACTGCGAGTATTTCGACCTGACTTCCTTCAGGAAAGCCTGCAACATAAAATACCTGTTTTTCTTTTATAGAAATTGATTCTAAAAAACCGGTAGAATTTCCAAGCATATCATATTTATATGCAATAATTGTATCAGCAAAAGTTATTGTATGAGCGCAAGTTAATAATGCAACATTTCCATTTTCTGAGTATACTGTTACTGCAGTTCCCGAAGATGAATTATCAGCAAGTACTTCACTCACTGCAATATCGCTCAATTTTTTAAGACTAAGGTCACTTAATCTATAATTCTTTTTATCATCAAATAAATAAATTCTGTAGAATGCTGTGGAGTTAACTCTTTGAATCGTTTCACTAATTTTATTTAGTTCATCAGAAGTAGATTTGTACGGAAATTCGCTGTCATATTTACCATCCCCTAGAGTAGGATAAACTTTTTCGTAAGTTGTAAAAGAGCACCTGATAAAAATAAAAAAGGATAGAAGTAAAAAAATAGTCGAAAATAAATTTCTTTTATTCATTACTAATATCCTTTAAATATTTAAAGATAAAACTTAATCGTTTTTATTCACCGTGTTTTGTTTTAAATCCTTTTTGCATCCAACCACGCGCAAAAAATAATCCGATGCTGCTAACCATTGCTATACAACCGTAAATTAACCACATCGTTTCAGTATTCATTTGGGACGGATCAACACCTTCGGGTGCGTAATGCATTAAGAACCAACCAGAATATAAGCTTGTAATCACTTTAGTTAAAAACCATGGAAATTGCCCGATTCCCATATAAATACCCGTCATTCCTTTTGGTGCGATTTCAGCAACCCATTGTAAAAATCTCGGCTGCCACATTGCTTCTCCAATAGTCATCAATGTTAAATATGCAAAAACTGTGTAAATACTCGGACCAATCGCTAATATAAAAGTTGGAGCTGCCATAACGAATGTTCCATAAATCATCATCTTGTAAGTATCTCGCTTAACAGTTAAAGCTGCAACCATTGGAGTTAATATAAAGATCAAAAGTGGATTAAAGTTTGTGAAAAATTCAAAATTATCAGCAACCACACCAGTAAAAGCTCTTTTATAATAAACAGGAAGTGTTAACCAATTGTGCGCAAAAAGTGTTTGTACAGGTATCAGTATAAATATGAAAAACATAAATCTTAAATCACGTATCGGAAAATTTTTAAGATAAAACATTATTTTTTCTTTGGCTGATTTTTCCGACTCAGCTTTTTGATCAGATTCAATTTTTTCTTTAGTCTCTGTGCTAACTTCCTGAATTGTTTTTTGAATGGTTTTTTTAGAAAGTATGATAGCAACTACAGCGATTCCCAGAACGGTTAATCCAACATAGACCCACATTACGGCTAACATACCTTCCTGATCATTTGAATAAGCTTGCCTTATCGGTGGTGCAATTATTCCCGGTAGAAATCCGCCAAGATTCATAATTGCATATAACATTGCATAACCCATTGCAGAAGTTTTTTCAGTTGTAAATTGTTTAACAGCAGCATAACAGGCTGGTTGATAAATTCCATAACCCAAAATTATACCCATCAATCCTAACATTGCAATAAGATGTGCAGAAGACCATAAACCAGTATTTGAAGTGATGCCTGGACCAATTGTAAGAAATAACCGCCCGATTAACATAAATAAAAGCGCATATAAAAGTGATTTTCTTACTCCGATCCAATCTACAGTTGCACCAAGAAAAAGCATTGCAAGTGTAATGCCCGCAGTTTGAAATCCAACCATTTGTCCTGCGCTGATGTCATCAAGTTTAACAATATCCGTAAAATAAATAACCAGATATCCAACTACCCCAAAATAAGTTATTCCTTCCAGCAGATAAGACAGGTTTATACCCCACAACGCACGGGAGGCATTAAAAAGATCTACGAAAGGTTGAGTTAATTCTTTGGCAATACTTTTAATTGTGTTTGTTTCTGTGCCTGGATCATTGGACTGATTTTCTGACATTATTTTACCTGAATTGTAGTGATAGAAATAATTTTAAGCTTGAATAGGTAATGTTATTGTGAAAGTTGAACCTTTTCCTTTTTCGCTAAAAAACTTAATTGAGCCGCCATTTTTTTCAATCATTTCTTTTGCTAATAATAAACCAAACCCGGTACCCTTTTCATAATTTGTTCCTTCGGTAGTAAACTGTTTATCAATTTTAAATAATCTTGCCTGATCTTCAATTGAAATTCCAATGCCATTATCCTTAACAATAATTTCCGCAAACGAATTATTTTTTTGACATATAATTGAGATTGTACCACAGTTGCGAGTAAACTTAATAGAATTTGATATTACATTTCTGATTGCTGCTTCAATCATATTTCTATCAGCATAAACATTAATACTGCAATCGTTTTCTTTTGTCACAGTTAATTCTTTTTCAGATATTGAATTAGAAAAAACATCAATTATGTAGTTTATAATTATGTTCAAGGAAAAATCAATTTTTTCGATTGTAAAATTTCCTGTTTGAAGTCTAGACCATTCAAGTAAATTTGTTAAAAGACTAAAAAGATTATTAGCAGTTCTGTTAAGTGTTTTTGCAGAATCTTTTATTTCCTGTTCTGTAAGATCTTCAATATTGTTTGCAAGCAATTCTGAAAATCCAAGGAGAGAATTAAACGGATTTCTTAAATCGTGTGAAATAATTGAGAAAAATTTATCTTTTGCAGCATTACTTTTTTTAAGCTCTTCAGAATATTCGATAAGTTTTTCTTCAGCTATTTTTCTTTTGGTGATGTCAGTTAAAGTTCCAACAATTTTAATTTTACCATGCCCGTTTTTTACTAATGAGCCGCTCGATTGTGCCCATGCTAAAGAATTATCTTTTTTTATTACCCTATGTTCAATAAAATATGAGTCAATTTTATTTTGGAGTAAATCACTTAACAATAATTTCTTTTTATTAAAGTCATCAATTGGCATTAGATTGCCCCAGCCTTTTTCGCGCACTTCGCTCATAGTATATCCAAATACTTCCGCTAATATTTCATCACCATTTATTTCAAAAGTGGAAGGATTAATTTCATAAACTCCAGCTTTGCTGGCTTTTAATAATAATTCATATTTCTTATGAGCATCAACTATTTCTTCTTGAAGTTTATGGTTTGTGATTCCAAGTTCAATTGTGCGAATAAGATTTTCTATATCTATTGGATTAGAAAAATATGCAATAGGGTTTGCTGATTTAGCTTTAGTGTATGCTTCTTTTGTATCATCAGATGAAATAAAGATTATGGGACAGTTTATTTTATCTTTAATTTTTAAGGCTGCATCAATTCCGGCATATTTGTTTTCCAAAATTGTGCTAATAACAACAAGATCAGGAATAATGTCTGTGGCTTTGTTTACTATTTCACTGGAGTGCTCTGGTGCCTTAATAACTGAATAGTTAAAATCTTTTAACTGGTTTTCAATGTCATTAAAAAGAAGTGCTTCATTTATTGCGATTAATATTTTTACTTCGCTCATAAATTCTCAATAATAATGGAGTTGCTTAAAAACTTTAATGCAATCTAATAAATAAATATCAAACTGCTTTCAATGATTTGTTAAAAATACTGTTCATCGGTTAAATTATTTTTCTATGCTTTAATCCGGCCAATCCCTGCAATCCACCTGAATGTATTGCAATTATACTGCTATTTTTGAGGAAATAATTATTTTTAATTAAATCAAACAAACCATAAAGCATTTTACCAGTATAAATTGGTTCGATAGGAATATTATGCTGAGTTTCAAAATCATTGCAGAATTTAATTAGTTGTGGACTAACTTTTGCATAACCTCCAAAATGATAATCCAGATTTATATGCCAATTGTTAAGATTTTCTTTCTGATAATTTGATAAAAGAGTTTTAATATTCTGGTAGAGAAAATCACCACCTTTTAAAACAGAAAATCCCAATGCAGAAGATTTAGAATCTAATCCTAAAATTAATCCCGCCAGCGTTCCACCAGTACCGCAAGCTGAACATATAAAATCGAATTTTTCATTTATTGTTGGAATTATTTCTGCGCATCCTTTAATTGCTAAATTATTAGATCCGCCTTCCGGTATTAAATAAAAATTTCCAAATTTGTTTTTAAATTTGTTAATAAGTTCGTCGTTATACTTATTGCGATATGACTTTCTATCAATGTACTCTATCAGCATTCCATTATCTTTTACTGAGCTTAATGTGGGATTTAAAGGTAAATGCTCTTCTCCTCTAATAATACCAATTGTTTTAAAACCAAAATTTTTTCCCGCAGCAGCCGTCGCATGTATATGATTTGAAAAAGCACCACCGAATGTAAGTAGAGTTTTATATCCAAGTTTTTCTGCTTCAATCAAATTATACTTAAGCTTATACCATTTGTTGCCAGAAATAAAATGATCCGTTAAATCTTCTCTTTTAACAAAAAGTCTAACTTGTTTTTTTTGTAGTATGGGCTCAAATATTTCTGTTAATGGAGTTGTGGGATTTTCAATTATCATAGTTTTGTCTATTTACTTAGATTAATATAAAGCAAAGGTTAAGAAAGAAATCACCGTAAATAAAAATCAAAATATAATGGTCATAAAATTTAAAAATAAAAAATCCACTGCCGGTTGAGTCGCATTCTGCTTCTTTATTCAAGATCAGTATTCTCCTCTGAGCATCAGCCGGCAATGGATGTAATAACTAAGATTTCCTATTTATATGAGTGAAGTACTTTCATATAATTTGCACGTTCAAATTTTGCAGGATCATCGATATTCATATAACTCATACTTCCGCGCATTTGTTCAATTGATTCGTATTCTTTTTCTTCCATCCAGCTTTTTAAATTTGTTGTAACATCAGCAATGTGTCCGATTCCAAATTTTAAAATTGATGAAAGCATTTGTGTAACTTTTGCACCAGCCATAACCATCTTAAGAACATCTTCTGCTGTGTAGATTCCGGTAGTTGCAGCGAGATCAGCATTAACTTTTCCGTACATCATTGCAATCCAGCGTAATGGCAATCTCATTTCCATTGGTGTACTTAAAATTACATTTGGTACAACATCAAGTGTTTCAAGATCAATATCAGGCTGATAAAAACGATTAAACATTACAAGACCATCTGCACCAGCTTTGCTTAACTCAGCAGCCATATTACTTGTTGAACTGAAAAATGGATGCATCTTTACTGCAAAAGGAATTTTAACAGTTGATTTAACTGCTTTAACTACATCGATATATGTTTTTTCAACTTCACTTGCAGATTTTTTTGCATCTGTAGGAAGCAAATAAATATTTAATTCAAGTGCATCTGCGCCAGCTTGTTCCATCTTCTTTGCATAGTCAGTCCAGCCGCCAATTGATTTACCATTTAAACTCGCGATGATAGGAATATCAACTGCTTCCTTTGCTTTACGGATATGATTTAAATATTCATCAGGACCGGTTTTAAAATCAAATGGTTCTGGTAAATATGATGTCGCTTCAGCAAAACTTTCAGAGTGTGCAGATGTATGATGATGTAATTCTAATTGTTCATGTTCAATTTGTTCTTCAAAGATAGAGTAAAGAACAACGGCACCTGCTCCAGCATCTTCCATTTCCCTGATATTTGAAACTTTTTCAGATAACGGACCAGCGGAAGGAACAATCGGCGATTTTAATTTTAATCCTAAATAAGTTGTTGTGATATCCATTTTATTTTCCTTAACTAATTCTTATTTCAAAATTTTATTTATTGTCACTCCGTTTATAGAAGACTACATATTCAATACCGTTATAAACGGAATGACAACTTTTTTTAATTACTATAATTTCTCAGGTTCGTAAGCCGCAATTCTTTCATACTCTTTCCATTTTCTCACAACATCTTCCTGTGCTTCTTTAATTAAAACAGCAGCTTCTGCCGGATGAGATTTTGTTAACATCTTATAACGTGTTTCCATATAAGCATAATCTTTAAATGGAATCTTCAAACCTTTTGAATCAAGTTTAAATGGATTCTTCCCTTCTGCTTCAAGATCAGGATGATAACGGAATAATGGCCAATGGCCTGAATCCACAGCAGCTTTTTGGTTTTGCATTGCTGTTCCCATATTTATTCCGTGAGCAATACAATGGCTGTAAGCAATTATCAATGATGGACCATCGTATGCTTCAGCTTCCAAAAATGCTCTTAGTGTATGCTGATCGTTAGCACCCATTGCAACTTTAGCTACGTAAACATTTCCATAAGTCATTGCCATCAAACCAAGATCTTTTTTAGCTCCAGGTTTACCAGCAGCAGCAAATTTTGCAACTGCAGCACGCGGTGTAGATTTTGAACACTGTCCACCAGTGTTAGAATAAACTTCTGTATCGAGAACTAATATGTTTACATTTTTTCCTGATGCAAGTACGTGATCCAATCCACCATAACCAATATCGTAAGCCCAGCCATCACCGCCCATTATCCAGACTGATTTTTTAACTAAATAATCTGCAAGACTAAGTAAATTTTTCAATTCACTTGTTTTATCATTAGCTGCAGCCTTTAACATATCGTTTAATTTATTCTTTAAAGCAGTAACTCGTTCTCTCTGTTCATAAATTTCTGCTTCATCTTTTTGTGTTGCATTTATTATAGCATCAACTAAATCTGTTCCAACTTCTGAAGCAAATCTTGTTAACAAATCTTTAGCCTGATGATTATGATTATCAATAGCTAATCTAAATCCGTAACCAAACTCAGCATTATCTTCAAACAATGAATTTGACCATGCTGGTCCGCGACCTTCTTTATTAGATGCCCAGGGAGTTGTTGGTAAGTTTCCACCATAAATAGATGAACAGCCGGTTGCGTTTGCAATGATTGTTCTATCGCCAAATAGCTGGCTTACTAATTTTACATAAGGAGTTTCACCGCAGCCAGAGCAAGCACCAGAAAACTCAAATAGCGGCTCCAGGAACTGTGAGTCTTTAACTTTTGATACTGCAACAACTTTTCTATCAAGATCAGGAATGTTAAAGAAGAAATCCCAGTTTGCTCTTTCCTGTTCACGTATTGGAAGCTGCTCAGCCATGTTAATTGCTTTAAGCTTTGTTTCTTTTTTATTCTTTGCAGGGCAAACATCAACGCAAAGACCACAGCCTGTACAATCTTCTACTGCAACTTGCAATGAATAGTATAAACCTTCACCATAGTCTTTTGATTTAAACTTTGTTGATTTAAATGTTGCAGGTGCACCAACTAAATCTTTTTCTTCAAATATTTTTGCGCGTATTGTAGCATGAGGGCAAACCATTACGCATTTGTTACATTGAATACACGTTCCCATATCCCAAACAGGAACTTCTAAAGCGATGTTTCTCTTTTCCCATCTTGTTGTTGTAAGCGGGAATGTTCCATCAACAGGCATTTTGCTTACAGGTAAAAGATCACCTTCGCCTGCAATAATTTTTGCAGTAACTTCTTTTACAAAATCAGGTGCGTTACCTGATACTGGAGGTTGTAATTGCATTTTGCTTGTTACTTTATTTTGTACTGTAACTTCAAAAAGATTTGCAACTGTTTTATCAACAGCATCAAAATTCATCTGAACAATCTTATCGCCTTTAGCGCCGTAAGTTTTTTTGATAGAATCTTTAATCATACCAATTGCTTTTTCTTGAGGAAAGATATTTGAGATTGCAAAAAAGCAAGTCTGCATGATTGTATTTATTCTTACTCCCATTCCGGTTTCTTCGCCAACTTTGTAAGCATCAATTATAAAGAACTTCATCTTTTTGTTGATAAGATCTGTTTGAACTTTTTCTGGTAAAGAATCCCATACTGTTTCTTTTGGAATTTTTGTATTTAGCAAAAATGTTGCGCCTTCACTTACATCTTTCAACATATCCATTTGCTCTAAAAAAACCTGCTGATGGCAAGCAACAAATCTTGGTTTGTTTATAAGGTAAGTTGATTTTATTTCTTTTGGTCCGAATCTTAAGTGAGATACTGTTGTTGAGCCGGATTTTTTTGAATCGTAAACAAAATATCCTTGAGCGAAGTAATCTGTGCCTTCGCCAATAATCTTAATTGAATTTTTATTTGCACCAACTGTTCCATCAGCACCAAGACCGTAGAATTTACCTCGGAAAGTTTCATCAGATTCAACCGAAAAATGTGGATCAAATTCTAAACTTGTGTTTGTAACATCTTCAATAATTCCGAGTGTAAAATGTGCTTTTGGTTTATCTTTAGATAAATTATCATATACAGATTTAACCATAGCAGGAGTAAATTCTTTTGAAGAAAGTCCGTATCTGCCGCCGATAATTTTTGGATAAGCAAACTGAAGTTCACCTGCCATATACTTTTCTGAAATTGCATTTACAATATCAAGATAAAGTGGTTCGCCGCCGGCACCTGGTTCTTTTGTTCTATCTAAAACTGCAATTGATTTTGTTGTTTTTGGAAGTGCTTTAATAAAGTGTTCCAATGAAAATGGTCTGTAAAGTCTAACTTTTAATAATCCGACTTTTTCACCTTTACTTGTTAAGTAGTTTACAGTTTCTTCAGCAGCTTCACTACCAGAGCCCATCATTATAATAATTTTTTCTGCATCTGGGGCACCAACGTAATCAAATAAATTGTATTGTCTTCCAGTAAGCTTAGCAAATTTATCCATTTGCTTTTGTACAATTTCTGGACAAGCATTGTAGAATGGATTTACGGTTTCTCTTCCCTGAAAGTAAACATCAGGATTTTGTGCTGTTCCTCTCATTACCGGATTATCAGGTGTTAATCCGCGTTTACGATGAGCAATGATTAATTCATCATCCATCATTGCTTTCATATCTTCATTTGTTAACTGTTCAATTTTCATAACTTCGTGTGAAGTTCTGAAACCATCAAAGAAGTGAATGAATGGAATACGAGATTCTAAGGTTGCAGCTTGAGAAATCAAAGCAAAATCCATTACTTCCTGAACTGAGTTTGATGACAACAATGCAAAACCTGTTGAGCGTGTTGCCATAACATCTGAATGATCACCAAAGATTGAAAGTGCGGCAGCAGCAATTGATCTTGCTGAAACGTGAAATACTGTAGAGGTTAATTCGCCTGCAATCTTAAACATATTTGGGATCATTAACAGCAAACCTTGTGATGCTGTAAATGTTGTTGTGAGTGCACCAGTTTGTAATGCGCCATGCACACTACCGGAAGCTCCGCCTTCACTTTGTAATTCACTTACGGAAGGAACCATTCCCCAAATATTTTTCTTATTTACAGCAGCCCATGCATCGCACCATTCGCCCATATTTGATGAAGGTGTGATTGGGTAAATAGCAATTACTTCGTTGGTATTATACGCTACATACGCAGCAGCTTCATTGCCATCAATCGTTACTTTTTTTCTTTCCATAATTTTACCGTTTAGTTATTGTTTGAATTTCGTAGTTTTACGTACCTATGTTACCCAATAATAGTACCAACCAAATGAGGCTAAAAACGATGATTTTAAGCTTTAAACAAAGAAAATTTTTAAATGTGAAGAATAAAACTTAATCGCTTTTCCCACTTTTAAGAATAATGTTTTATGAACGTAAACTATTGAAATGTATGAAGTTTATAGGACTGATTATTATCAAGTTGATTGTCATTAAGATTTATTAAATCTAATTTTGCAAGGGAACAAAATCACTTACACATTTTATTAATTTTTTCAGGAGGTAAGATGGATCCTTTGAATACCGGTTTTACTACTAACTACAAACCAATGACAATGGGAGATTGGTTAATAACTTTCTTAATACAAATGGTTCCTTTAGTGGGATTGATAATGTTATTTGTTTGGGCTTTTGGTGATGGAACACATCCAAGTAAAAAAACCTGGGCACAAGCTTCTTTAATTATGATGTTAATTGGAATTGTACTTGTAATAATTTTTATCGGAGTTATTATCAGTATGTTTGGCGCTTTATTTAACTCTGGATATAATATCCAAAGCGTATAACATACAATTAAAATTTAAACCCGATTTCTAAACGAATCGGGTTTTTTTATGTAATTATATTACCGCTGATAATTTTCTTCTTTGATTCTTTATCCGCCAATCATAATCTTTGAAACAAACAAAAAAGGATGAACTATGAAAACTAAATTCACTCTTTACTTACTTCTCTCAATTCTTTTCGTATCATTTACACAAACTTATTCCCAGGTGGAAAGAAAAGATGTTGGCAATCTTGTAATGGAAAATATTCCTGAAATTCCGCAGCAGTTAAAGGATAGAATTTTCCAGTATCAAAATACGCGCTCAGCATCATTCCAGGACTGGCTTCACAACGATGCGGGAATTTTAATTTCAACAAGATTTGGTGAAACTGCGCAATTCCATAAAGTAAAAATGCCAGGCGGTTCACGAGAACAAATCACATTCTTTACAGAGCCGGTTAGTGGCGCAACTCTTTGTCCCGATAAAAACAAAAATGTTTTTCTTTTTACAAAAGATGTTGGCGGCGGCGAGTTCTATCAAATCTTTTCTTTTGATCTTGATAATGCCAGTTACAAAATGTTAACTGATGGAAAATCAAGTAACGGCGGAGTAAACTGGAATAACAAAGGTGATAAATTTTCTTTCTTTTCAACAAAACGAAATGGAACTGATTGGGATATTTATGTTGCTGATTTGAAAAATCCTGAAAAGGCAGAAATGGTTTTAAGTGAGGGCGGCTCCTGGGGTGCTGGTGATTGGGCCCCGGATGATAAATCAATAATCGTTGGGAAATATGTTTCTGCAAATGAAAGTTATTACTACACTCTTGATCTAGCAGCAAAAAAACTTGAACAGATAAATCCTTCATCAGAAAAGATTGCTTACGGCGGAGCTTTTTTTTCAAAAGATGGTAAAGGAATTTTTATTACCTCAGATGAAAACAGTGAGTTTCAAAGACTTCGTTATTATGATCTTAAATCAAAAAAATTTACTGTGATTACTTCGGATATTAATTGGGATGTTGAATCTTTTACACTAACCGAGCAAGGCGATAAACTTGCATTTACAGTTAATGAAGATGGAATGTCTAAACTCTATTTGCTCGATACAAAAACAATGAAATATTCTGCCGTCCCAAATATTCCTGTTGGACAGGTTTATGGTTTGGAATTTCATCCGGATGGAAAAAAACTTGCAATGGTTTTAAACACTCCTCAATCTTCCGGCGATGTTTCTGTTATGGATCTTTCCAACAATTCACTCGAGCGCTGGACATACAGTGAAGTTGGCGGATTGAACACTTCCAAATTTTCTATACCGGAACTAATTCACTTTCCATCGTTTGACCAGGTTGATGGCAAGCCGAGAATGATTCCTGCTTTTATTACAAAGCCAAAAGGTAACGGACCATTTCCTGTTGTGATTGATATTCACGGTGGACCTGAAGGACAGGCACAGCCTTACTTTAATCCGATTGTTCAATATTATGTTAACGAAATGGGCATTGCAGTTATCGAACCAAATGTTCGTGGCTCAAGTGGATATGGAAAATCTTATCTTCAACTTGATAATGGTTTTAAACGTGAAGAATCGGTGCAGGATATTGGAAAACTTTTGGATTGGATTGCAACCCAGCCTGATCTTGATCCAAAACGTGTTGCAGTTACCGGCGGATCTTACGGCGGTTATATGGTACTTGCATCGATGACACACTTTAACGATAGATTAAAATGCGCAGTTGATATTGTTGGAATAAGCAACTTTGTAACTTTCTTAACCAACACTCAGGATTACCGAAGAGATTTAAGAAGAGTTGAGTATGGCGATGAACGCGATCCTAAGATGAATGAATTTTTACAAAAAATTTCTCCAACTACAAACGCACATAAAATTACAAAACCATTATTTGTTGTACAGGGATTAAACGATCCACGTGTGCCCTACACAGAAGCAGAACAGATTGTTGATATTGTTAGAAAGAACGGTGGTGAAGTCTGGTACCTGCTTGCAAAAGATGAAGGTCACGGATTCAGAAAGAAAACTAATCGTGATTTTTACATCTGGTCTGAAGTTTTATTTTTAGAAAAGTATTTGTTGAAGTAGATGTTTACAACAAACCCAGTTTCTCTAAGAAACTGGGTTTGTGAATTTACTCATCAATATATTTTTTTAGTTTTTCCTCATTAACTAACACTTTACCTAAATCCATTAAATATTTTATTTCTTCAAAAAACTTGGTAAAGATTGTAAGATTCCCATTCTCACGTAAGAAAAACTCTTTCCAGCGATATAGATTATTATGATTCGAGATTAAATAAACCCAAATTAATCCACCAAATGTAAATCTACACATTCGATAACCTTCAACTCTAAACAAAGCCGGCGGCATTATTAAACCATCAGCCAATTTATTTTTATCAATGATCACTGCAAACTGTAAACAACCATATTCATAATAATTTCCAGGATTTTCGTCAAGTAACATCATTCTTAATTTTTCAGTATGTGGCCCAAGTTTTACATCACTAAACATCTTCAATTTTGTGACTGCTGCTCTCCATAAAACTGAAAGTTGAAAAAGTTTCATAAAAGTATAATCTACTTCTTGGAATACAAATGACCTGTTATCCTGTTTAATACCTTCTAGTTCTTTATGATAAAAAAATTGGCTCACATATCTTTCATATTTGGAGAATTTATTTTCACAATCTTTACAAAGAAGGAACTCGCGGACTCCCTTTTGATTAAACTTAACAAGCTTTTCAGATTGAGGGGATATTTCCATAAAGCGATGGTTTTCATCGTATATCGGAGTATAAAAATATTCGGGGATAATGTGTGAATATTTTAATTCTCTTTCCTTCTGACATAATTTACAAGAAGCTTTCATGCAGGCTAATCCTTGAATTACTAACTATGTCTTACAGAAATAATATCTCCATCTTTAACAATGTATTCTTTACCTTCAAGTCGCCATTTGCCAAGCTCTTTTGCTTTGGCGAAAGAACCTGTTTCAATAAAATCATCGTAGTGCACTACTTCTGCGCGAATAAATTTTTTGAAAAAATCTGTATGAATTTCTCCTGCTGCTTCCTGTGCTGTCATTCCTTTTTTAATCGTCCACGCACGGCATTCATCTTCACCGGCAGTTAGGAAAGATTGCAATCCAAGTAAATCATAAGCTTCTCTAATCAACTTATCCAAAGCAGATTCAGTGATTCCATAATCACTCATAAATACGCTTGCATCTTCTTCAGGCAGATCAGCCATTTCTTTTTCTATCTGTCCAAAGAATGATAGAGCTTTAGTATTTGGTCCAAGTTTATTCTTTACGAGTTCTTCTAAATACTTTCCGGTATACTTTATTTGTGATTCATCAAAGTTTAAAGCTATAAGCATTGGCTTTACAGAAAGCAGTTGATAAGTTTTTAAAATATGCAATTCATCTTTATTAAGATTCGCATCACGTAATGGTTTTTCAGTTTGCAGAATTTCATAACACTTTTCAAGAACCGGCAACTCGCGTTTAAGATTATCATCCTGAGTTTTTAAGATTTGCTTCTTAATCGTTTCTAATCTTTTTTCAAGAATTGCTAAATCAGATAAAATAAATTCTGTTTCGAATGAATTTATATCACGCATCATATTTATTGAGCCATCAGGATGCGGAACGGTTTCGTTCTCAAATAATCTTACAACCTGGACAAGTGCGTCATTTGTCTTTACTTTGCCTAAAAAATTTCCTGTAAACTGCGTTGAGCCTGAATCACCTTTTTGCAATCCAACAACATCTACTACTTCAATCGTGGCATTTACTTTTTTCTTTGGAACAAACATTTCAGTCAATTTATCTAACCTTGCATCCGGCACCTTAATCATTGCCTGATGTGCTTCAGATTTCGAAAGTTCGTTTGGATCAAGTAAAGTTTTTGTTATTGTTTGAAAGAGAGTTGATTTTCCTGTAAATGGCAGTCCAACAATTCCTATTTGCATTTATTCCTCTTGTTTAAAATTCTTAATGATTATGTGCAAATATACAAAGTTTAGCTTGTATTAAGATTTAGTTGTTGTAAAAAATGAAAGTCATTCCCGTGAAAACGGGAATCCATCTCAGTTACATAAATAGATTCCCGCCTTCGCGGGAATGACACACTCTTACAATTACATTTTTATTACTCTCTTGACATTAGAAACACCAAATTCTATCTTGCATCAGAAATTCAAACAATAAAAAATTGAACAAAAAACTTACATATAACAACTTCTCTTTTTCTGCTAGTCATACTTGGCCTTGGCGCCGCTAATCTTTTACATATTCTAAAAATCCGTACAATCTTTTTAAAACTTAGTTAATCACTAATTATTCATTTATTTAATCTTAAAAGGAGTGCTCTATGAGTGCATCAAAAAAAATTCTGTTAAACGAATCAGAAATGCCGCAGAACTATTACAACATTCAGGCTGATATGCCAAATCCTATGCTGCCGCCGCTTCATCCGGGAACAAAACAGCCTATTGGTCCGCAAGATCTTGCAGCATTATTTCCTATGGAGTTAATCAAGCAGGAAGTTTCGCAGGAAAGATATATTGAAATTCCGGATGAAGTAAGAAAAATTTATAAGCTTTATCGTCCAACTCCGCTTTACCGTGCATTTGAATTAGAAAAACTTTTAGATACTCCGGCAAAAATTTATTATAAGTACGAAGGAGTTAGTCCTGCAGGATCGCACAAGCCGAATACAGCAATTGCACAAGCATTTTATAATAAGATGGAGGGTGCAAAAGGATTAGTTACTGAAACTGGCGCAGGTCAATGGGGCAGTGCGTTAAGTTTTGCTTGTCAAAAATTTGGTTTAAGCTGTGAGGTTTACATGGTTAAAATTAGCTATGATCAAAAACCTTACAGAAAAGTTATGATGAATACCTGGGGCGCAACTGTTATCGCTTCTCCGAGCAGAAATACAAATTCCGGTAGATCAATCCTGGAACAGGATCCAAATTCTCCAGGCAGTTTGGGTATTGCAATTTCAGAAGCAGTTGAACGCGCAGCAACAACTGATGGAATTAATTATGCTTTGGGAAGCGTTTTAAATCATGTTCTTCTTCATCAAACTGTAATTGGACAGGAAGCAATAACTCAATTAGAGATGGCAGGAGATTTTCCGGATATTGTTGTTGCTCCTTTTGGTGGTGGATCAAACTTTGCAGGAATTGCATTTCCATTTTTACGTTACAATTTTCAGGAAGGAAAAAAAGTTCGATGTATTGCTGTTGAGCCTGCATCTTGCCCAAAACTTACTAAAGGAGAATTTAGGTATGATTTTGGTGATACAGTTGGATTAACTCCTCTTATTCCAATGTACACGCTTGGTCATACATTCGTTCCGGAGCCTATTCATGCTGGCGGATTAAGATATCACGGAGCAGGGGCAATCGTAAGCCAGTTATTAAAAGATAAATTAATTGAGGCATCCGCAATTGCGCAGCTTGAGTGTTTTGAAGCAGGAGTTAAGTTTGCTCAGACTGAAGGAATAATTCCTGCTCCCGAAGCAACTCACGGAATTGCGCAAGTTATTCGTGAAGCACAAAAAGCCAAGATTGAAGGAAAACAAAAAATAATTTTGTTTAATCTTTGCGGGCACGGTTATTTTGATATGAGTGCTTATCAAGCTTACTTTAATGGTGAGCTGCAGGATCACGAATTAACTAATAAAGAACTGTATTCAGCATTAAGAGAACTTGATACTCCTATTGCAGTTTAGTTATAATTTCAAAGATGACATCTTTTAAAAAGATGTCATCTTTATTCAAATACTTATCCAAAAGCTACCAGATTATTCGCCACTTTCATCATAAAAATTTTATATATTTCGTTACAACAAAATTGATAATCAACTATGAGGCATAATATGAAACTATTAAAAATATTCGCACCAATAATCTTACTGGCATTTACTGTTTATTATTGCAGTACGGTACCTATTACAGGAAGATCTCAATTAAGTTTGATTCCTGATAGCGAAATGAATACGATGAGTTTTTCACAATACAGCGAGTTTATAAAAACAAATAAGCTCAGCTCAAATAAAACTGATGTTGATATGGTTAAGAGAGTTGGAGCTAAAATCCAAAAAGCTGTTGAAACTTACTTTGCACAAAAAAATCTTTCTAAGGAACTTGCTGGTTACCAATGGGAATTTAATGTTGTTGAAAGTGAAGAAGTAAATGCCTGGTGTATGCCCGGCGGTAAAGTTGTTGTTTACACAGGTATTCTTCCTATCACAAAAGATGAAACTGGTTTAGCTGTAGTAATGGGACATGAAATTGCTCATGCAATTGCAAAACATGGAAGCGAAAGGATGAGCCATGGTTTGATGCAGCAACTTGGTGGCGTTGCCCTTTCAGTTGCTCTTGCTGATGAGCCTGAATTGACTCAAAGTCTTTTTATGACAGCTTATGGTGTTGGATCGACAGTTGGTGTTATGTTACCGTTCAGCAGAACACATGAAAGTGAAGCTGATCATTTAGGATTAATTTTTATGGCAATGGCTGGATATGATCCAAATGCTGCTGTTGATTTCTGGACACGAATGGCCGCCAATAGTCAGGGTGCACCGCCAGAATGGTTAAGCACTCATCCATCAAACGAAACAAGAATTGCCGATATTAAAAAGCTTTTACCTGAAGCTTTGCAGTATTACAATAAAAAATAAATTTAAACATTATGCCTAACATTATTTCTATAGTTGAGATTATTCAGTTGATGCTTGCACCGGGAATTATGATTTCTGCGTGCGGACTTTTATTACTTGGTATGAATAATAAATATTCACTTGTTGTTAATAGAATCCGTTTATTAAATGAAGAACGACGAAAAACAATTCATAAAACAACAGAAGAAAAAGATTTTAATTATCAGGAAAATCAGCGGCTTCAAAGTATTTCTATGCAGATTTCTAGATTAGTATATAGAGTTGGCCTTGTAAGAAATGCTGTTCTATGTTACACAGTTGCTGTAGCTTTATTCGTACTAACTTCTCTTTCTATTGGATTTGGATTTTTACTTGAACTAACAAAATTAAATACGATTGTAACTGTTCTTTTTTTACTTGGAATGGTTTCTGTTTTATGCGGAGTAATATTTGCAGCTTATGAAACTTATAAAGGTTATGAGATTGTAAATTTTGAAGTGAAGATTGATGAGTAAATTTTAATCTCTGCGACTCAGCGCCTCTGCGGTTAAAATAAATTTACCGCGGAGACGCAGAGACGCTGAGTAAATCACATTACCAAAGCCATTATCGCCTTCTGAACATGCAGTCTATTTTCCGCTTCATCAAAAATTACTGAGTTTAGAGAATCGGCAACTTCGTTTACTACTTCATCACCACGATGTGCAGGTAAACAGTGCATAAATAAATAATCATCTTTGGCATTCTTAACTAATTTTGGATTTACCTGGTATTTCATAAATTTCTTTCTGCGTTCAGCAGCTTCTGCTTCCTGACCCATACTTGCCCAAACATCTGTGTAAACAATATCTGCATTCTTAACAGCGGCCACAGGGTCTTCTAATATTTCAACTTTACTTCCCATATATTTTGCAAACTTTTTAGCATTCTCAACAATTTCTTTATCTGGTTTGTAACCTGATGGTGAAGCAATCGCAATGTTCATTCCCACTTTTGAACAGCCATTTAATAGGCTGTGAGCCATATTATTTCCATCACCGATATATGCAAGTTTTAGTCCTTGTAATTTTCTTTTCTTTTCAAGTACAGTAAATAAATCTGTTAAAACCTGGCAAGGATGAAGTAAATCTGTTAATCCATTTATAACAGGAATGTTTGCATACTTTGCAAGATTTGTAACATCGCTATGAGCAAAAGTACGAATCATAATTCCATCTAAATATCTTGCAAGAACTTTTGCTGTGTCTTCAATGCTTTCGCTAGTTCCAAGCTGTAAATCATTTGGGCCAAAGTATAAACCAATTCCGCCAAGTTGATAAATACCAACTTCAAAAGAAACTCTTGTTCTTGTGGATCGTTTTGTAAAAATCATTCCAAGTGTTTTACCTTCAAGTAAACGATGCGGTTCACCCGTGTATTTTTTTTCTTTAAGAGATTTGCTTACATCAAAAATCTCATAAATTTCTTCAAGTGTAAGATCAGCAATAGAAATTAAATCTTTGCCTTTCATGTTAACTGCCATAGTAACTCCAATTTTATTTTATAGATATAAATTCTTTAATAAGTTCAAGAAAAAATAAATTTCATACCACCAACTACACACAATAAACTACTTACTACTAACTATCCTCGTTCCACCTTCGTGATTACCAAGCATTGTTGAATCAGTAATAACAGTTTCTTTTCCACCGCCATTTACAAATTTTATTGCTGCAAGAATTTTAGGTCCCATACTTCCCGCAGCAAATTCTCCATCATCAAAATATTTTTGTGCTTCATCAGCAGTAATAACATCCAAAGCTTTTTGATCTGGTTTATTAAATCGTAAACAAACTTTGGGAACATCTGTAAGAATAAAAAATGCTTCCGCTCCAATTTCCTGTGCAAGTAAAGCTGATGCGTGGTCCTTATCAATTACAGCTTCAACACCATATAATCTATTATCTTCACCACGATAAACCGGCACGCCGCCACCGCCGGACGCAATTACAATATTTCCTTTTTTAACAAGATCTTTAATTACTTTTTTATTTAAAATATCCTGTGGCTGTGGTGATGGAACAACTCTTCTCCAACCACGTTTACGAGGATCTTCTTTAAACACAAAATTGTTTACTCTTGCAAGAAGATCAGATTCTTCTTTAAGATAAAATGCCCCAACAGGTTTTGTAGGATTTTGAAATGCTGAATCATGTTTATCAACCAATACCTGTGTAACAAGAGTTACAACATTTTTTTTGATTTTATAATCTTTTAAAATGTTTATCATTTGCCGCTCAATCATATAACCGATTCCACCTTGCGAATCAGCTACACAAATATCTAATGGCATTTTAGGAATTTTATAGTTGTTATATCCGGCTTCATTGCGAAGCATAATATTCCCAACTTGTGGTCCGTTACCGTGAGTAATTACAATGTTGTAATCTTCTTTAAGAAGATTTAAAAGACTGATACAAGTATCGTATGTGTTTTTTTCCTGTTGCTGGATAGTGCCGATTTCATTTCCCCGAAGAAGCGCGTTTCCTCCTAGAGCAACTACTGCAGTTTTTTTCATATAAATCTTATTGAAATAACTTTTTACAGAGTATTATAAAAATTGAAGTGTTAACTTAATTAAGGTATTTTTGAAAAAAAATTTTGTTTGTTTTTTTGCATTTAAGTAACAAAAATGAGTTCAAAAGAAGACGAAATATTTGATGAGTTTCTTAAACCTGATAATATGCTCAGGCTTTACGCAACCGGTGCATTTCCAATGGCGGATGAAAAATCCGGTGCAATTGAATGGTACTTGCCGGACACACGATGTATAATTCCAATTAACAATTTTAACATTCCACGTTCTGCAATTAAAAAGATATCACAACAAAATTTTGAAATAAGATTTGATACCGAAATACTTTCTGTTATTAATGGCTGTGCTGATAGAGAACACACCTGGATTTCTGATCGCTTAATTGAGGCCTACAAAAGATTAATCAAACGAGGTCATATTCATTCTGTAGAAACATGGAAAGATGATGAACTTGTTGGTGGATTATATGGCGTAACTTTTCGCGGTGCATTTTTTGGTGAATCAATGTTTTCAAAAACATCTCAAGCTTCAAAAGCTGCTCTTATAAGTTTACTTTATCATCTACAAGAAAAAGATTTTACTTTGCTTGATGTACAGTATATGACAGAACACCTAAAAATGTTTGGGGCAATAGAAATTAGTTTAGATGAGTATAAGGAAAATTTAGTAGAATCATATCAGCGAATTTGCGAATTTTGAAATATTAAAAATGCCTGTGATTAGCATTGTTTTTACTAACCCAATTACGAACTTTACTAACAAGATCTTTTTTTGCGAATGGCTTAGATAAATAGTCATTAAAACCTGATTCTAAAAACTTTTCTTTATCACCAACCATTGCATGTGCTGTAACTGCAATTACAGGAACATTTTTATATGATGGTATTGTTCTTAAATTATTAAGTAATTCAATTCCACTAACACCTTTACCAAGACTTATATCCATTAACACAAGAGAATAAGTATCATTACTTAACAGATCTGTTGCATCCTTGCTATTTGATGCAGATTCAATCTCAATTTCGCCTCTTAAAAAAAGTTCAACAATTTTTCGTGTTGCAAGATCATCATCAACAACCAGAACCTTTTTACTTCTGCCGATTGGGGTCGGCAGATTTTTTTCAATTAAAATATTATCCTTTAACCCATCTGCTGTAACAGATTCTTCTGCTGGAAATACCACAGTAAAAGTTGAACCTTTACCAACTTCACTTTGTAATGAAATACTTCCACCCATTTTTTCTGCAAACTTTCGAGCGATAGTTAATCCTAAACCAGCGCCTTCAAAATGTCTGTTATAACCTTCGCTAACCTGTCTAAACTCATCAAATATTGTTTCCTGATCTTCTTTTGCAATTCCAATTCCCGTATCGATAACACTAATCATCGCATATTTTTTTCCTTTACTTATTGCAATACTAAGTTCAATTAATATTCCTCCATTGTGAGTATACTTAATAGCATTGTTAACAAGATTTGTTATAATTGAATGAAGCAATCGTTTATCTAATTTTGCTATCACCGTTTCTTTTTCAATAACAGATTTTAAAGTAAGGTTTTTCTTCTGTGCAACAGGCGTCATCATATTAACAATATCGTTAACTTCTTCGGTAATATTAATCTCACTATAGTTTATTTGAACTTTATCAGCTTCAACTTTAGATAAATCTAAAATAAGATTTAATGTTTCTAATAATCGTTTACCACTTTGCATTATAGTGGAAATCATTTCATTCCACTCATGATTTTCAACTTCAGATTTTAAAATTTCTGTGTAACCAAGAATTGCAATCAGCGGTGTGCGAAGCTCATGACTCATATTTGCAAGAAAATTTGATTTAAGCTTGCTCATTTCTTCTGCTGTTTCTTTAGCTTCAATCAATTCTTTCTTTGCAAGTTCCCTTTCGATAACTCCACCAAGGTTTGCCGCGGTGGTATGTAGAATTGAAATTTCACTTTCACTCCATATTCTGTCTGATTGGCAGTAATCAAATCCAATAAATCCCCAAAAGTTATTTTTAACCATTATAGGAACAATCAGAATTGATTTAATATTTTGTTTAGAAAGCAAGTTCTTTAAATCAGGATTAAGATTTTTAACAAGACTATTTACATTCTCACCATTGCTAAGTATAGGATACCAGCTTTCAAACATTGGATAATAATGTAAATTCTGTAAATCCATGTTAGAAATTTCCGAACTAACTTTTCCATTAGTCCATTCAAATTTTTGATTCATTACAGGTTCACCTGTAATATCATCTAAAGAATTTTCAAATATGTAAACTCGATCTATGTCGGAAGATTGACCAAGTGATTGAAGTGTGTATGTAATAGCTAAGTTAAAATCTTTTTCTGTTAATAAAATATTTGCTGCATCTGCTACACCTTTAAATAGATTTTTTTGATTCAGCAAAGTTTGTTCTAATTCTTTTTGAAGCGTTACATCTTTAACTGTTCCAATTGTAGCTTTTTGTCCCTGATAGTTTATCACCCGGGCACTCATATTTACAAAAACCTTACTCCCATTTTTATGCATCATTCTCCATTCGTATGAAGATGGAGCTGACTTCCCCTCTTGCCTCTTCTTATAATTATTAATTACTAAATCCATATCTTCAGGTGCAACAAATTTTGTAAATGATTCTCCATGAATTTCACTCACTTCAAATCCGATCATTTTGGCAAAAGCACGGTTTACAAATGAAATCTTTCCATTAACAATTAAAAATACTCCGTCTTGAATGCTATCGATAAGTGTTCTGTATTTTTCTTCTGAAAGGGCTAGTTCGTTTTCTGATTTTTTTCGTGAAGTTATATCTCTGCAGGAAAAAATTAATCCATATGGTGATCGATCTACACTTCTTAAAATTTCTCTTTGCACCTCAAATAAAAATCTTTCACCTTTTGTATTAATAAAATTATATTCCTGCGGTCCAATATTCTTGATAAAAGTATTTTTAAAATTTTCTGTGACTTTGACTTTATCTTCTTCTGTAATGAAGTTTAGAAAGTTTTGATTTTTGACTTCTTCGAAGTTTTGATATCCGGTAAATCTAATTCCAATTTCATTTAAAAAAATTATATTTCCCTTAATATCTGTAATTGCAATGATATCCGGCAAAGTTGCGATAAGCTTTCTATATAACTCCTCACTTTCTTTTAAAGCTACTTCAGCATTTATTCTACTGGAAATATCTGCAATAAAACCTTCTAAAAATTCTACCTTGCCCTTCTTTGAGATTTGAGCGTTACCTTTTTCCCAAACCCATTTTTCACCTCCATCTTTTATTCGTATCCGGTAAATAATTTGGTATGGTGATTTTTTATTGACTGCTTCTCTAATGGTTACAAAGACATTTTCTTTATCTTCTGGATGAATCAATTCAAAAAATGAGATTTTTGAATTTAGGATCAATTCTTCAGGCACATAGCCGGTTAATTCTAAACAACCCTGACTTACAAATTCCATTGTCCATTCAGTATCAAATCTGCATCGATAAGCCATGCCTGGTAAGTTAGACATCAGGTTTGATAAATGTTTTTCACTTTGATGCAGCTTTGCTTCTGTTTTTTTACGCTCACTAATATTCCTTAAAATTGCCTGTACACCTATAAGTTCGTTTTTTTCCTGGATAGGCACAGCTCTAAGTTCATAAGTTATAATAGTGGCATCCTTTTTTATAACATCAATCTCAAAGATCGGAACATCTTTACCAAGAATAATTTTAGAAAGATAAAACGCTGCTGATACAGAAGATTTAGTTGTAAGAAATCCGGAATTAAAAATATTCTCACCAATTATATCGGTACGTCTATAACCAGTTTCTTCTTCAAAAATATTATTTATGTCAAGTACTTTTCCTTGCGGATCAAATATTGCAATTAAATCTGCTGCCTTGTCAAATAGAAGTCTGTAACGTTCCTCCCTGATTTTTAATAAATTATGTGTTCTTGTCCTTTCAATAGCAAGTGCTATTTGATCAGAAACATAAATTAGAACATTTAAATCTCGTTCGCCTAATCGTGTTTTTTCATTATAAGACTGAACTACGAGAACTCCAATCGTATTTTCTCCTATCCTAAGAGGCACACCAATCC
>JBATOT010000097.1:0-47780 GCA_049291095.1 Ignavibacteriaceae bacterium | reverse complement strand
TTAAAGTTTACTTATTATTCAATTGGAAGAACAGATATAATCAATAAATAAATTATGGGGGATAGAAATTCTAAAGGCTGGTTTGCGTTTGTTGTTAGATCGCAAAGCGAATTTAAAGCTGAGGAAGTGCTGAATATTCTCAAAATGCCGAAGATAGTTAATTAATTAAAACAATTGATTAATTGGCTTTTAGAACTTCTTTTATATCATGAGCTAATTTATAAGAATAATATTTAGCACCTTGTGCATTAAGATGATTTGAGTTATAAAAAAAGTTTTTATTATAAGAAATTGCATCCTCAGAGTAGTCTATAAATGTTAAGTTATATTTATTAGCAAATTTTTTGTATAAATCAATTATTTCATCCCTATTTTTGATGAGGTAAGAATATTCAATATATTCAGGGTTATAAACTAAGATGAGTTTTACATTATTTCTTATTGAATTCTTTAAAAACCTATTAAATTTATTTATAGAAATGCTATCTAGTTGAATAAAAACTCCATTTGGGTTACTTTTTATAAATTTATCAGTTAATCTATCCCAACTATTCAAATCAGTTTTTCTGTATCCTTTATATTTATTATTGTTAAAGTGAGTCAAATGAAAATATTCGCAATAACCAATAAACTGTTCTTTATAATTATATAAATACTTTAAAGATGGGATAAGATAATCCGTATATTCTAAATAGTTATAAGATTTTACCGAATTAAAAATTTCACTATCATCAAGATATGGTAAGAATGCTTCAGGAAAAGGTAATTTATTATTCTTTCTTAAAGAATGTATATCTAATACTTGAACTATAACTTTTGGAAGCCGATTAAATTTTAAATAAACAGATAATCGAGTATCGATCATATAAAAATCGTGGCCATTCATTGCAAGATTATAGGACTTAAGTTCGAGTATGCTGTCTAAAATTGCTGGATTAATACTTGTAAGTGGACGTGAACTACCATTAATAATTAAATCTGCATTTATTTTCCCACTAAATATTTCATTCCACTCTTTATATTCTCCCCATTTTGTTTTTTTCAACCCAGTAGTAATAATATAATCTGAGAAAAATAAGAATATTAAAATCGGAAGCATAAATAATGCTATATGTATAAAAAATTTTTTCATAATTTTTTAGAATTGTATATAAATAAATTGGCCAGGTTTCCCACCAATAGTAAAAATTAACAATAAAATTGCATAATAGTAGACCCATCGCCAAAATTTTAAACTTTTTGATCCATTAAAATCAAGTACATGTTCTTTTTGCTTATTAAACCATTCTAAAAGAATAAATAGTAAAATTAAGATCATCAATATTACTAATTCTGATTTAGGAGACACTTCCGGTATTTCGAAAAGTGAAGTAGTAAATATCCTTTGTATATAATTAAATCCTAATTCCAGCGTGTTAACTTTGAAAAATATCCAAGCCAAACTTGTGAGCAAAAATGTAACTGCGATACGAATAATCTTAATAGATGGATTATTGAAATTTCCCAGCAACTTATACCTAATGTTTTGCGTCAACAAGGAAAAGGCCATATAAAATCCGTGTAGCCCTCCCCAAAATATAAAAGTCCAATTTGACCCGTGCCATAAACCACATAGTAAAAAAGTAATCATTAGACTTAATATGTTTCCTACTTTGCCAAAATCCCTGAACTTAAATTGTAAAGGTTTAAATAGATAATCACGTAACCAGTTAGAAAAAGAAATGTGCCAATGTCTCCAAAATTGAGCAATACTTTCAGTGAAATAAGGATAACTAAAATTTCTTATTAAACGAATTCCAAATAATTTTGCTGTCCCAATTGCTATATCAGAATAACCAGAAAAATCAGCATAAATTTGAAATGCAAAGAGAAACGCTCCGAGGACTAATGTACTTCCAGAATAAAATAAAATATTGCCAAATATTTCATTAACGAAAAAAGCACAGTTATCAGCAATAACTATTTTTTTAAATAGTCCCCAAAGAATTTGTCGCAATCCATCAACAGTCAAAGAATAATCAAATATTCTTTGACTATTAATTTGAGTCAGAATATTGCTAGGCTTTTCAATAGGGCCTGTTACTAGTTTTGGGAAGAATGCAATGAACACTAAAAAAGAAAGAATATTATCTTCTGGTAGGATTTCTTCTCTATATATGTCGTTCAAATAGCTTATATTTTGAAAAATATAAAAACTGATACCTACTGGTAAAATAACATCGAGCGGACTATAATTAATCGTTAACCCTAAAAAAGAGGTAAGGTCTATAAAGCCTTCTATGAAAAAATTGAAATATTTAAAGAAACCCAACACCAAAAGATTTATCAAAATTGAAGAAATAAAAATTGTTCGTTTTATATAATAATCACTTGAGTTTAGTTTCAATCCGAATATGAAATTAAAAATTGTGACTAAAATAATTAATAACAAAAAACGCCAATCCCACCAACCATAAAATACATAGCTAGCTAGTAACAATACATAATTCTGTTTCTTTATATTATTTTTAGCAAATAGCCAATAAAAGCTAAAAACTATTACAAGAAAAATTGCAAAATTAATCGAATTGAAATTCATTAATTATAAAGAATAAGTTTAACTGAGTTTGGTATTTACTAGAGCTTGTAAATCTCCAACATTTTTACATTTTAATACCTCATACCCCTTAAATCTTATATTAAATTCTGCTTCGATTGCTACAACAACATTAATATGTGAAAGTGAATCCCAACCAGGGACCTGATCAGCTGTTGTTTCTTCAGTAAACAAGAAATCGTCCAGCTTTAATTCTCTAAGTATAGTATTTTTAAGTTTTTCTGAAATCATATTAGATCCATGTTTATTTATTATTTAATATTCTATCTTTATTCGCACTTCGACTTGGTTTACCGGCAGAACTTTTAATCATCCATTTTGGGGGTACAAGGTATATATTGGTAATTGTAATATCCGATTCCATTAATTTCTTTTTAATATTTAATGTCAAATGCTTTTTGTTTTCAATATCATCAAATGAAGTTTCAGCAACTATACTAATTGACTCAGTGCCATTAGTTTCATCCTCCTCTCCAAATGCGACAACTCTTCCGGGAATAATCCCGCTAATATTACTAACAATATCCTCAATATCTTCAGGATAAATATTCTTACCAGCAACTATAATAATATCTTTTTTTCTGCCTATGATATAATAATTTCCATCGTTGTAAAAACCTAGGTCACCGCTATAAAACCAGTTATCCTTTAATACTTCTTCTGTTTTTTCAGGGTAATTTCTATAACCATCAAACATAGATAGAGATGAAATTACTATTTCACCGACGAATCCATCTGGTAATTCCTTTCTATCTTGATCAACAATTCTAATTTTACATCCTTCAATTAGTTTCCCTGATGAAACACAAATTCTATTTGGTATATCATCGTCACATACTTTTACTAATCCTTTAGATAATGATTCTCTTTCAACCTTTAATTCTGGAATAATTTGATTAGGAGGGTTTTGTGTAACTGCAAACGTTGTTTCTGCCATGGCATAACATGTTGACAAAGATTTTGGATCTAAGCCGTATTTAGCATATTTCAGAACAAACTTTTTATGACTATAGTGGCGGACAGGCTCACTACAATTAATTACTAATCTAACAGAATTTAATTTTACTTCATCCAACCAACTTTCTGGTATCTTATCAGCTAACACATTATATGCAAAGTTTGGAAGCCAAGTTATTGTGCCCTTTTCTGTAGTTAATACGTCTAATAATAATTGAGGTGCAATGACCCATTCGAATGGATCTATCTGAACAGAGGGAATCCCAAATGCAAGTGGTAAGTGAAATGCAGCAATTAATCCCATATCATGATATAAAGGAAGCCAACTGACAACTTTATCTTGCTCATTTAACTTGATTGCATTTGCATAATACTTAATATGTTCTAATACCGAATTATTGGATAGTAGTACAGGCTTTTGTAATCCGGTTGTACCCGAAGAATGCTGGAGTAAAAACGGACTAAATGATTCAAACAAATCTCTAATTTCTGCTAGCTCTTTATTGGATTTAGTAATTAATTCATTTTTGAACTCTAAAGGAAAAATAAGATCTCTTATAGTGCTTTCATCATTCTGTAGAAAAGGATTGATTATTTCAGATAATTCTCTTTCAGTTAAAATAAAATCGAGTCCAGAGCGTTGGGACATACCGAGTAGACCTTGTCGGAATTTATCTGGGTGTAAACGGGCATTGGGATAAGCTAAAACTGCTGGTAATGCCCCAATTCCAACAATACCTAAATAAATCGGATAAAACTCTTTATTATGATGTAAAATTATTGCACAAACATCACCAGACTTAATACCAAGGCTTAAAAAACACTTCGAATAAAAATCAGCTCGTTTTAATAAAGCTGAATATGTCCATCTTATGGGTTCCTGATCTGCTTTGTAATGAATAATAGCTTCTTTTTCAGGATCAATTTCAGCTATCGAAGTCCATCTATGCCAAATTGATTTATTTTCTAAAAACTCCATAACTAAGATTCTTTCCAAATTCTTTAATAAGTAAAAATTTTAAATAATTATTTTGGTAAAAAATGAATTGGCGAAAAAAGTTGTTCTTAAAATAGCAATATAATTTGTTAAAGTTAAGATTTATACAAAATTCTTTTCGAATTGAGTTTTAAATAATTTTTAAAAAAATTATCTTAGGACTAAGAAAAACTATTGGAATTCTCACAAATGAAAATATTAGATTCAATTAAAGCCCTCTTTTTACCTTATCAACCTCTTAAAATTGGTGCTGATGTGTGGTCTGAACAATTTTCTTCCGGTCATTGGAAATATTTGGGGGATTTGAAGCAGATTGCACGATATAGCATCATTGTTGGGGTTTTTGATTATTTATATAAAGGAGAGGGGAAAATTCTTGATTTGGGATGTGGTAATGCTGTATTATTCGAAAGACTTAAAAAATTTAACTTTAAGGAGTATATCGGCATAGATATATCACATGCCGCGATTAGTGAGGGTAATAAAATAATTGATAACCGGGCTAAACTGATTTGTGCTGAGATTGATAATTATTTACCAGAAACGAAATTTGAAATGATAGTTTTTAATGAATCTCTATATTATTTAGATGAGCCAATAAAAACACTCAACTATTATTTTAAATATTTAACTCAGGATGGAGTAATTGTGATCTCAATGTGGGATTATAAACTAAGAAACAATAAACTTTGGAAGTTTATTGATAGTAAATTTATTTTAGTCGATGAGTTGAATATTCAGAAACCTCTTAAAAAATCTGGTTGGATAATAAAAGTTATTAAACAACCTAATTAAAAATTTTTTGTTTTTTTTCTAAAAACTTCTTTTGAAAATCTAATTCGAAAAATAGTTTTATATAAGTAATAATTACTATCGCAGAAATTATTTGTCCAGGTCTGAAGAATGTAGATTCCTGCCAGTTTGAAATAAATGCTATAATCATAAAAGTTTTCCAAATATGTTTTTTTTCAATTTTTATTACAGAATAAAAATAATTTATCAAGAATAGACTGAACAGTATTAGTCCTATTATACCCATCTCATTCCAAATATCAATGTAACCATTATGTGATTGATTTGGCAACCAAATAAACTCTTCATATAAAATTGATAGTGAAACATTGTTAACTACCCAGAATCCTTGATATCCGGCACCGACTATTGGATGTTTTGAAATTTCAAACATCATATATGCCCAAAGATCAGTTCTGCCTGAAAATGAAGTATCTTTTCCAAATAAATTCGTAAACATTAGCATCACGCTTGGCTGCGTCAAAACTAGAGCTAAAATCAAGACAATCACTAAAACCAAAAGAAGAGCTGATAATGTATGTCTTATACCCAATGGTTTAAATATAATATCCAATTTAAATAGCAGGCTGAATCCTGAAATAAGGAAAAGTAGTATTATTGAAGTAGAACTAAAACTTCCTACTGTGAGTGCCACCGCAATAAATAGCATGAATAATGCGATGGTTTTATTAAATAATAGTTTCTCTGATTGATAAAACATATAACAAAAAATAGTACTAATAACACCCACTTGACCGAGAACATTTTTATGCGGTGTTAATGCTCGCCAGGTATGAAATGATGGATCAAATGCACCCGGAATAATTGCAACTGAAATTATAGATAATATTAGATAAGGATATAAAACAATCTTTAGATACTTATAAATATCTTGAGTTGAATCATAGTAAAGAAAAAAAGCGCTTGTAGCTGTTATAATGGTATAGATCTGAAATAATCTTTTAAATGACGTGAAGCTATAATCTGACCAAAGAACACTAATTGTACACCAAAAAATAAAAATTAAAAGAAATTTCTCTCTCATGAATATTGAATAAAAATTTTTTCTTTTAGGGAAAATTGAAACTAAAGAGTTGAAGAAGATTAGCGAATAAACAACTTGATTAATAATATTAGAAGAAGAGATTTCATCAATTTCTTCTATATCGGGCCGAAACGGAAGGGAAGTTCCAAAAAAAGTAAAAAAAATAAAAATCAGGAAATTAAAACCTGCTAATAATTTTAAATAATAATTATCCTCTTTATAAATTTTCATACTTCTTTGTTATAAAATCATAGGTTGTAAAGGTTTTATTCTGTAATTTTTTTTTGATAAGAGTGCTCAAATTTTCCCCATTTTTATAATTACGTATGTCGCTATCTTGATTCGGGTATGGGTGAACCATTATTTCCATTGGAGATTTTTTCTTCATTAGATCGCTATTTACATCCTTAATCTCACAAAATATTTTGGTCATTGCCAAATTAAACTTGCCTAAACGGTGATTATAAATCTTTGAAAATAATTTTCTTTGTAATGACATAGACCCCCAATTAAACCTTAATCTAATAGCTGGAATTTTATTTCTTTTTGCTAGCCAGATAACTATTTTACCAATATCCCAATAATGATGCATATGATGGTGTGTATCTAAGTGTGTTGGAATATATCCCGTGGCTTTAAATCTGTCAATTTGTGCCTGAAGTTCTTTAAAAATTCCTTCCTTGATTTCTGTACTTAAAATATTCGTTTTACGCGATTTGAAAAGATTACCTTGTTTATTTACAAATTCCGGAAATTTTTGTAGTGAATCTGTTAATGGTTTACCTTCTGTTAAGTTGAGGTGAATCCCAATACGGTTAGATATTCTATTTTCATAAATTGATTCAATAGCATGATCAAAACCTGCCATATTAGTCATTAAAGTGGTAGTAGAAATCCATCCTTGCTTTAAAGATGTAAGAATGGCTTCATTTATTTCTTCAGCTAATCCAAAATCGTCAGCATTAACAACTATTAATTGTTCTTTTAATTTTTTCATAATGAGTCTAAATAATAATTTAACGTATAACTTTTTTGTAATAATAAACTGATTTGCTATAAACTGATTTCAATATCCCTTTGGATTCACTAACAAAAAAATAACTAATAAATGGAAACAAGACAATTGTTACTGTTTTTGTAACTAAATTATCAATCCCGACAATATAGAATAGAAATAAAATGCTTATCATTATAATAATTGGTTTAAATATATTAAACATTCTAGGTTTTAGATCATATTTACAGAGATATATATAAAACATAAAAAATGATAATAAATTCATAATTATTAAGGAAATGGCGGCACCTACAAACCCCAAATAAGGGATTAATATAAAACTTGAAATAGCACTAACAATGCTTGCAATAGAATTAACTTTAGCAGGAATGGTAGGGTGACCTGCTGGTGTGAAAGAATAACCAAATAAATCAGCCATTCCTCTAAACTGAAAATTAACAATAAGAAGTGCGGCAGTTAGAGCCGATTCCGAATACTTCTCAGAATACAGCAAGATTGTTATTTCATTTTTAAAGACAAATGTGATTAAAACAATAAAAGAGAAGAATAAAGAAAAAATAGTTTGTGATTTATTGACAAAATCTATTGCAGTCCTCTTATCATTTGCTGAAAAAAGTTTTGCTAAATTGGGAAAATAAACTATGATAAATGATGAAAATAGCTTTTTTAATGCCATAGGTATATTTTCTGCAACTGAGTAGCTTGCAAGATCTGAAACACTTAAGTATAAGCCTATTATAAAAACGTTTACTCTTCCATTAATGAATACGAATAAATTATTAAGATACAGTGGGAAACTAAATTTTATTACACGTTTAATAATTTTGATTGAAGGCCAAACATTGATATAGTCTTTAAACTGAATAATGCTCAATTGATGGATGAGAGGTTGTGCTGTTGCCAAAATTTCAATAATTAATAGTATTTGTAGACTAATTGTTCCTAGAAAAATAAATAAGCCCACCATAATGATTCTAAAAATAGAAGAAAATACATTGACTAACGAATAATTTCTAAATTGATTTAACCCTTGCATCAAATTGTAGAACAAATCTCTGAAACTAGCTAAAATAAAAATAGCGATTATATAAAACATATAATCGTAAATCCGGTCATCAAAATAATTCAAAACATATCTACCAACCAACATAAAAATGATACTAAATGAAAAATTTCCAATCGCACGTAATAGTAAGATTGGTGGTAAAATAGTTCTTTTCTCACTTAAGTTAATACTTGATATTGATTTGACCATTGTTAATTCTAACCCAAGTCCACTAAGTAAAGTAAACATGTTAACTACAACCATAACTAAAGAATAGATCCCCATATCTTCTTTGGTTGTGTACCTTACAATCAACATTATTGTAAAAAACTGGAAAACCATGCTAAACAATGTTCCAATGGAGCTTGCCACAGAACTCTTTAAAATTCTTTTTTTTAATTCTTGGTTCATATTTTGTAATTTTGAAAAGGAAAGTAAATAGATATTAAAAGATAAACTACTTTAATAATATTTCGATGGATACAAATTAAATACTGCTAATAATTTTCCAGAATTACCAACCATTTTCAAAAACCAGTGGATTCTTTTTTGTTTATTCATTATGAAAAAGATAGAAAGAACTAAACTTATAAATGAAAATATTATTCCAATAAAAAAAAACTTGATCCGTAGTGATAATTTATTTCCTTTTTCAAGTTCGATTGAACGTCTAACATATCCATTTGAGGTTCTGAAGGCTCGAGCTATTAGCCATCTCAAATTGGCTCTATCAGGTGGCACAAACTCGAAAGTTTCTGCCTCATTTGAATTAATAAATTTAGCTCCTTTTAAAATCAATAAGTTGAACAGTTTTGTATCAGAACCACCAGTAATTCCGTATTCAGGTTCGAAAGGTCCATCCACAGTGTTTAGGATAGTTTTTTTTATCAAGCAATTTCCGGATCTTGTGATGGATGCAATTGTTCCAGTTTTAAATATTGGTCTATTATATAGATAACAACTCGTTATCCACTCTGGTGTGCTGGGCAAAAAATATGAAGTAACTTTGCCAAATACACCATCTGCATTATATCTAATCAATGTTTGGTACAGTTCCAAGATCCACATATTGGAAGCGATTTCATCGTCATCAATAAAAGCTATTAATTCACCATTGGCCTTACTAACTGCTAAATTTCTAGTTATACTTATGTTTTTTATTGGTTGATCAAAATAAAATAAATTTAATTTACTTCTATCTAAATATTCTTTAATAACTTCTTTTGCACTTAGGTCAGCATCATTATCTACGATAATAATCTCGATATTAATATTATCAGGTAGTTCTAATTCTGAAATACTATCTAACAATTTAATTAAAAGTTTTGGCCGCTGATATGTCGCAATACAAATGCTTATTAACATCTACTTCTCTTTAATTATGATACTTAACTTTATAAATCAGCCTAACCTTAAATACAGTGTTTTAATAAGTCTTTTAATTTGTTCTTGTTGTAAAAACTTAACAGTATTAGGTGTAGCATATTTTTCTTCTCTTACTACCAATAACGAAAAAAAACCATAAAGATTTAAAAAATAACCAAGCAAATATGGCTTCTTGAAAATATTACTTAGAAATTTGAATGAAAAAAATAAGGGATGATATCCCAATTTATAAAATTTTTTTCCATCAATTATATTTCTTTTATATATGGATTTATTTCTGGCTTCCCCAGTGCATCGTTGATGAAATAAGAAATATTCAGGGAAAGACTTTACTTCCCATCCTAGCTCTCTTGCTTTAATTTCAGCTAACGCATCAATGCCACCAAATTCCAAAGGTTCATATCCTTTTATTGACTCGAAGCATTCACGACGAAAAAATTGAAATGGTCCACCAACACTATTATTCGCAGACTTCAATATTTTGAACTTTCCATTGCAAAAATCAAAACGCTTACCACCTGCAATTCCAAGCTTATTATAATTGAACATTAATTTTAACATATTTTCATAATAATTTGGTTCGAAGTAAATATCAGCATCTAGATTTCCAATAAATTCAAAATCAATATCTTTTATTTTGTTATAGGCATACATTACAGCATTTGCTTTTGCTCCAAAACTTCTAGATTCACTTTTATTTAAATTTATTAATTCAATAAATTTATAATTCTGAATAAATCGATCTACAATTTTTTTAGTGGCATCAGTGGAACCATCATTAACTATTACCCATTTTTTGGGTAGAATAGTCTGATTGATTACAGATATAATTGTCTTTTCGATAAATTCCGCTTCATTTTTTGCAGCAGTTATTAATACATAATTATGCATTTGGATCTAAAATAAATTTATAAAGATTTACTAATTTCTTCTTTTCGAATTCCCAGGTATGTTTAAGGTAAACATCTTTTGCTTTTGACAATATTTCATTGTTCTCATTTTCTTTGTTTACTGCATTAAAAATCTTATCAGCCAAATCATTTAGGTTATCTGGTTCAAAAAACCAAATAGAATTATCATTAAAATAGTCACTAATCCCTTGGGTTTTGGGGACTACAACAGGTTTACTAAAATGAAGATACTCAAATATTCGTGTGGGAAAGTTAATATTAGTGAAAGGGTTAAGTCTATTGGGTATTACGCCTATTAAAACATTGGGTATTGTTTCCGCAATAGTTTCAAGCTCAACAGGTCCAAAATATTTTATTATTTTATCTAATTTAAGCTCATCAGCAAGTTCTAAAAAGTTGGATTTAAATTCACCATCACCAAATACCCACAATTCAATATTAGTTATTTTATTTTTTAGTAGATCTATTGCTCTGACAAGAATGTCAAGTCCATGGCGCTCAAGAATTACCCCATGATACATAATAATAGTTTTATTTTCAATAATGCTATTTCTTGTTACACTATTGATTCGATTAAAGATTTTATCATCCGGTGAATTCATTACAATCGTAATTTTTTCTTTTGGACATCCGCGCTTAACAAACGCATCAACAAAAGCTATGTTAGTTGTAATAATCTGATCCGCAAACCAGATGCTTATTTTTTCCTGCAATTCGAGAAGTTTTATAGTTTTTGGGCCAGAATTAAATTTTGCTAAATAGACCTCAGGTGTAGGATCATGCAAATCGAGAATGATTTTTGTTCCAAATAATTTTTGTAGAAATGGTATGAAAATTAAAAAATCAGGCATATTGTGAACATGTACCACTTGGTATCTGTTTTTTAACCAAAGCCTATTGACTTTTATAAAGGCCTTGAAAAAAAAAGTGAGGTATAAAATTATATAACGGCTTTTTGAACTTCTGGATTTTTCAACATTTAGTCTGAATAAATTGATTCCATCAATAATCTCAAAAGTAGATTGATGTTTTCGTTTAAGACAAATTATATCTACCTCATAACCTTTTTCCTTTAGTGCATTTGCTTCACGCCTCACTCTCGGATCCTGAGGAAGATGCGAATAAACTATCATCAATACTTTTGTTAATCTTTTACTCATACTAAATAATTTCTTCTCTAAAATGATTACTAACTTCAGATGGCAGCATATTAATAAAATTATCCCTATAAATTAGACGAATATACTCCAGGAATTGGATATACAATTGAATCGAAAATTCCTCTGCAGGATTTTCGTTATTAATGTCCAAATTTATATAATCCGGATGAACATTTACAAGAACCATACCGCCATTTTGTGCTATCCAGTCGGTTTTATCCTGCCAAATTTTTATTGTTTTTTCCCGCATTAATACAAAAGGAGTAAAGTCCTGTGGCAGCGTATAAGGCAGCTCAACATATCCACCGTGCTTGTGTCTTTTATTTGGTACCCAGAACGGAAAGATAGTTCCGGCACCATCTGGCTGTGGTTCAAAGGGATCTGTGTCAAAAGTGGACATATCATATTCTATATTTAGTTCACCTATCCAATCAAGATTGTGGTGCATTGCAGGCGCTCTAAAACCTGTTGTATCCCAATCCTGTAAGTATTGATTTATTTTTTTAGCCCGGTTTAAAAATTCTGCTTCGGAAGAAAATAATTTTCCGTCGTGGTAAAGTCCGTGCACACCGTATCCAAATCCATTAAGTTTAAGTTTATTTAGCAATTCTTTTTCAACTTTGTAGTCTCTTTCAGGAACAAAATTAAAACTGGAAACAAATCCAAGTTCTTTTTCAACTTCCATTAATTTCAGAACTCTGTCATATCCTCTCTTATGTTCAACATCGTGTGTTAGTATTACCGCAAACTTTTTTCCATCCGGCCATCCTTTCCAGTTATCAGGTTTCTTTTCAGAACCTTTTAAAATCGGCCATATATCTTTAAATGCTTCCATCTTAGAAAGTATAAGTTTACGTCTAAGATATAACTGCACATGTCTGGGTATAAAAGGTTTTAGAATATAGAATATTCTTTTAAACATTTTGCGTCCTTTTAATAAAATTATAGTACATATTATTTTCAATAATCAAAAAAATAAATCTTAGTTCGGTAATATTCTAAAAACTAATGGTCACAGTTTTTGAAATTGTATATAAAGTAAAAACTAAGGTTTAATCAAATAAGAAAAACTGCTAACTAAATTTGAACTTTGTTTGGAATGATCTTGATAATCTAAATTTACTTAAATTTCAAAAATTTTATGTTAAAAATATTATTTAACCAAAAGTAACAGGTTAAAAATACTAAAAACCCTAAACACTTTTTATAAAACGCAACATCTTAAAAGTCTGGTAAATAAAGGGTAAAGGATCTTTAAAACTCAATACAGCAAAAGTTTTATTTCGGGATAAGTATGGTGCAAGATACTCTTTAATACTGTAATTTTCTTTAGAGTGCCTGAAAATAGAGTTAAGAAGATCTGAGTACAATTCTATCCAGTACTTTTTATCATTATATGATGTAAATTTTTCAAGTAATTTATTATTCAGGTCTGAAAATATTATCCACGGGAAGTTAACACCGCATGAAAAAGGCAGCTGGTTATTCCTTGGCATTCTTACATTCGCTTCTATAAATTTAAGTTTATTATCGCGTGTATCTTTCTTAAACTCCACCGTTATAAAGCCCTTATAACCGGATGATTTAAGTATCTTATCGAATAATATTGCAACTTCTTCATTGTAAGGTGCACTTTTGCATACTCTTATAACTCCAAAACCGGGCGGATTTTGTCTTAGCTTATTGTAAAAAAAATATCCTGCTGATTCACCGTTTGAATTAATATATGTCATACATTTGTAAAGCAATGTATCAGGTCCCGGTATAATTTCCTGCACCATAACCTGCTGATCTTTTTCCAGGCATTGATTAAGATACTTGTCATATTCATCGAATGTATTAACAACAAAATTCTTTACATTAAAAACCGAACGGAATTCATGACCTTTTACCGGTTTAAATAAACAGGGTAGTTTTATATGCGATCTTATTGAATCAAAATCCTCCCTGCTCACAGGTCTGTAATTAGCCGGATGAGGAATATCATTTTCAAGAGCCAGTTTCCAGGCTTTGTCTTTATTTATAAACATACTCATCTGATCATAATTTGCTGTAACAATTTTGTAATGCCGGGATAACAACTGCTTATTCTTGGATAATGTAGTTGCAATGTTATCGTCGGTATCAAAAATTACAGCGTCTTTCCATATTGCAGCCTTATCTAGTAAAAATTTTATAAAAGAATTTTCATCCTTTAAAGGATGATGTATGCGGTGCCATTCCGAAACATATTTGGATTTATGTGCAAAATCTACTTCCTCATAACTAAGTGCTATGATGCGGATATTTTTATTTGCTAATGATCTGATTACACCAATACCGCTAACATAGCATCCGATAACTATGGCTGTTCTTTTATTCATATAATAAACTATTTTCCTTTTTATAATAGCATTTTATAGATTTTATGAATGTCTGAAAAATTATCTATTTCAATTTATTTATAGATCTGTAATTTCATCATAAGTAACTCATAGCTCTTAATTAAATGAATCGGTCTATTTTTGATTTCTTATACTTCACTGTATTAAATAAAGTTTACTTTTAGTAAATATTTTAATTAAGAAAAATAGTTTACTGTTGAGGTTGCAAACAGGTTTAACTAACTGAATTACGGTGATAGTTTTTTAAAGTTTCGGATCTTCTAAGTTACACCAATACAGGTATAAAAAAAGGATACTCATGTAAGAGTATCCTTTAATAAATTAGTGTTATTTATATCATCTTAAATAAGCAAAGTATCTTGCCCAGCTATGACCAAACTTTGCGCTTTTATTAGGAACCGGGCAGTTCTCAAATGGAAATCCCCAGGCATTTTTAGTAAAACAATTTCCGGCTGCGCCTTCTACTGGTACCTCAATACCGATTACCTGTCTTTGAGGACTACATATATCACCAGGTCCATAAACCAGCACAAGCATTTTTTGATTTACTGAAGGTGTAAAACCTTCCCCTTGTGCAATTGCCAGTGATATTATTTCTTCTCTTAGTATAGGATCATGTTTCCATTCGCCGCTGCTAACTGTACTTGTATCCCAGCCGGTCAGTGTGCCGGATGGATTGATTAACTTCCATATTACAGCCTGCAAAACAGATCTGTTCCAATTCGGCTGTCTGTTATTAATTATCCAGTTAATAAGGTCTAGATTTTCGGGCTTTTCAATAAAAATTTCTGAAGATGTGCATTCAGGCATTTCATCATAACTACTTAGCAGATCTACTGTTCTATTTGAACCGCTTCCAATATATCTTGAATTATCAACGCAAAAACCGGGATATGTACCAAAATTTAAAGTAGCCTTTACTGTGTAATCAATCATATCTGTAGGTCTCCATACTGGTGTCATATTTGCATCATCAGGAAACTCGGGTAATAAATTAGGCTGTCCGTTTTGATCACAATTTTCTACTTTGGCATGTGCCGCAATATAAACTTTGTTCGGAAGATTATTTATTGGTATTAGATATTCAACTGAAGTAACATTATTATGAATACCCTTGTAAGGAAAATGATTTAACTTTGGATTACCATTCCATTTTTTTGGAAAATGGTTTTTGTTGCCTACCACCGCAAGATGAGTTTTTGTTATACTCCAGCCAGTTTCTGTGATAGTATAAGTTACTTTTAAATCAGATCCTATTCTTTCAACACAAACACTTCCAATAACCTGGTTTCGGGCAGCTACCAATTCTACACAGGATGCTTCCCCCGGAGTTTCATTAATTGGTATTAGAGAGCAGTAGTTATTGTTTCCCGGTCGTTTTTCAAGTTCTTCAGAAACAGGTGAAGTAATATCTTCACTGCTTTGACAGCCTGCGAATACTAGCGATAATAAAAAGATGATTGAGAAAAATGAAAACAACTTTTTCATTTTTACCCTCCTTATATATTTGTAAGAAATATGAATTAGTTTAAGTTGGACTGGAAACGACAATTAAGATGCCGAAGAAAGACGTTAAAAACCAATCAAAAATATTTAACTATAAAAAAAAATTGAGATAATGATATAAGATAGACTCAAATTGAGAAATACTGATTTGATGAGCTTTATCATCAATCAAGGTGGGGATATAAAACAGTCCCTTCAAGTTTTAATAATTCTAAGGGTAAAAATGAATTAAACTTTATCATTTTATTTTTTAATCCCTGCTGTTTTTTCTTTATAATTCCTGTATCTGGATACACAAAATGATGAATGTTTAGTTTTTTTGCATTCCATTTTTCTTTAAAAATAATAAGCTGGTTATTATCAAAAGAAGTTCGTCCAAAATCAACTCGGGCTGCCCCCTTTTCGTGTGCAATTTTTATAACTTCCCAGAATAATTTATGATTAGGGTATAGTCCCAGGTAGTTTTTATCCGATGCCGAGTATTCAAGATAATATGTGTTCTTAAAGTTTAGAATAAAACCGGCAGCAATTGGTAAACTATCTTTCTCAATAATCGGCAGAGAAAGTAAACCTGTATCTTTTAATTCATTAAAGACATTTAAGTAAAATGAATAGGGCAGCGGGGGCAGTAAAAGTCTTTTTCTTAATTGAGCTTCGAGGTTGTAAAATATTCTCAGATCAGATTCAGTATTCTCGATTCGACAGGTTAGGTTGTTTTTTTCTGCTCTTCTGATCGAAGCCCGAACACTTGTAGGGTGAAATGAGTTAAAGGTCTTTTGTGAATCCTCTTCAAGTTCTAAAATGTGCGTTACATATTCAGAATTATGCGAGAAATTATTCAGAGCATCAGAATAGTCTGTAAGAGAACGCAGATCAATTTTAAATTCTTTTCCAAAATTTAGTATCAAATATTCTATCGCTTCTTTAATGATTTCATTGGGCAGCAATGGATCACAATATGTAGAAAACGGCAGGCATACAATCCTTTTGCCAGTTAAAATACTTTTGATTTTTAAGAAGGGAATCAATCCAATAATGTTATTACTATTGTCAGAGATAACAAAATAAAATGGTGTGTGCCCAAAAGTTTTTGCGATCGCTTTTAACCAAAGAGGATGATGATATATGCCGGCATTCTGTTGTGAAAATAAAAAAGGTAATATTCGTTCATCGTTAAGATCATTTACTATTGAATAATTTATCATAATTTCTAATGTTTTATAAATGGATCCTGTTGATAGCAGATCTCAAATAAATGAAAATATTAACTACCATTGAGTGTTTTATCCAATATGCTTATATAGCTTATTACCAACAATTTTTAGCAGCCAAACAGGAGTGTTATTAAAAAGCTTATTATGGAACCCTTCTGTTTTAATATCAGCAGGTAAGTATTTATTTTGTTTTAAATCAAAACGGGTAGTATAGATAAACCGTTCTTCAGTATTCCAGCCTAACTTAAACCTGCGTAATCCTTCATGCGTTATTTCTGTTCGTCCAAAATCAAATTCAATAAATTTTTCGTTCAAGTATTTCTTAATTGCAAACCACATTACTGCATTGTTTCCTCTTAGATCATTAAACTCAGGATATGAGGCCCCGTACTTATACAGTATCTTCACCCCGATTTTAAAGTAAACAGCGCCTGCAATAAATCTTTCTTTTTGTTTTGCTAATACAATATCTCCAAGTCCGGCTTTAATAATTAAATCATAAATATTTTTAAAAAATGAATATGGCTGCGGAGGTAATCCATGTTTCTGCCTCGTAATACAAAACATATCGTAAAAATCATTCATTCCTTTTTCATCATTGCATAACAAAACTTCAACATTTTCTTTAGCAGCTTTTTTTATATTTCGTTTAGTGTTTTCAGAAAATGATTTTAAAATTTCTTTTTCGGTCATGTTAAGTTTAAGCAAATGGCGTAAATCAGTTCTGTACTCCTGCGTGTCAAACGGAAATTTTGTCTCTGATGACCGGAATTCAACATACTTTAGTTTTTTCTTCTTGCTAAAATCTATAATATACTTTCTGATCTCCTCAGCTTCATTTACAGATGAAAACACAGGTTCACAGAAATCACTGAACGGTAATGAAACTAATCTGTTTCCGGTTAAAAAACTTTTTATAATAAATGAAGGGATAACCGCTAAAATTTCAGTACCGGAAAAAATTGCAAAATAGACCGGTTCATATCCATAAGATTTTAAAATAACATCAGCCCACTCTTTTGTATGGAAAAAAGAATAATCCTTATGTTTAAGAATTAATTCATTCCAGTTGGAAATTTTAAGAGGGTTTAGTATTTGAACCGTATTAATTTTTTAATCTCTTTTTATAATTTTAATAGTGTTTTATTTATGATGCATTGAGAATTATGCCAAAAAATAAACAGACCCCGTAAAAGAGTTTGTGTGATTATTCAAAAAAGTCATTTCGAAGGAGCCTGCCTGTCGGCAGACAGGTCATCGACTGAGAAATCTGTACAAATTATCAGATTTCTCTCTCGTTGGGATCGAAATGACAGACACAATTTTTAGTCAGCCTCAAAAGAGCTCTGTGAGAATCCGATTTGTTCTGGCAACCGCATCCTTCAGGCTCTGGTGCATAAGCACAATTTGTCATGCTGAATTTATTTCAGCATCTAAAATATTGTATCATTGAGACCCTGAAACAAGTTCAGGGTGACAGCTAACTGTTAAACAACTGATTCATCAGGTTGCGATTATAATTTGATATCGCAGTCTCTGAACCTACCTGCGGCTGCCTTCATCTTTTAACTATGTAGAAACTTTAGAATGTTCTTTATGCTTTGCAGTACTGAATATTTTTTTCTTTTTGCCTTTATCATTACTCTTGCCGTAACCGTAACCATATCCGTACCTGTACCTGTAGTAATAAGAATTTTCTATTGTAGCGGCATTTGCAACAATTCCTTTGATCCTAACATTAGCCTGCTTTAATTCCTGCATTCCCCAGCGTACTGTTTCAATTAACGAATGGCTGGGTCGGACAATGATAACCACATCTTTAATATATTGTGCCAGAACCAATGGATCTACAACTCGAGTAACCGGCGGTGAATCAAAAAGAATTATATCATAGTTTGATTGTGCAAGATGTGCAAAAAGTGATTTCATCCTTGGTGAACCAAGAATAGTACCCGATTCATCAGTTAACCCGCCTGCAGGAAGAACATCAATTAATTTTGATGCACGTGAATAAATTTTAGGATTAACATCTTTAGTCAGAAAATCAATAAGTCCGGTGTCCTTAGTAGTTAGACCGAAAGTTTTTGTAAGATCGGCTTTGCGCAAGTCACAATCAACAACCAGCACACGCTTACCTTCCTGTGAAATTGAGACAGCAAGATTTGCAACAACAGAAGTTTTGCCTGAGTTTTCCTCACAGCTTGTAACCATAACTATCTTCTTTTCCTGGTCCAGCTTCTGGAATAATTTTGTTCTGAATAACCTGTAGGTTTCAATCAGACCATCATCATTGCTTGTTAATGTTGCAATTTTATATTCCGATTTAGAATTATTTATTTCTTTCTGTACTTCCTTAGAATATTTGGGAATTATTGAGAGAATTGGTGCATGAAATTCAGATTCAAGTTCGTCAAGATTAACAAATCGTGTACGATATAACTCCAGAGAAAAAATTATTAATATTCCTAAAAAACTGCCGAGAATCAGACTTACCATTAATATTAATGATTTCTTTGGCCAGGAAGGATCAATCGGAATTTTAGCTTTATCAACAATACTTATATCCTGCATTTTTGAAAGTTCAGCAACTCTCATTGCTTCTCTCTGATCAAGCAGAATAGTGAATATCCTTTCATAAGTGCCGCGCTGACGCATCAATTGAGCAAGCTGATTTTCTTGTGCGGGGAGACCACGCATTTTAACTTCATACTTCGACATCATATCATTGATCTTGAGAAGCTTCTTCTCAAGAGTGTTGATCATTATTTTATACGCGGTAATAGTGTTTTCATTAAAACCGGCAAGTTTGGATCTAGTAAGTGAAATTTGTTCATCTATAGCAATTACATCAGGGTGACTTTCTGTTCTCTTTTGTAAAAGTTCAAGTCTTTGCAATTCCTGGTTTGATAACTGCGCCATTAATTGAGAGAAAGGGGAGTTAGATTCACTTTGACCTTGCGGATTAAGATAACTCTGATCAAAAAAACCATTTTTCTTCAACTCTTTTTCTAGTTCTGTTGCCCTGTTTTTATAATCCGATAACTGCATATCTGTTGTATTTTTTTCAGCCTCAAGATTGCTGAGAAATTGAACAAGTTCCTGAGAACTAGCATCTATCGTCATTATCTGACCGCTTGCTTTAAAATTACTTAATTGATCCTCGGATTTTTTAAGGTCGCCCTGCACTTCATTCAATTGTTTATCAACAAATTCAAATGAGTACCTGATAAGATCTTTCTTCTGAGTCAAACGTGCTTCCCTGTATTTATCAACAATCGTATTGGCAATAACAGTAGCTGATGTTGCAGAATTTGCAGAGTAGGTAATACTAAAAATATCTGTTTTTCCTTCTCTTACCACTTTTGTGTTTTCTGTTACACCAATTACCACTTTATCGTAATCATTGAAAGTGATTAACAGATCGCTGTTAACAGGTGCATCCTTCCAATTAAATTTAATCTGAAAGTCTTTGTACTTAAAAATGGCGTAGGGCTGCATATCATTTAGGGTAGATAAACTATCGTACGAGAAACTGGTATCAATATTCACTTCAGATTTCACTAAAAATCTATTATCAATTGCATCAAGTAAAGAGTATTTGGCATCAGAATCTTTTCTTATAAGATACTCGTCCCTTGCCATTATAGCCGTATCACCCAGTATTACCTCAAATTTATCCGGCACAATAAATTTTCCTTTATTCTTGGTTCTGAATACTGGATCTAGCATGTCAAGGTAAGGTTTTTTAATTTTATATGTTTTACCATCACCCCATTTAAGGGCTGTAATCGAACAGAAAAGATCAAGTTCATCCACAACACTGCTTATAACCGAATTGGTGGTTACAAGCTGCATGTCAGTTTCAATTTCATCGGTAGATTGAAGTGTTAGTATCTGAGAGATATCAGGAGCCTGAAACCTGCTATTTTCAGGATTACTTTCTTTCTTCAAAACTGCTGTCGCTTCATATTTTGGTTCAGCTAAAAAAGCATATGCAAGAGCAAGAACAAGCATTATAAAAATACTTGCAAGCAGTATGTATTTATTTTTAGTTATTAACTGAAAAATTTCGAAAAGTGTCTTTTCCTTTTTAGGAACGTCAACATGTGTTCTCGTATGGTGTGTACTTCCGTTATTTGAGTCATGGTTATTCATAGTCATTTATAATCACTAATATTTAAAAATTATTTTATATTTTATTTAGTTACCAAGCACTACTACTAACAGCGTAGTTAATACTGCCAATCCTGAAAGAATTATGCCATATTGTCCTGCATCAGCCCAAAAACTTCTCGGTATAAAAAGTCTGTCCCCCGATTGCAAACCAATATCGGAGGCTGTATTACCTTTTTCTATTAAATCTGTCATATCATATTCAATTTCTTTATCATTACGAATAATAATAATTTCGCCCGTTGCAGCTGATCCTGTAACACCTCCGGCCAAAGCAAGAATACCTGTCATTTTTTCAACATCGGTAACATAATAATAGCCCGGTGTTCGAACCTCACCGAGTATATTTATTTTTATCAAAGGTTGTATTGTTATTGCGGGGTCTTTATACAATTCAGAATACTTATTGTAAATAGTTTTTTTAATTATCTTATAGTCAATATTAGTCGTTGTTACTAAACCTATAAATGGAAGTTGGATATTGCCATCCTGTTGAACGAAATAATCTCCGGTAATTTCATCCTGGATATTTAAAAATGTAATCCTGACTCCATCACCTGGATTTAATATCTGTGAAAAAAGTTCAGCAGGTAAAATTGTTATGATAATTATAAAAATTATTAGATTAGTCTTCATTTCAGTCCTGTCAATCTATATGTAATTATTTATAGATAATAATTTAAGCAAATTCTTTTTACAAACGCTATGCCGTCTAAATGTTGATTTGTTAACTGTTTTTAATTAAATAATAATCTAATTTTAAAACAATGGATGAATTTGGCGCATCATTATTTAATTGTGCATCATAATGCTACTCATTAAAAAATTAGTAATGTACACTGTCTTTAAAATAAACAATTCTATGTTTCAAAAACTGTGTTTTATCATTAAAATTTCTTAGCATCAAATTTGTAATGAATATTCCAAATTTTAAGATGTTCTGTTTATAACACTTAAAAGAAAAGAAAATTTAGTCAATCTTTAAAAGTTCAAATAATATAATTGGAGAAAAAATGAATATCCCTTTTCTGGATCTTAAAGCAAATTATCAGTCTGTAAAATCAGAAGTTGATGCTGCTATACAAAATGTTTTAGACAACACAGCATACATTTTGGGAGCTTCTGTTCAGAATTTTGAAAAAGATTTTGCGGCGGCTCAACAAGTTAAATATTGTTTAGGAACAAGTTCCGGTACAGATGCTAACCACTTAGTGCTCTGGGGCTTAGGTATTGGTGCCGATGATGAAGTGATAATCCCGGCAAATACTTTTATTGCAACAGCCTGGGGAGCCACGCTTTGCGGTGCTACTCCTGTTTTTGTTGATTGCCATCCCGAAAGTTACAATATAGATCCTGCAAAAGTTGAAGCAGCAATAACTAGCAAAACCAAAGCTATTGTTGCGGTGCATCTGTATGGGCAAAGTGCTGATCTTGATCCTTTAAAAGAGATTGCAAAAAAACATAATATATTGTTAGTTGAAGATGCAGCTCAAGCTCATCTTGCTGAGTATAAAGGCAAGCCAATTGGTGGACAGGCAGCCGCAGCTTCATTCAGTTACTACCCGGGAAAAAATCTTGGTGCTTATGGTGAGGGCGGTGCAGTTACCACTAATGATGAAGCCTTATTTAATAAGGTTAAAAAATTAAGAGAGCATGGTCAGTCTCAAAAATATTATCACGATTCGCTTGGTCATAACTACAGAATGGAAGGAATTCAGGGTGCGGTTCTTGGTGTTAAACTAAAGCATCTTAGCAAATGGACTGATGCAAGAAGAGCAGTTGCAGTTAAGTATAATGATGGTTTAAAAGGTTTAGCTAAAGTTATCACACCAAAGGAAATGAGTTATGCAAAACATGTTTATCATTTATATGTTATCCAGTTAAATGATGGAAGCCTCGAGGCAAGTAATCAGCTTAGGGATAAGATAAAAGATTATTTAACTCAGCAAGGCGTAAATGTTGGGTTGCATTATCCAATTCCTTTACACTTGCAAGAGTGTTTTAAGGATCTTGGCTACAAAAAAGGCGAATTCCCAAATAGCGAAAGAATTGCTGAAGCAGGATTATCGCTGCCAATGTTTCCTGAAATGACTGACGAGCAGATTAACTATGTTGTTGGTAAGATAAAAGAATTTTTCAGTTAGTATATTATAATAATTGGTCTAATTAACAGCCTGAATGCAATATTTCAGGCTGTTTTTATTCTTAGAAAAAACATATTTATTTTCTAATCTAAAAAAATCGTAATTCAATTAATTAAAAATATTAAAAAAGAATAAACACATATGGAAGGTAATCAGTGTAGAACTTAATTTCTAATTTTATAAATAAAGTAAATTTTAGAAATTAAAGTCTTATGAAATTGCGGAGATATACTTAAATATAATCGTCTAATAATACTTTATTTTATTAATAACATTTTTCGAGTTTGATTATAAGTTGGTGTAATTAATTCGTAAAAATAGATACCGCTTGGAAATTGAGATGCGTCAAAATTCACAGAATGATAGCCAGCTTCTTTTATTTCATTTAATAATTCTTTTACATCATTACCAAGTAAATCGAAAACTTTTAACTTAACAAATCCTCCATATTGTAATGAAAAAGTAATGGTAGTTGTTGGATTAAATGGATTTGGAAAATTCTGCGATAAGCTAAAATGTTTTGTTATTCTTTTTATTTCAATTTCTTTTGAGTATTTAAATTGGCCATCATTATCAACTTGTCTTAGACGATAATAAAGTAAATTAGAAAATTCTATTGAATCGCTATCTGAAAAAGAATAGTATTTTGGGGAGTTTGAGTTACCAGAACCAATCACACTCCCAATTTCATACCAACTATTTTTTTCAGTGATGGAATTTTTTTTTACTCTTTCAATAAAAAAACAACAGTTATTTATTTCTGATGTAGTTATCCATTCAAGAAGTATATTATTTTTTTTCTCACTAACAGTAAATGAACTAATTTCAATTGGAAGTGCTGAATTGAAAAGATTCGCAGAAGTCTCACCACTACCAATACCTCCTATATACTGAGGAAATATTGAAAAATTGATAAGGATTGTTGATGCAATAGCAAAATATAATTTTTTCATTTTAGTATCTTAGTTTTAATAAATTTTAATTAGTTCTGACTCCACGAATTCCATAAACATTTTTTCTACCAGATTTTATAAGTGCTGCAAAAAATCTATTTGAAGTAGGTAAATTGCTTTGGAAAGTAAACCAATTACCCCCGCGTCTACCATCCCCCTCAGCATCTATTCCTGGCCAAAATTGGGTATTATTCTCTCCAATAGAACTAAGCATTCCATCTCCATGGATTCCAGTATATGATCTCCCCTTTATGTTTCCAACTGTTATAGAATGTTCATAAAGATTTCCACTCATTTCCATTATTCCATAGAAAGAAGCTCCCGAAGTTATACGAGTAGAATTAATCGTTGCAAAACAACCAACTCTCATCGGTCCTTGCACTGATGGATGATCCAAGTAAATACAATTACTATTATTGACACCAGATTCAATTTCTGAACCCGGATTGTTAATTCCAGTATTTTGAAAAATAGTGGTATTTCCCCAAGAATATTCATTTTGAACTGGTGGTGCATTCCCGCGACAAGCTTTTTCAAATTCTAACTCTGTCATCGGACGCAAACAACTCCAATCTAAATAAGCAGAGATATCTGCCCAACTGACAAAATTACATGCGATATTTTGTCCATCATTGTTTTCGTTTTCAATTCCATTTGCATTGAGATCGCAATAAAAAATAATGGGTTCGTTTGCAGGGATATTTGAGTCACATCGTATACCGTTTCTATATGATACAGTTGTTGAATTGGACATGACATATCTATTTGTAACACTAGTTAGCCCTAATGGTAATGATGTTGCTGTTCTTGTATTTTGTTGTGTTCTAGATAATGTGTTTAAAAATTCAACGTAACCATTTTGACTGAGTTCGTATTTCATACAATAAAACGCATCAAAACCCTTAGGAAAATTTAATGGAATTGGTCCATTTTGATCGCCTGCAGCCCCAGTTGCGCTAGAATCATAAAACAAATTCCCATTTGTTTGTCCAACATTTATTGCTTGTTCTCCTGTTATTAAATAGGGGAGAGTGGTTGTCGGATATTCATAAAAATGTGCAGTTTCATTACCCCCGCTTCCCAAATAAAAGCTCCCCTCTGTGACTTTTACCATTTCAATAGCAAAAACTTTAACATCAACTAAATCATTATCATTTACACCATTGATCCCATAGTTCCAGCGTAAACAAACATCTTGGAAATTATTTGATCCAGTTCCATTAACATCTTTAAAAATAAAAACACCCAATGCGGGATTATTAATAGGATCAAATTCTATGTGTCGATCTAACAACCCTAAACTTATAGCAGATCCACTCGGAATAAAATGTCCGCTATCATTAATATAGGCATGCTTCCATTCTCCATTATTAATTCTAAATTTTATGAAAATCCAAGCTGCATCCCAGTTAAAGGGCTGATTATAACCGTTTCCGGGAATGTCACTCCTCCAAGAATTTTCCCAAGCAATTGTAAATTTAATAAGTGAAAAATGTTCATTTATATTTTGTCCAATTACACTCAAATTACTTATGGTTAAATTATTTGCGATATTATAGGTTTGCAACAGAAAAATTAACAAGAAAAATTTAAGAATTATGGCTCTTCTTGTATTCGAGTACTTTTTCATAATTTAAATTAAAATTAGTTATATAATAAATATTATTGAATCAATTTCTGTGCCTTAACAATACTATGTGATTTATTTTTTTTAATTAATTTTTCATTCGATTTTTTTACTATTGTAACTAATATAATAAATATTATATACTTATAAATTGTCTCATTATTTCTCCTATCAATTATCTATCTCATTTTGAAATATATTTACTTGCTAATTCCGTTAAATTGCTTAAGAAATAGACATTTAACCAATGGCATAATTATGGAAACATCCCTGAAAGCATAACTATTTCAAAGAATCCTATGAAAAAAAATTACAGATATAAATACTTTTTTGGCATTGCAGACTTTATTGTCTTAATGTTCTCATTCCTGGTCTCAATCTACGTTTTAAGGAATGACAATACACTCGGGTTTTTACAGTTTTACTCATCAATTCCCGAATTTTTATTGCTTGTATTTTTGATATCCACAATTATACTGATGATATTTCAATACAACGGGTTATACAGGTTAGATATCATACTCAATCGCACTAATCATTTTACTCATATTCTTAAAGCAATTTATTACAGTTCTTTAAAAATTGTATTACTGTCTTTCTTACTTGATTCAAGAACTATTATTGATTCTAGATTATTATTTGTGCTGTTTTTTCTAGTTTCAATTGGATTGCTTTTTGTTGTGAGAGTGGAGTTATTAAAATGGGTATTTGTTGAATTAAGCCAGACAAGTTTTAAAAGAAATGTTATTATAGTTGGTAACGGAAAAGCAGGGAAGTTACTTGCAACAAAATTGATTTATGAAAATCCACTGGGTTTGAATATTCTTGGATTTGTTGATGAAGACAGACATATTGGAGATTTTGTTGTTGCCGGTAAAAAAGTTTTGGGTAATTATGATGATTTAGAGGAGTTAGTAAATACACGAGTAGTTGATGAATTAATCATAGCTATTGATGATGCTTCATATGAGAAATTTTTTGATCTCGTTGATCACTGTAAACAACTTCATGTTCCAATAAGAATGACTTCAAATTTACTTGAAGTTGTAAATCAAAGGTTAAAAATTGAAAAGTACACTGATATCCCTGTAATTGATGTGGCACCGCAATACAATGATAATTTTACACTTGGGTTAAAACGTGTATCTGATATTGTAATTGCTTCATTCGGAATTTTAGTATTATCACCATTTTTTGCTTTAATAGCTTTGCTTGTAAAACTATCTTCACCCGGTCCAATTTTATTTAAGCAAGCCAGAATCGGTAAGGATGGAAAAGAATTTAGTTTCTTTAAGTTCAGATCTATGAAACAGCTTAAAGGTGAAGATGAAGACAGAAAAAAGATGATGATAGAGTTTATGAAAAACGGTGCTGAGAATGGTGCCAGTGATACCAAAGTAATAAACGAAAGCAGAGTAACCTGGATTGGCAACATCATCAGAAAAACATCACTTGATGAATTACCTCAGTTGTTTAATGTACTTAAAGGTGATATGAGTTTGGTAGGACCAAGACCTTGTTTGCCTTACGAGTACGAGAACTATGACGAATGGCAGAAAAGAAGAGTTAGTGTTATTCCTGGTTGTACCGGAGTATGGCAAGTGTGGGGAAGAAGTGTAGTTAATTTTCAGGAAAGCATTGTGCTTGATCTTTATTATATAAATAATATGTCGCCTTGGCTCGATATTCAGTTGATATTTCAGACAGTGCCGGTTATGATTTTTTCACGCGGTGCAAAATAAAATTTTAAATTTGTAAATCTAAAAGGGAAATTATGAAAGTAGCAGTTGTTGGTTTAGGTTATTGGGGTCCAAATTTGTTAAGAAATTTCTTATCTCAGCCTGATGTTGAGCAAGTAATTGCTTGTGATACGAGAGAAGATAGATTAAAATTAATGAAACAAAAATTTCCAAGCATTTCAGTTTCATCAAATTGTGAAGAAACTTTAGCTGGTGATTGTGACTTAGTGGTTATTGCTACTCCTGTTGCAACTCATTATCCTATTGCTAAAAAAGCTCTTGAAAACGGAAAACATATTTGGGTTGAAAAACCTTTTACTGCTAATGTAGCTGAGGCTGAGGAATTAATTGAAATTGCTGAAGCCAGAAATTTAAAGATTTTTGTTGACCATACATTTATTTACAATGGCGCTGTTCTTAAAATGAAAGAGCTTGTAGATAAAGGTGAACTTGGCAATATTCTTTATTTTGATTCAGAGAGAATTAATCTTGGTTTATTCCAGAGAGATGTTAATGTTATTTGGGATTTAGCACCACATGATTTATCAATTATGCAATTTATTCTTGGCAAAAAAGCTAAAGCTATATCTGCAAATGGAATTGCAAATTTTAACGGTAAAGAAAATATTGCTCATATAAGCATTTATTTTGAAGACAATTGTTTTGCACACTTTCATGTTAATTGGGTATCTCCTGTAAAGATTAGAAGAATGATAGTCGGTGGCTCAAAGAAAATGTTAGTTTATGATGATATGGAAAACTTTGAAAAGATTAAAGTTTATGATAGCGGTATTGATATCAAATCGCCAGAAGGTATACACGAGGCGTTAGTGCAATATAGAATTGGTGATATGTTCTCACCAAAAGTAAATCAAACTGAAGCTTTAGCACTCGGTGCACGTGAATGTCTTGACGCTATTAAAGAAAACAGACAGCCGCTAACAAATGGTTATGATGGATTGGAAATTGTTAAGTTGTTGGAAGCAAGTGATAAATCATTAAAAGGCATGGGAAGAATAGTTGAGATACAGGAATTAGTTAACTTTTAATTATTTATTATAAAACACTCAGGATTAATTTTGGAAAAGAAGAATATTAACAATGTTACATTAGGTAAAGACGTAAAGATATTTGATTTTGTAAATCTTTATGGATGTTCAATCGGTGATAATTCAAAGATTGGAACTTTTGTAGAAATTCAAAAGAATGCTTCAGTTGGTAAGAATACAAAAATCTCTTCACATACATTTATTTGTGAAGGTGTACACATAGGTGATAATGTATTTATCGGGCATAACGTTACCTTTATTAATGATAAGTATCCTCGCTCTGCAAATCCGGATGGATCAATGCAAACAGAAGCTGATTGGTCAGTTGTTGAAACTTTCATAAAAAATGGAGCCTCAGTAGGATCATCATCAACTATTTTATGTGGTGTTACTGTTGGAGAGAATGCAATTGTTGGTGCTGGTGCGGTTGTAACCAAAGATGTACCCGCAAACTCTGTTGTTGCCGGTGTACCTGCAAAAGTAATTAAAAAGCTATAAGATTTTTCTTATAGCTTTTATTCAATTCTTATCTTGTGAAAAGCACTATAAGTGAAGAAACAAGAACTACGAAATAAACAAAACCCAAACGTGCTTTAATTTTTCCCGTGTTTTTATTTGATAATGGAGAAGAAGTCTTTGTGATTTCTTCTGAATTTCCCCATTCACCCTGGTGTATTCTGAAAGCGGAGTCTCTCATTTTTACACTTCTATAAAGTTTGTATTAATAATTTGTTAAATATTAATCAATTTCTGTTCCCGAAATGGAAAGTTATAAAAAGCTTAAAAAATGATGTTACTTTGATAAATATAGTAAAATCTACAGGTAGATTTTCTTTGAGGTAATATATTTACTTAATCAGATGGCTATTATTAGCCTGTTAATTAAACTAATCTTCTCTAATTATCATTATCCTGCGATTCGATTTTCTTCCTTCAGCTGTATTGTTATTCCCGATAGGGAATGAATCACCAAGACCATAGACTTCTAACTGATTAGCATTTACACCCTGCGAAACCAAATAATCAAAAACGGTTTTTGCTCTATCGTATGATTGCTTTTTAATTGTATAAACAGAGCCCTGACTATCCATATGGCCTTCAATTCTCCATTTACTGCCAATTTGATTCTGAATGTAAAATGAAATTTCATTAAGAACTAGTTTTGCTGCCTCGACTAAATTTGAGCTGTTATTTATAAAGGTATCTTCGCCTCTAAGATTAAACTGATAAATAACTTCTTCATCTGGAGCTGTATCCGGACAGCCATCATCATCCAGATAATTGTTTTTTGTTTCTTTCTCGTCCGGGCATTTATCATTAATGTCAAGAACACCATCCATATCATTATCTAAATCCGGGCAGCCATCTTCATCTTGAAATCCATCATAGTCTTCAGCTTCATTTGGGCATTTATCATTTATATCTAAAATACCATCACCATCATTATCAGGATCCGGACAGCCATCAGTGTCCTCAAATCCATCAATGTCTTCTGCTATATTCGGACACTTATCATTAATGTCTAAAACACTATCTTCATCATTATCAGGATCCGGGCATCCGTCTTCATCTTCAAATCCGTCAATGTCTTCTTTTTGATCTTTGCATAAATCCACATCATCATATAATCCATCTTTATCAGAATCGAAACTGCCGCCAATAGCATATGAAAGTCCGATTAGTCCCGAGAGAAAAGTATCATTATTGTTTGCTGCTGAAACATCTTCAAGATAATCTGTAGATGTTGGATAATAACTAAGTGATGCATTCATACTTAATCTATCAGCCAGTTTAACTTTTAAATTACCTTCCAGTGCAAAAACAAAAATGGCTTTACTGTATTTTTCAAGTAAGTTAAATTCAAGATTACGTCCATCTGAATCCTTTGGGCTAAAGTTTAAATATGATGTACCTATTGTAATTGATGAAATGACAGATTGACTTAAAGAGTAGCCAAAACTTAAACCGGCCCCGATTTGAATTATATCTGTATATGTTTTAGCTGAAATATTTCTTGGTCCATCACTACTGCTCATAGTATTTCTTGGGTCACTAAAATTTAATTGTAAACCACCACCGTATACTTTAAATCCAAGCCTTGCATCCTGTATTATTATTGGATAGTACTCAATTGAACCAAGTAATGCCGCTCCAAGAGCACTATTTTTATAATCAGTAAACCCATAACCAAAACCACCTTGAACTGAAAAAATTAAACTTTGTGATATGTAATTATTTTCGTTGAAGTTTTGTTGAGCATTTATATTTGTTATAATAGTAAGCAGTAAAACAAATGCAGCAATAGTTTTGAAGAATTTCATCATCTCATCCTATTCATATCTATAAATAGTTAGCAAATTAGAGTTGTATTACATCCCAAAGATAAGAAAACACTTTGCGTGTTAACAACAATAATCAGTAAAAATATTTGAACAGTTGTTAATCAAAAAATAAAAGAAAAATATCAATTTGAAACAACAATTTTTGCGATAACCTTATTATTTAATGTTAATTCAAACTTAATTTGATTGGCACAAACATTGGCTATTATATTGCAAATTTACTGAGGATAAAATGTTCAAAAAGATTTTGGTTTTATTTGTTGTATTGTTTAATGCCGCATTGTTTCCACAGGCATTTGAATCAAAATGGGGTGTTGGTGTTGGAGGAATTTACCCAAGGTTCTTTAGTGTAACCGGTACTGGGTTTTCTGGAAATGAAAATTATGGAGCTTACTTTTCTGTTGAAAGATATTTTAATGAGCAAGTTAGTCTTAGAAGCTTATTTAATTTTACACATTTAAATTCAGTATACACTCCAATCACCGGTGGTGCCCAGGAAGATCATACATTAAATCAATTTGCAGTAAATCTGGATGTACTTTACAAGTTTTTACCTTGCAGATTAGTTTCCCCTTATGTTTTATTTGGATTGGGCGCAACCAATTTTACAAATGACAATTCTTATAATCCTGATGTTGATGATACTTTTTTTGGCTATCAGTTTAATCTTGGGGCTGGTATAGAGTGGGGATTTAATGAAGACTTAGCTCTAAAAACTGAAGCTGTATATCGGACTGCCTCAAATAATAAGATTGATGGAAATGAAAGATTGAATGAAAACTCCAAAGGTTTATTTGGAGGCAATGCTGATACATATGCAACTTTTGATTTAGGTATAGTGTGGTACTTCAGTAAAGATAATCGATCAGATATTTGTGATAAATGTCCTGAAGGTTATAGAGAAGTTTTAATTAGAGATACCGTTTACATTGAAAAAATAGTTGAGAAGAGACTAGTCGATACAATTAAGGTTATAAACAAAACTCCATATTTATTTGGTGTAAACTTTGCTTTTGATAAATATGAATTGAATACTGAATCATATGCGGTTCTGGAGCGTGCTGTTGAAACTCTTAAACAAAATCCAGATATGGATATTGTGATTTCAGGTTTCACTGATAATAAAGGAAGTAATGAGTACAATCAAAAGCTTTCTGAAGACAGAGTAAATACTGTTTTCAATTATCTTGTTTCAAATGGAATTTCTCCAAACAGAATTTTAAAAAATTGGTTTGGTGAAGAAAAGCCTGTTAAGGAAAATAATTCTGACATAAATCGGGCTTTTAATAGAAGAGTTGAAATTAAAATTAAAAATTAGTTTTGTTGTTGGTTGGTTAGGTTGTTTCAAGTTTAATATTCTATTTTATTAGGATAACTACCATAAAGTTGAAACAGCCTTTTTTTATTTCTCATCTGGCATAGTTATAGAATCTGTAGTTTAATTATTCCAGGAGAGTATTATGAAAACTTTAATTACACTTCTTACAATTATTTTATTTTTCAATCCTCAATCATTCTCTCAACGCAACTCAGGTGGTGATAGAAATCCGCCTAAAGATAGAATTGATCGTGTGAATGATGAGAATCCAGTGAGAAATCCTGATATTCAACGAGAACCAATACAAGATCCTCAAAGAACAAAAGAACAGCAACCTATAGTTACATATAATCCTGAACCAGAAATTCACCAACCGATTTATAATCCACACCCACCAATTATATATGACCCACCACCGCCAGAATGTCCTCCATACTATCCACCCTTGCCTCCAATAACATACAATGAGCCAAATCTTGATGAGTTGACTCAATCAGAAGTTTTAGAACTAGGAACTTTTCATCTTGATTCTGAAGAATATAATGAAGCGATTAAATGTTTTAATCATCTGTTAAAAAATGATCCATTAGATTACGAAGTTTTTACTTTGCGAGGAAGAGCATATCACGGACTTGAACTTTTTGATCGTGCAAAAAAAGACTTTCAAAAAGCTATCAAGATAGAAAAAAGTTATGCTGATGCTTATTATTATCTTGGTTTAACTGAGATAGATTTAGATGACATTGATTCAGCTAAAGTTGATTTTGAGTTAGCTGCAGAATTAGGTAACGAAAAAGCAAAACAATTGATGAAGAAATACTTTAATAAATAACTTAATTTCTTCCGTTTACCGATAAATACTTTCCTTTCACCGATTTTTACTTTCGGGAATAGTATCTTTGTATTACTTTTCCACCAGAAATCGGTACATCTTTATTAAGGAGTAGAAAATGGAAGAAAATAAAAATAAACTAGATAAACGAGTTTTACTTGGAAGCCTCTTAATTGGATTGGGTGGTTTATTTTTCCTAAAATCACTAGATATTTTTGATTTTAATTTTGCAAGGATAATTTTTTCCTGGCCATTCTTCTTTATAATTATTGGAATGTATTTGACGCTAAACACTGCAAGAAAAATGCTTGGTGGAATAATTGCAGGATTAGGTTTTATTTTTATCCTTCCAAGAATATTCCCTTCCATCGATTATGATGGTTCAGTCGTAGTTGCCATATTTTTAATCGCAATTGGCGGCTACATAATTTCAAATCAAAAAAAGAAATCAATAGAAATAAATGAACTTGGACAGGTAACAAAGGATGTTATTGATGATGTTGCGATTTTCGGCGGTGGTACACGAATAGTTACATCTGAAAACTTTCAGGGTGGTAATATTACTGCAGTTTTTGGCGGGTCAGAAATAATACTTAAAGGCTGTAAACTTGCCGAGGGAACTACTTCGATTGATATTCTTGCTGTGTTTGGCGGAACTACAATTGTGGTCCCAAGTGATTGGAATGTTGTTATGAATGTAACATCTATTTTTGGCGGCTTTTCAAATAAAGGGATAAAGGACCCAAATGCTCAGGTTGATTTGAGCAGAACATTAATTGTAAAAGGTCTGGTTGTTTTTGGCGGCGGCGAACTTAAAACATTTTTATAGAATATAAATGACTGCCAATCCAATTTTAAGAAACCCCAAGAGCATTTTATTTTATCTTTCATTTGTTGTCGTACTGGCGGTATTATATATAAATCTTATTACGCTGGAAAGTAAAGTAACATTCACAATCTATCTTGTTGATGCAATAGTTTTTAATATTCTGATAGCTGCTATAGGGCTAAGTTTTTGGTATTCTTCCGTTTATCTTTCTATAGAACAGAATAAAATTGCAAGAATTATCTTAACACATTTTGGCGGCGGATTATTAATATCTGTTGTTTGGATGGTGCTAGGTTACTTTTCTGTAATAAGTATAATAAGTGATACTGAATCTTATGGTGACTTTTTTATCACAACTATAAAATCAAGATTTATAATTGGAATACTTTACTACTTTTTATTGACTGCTTTTTATTATGTGGTAATTTATTATTCTGGATTTCAAGAGAGATTAATTAAAGAAACCGAATTAAAAAATCTTGTTACTGAAGCAGAATTAAGATCATTAAAATTTCAAATCAATCCGCACTTTATATTTAATAGCCTAAACTCAATGAGTGCATTAACTGAGCTTGATCCAAAAAAAGCAAAACAAATGATCATTAAACTTGCAGATTTTTTACGTTTCACTTTAGCCAATAACGATAGGCAGCAAAACACTCTTAACGAGGAATTAAAAAACATTAAATTGTATCTTGATATTGAAAAGATAAGATTTGATGACAAATTTATTTATGTAGAAGAATTGCATGAGGAATGCGGCAAAACGGAAATACCGAGTATGATACTTCAACCGCTTTTTGAGAATGCAATTAAACACGCGGTTTATGAGACACTTGACGCAGTTACAATAAGATTAACCTGCACTAAACAGGATGATTTCTTAAAGATTACTCTGTGTAATAATTTTGAAGGTGAATCTCATAAGAAAGGTGCTGGCGTTGGATTAAAGAACATAAAAGATAGATTAACATTGATTTATCAGCAGGATAATTTGATGGAAATAAAAAAAGAGAATGGTAAATTTATTGTAAACATTTTTATTCCTTTACAAAAAGCGTTAGCTTAAATCTATGGCAAACAAAATAAAAATAATTATTGTTGATGATGAATCTCTTGCTAGGCAGATTACTAAAAGTTACTTGGCAAACAGGGCAGATATTGAAATACTTGCAGAATGTTCAAATGGATTTGATGCAATAAAAAGTATAAATGAATTGAAACCTGATCTTATTTTTCTTGATATCCAAATGCCAAAGCTAAATGGATTCGAAATGTTAGAACTTCTCGAAGATCCGCCAATAATTATATTTACTACAGCATATGATCATTATGCAATTAAAGCTTTTGAAGTTAGTGCTGTTGATTATCTTCTTAAACCATTTTCAGAAGAAAGATTTACAAATGCACTGCAAAAAGCAATCGCTCAACTTGGTGATAGATTCCAGCAGAACTCTGCAATACAAAATATTATAAAGCAGCGTGATGAAAAGATCGAATTTTTGGAACGTGTTGTAATTAAAGACGGCGGAAAGATTACTATAATTCCGGTTGAAGAAGTAAAATGGATTGAAGCACAGGACGATTATGTTCTGATCAATTCTGAAAAAGGAAGGTTCCTAAAACAAAAAACTATGAAGTACTTTGAAAATCATTTAAATGAAAATCAATTTGTAAGAATTCATAGATCATACATTATTAACCTAGATTTTTTACAGCACCTTGAACAAACAGATACAGAATCCTATCGCTTAGTCTTAAAAAATGGTAAAGAATTACCAGTTAGCAAGACCGGATTAACCAAATTAAAATCAACACTGTAAGCCATTTAAAACTATTGTTAAATAGTCCTTGACTTTAAATAGAATTCAGACTAAGTTTTTAACGTTTGAAAAATTTCAAAAGTTAAAATCTATATGACAGCCGAAGAAAAAATCAAAAAAGAACTTATTCAACGTTTCGGTGATGCTTACAAAGCGTTCGGATTAAGTAAGCTAATGGGTCATATCATCGCACTTCTGCTCTTCTCCCCTGAACCTTTATCACTAGATGAAATAACAAAACAGCTAGGAAGAAGTAAAGGTCCCATAAGTCAGCTTGTTAGAAGATTAAGGGACAAACATCTTATCCGAAAAGTCTGGATGCCAAGCAACAACCGAAAAGATTTTTATGAAGTTGAACCAGAGGTTTTTGAACATGCATTCAGAAATAATCTTGAGTTGATCAAAAATAATACACGCATCGCAAAGCAATTAAAAGAAAAAGTTAAGACTGCTAAGAAAAACTCCCTACTTCCTGTAGATAAAAGGATGGAAGAGATGGAAAAGTTTTATTTATTAATGGAAATACATTACAACAATTTTCTCTCGGCCTGGACAAAAGAAAGAAAAAAAATATATAAGTAAGATATCACAAAAAATTTAGAATTTACGTTTGATAATTTTCAAACGTTAAAAACAAAGGATACATAAATGAAAGTTTTAGAAAACAAAGTAGCTGTTATAACAGGTGGAGCACAAGGAATTGGCAAGGCAACTGTTAAACGTTTTGCTGAAGAAGGCGCAACCGTTATCATTTGGGATGTTAATGAAGAAAAAGCTATTACAACAATTAATGAATTAAAGAAAATAAGTGATAATATTGAGTTTCAGAAAGTTAATGTAACAAGTTTAGAATCTGTAACTGAACCTGCTAATCAAATTTTTAAGAAATATAAAAAGATTGATATACTTATTAACAATGCTGGAATTACACGTGATGCATCATTCTTAAAGATGACAGAAGATCAATGGAAGCAGGTGATTGATGTTAATCTAACCGGTGTTTTTAATTGTACAAAAGCAATTGCACCGTTTATGGTTGAAAATAAATCTGGTAAAATTGTTAACACATCTTCTGTGGTTGGGTTATATGGAAATTTTGGACAGACTAATTATGTTGCAACAAAATCCGGAATAATTGGAATGACAAAAGTTTGGGCGCGTGAGTTAGGCAGAAAAGGAATAAATGTTAACGCAGTTGCCCCGGGATTTATTGCTACAGAAATGGTGGATACCATTCCTGAAAAAGTAATAGAAATGTTAAAAGAAAAAACTCCACTCGGCAAGCTTGGGGATCCTGAAGATATTGCAAACGCATATTTATTCTTAGTAAGTGATCAAGCAAAATATATTACAGGAACAGTTTTAAGTGTTGATGGCGGATTAGTTTTATGATAAGAAATGCACAAATAGTTTCATCGGGAATGTTTGTACCTGAAAAAATTGTACCTAACTCTTATTTTAATGAATTGCTTGGCGAAGATGTTGATACCTGGCTGGTTGAAAATCTTTCGATAAAAGAACGAAGATGGTGCAGCGACAATCAATCAACCGCTGATCTTTGCGTTGGGGCTGCAAATAAAATTTTAGAAGATGGAAAAACAACAGCAGAAGAATTAGATCTTATAATAGTTGCAACAGACACACCAGAATATATATCACCATCAACTGCATCAGTAGTTCAATTTAGACTTGGTGCTATAAAAGCTGGAACATTTGATGTGAATACTGCCTGTGCAGGATTTGTTACGGCTCTGGATATCGCTTCAAAATACATTCGTTCAGATAAAAAGTATAATAAAGTTCTTGTAATTGGAGCTTACGCTATGAGTAAGTATTTAAATCTACTGGATAAAAAAACCGTAACTCTTTTTGCTGATGGAGCGGCGGGAGTTTTACTCACTTCTTCAGCGAACGAAGCTGAAGGATTCCTTACAAGCAAACTTTACACCGAAGGACAATATGCTGATTGGATGGGAATCTATGCCGGCGGAACTCATATGCCTGTCACCCAAAAAGTTCTGGATAATAAAGATCAATTATTAAAATTCGTTAAAAAATTTCCTAAAGAAACAAATCCAGCAACGTGGACAAGAATGATCAAAGAGTCTTGTGATGAACTTAATATCAATCCGAATGATATTAAGCATTACTTCATAACTCAGATAAATATTAATTCTATTTGGGAAACCCTGGATAATCTTGGTGTAGACAGAAAAAAAGGACATACAATAATGGAATATTATGGATATACAGGTTCTGCTTGTATACCAATGGCTTTTGATGATGCTAATAAAAAGGGTTTGATTAAAAAAGGAGATTTGGTTTTATTTATCGGTTCTGGCGGCGGATTAGCTTTTGCTTTATCAATTTTTAAAATGTAAATAATAGATAATCAATTATGGATATTGCTTCAACAGAATTAGTAACTGCCGGATGGATTCTCGTAATAGCTTATAGTGCAGTTATTTTATTTTTTGTAATTCGCGGTGCACTAAAAATTAAAAACATAAGTGACTATGCTGTTGGCAATGTTGCGTTTTCACCTGTAGCAGTTGGACTCGCACTTGCTGCGTCGATGACGAGTGCTGCTACATTTATCATCAATCCAGGGTTTATAGCATTTTACGGAGTAAGCGGAGCAATATCATACGCATTTGTAATGCCTGCAGCCGCAATGGTTTCTTTAGTATTGCTTACTAAAGGTTTCCGCAAACATGGAAACAGTGTTAAAGCATTAACGATGGCTCAGTGGATGGGAACCAGATACAAGAGTAAAGCATACTCCTTTTTCTTCGCGTTTCTAACGCTCTTACTCATCACATTCATTGTATTGATTTGTGTCGGATTAACAAAAGTATTATCCAAAACATTAAATGTAAGTGAACTTTCTGTTTTAATCGGACTTGTTGTTTTTATTTTTGGTTATATGATGTTTGGCGGTGCAAACTCAATGGTTTATACAAACACTGTGCAAGCCGTAATTATGATTGTTGTTGCATTTATTCTTCTTGGTTCTGGTTACGAACATTTTTCTAACGGTATTCATGGTTTTCTCGATAAGCTTTCTGCAATCGATCCTAAACTAACACAGCCGACAAACAATACGAGTTTTCTTTTTAGAGATTATTTTGAAATTATTTTTACTCAAATTGTAATTGGGGTTGCAATAGTTTGTCAGCCTCATATCATTACCAAATCCTTACTTCTTAAAACTGATAAAGATGTAAACAAGTATTTAACTGCCGGCATAATTACTCAAATGTTATTCTTTCTTGTTGTAATTACCGGACTTTATGCGAGAATAGTTTTTCCTGATTTAACAGTTAACGGAATTCCATTAAAATTAGATGGAGTTATCTCAGCCTATGTTGTTCGGGAATTTCCTGTTTACGTTGGATTAATTGTAGTGTTAGGATTAATCTCTGCAGGAATATCTACACTCGAAGGATTGATTCAATCTGTATCAACTTCCATTACAGCAGATATTATCAAACCATTGTTTGGAAAATATTTTCCTAAAGATGAAAAGAAAAACTCATCAACTACAATATTTACAAACAGAATTGTAATAGTGGCGATCGGAATTATCTCAATCTTACTTTCTTATGATCAACTTTTACATCCAAAATTAAGTGTTGGCATATTTGCACAGAACGGAGTTTACGCATACTTCTCTGCAGCGTTTGTTCCGATATTATTTGGTATGTTTTTAAAAGACACTACAAAAGCAGCAGTTGTTACAGCATCCTTAGTCGCAATTGTTGTTCACTTCAGTTACTTCTATGGAAATCTTGGAGTGCCATTCAGTATTGCAACAGGACAAAATCCCGGAGTTTCAGCGGCAATGGCAATTTCTGCTTCACTTATATCAGGTGGATTAGTTTACTTCTTTACAAGGAGAAAAGCTGATGCATAATTTTCAAACTGATTGGTTAGCAAAGTGGGCAAAATACACTCCAAATAGAATGTTTCTTAGGGAGCATCAACGCGATATGCAATGGAGTTATTCTGATTTTAATTTGAGAACAAATTCACTTGCAGCTTATCTTATTGATCAATACAAGATTAAAAAAGGTGATCGCATTGCTATCTATTCGAAAAACAAATCAGAACATGTAATTCTATTTCTTGCCTGCATTAAAATTGGAGCTTTGCTTGTTCCACTTAATTTCCGATTGATGCCTCGTGAACTCGATATTCTGATAAACGACGCGGAACCAAAGTTATTTTTTTATGATGAAGATTTTTCAGATCATATACCTAAACTTTCATCTGTTAACAAGATAGCCATTGTAAATACGCTTACTGAAATAACTAAGTTCCTTTTAGAAAATAATGTTAAATCAGATTTTACACCGAAAGAAATTTTTACTGAAAATGATCCTGTAATGATTCTTTATACCGCCGGAACAACAGGACTTTCTAAAGGTGTTATCATCACACACAAAATGCTTTTCTGGAATTCTATCAATACCGGGTTGCGTTTAGATCTTCATTCAAGTGATCACACACAAAGCTTTGCGCCATTCTTTCATACAGGTGGATGGAATGTTTTATTTACTCCATTTCTCCATCACGGAGCATCGCATACTATACTTACTCAGTTTGATGCTGATTTAATTTTACAATTAATGGAAAAAGAAAAAGCGACAATACTTTTCGGAGTTCCAACTATGCTTCAAATGATGGCTGATTCACCTTACTTCAATAAAGCTGATCTTTCATCGGTTAGATATGCAATTGTTGGCGGTGCACCAATGCCTATTCCATTAATAAATATATGGCACAACAAAGGCGTTTTTATCAGACAAGGATTTGGGCTCACGGAAGTTGGACCAAATTGTTTTTCACTTCATCAAGATGATGCGATAAGAAAAAAAGGATCTATTGGATTTCCAAATTTTTATATCGAAACAAAAATTGTTAATGAAGATAAAACTGAGTGTACGACTAATGAAGTTGGCGAACTGTGGTTAAAATCTCCGGTTGTTACACCAGGTTATTGGAGAAACGACAAAGCGACAATTCAAGCAATTACAGATAATTGGTTTCATACCGGTGATTTAGTTAAGCAAGATGAAGAGGGTTATTTCTACGTAGTCGATCGCAAAAAGAATATGTATATAAGCGGCGGTGAAAATGTTTTTCCTGCCGAAATTGAATCTTATCTCTACTCAAACGAAAAGATAAAAGAAGTTGCAGTAATCGGAGTTGAAGATGAAAAATGGAGTGAAGTTGGAAAAGCATATATTGTTTTAAAAGACAATAAATTTTTAAATGAAAACGAAATTATGGAATTCTGTCTAGGAAATCTTGCCAAATATAAAATTCCAAAATATGTGGAATTTTTAACCGAACTTCCTAAAAGTGAAGCCGGTAAAATCGATAAAAAGAAATTAATTCAAATGCATAAAGATTCATTAATCAACAAATCATAAACAATAAAAAAGGAGTTCTTATGAAACGCTTACTTTTATTATCACTTTTTACATCTTTAACATTTTTTTATGTTGGATGTGACAGCAAAAGTGATGACCCGGTAGTACCACCAGTTGAACAGGATAAAATAGTAAATACCTGGATATCTGAAGGCGCAGGCGTAGCGCCAGGTTTAGTTGCTCTGTTAAAAACTGTTAAAATAACAGCAACTTTTAACTCAAATAACACTTATACTGTTGTTGCAAAAGATAGTGCAGGAGCTGAAGTAACTTATTCAGGCACTTACTCTGTTTCAGAAAATACTGGTACAACTGTTCGTTCAATAACTTTAAATCAATCAGTTCCAACTTCCATTACTTCACAAGGTATTTACGAAGTTGATTCTAAAGGAACTATGAGATACGAGGTAATTCAAACAACTCCTGCAATAAATGGTTTTACTGCACCAGTTGCATCGGAAGGATTTGGAAGTACAAAGTATTTAGGAACTCCACTTGGAGCTACGTACATTCAAGGGTTTGTACCATCTAATCCAACCACGGAATTAATTGTAGATGTATGGGTTTCAGAAGGTACAAATGTTGCCCCTGGTTTAGTTTTAACTTTAAAGACTAAAAAGATTGTTGCTACATTTAACTCTAATAGTACATACACAGTTGTAGCTACTGATAGTTTTAATACTGATGTAACTTATTCAGGTAATTTTAGTACAACTGCTAATGCAAATACATCAATCAGAAATATCACTTTAAATCAGACTGTTCCAACTTCTGTAACTTCTACAGGAATATACAGAGTAACCACAAATGATTTGAAATATGAAGTAATACAAACAAATCCGGCAATTACGGGATTTACCGCTCCTACAGCGGCTGAAGGATTCGGAAGTACTAAATATAATAGTATTCCTTTGGGCGCAACCTGGGTACAAACATTTATTTATCAATAATTATTCTCATCGACGGCGGTTTATCCGCCGTCTTATTTTTCATTAATCATTGGAGGTTAACCAATGAAAACTTTGTTAATATTTAAAATTATCTTCTTACTATTTGTTGGAAATCTTTTTGCACAGGATGATATTAGATTAAAAGATCCTGCTCAAAAAGAATTTCAATTTATTGGATATTCTTTTACAAGAATGACCGGTTCTAATGTTACACCGACTAATGATATTCTTCAGGGACAAGTTATTGGTAGATTGTTCGGTCCAAATTCAACCAACACAATTCCTCAAATTTCTACTTATGCAGAGCAAAGATTTGTTCCAATGTTCATTTATAAGCCTTCTATATTGGATGGCTTTGCAACATTTAGAGGATTATTTAAGATTGATTACACCTGGGGCGATCAAGCTTACGGCGTTGGAAATAATCGGGGTGGAGCGATAAACGGTGGACAAATAAACTTACAAACACTGCTTGCAAATGTTGAGATTCGACCAGAAGATTCTGACTGGAATGTAGTAATTGGTATGCAGCGTTTGTTTGATAATGTTCGCGATCCAAATATAAACACATTGCAAACTGCACAAACAAGTGGTTATAAACTTTCATATTGGGGAACTCAAGCTGTTGGTGCAAGTTTTTTTGCTGATCTATCTCCGACTACTAAAACAAGGTTTGGTTACTTTCAACTTTGGGAAAATGAAATCAGCAAAGATGATGATGTGGCTCTGTGGATGCTTGATATTGAATCTAGAACAGAACCATTGTTAGAAGTTGGAGGAAGTTTGTGGTATGTATGGGATAAAGGTAAAAATGCTGGAGGTATTTCTGTGCTTGGTCAGGGTCTTGCAAGTGCTCTTGCCGATTACAATGGTGCAACCAGATTAAAATTTTCAGGTACTAACCAAAAGTATGAAGCAAACATTGGTTGGATTGGTGGACATGCCGCTTACAACCGAGATTTTTTAGCTGGAAGAATTTGGGCTGACGCATTTGTTGTTGCCAATGTTGGAATGATTGATACAATTGGGATAAACACAGGAAAAGCTGCAGATGTTTTTGGAGTATCTGCAAATGCAAGTATAAATTTTAAATACGGTATGACAGCAAACGATAAAATCTCTTTAGAAACTTTATACACAACCGGTGATGAAGATGGTGTTAGTGATGGAACAGTTAGTTCTGTGATCACTGGAAATGTTTACGGTTCCCCAGTTGGAATTTATAGCGCACATCGTGCTTTAATACTTTTTCCAGATGCACAAGTTGTTAACAGATATTATTCAGTTGTTCATGATATTTCTAATATGGGTCTTGGTGTTACTGCTGCTTTCCTAAATTTCCATAAAGATTTTATTCCAAATAAATTCAGTGGTAAAGTTGGTATTGCTACAGCATTATCAAACGTAACTCCTGCAGGTGGTGATTCTTATATGGGCACTGAGGTTAATGTTGAATTCAAATACAATTTAAAAGTATTCTTAACTCTTGGTGTTAGTGCTGGTTATTGTGCGCTTGGTGATTTTTTTAATGCGCCTTCTGCTACTTATTCAAATACTCGCCCCAAAGATCCGTGGGTGTTTTTTACAACGCTTAGCTGGCTAATGTTTTAAGGAGGTGCCATTTGAAAAAATTATTTATTATAGTTGTTGCAATCTTATTTACCGGATGTTCTGGATTTCTTTACTGGGATAAACCCGCTCTTCAATTTTCAGAGATAGATTATGGATATCCAACAAAAATTGCACTGACCAATCCGACGATTGCTTACATGGATCAAGGAAGCGGTGAGCACACAATAATTTTAGTTCATGGATTAGCAAGTAATGCAGGATTCTGGAGATATAACATTCCAGAATTAGCAAAAAAATATCGAGTAATTGCTATTGATTTACCTGGATATGGTAAATCACAAAAAGGTGATTACCCTTATTCGATGTCCTTTTATGCTGAACAGGTAAAGAATTTAATTGATGAATTGAAACTTAATAATGTGGTTTATGTTGGCCATTCAATGGGTGGACAAGTTGGTATTAAACTCGCAATCAAATATCCTGATCTACTTAGCAAATTAATACTTGCTTCACCTGCTGGATTTGAAGAATTCCAGAGAGGGGAAGGTGATTGGTTAAGAAGTGTGATGACAATGAAATTTGTAAAAGCTACAACCGAAGATGGTATTAGAAGAAATCTGGCGAACAATTTTTATAGTTGGGATGATAAATGGGAATGGATGGTTGAGGAACGAGTTCGTATGCGAAAAGCAACTGACTTTGATGAGTTTGCATATACAGTTGTAAAATGTGTTAATGGAATGCTTGATGAGCCTACATTTGATAAATTGTCTTTAATAAAAACCCCAACACTTGTTGTTTATGGAAAATATGACGGATTAATTCCAAATCCTTATTTAAATCCAGGACATACAGCCGATGTATTTGAACAAGGTTCAAAAAATATGGGTGATGTTAAACTAGTTGAATTAGACAATACCGGACATATGTTACAAATTGAAAAAGCTGATGAGTTTAATCAGGCTGTTTTAGATTTTCTTAAATAATTATTTAAGGATGCTTTCTTCCTGTGGAGAAAGCATCCTGCTTTTTTTATGAGCACCATCTTTAATCAAATCAAATATCCTTTTGATACAAAATTCATAAAAGTAAATAAATATGATATTGCTTACGTTGATGAAGGAAATTCCGAAAATGTTCTACTCTTTATTCATGGTCTTGGCAGTTACTTAAAAGCTTGGAATAGAAATATTCCTGAACTGAAAAACCATTTTAGATGTATTGCAATAGATCTGCCTGGTTATGGTAAATCAAGCAAACAAATTCATAACGGATCGGTAAGGTTTTATACTGAAATTATACATGAGTTTATAGAGGCAGTTGGTTTAAAAAATGTATCAATAGTTGGTCATTCAATGGGCGGGCAAATAGCTATGGCCTATGTAATAAATTATCCTGATATGATAAAGCAGCTTGTGTTAATTGCACCTTCAGGTTTTGAGACTTTTACTTCGGATGATGCAGATAGAATGAAGTATTTAATATCTCCTGAGCTTTCCTACAACGCTTCTTATGAACAAATTAGAATTAACTATAAAGTAAACTTCTATAAGATGCCTGTTGAGACGGAAGAAATGATTTTAGATAGAATTGCCATTAAAAGCGATGAAGAATTTTATCCGCATTGCCAGATAGTTTCAAACTCGCTGATGGGCCTGCTTACAGAACCAGTTTTTGTTAGATTAAATGAGATCAGAATCCCAACGCTAATCTTTTTTGGAATAAACGATTCTCTTATTCCGAACAAAATTATTCACAAAACTACCCCCGAAGAAATTGCTAAAATTGGTGCATCACAGATAAATAACAGTAAACTGATTTTGTTAGAAGAATGTGGACACTTTTTACAATTTGAAAAACCAAAAGAATTTAACTCACATCTAATTTCCTTTTGCAAATAAAAATCTTACCTAAGGATTTTCTTTCTGTTTAATAAAAACATTTTGGATATTTTTTTACAATAATGTCAGCAATCATTTCTGCGGTTTCATCAAAACTTAACTTTCCTGTATTTATAATAAGATGATAAAGTGAAGGATCATCTGGTTCTTTATAAAAATGTGATTTCAAATATTTCCTTCTATTCTCGTCTTCCTTCTTAATATAATCCATCGCATCAGATTTTGAATACTTAAAAACATCCTGAACGTGCTTTATCCGATTTTCAAGTGAAGCAATTAATCTTACATGAAAACAATTTAATAGTTTTGAAGTTATAACATTGCTTCCGCGGCCCACAATAATAGTTTTACCAAATCGAGCAAGTTGTAATATTATTTCAGTTGATTTATGCACTATCGTCCATTCTGATGGCTTTACTCCAAGCAGTTCATTTACAGCATCAGAAATATGACTATACTTATCTTCTAAAATATAATTAGTAAAAACTTTTGGAAGTTTAAAATCTTCTATTACTTTACCAATTAATTCTTTATTAAAATAAGTCCACTGATTTTCAGCATCTTTGGTTTTTTGTTGTAATAAATTGATTAGTCTCTCAGAAACTTCGTATGAACCGGAACCGGTTTGGCGGGAAATTGTTATACAAGGAAAGATTTCTCTTTTTGCCTCTTCCTTATAGGAATGAAGGCTGATGTACTGTTTACATTTTTCATAAGCACCAATAGCTAACATCGTAACACACTCCTTTCATTTTTATTGATAGAAAATGTGTGTGTTCAGTTAATTACAAAATATAAATTGTGCCTAATGGTATTATAAAAAGTTTTATGTCAATGTCAATCACTTTTAATTTACAACTTAGAAACAGTAAACCAACTTTTAATTTTATTTAGCTCCGTGTTATTAGAATTTTTATGAAAATACTCATTTTTCGTTTTATCATAAATGTAATCTCTACTCCATTCGTCAATGTTTAAAACTATTTTAGATACTCCTTCAATAATAGTTTTAAGTTCTTCGTCAGTCATTGTTGGATGAATTGACATTCTAACCCAACCTGGTTTTTCAGACAAATCACCTTGATCAATTTTGTCAGTTATTATTTTTGAACGGTTTGGATCAACATGTAATAGATAATGACCGTAAGTTCCGGCACAAGAGCATCCACCTCGCACTTGAACACCATATCGATCATTTAACAATTTCACAATTAAATTATAATGAATGTTTTCAACATAAAAAGAAATAGCACCTAGCCTGTTTTCAATATTCCCAGCTAAGATGTGAAGTGTTGGAATTTTCTTTAGACCTTCAAGGGCATATTTTACAAGTTCTTCTTCTCTCGCTTTAATTTTATCAACAGTCATATCTTCTTTTAACTGTATGCAAAGTGCAGCTTTAATTGTTTGAAGGAATGCAGGAGTTCCACCATCTTCCCTCGCTTCAATATTTGTGACAAATTTATGTTGTCCCCAAGGATTTGTCCAATCAACGGTTCCGCCTCCTGGTAAATCTGGAACTTTGTTGTGATAAAGTTTTGAATCGAATACTAAAACCCCAGGTGTTCCGGGTCCGCCCAAAAATTTATGAGGAGAAAACAATATTGCATCAAGTTTTGCTTCAGGATCAGCGGGATGCATATCTATCTTAACATATGGCGCAGCACATGCAAAATCAATAAATGAATAACCATCATACTGATGAATTATTTTTGATAGTTCATAATAATCCGGTTCAATACCTGTTACATTTGAAGCGGCTGTAAACGCACCAATCTTTAATTTTCTATTTTTATATTTCTCCAATTTGATTTTAAAGTCGTTAACATCAACCAATCCATCATTATTAGGATTTATAACCACAACATCTGCAATAGTTTCAATCCAAGTTGTTTGATTCGAATGATGCTCCATATGAGTCGTAAACACTACAGGTTTTAGTTCTTCCGGAAGTTTGAGGTAATCAGCAAGCTGCTCAGGAATTTTTAATCCAAGCAATCTTTGAAATTTGCAAACGACAGTTGTCATTCCGGAGCCAGTGGTTATAATAACGTCATCTTTGCCTGCGTTAACATGTTC
>JBATOT010000096.1:0-49388 GCA_049291095.1 Ignavibacteriaceae bacterium | reverse complement strand
CCCTGTATATCTTTTGGCCAGGAATTTGGATTATCACTTCGCGCAATTTCAGTTTGCTGCGGATCTGAAAATCCTGAAACCGGTTCCATATTCCAGGTGTTACCTGTGCCTGGATCAGTTCTTCCTGTTGGTACTTCAACAAGCTGAATGGTTTCCCCGTTATTACTCTTTACTTCACCACCCAATATTATATTAACTAATGCTATATAAATTCTGTTAGTGTTTTTTGGATATTCATAGTTAACATAATCAGGTCGGTTGCCAGGATTACCACTATACCCGGAATTAAAAATGGATGTTCTAATATTATTTCCATCAACTGTTGAGGCTTTTCTGTAATTAATATCTCCTCTAAAATCTGATGGGTGATGTTCAAGCACCTGAGCATTAGTCGTCAGCGTTATCAACAATCCGATTAGAGGTATTAAAAATTTTTCTAAAATTTTCATAATAATTCCGTTAATTCTTAATTGAGATTTTTGTGCCCAGGTAAATTGTTCGTGGTGGGCTATAAAAATTTGGATAATCAAACCAGGATTCATCGTGATCTGTAGTCGTTGTTTCCTGCAAAGTGTAATCCGGTTTACCAGTATCTCCAAAAACTGTAGTTGGGTTTTTTGAATCAAGTAGATTAAATACTTTTATAAAAAGCTGCATATCAATAAATGAGAAATCAAAATTCTTAAATATTTCAAGATCAAGGTTTATTAGAATTGGTTTTCTTCTGCTATTATCTGCAAGTCCTGTTAAAATATTACTACCTGTATTTGCACCTTCAATTCTTGTAGGTGTGTAAGGCTGGCCAGAGTTTATTCTTGATATCAAACTTAAACCCATTTCCCCGGTACCAACATACAAATTAGTATTAAGTGTATGTGTTTGATCCCAATCAAGCGGAGTTAAAGTCCGTTTTGGTTCGGAACCATTTAACTGAGAAAAAAATTGTTCATCTGAAGTAGAGTTAATTCCTTCTGCAACCTGGTAAGTGTAATCTACACCAAAAGAAAAATTATTTGTAAATCTTTTATTAATGGAAATTGTAATTCCTTTAACATTTGCAAAATCACGATTGATTCTTTTTGAATAAGAAATTCCTGCAAGAAAAGTTGGAATTGGCGGACTGGAAGAAATCCAATCTCTTATATCGCGGTAAAATGCCGTAACATCAAAAGCCAAATCATCCGAAATCTGCTGCTGCAAACCAATTTCATAAATTGTTGTTCGTTGAGGTTTAAGATCATTATTACCAAACGGCTGAGATGATTGATACCCTTGTAAACCTTGTGTGGATGTTAACTTAAATTGATCGCCAAGATATAATTGGCTGTATTCAGGTAATTGTTGAAATATTCCAAATGAAAATCTTATAATTCCTCTATCCGTAATTGGATATGCAACACCAAAGCGTGGACTTAATCCTGTTTTAACTTTGGTTTTTGTGTACCAGAAAGATTCGCGTTCGACTAAACTAAATTTATTTGCATCTGTTTGTTCATCTATACCAATCAGACCATCATTATTAAGATCACGATAAATATGTTCAAGTTTAAAGGGATTAAAAATGTTTGGATCTTCCACATCAGTCGGGACTTTTCCCTGTGGATTAAACATATCAAAACGTAATCCAACATTTATTATTAAACTTTCAAATTCAATTTTATCCTGTACATAAGCGCTTATTTTAAATGGATTTCTTTCAAATAAATCATGCTGAGGAGATTCGATTCCCTGAATAAAAGGTTTGAATGGAAAAATTTGTTGACCATTTTCATTAGTAGCAGCAATTAGATTAATATTTTCATAAAATAATTTATCTGTTTGAAATTCAACACCGATTTTTGCAAAATTTATTTTATCAATCTGGCTTGTCAAATCCCATTTTAAAATTATACTTTCTGTATTACGCTGAAAACGATTGAGATCAGTTCCGGCTGTATAAAAATGAAATCCGGAAATATTTAAAGAGTCTGGATGAACATAGCGTGCATCGTAAGGATCATCATATAAGTTAGAAGTAAAATCATTGTACTTATAAGCTAATGTTAAAGAGTGGAATGTATTAAGAAAAAGTACATGCGTAAGCGTTCCAAAAACACTATATCCTTCTGTCTTATTTCCTTTTGCACCATTAGGATTTAGTCTGTAAATGTGGTTATAGTTTTTGCCTGATTCCAAACTTCCAAAAGCATCAACTTTTAAATTGAAGTCTTCAGAAATTCTCCATGCAATCGTACTTTGCCCACTCCATCTGTCATTCGAGTTCATGGACACATAAGAATTATCACCAGGATTTTCTACAAGCGCGCCATCCACAAATTTATAACGACCTTCCGGATTATATTTATTTATTCCATAAATATAACCGCCATCATAAAATCTTCTCATCGTTAAAAAGTATGTCAGATTATCTGATAATGATGGTCCGCTGATTGATCCCTGGAAATTATAATTTGCGACAGGATTAAAATCATTTATGTTCCAAAATATATCTTTGTTACTACTTACATAATCACCGGACCACATTTCAATATTGCTTTGAAATTTTGAACCTCCGGTTTTTGTAACAAGATTTACAACACCGCTAAGTGCATTCCCATACTCAGCATTAAAAGTTCCGCTGATTACTTGTAGCTCCTGTATTGATCCGGTTTCTACAACCAATGCTTGAGAGCGATCGAAATCATCGGTTATACTTATACCATTAATTAAGTAAGATATTTCACTTGATCTACCGCCTCGAATATGAATATCACCGGAAGCATCTTTGTTTACACCAGCTTGCAGACTTATTAATTGACTTAAATCTTGCAAAGGCATTTCTTCTATTTCCTCAGCAGTAACTCTTGATTCTGTAGATGTTAAATCTTTTTTAATCAAAGGAGTTTTTGCGATGATAACAATTTCCTGCTGAAGTGAAACAGAAGTTGGAGTTAAAGTAAAATCAATTTTTGTAGTTAAATCAGTATGGACTTTTACATTTTGCGTTACAACTTTAACATAACCAATGTAACTAACAATAATATTGTAAGTGCCGGATGGAACATTTACAATTAGATAGTCGCCATCCATATCACTTGCTGCTCCAAAGTTTGTTCCTTCGAGTACAACGTTTGCAAAAGCAACAGGCTCTCCAGTTGAGGCATCTATAATTTTTCCGGTAAGTTTTCCGGAGCTCTGTGATAAAATCAATTCAGACAGAATGAATAACAGAAAAAAAGATAATAGTAGAAATTCTTTTTTCATTTTCAAACCAATAATTTTTTAAATTTTTATTTCATATAATTTTTTAGAAAACACTTTACATTCAATTTTTTCTTTTAGTGATATAACAACCTCATCTCTTATTTTATACCACTCTAATGAACTAAGATTATTTTCAATTTCTTCTTTTGATTCTTCAAACGATTTAGTGATAGATGATTTTAAATCTGTACACTTTAGAAATACATACTTATACGTGTCGGAATAAGGTCCGGACCACTGACCAATTTTTAATTCAAAAACATTCTCAGCTAAATCATCCAATTCATCTTTCTTGAAATAACCTAAATCTCCACCATTTTCTGCTACAAAAGTTTGTGTGGAATACTTTTTTGCTAATTCCTCAAATGGAATACCGCTTTCCAACAAATTCTTGATTGAATCCGCCAAAGCAGAATTATCTAAGAGGATAGAACTTAATCGTATTAGTGGTTCAGTTTTAAATTGATTTATATTTTTTGAGTAGTACTCTTTTACTGAATCTGGTGAAACTGAAATTTTCTTTCTCATTTCATCTTCAAAAGCATTAAGAAGGTAAGTATTAAATGTAAACTCGATATTCTTTTTATAATCCTGAGTTTTATCAAGTTGATCTTCAATAGCTTTTTGTTCAATAAATTTTCTATTTACCAGTCCGCGAATAAAATCTTCTAAGTTTTCTTTTGTTCTTAGTTGTTTTTTTTGTTTCTCAGTTGCAGTACTCATTTCATTGATTAAAGTCTGTAAATCCCAGTTTCCTAATTTTGAATAAACAGCAATATTCTTTAAATCATTTTTAGAGATGGATGATGAAGTTTCTAATAAATTTAGCGATGGATTTGCTTGAAGAGAATTAAAAATTTTATCAACAAGTTTTTCATTTAATCTAACTTCAAGTTGTTTATTAAGTGAATTTGAAAATTGTTTTGATGCTTGCTCAAATGCTCGCTTATGAGCAAATATTTTAAGTTTTTCTTTTGCTTTTAGAAATTCGTTTTCCGTTAGTAGAGGATTGTTTTTTATATCATCAACTCTAATAATACTATAACCTTGAACAGTTTTTACTGGCTGGGAAATTTCACCAACGCGCAATGAGAAAGCTACATTTTCAAACTCAGGATCCATTTCATCAATAGAAATATATCCAAGTGATCCACCATTTTTTCTAAGTTCTGGATCAAGAAAATTATCTTTAGCTAAATCTTCAAACTTTTTCCCACTCATCAATTTTTTATAAAGTAAATCTGCTTTGTCTTTTGTAGGTGAGTAAAGATGGCTTACTTTTATTTTTGTATTTAGTTTAAAGAATAAATCCTGTAAATCATTTTCGGTAATATTTATAGTTGGAGAGATATATTTTAAAGTATATGCATTAAGGATTTCCTGCAAACAAATTCTTTTATGTTCTTTTTTTGCAGATTCTGTTTTATCCAATCCTTTATTCTTGGCTTCGGCAATTAGCAATTCATCATTCACAAGATTCATTAAATAAGCTAATCTTGTTTCACCGTTATCAGTCAAACCAATTCTTGTTAATTTCTCTTTATAGGAAGAAATAAAATCGGCAGATGTAATAACTTTATTTTCAATTACTGCAAGTGTATCTTCTTTAAATTCGGCAGCGAATAAGGTTGAATTAATTAAATATATAATTATTATCACAACCCATACGAAGAATTTTTGTAACCAAGTATTTTGTATCTTATAAAACAGCATCATACTAAATCAATTTATTAATTAGGAGAAATTGTGATAGTGTAATTATAGCTAACAGGATACGTTCTATACTCTGGTAAAGTTGGAACTGGTGTATCACCAACTCCCGTAATCTTGTGATCAATATTTAGAGTAAAATCATCTGTCACTTCCAATTGAAATGGATAAACTGCTCTTTCAATATTTTTATATGGAGTTACTGAAAAATTAAATTTTTCATCTGAAGCGATTGTGAAATGATTTGAACTACCAGAAAATAGGTTTAACATACTAACATCAGTTCTGTTTCCATAATCTTCAGGCTGTACATAAGGGACATAGAAAGAATCGATTGGTAATTTGTACCATCCAATTTTTGCACCGGTTTTTCTATCCGGATAAGTTTCAAACGGTCCTTTGCCATACCATTCAATGTTATCACAGGATTTTGATAAATTAAAGTTCATTCCAACACGCGGTAACCATTCAAAATTAAATCTACCTATAAAATCAACGTTTTGATTTATTTTTATTGTACCTTCATTCGAAACTGAATAATCAAATTGATTAATTATATAATCGTTATTGCCCGGTAATCTGTAAAATTGTTTTACCTTTACATCAACTTGATTTGTTTGAGAATTTATTTTCACATCAGATGAATCAAGTATCAATCTATTTAGCCCTGCTGAGTACCAATCTTCTGCTTCAGCTTGTCCCCAATCAACTCTTTCGTTTGAAATAGGTGCGCGCCAAACATTTAATTCTGGCCCTGAGAAATTAATTTTTTCTTTTGATGAAGAGATAAAGAGCTTTCCATCGTTTTTATTAATAGTGTAAGAAAAGTTTTCTCCGGTAAAACTTAGCGTCTTATCATTTTCTGTTATTGATAAATCTTTTTCTGATCTTTTAGTCTGTATTCCATTTAATGCAGATGAAAGAATAAACTGTTCAAAATTTATTTCATCTCCCTTTTTGGTAAATTTATCATCGTTTCGATAATTAGCTGTTACTTCCAAAATGAATTCTTCATCAGGTAAACTTTTTAAACTAAAAACTGGGTTAACAATTGAAACTTCACTAATCGGCTCACAACTTACCTTTAGTTTTCCTTCAGTTGTTTTTCTTCCATTTTGATATAGTGACCAATTGAAATCAACTTCATTAAGATTAGTAAAGCTGTAATAATTTTTAATATTTATTTTTGATTTATCTTCTGATAATGAAAATTGAATTGGTGCCTGATTTTTTTTCATTTCATAAAGTTCAGGTTGAGGAGTTCTATTGTTAAAGATTACTCCGTTACAGACAAATGAACTTGCCCCGTAATAAACAAACTTATCTTTTATTTCAATTTCATCTAACGGAAGATTTAGTAATTGTTTTTTCTTTCCATCAATTATGCTACTAATTATTATTTCATCAACTAAGCAGTTTGAAATCCAACCGAGATGCTGATCAGTATTACGATAATAATCCCGCCCAATATTTATAGGATAATGCGCATACTTAAGTGAACTGTTATAATTTGAAGAAGTTTTTAATTGATTATCAATAAAAAGTTTCATCTCCTTTCCATCATAATCAGCTTTTATAAAATGCCAGTTATTTTTCCAATCCAAAGGAAGAGATGTCGTGATTGAATTTTTATAATCATTAATATAAAATGAAAGTGAATCTGCAGAACGTTGAGTTACACCAAATTGATTTGCCCGAGTAACAATTGGATTTTCGATGTACCATTCATCAGGCTTAATCCAAAACTCAATCGAAATATTATTTTCAATCGAATCAAAAATTGGATGATTATAAATCTCTATCCAATCGTCTAATCCGCTAAGTTTGAGTGCTTGACCTTTATGTCCTTCAATTAATGCTGGATTACCCATAACTGCTGATAAAATTTTATTAGCGGAAAACTCTGGAGTAAGTTTTAAGTTCACATTCATTCCCTGATCTACCCAATCCCAAATAAATCCGCCTTGTAGTGATGGTAAAGAATAAATCAAATCCCAGAGTTCACTAAATTGTCCTAAACTATTTCCCATTGCATGTGCGTATTCACCCATCACGACTGGTTTGTGAGAATTCATTCCAATATATCTTAAGCTGGAAACTGTTGGATAGCGTGGACCAATAATATCTGCAAATGGTGCTTCACCATCGGGAGTATTTGATTGGTGCATAATAAATCTTGTACCATCATAAGCTCTTGCATAGTCATTCATTTTGTAATGAATTTCCCCAAGCCCGCATTCGTTTCCTGTACTCCACATTACAACACATGGATGATTTTTATCTCGTTGTATCATACCGGAGAATCTATCCATAAATGCTGCATGATAAAATTCTAATCCCGGAAACCAATATTCTTTGTAATGGCACTCGGCATTAACTTCATCCTGGATATAAATTCCATATTCATCGCAGAGTTCATACCATAGCGGCGAGTTTGGATAATGACTAGTTCGGACAGCATTAACATTAAATTGTTTCATCAATTTAATATCTTGGATCATCATCTCTTCAGTAATTGCACCGCTAAAATCGGGATGATGTTCGTGACGATTTACACCTCTGAAATAAACCGGTATACCATTTACACAAGCCTGGTTGTTTATAATTTCAAGTTCTCTAAATCCAATTTTCTCTTTGATTATTTCAACCAATTTATCACCATCAAGCAATTCTAAAATTAATGTATAGATATATGGCTTTTCATCAGACCATTGATTTGGATTTTGAATGAGCTTGTTGATTTCAATTTTATCATTTGAAATAACATTTGATTTATCTTCAATAACTTTATTAAAATCGTTATCAAATAATGAATATTTTATTTTTAAATTGTTTGTGCTGGAATTAGTTGGGGAACTGATTGCAAGTTTTAGTAAAAGATTTGCATCTTTATAATTATTATCAAAATCTGTTATTACAGAAAGATCTGAAAAAGAAACTTTTGGTTTTGAGTAAAGATAAACATCTCTGAAAATTCCGGAGTATCGCCACATATCCTGATCTTCTAAATATGAACCACTTGACCAGCGTGAAACCAGAACCGTTATTTGATTATCTTTTTCCTTAAGAAAATTTGTTAGATCAAATTCGGCTGGAGTCATCCCGCCTTCATCGTAACCTACAAATTCTCCATTCACCCAAATAAAAGCATTGGATTTAACACCATCAAAGTGAAGAATGATTTTTCTTCCATTCCAATCTTTATCAATATTAAAACTTCTTCTATAACATCCCGTTGGATTTAATGAAGTAGGAACTTTGGGTGGATCGTATGGGGCAAATTCCATTGGAACGTTTCTGTAAATAAGATGATCATATCCTTGCATTTGCCAAACTGAGGGGACACTTATTTCATTCCAATTTGCATCATTAAACTTCACTTCATAAAAATCTTTTGGGAAAGTATACGGAGTGTTTTCAAGATTAAATTTCCATTTGCCATTTAATGTTTTATAATATTTTGATTGGATTTCTTTTTTCTCAATAGATGCTTGAAGATTTTCAAATGGAATTAATGTTGGCAAATGACTCAATTGATTCTCATCAAATACTTCAGCATCCTGAATATATTTATCAATATTAATTGTTCCATATTGCGAAAATATTTCTATTGAAGTAAGCAATATCAAAACTAAAATTAACCCAAAAGTCTTATTGAGCATCTTTCCCTCTCAACAAATAATGAACTGAATTTGCCTGTCTTAAAATTTCTGCACTTCGTTCTGGAGTGATATCTCTTTGAGGTTCTGCAAGAAGTTCATATCCAACCATAAATTTTTTTATCGTTGCAGATCTTAATAATGGTGGATAAAAATGCATGTGTAAATGCCACTCCTCATGCTCTATTCCATCTGTTGGTGATTGATGAATACCTGCTGAATATGGAAATGAAGTTTCAAAAATGTTATCATACTTTACAGTAGCAATTTTAATTATATCTGCAAAATCTTTTCTTTCATTTTTTGTAAACAGTAGAATATTATTAATAGCTCTTTTGGGAATTATCATTGTCTCAAATGGCCAAACAGCCCAGAAAGGAACAAGTAAAACAAAACTGTCGTTTTGACAAACAATTCTTTCAGCTTCATTTATTTCTATGTGCAGATAATCTTCTAATAATGTTTTTTGATTTATACTTAAATATTTAAACTGGTTTTTTTGTTCTTTAAGAATTTCGTTTGGAATACTTTCCTGCGCCCAAATTTGTCCATGTGGATGTGGATTACTGCACCCCATTATTTCCCCTTTATTTTCAAATATCTGAACATGATTTATAAATGATTTTTCACCGAGGGTTCTATACTCATTTTGCCAAACAAAAATTACATCTTCAATTTCTTGTACACTTAGTTCAGCAAGAGAAACATTGTGCTTGGGCGAAAAACAAACAACTCTGCAAATTCCTTTTTCAGATTTAGCTTTAAGAAGATCATATTTATTTTCAGATCCTTCTGAATCAGGAGTTATTGAACTGAAATCATTATCAAAAGTAAAAGTTGATTTGTATTCAGGATTTGAATGGTTGTTCGCTCGAGTATTTCCGGGGCATAGATAACAATTTTTATCATATTCTTTTTTATCAATAAGTTGATGATGCTCAATTTTACCTTGCCATGGCCGTTGTGTTCGATTAGGCGAAACTAAAATCCACTCGCCTCTTAGGGGATTAAATCTTCTATGACTGTTTTCTATTTTCATGTTTTAAGAATTTTACCTGCAAACGATTGCAGGTTAGTATGTAAAAATTTTTATGCTGATTCTCTTATAATTAAATTTGTTTCTAATTTTATATCTGATGGAATAATAATAGTATTATTATCCTGGATTTCGTTAATCAAAATTTCTGCGGCTCGTCTTCCCATCTCAAATGCGGGCTGCTCAACTGTAGTTAGTTGTGGGCTAATCATTTCTGTTATCGGATTATTAGAAAATCCAACGATGCCAACTTGTTGTGGAATTTTTATTCCCAACTCTTTTAATCTTTTCACCGCACCAACTGCAACTGGATCATTTACAGCAAATATGGCGCAATTAGTAAATCCCATTTCCATCATTTTATCAATATGACTATAACCATTATTTTCGTGCATCCCACCCTCAAGTACAATTGGATCATATGAAACACCTGAATCTGTTAAGGCTTTTTCATACCCTAATCTTCTATTTTTACAAATCTCAAGATTTTGAGGTCCAGCAAAGTGAATTATTTTATCGTACCCTTTATCCACAAGGTACTTAACTACTTCATAAGAACTTTGCATATCATCAATATGAACTGTTGAAACATTTAAATCATTACAGACTCTGTCAAAGAAAACCATTTTAACGCCCTTATCAATTAATCTTTTGAAGTGAGTACTGTTTGTGGTAGTCTGTGAAATTGAAACAAGCACACCAGCAACTCGATGAAGATACATTGAGTTCAGGTTAATCTCTTCCCGTCTACAATCTTCATTCGATTGTGCCAATATAACTGTATAACCTTTTTGATAAGCCACTTCTTCAATTCCACTTAAAGCATTTGCAAAAAAGTCATGTCTGATTTCGGGAACGATTACACCTATCTGATTTGATTTACTCGATTTAAGATTTCTTGCTATAATATTTGGTCGATAACCTAATTCCGTTGCAAGGGAGTTTACTAGTCGTTTTGTTTCTTTATGTATATCAGGATGATTGTTGAGAGCTCGCGAAACCGTTGATGCCGATAACTTTAACTCCGAAGCAATATTTTTAATTGTAGCTTGTTTCATACTTTTTAAATTTTACCCGCAAACGTTTGCGGGCACGATTGAAACTTTATTATTTTGCTTATTAAAGTCAAGAGGGTATTAAAAAATATTTATTATTTAAAGAAAATACTTAGGTCAGAAATTGATAGGTCATTAAATAAAACAATTAAATGAAGGTGAAAAGTGCGATTTCTGGTTCGGGGTAAGTAAAAAAAAATTAAAAAAGCCCTGAAAATCAGGGCTTTTAGAGGGCTCCGCAAACACGATACCGACTCAAAAAAAAATAGGCTTGAATTACCTCTTTTTATCGCAAAATCAACAAATGGTAGACTCAAATTGACCATTGATAGAGAAGAATTACCAAATTATTTGGATCTCAGCCTTAAGAAATGTTATCAGTTAACAGAGGGATTTTACCTACCTGAAATCAAAATAATAAATAATCCAAGAACCAAAATTGATTACAAAATATTGGCAGGTGAGTACAAATTATTAATTGATAATGGAACAGTTTTAAACCAAGCTGCTCTTGCAAGAAGACTAAATGTAAGCAGAGCTTGGGTTACAAAAGTATGTAGAATAGCAAATAATATTGAGGATTAAAATGGAAAGCTTTGTTTTGAGAATTGCTTAGCAGAAAATATTTTTAAAATGGTAATGTTATTTTGGTTTAACCTATTAACAATTAAATAATTATGTTAAATGATTTTACAATTAATTTATCAATCGTTTTCTCACTTAACATCCTATATGCTTTATTAACAATTTCCATCCATTCCGAATGAATGGGACATTTCGTTTCTTTATTACAATTTTGAAAACCCATCACGCAATTTTTTAAGATATCTAATCCATCTATTGCTTCAACTATATCGATAAGTTTAATTTGATTAGGATCTATTGCAAGTTTAAATCCTCCTTCCCTTCCTTTGCGTGAAATGATTATCCCCTTCTCTGTCAGATCTTGTAAGATTTTAGATGTAAATTCTTTTGGTATTTTTAGTTTGCTGGATATTTCTTCAGCAGAGCATAAGAACTCAGCATCTTGAGCCGTTAAATACAAAACTGCCTGTAAGCCGTATTCACATTTTTTAGAAAAGAAACTGTTCATAAAAATCAGAAATCTTTTTTGTAAAAACTTTTTAGCCCTAGTAATATTGGAACTACAAACCACAAAAACATCATAGCTATTGAAAGAATAGTCCCAAGCGAACTGCCAAAGAACTTATTGAATAATGCACCAGTGTAGCCCATCAATGCTGAGACATTGAAATCGAGTATAAAAAATATTCTCGCCAAATCGATTGGATTTAAAAGACTGACTCCAAGTACTATATTTTCAATTGGATATTCTCTGAAATAATAAATTAAAAATAAAACTAAACCATCATAAACAACAGAAAGCATTAGCCAGATAATTATTGATACTCCAAGTCCTCTTGCTTTATCAGAAAACTTAATTGCTATCCAAAAGGCAATTGCAGTAAAAATAAACGTTAGTGCAAAACCTATTACAATTAAAATCAAAATTGATTTATTATCGATAAAAGAATATCCACTCAAAATTGTTCCAAGCAATGTGCCGAATAAAAATCCTGAAGCTATAGGAATAGAATTACCAAGATATAATCCAACAAATAAAGATTTTCTGTTTATTGGCTGACAAAGAACCATTTGAATGTAATCTAATGAGTTATAAACGTACATCGTTCCGAATATAAGGCTTACAAGCGGTATTACGATTAAAACAATATTCATCAAACTTAATGCTGCTTTGTTTGTGTCTTCTTCAAAATTGAACAGAAGAAATGTTAGTAGCAGAAAGAAAGCAGAATATACGATTATCCACTTACTCCTGAATGTATTACTCAGTTCGAATTTGATAATTTTAGTTATAAGTTCCATTTGCGTTTTCTGTCATCATGTTAGCAATTGCTTTTTCTAATTTTTGCTCACCACTTGATTCAATTAAATCTTTCACTTCACCATCAAAAACAATCCTGCCATCGATGAGAAATAATATGTTGTCCGCAAGTTCTTCAATCTCGCTCATAATGTGAGAAGTAAGAATTATTGTTTTTCCTTTTGTACGCTCTTCTAAAATTTTTTGCTTAAGATTGCTGCTTGCTACAGGATCAAGTCCAGCAGTGGGTTCATCCAGAATTATTATTAAAGGATTAAATATTAATGCGATGTAAGCACTTAATTTTTGTTTGTTTCCCCCTGAAAGATTTTTTATTTGTTTATTCATTTCAGGAATTAAGTTTAATATTTCGATTAGGCTCGATTCAATATCTATTATGTCATTTCGTAAATCAGCAATCATTTTTATTACTTCCTGTACTGTTAAATTTTCAGGAAAACTTGCCGATTGCGGCATATATCCAATATTTTTTCTATATAGATATTTATCCAATATTGATTTATCATCAATTAAAATATCACCGCTGTCTGGTTTAACTAAACCTAAAATAGATTTAATGATTGTGGTTTTTCCAGAACCATTTGGTCCAACTATAGCTGTAATTTTTCCTGGTTGAACCTTGAGAGAAATATTTTTAAGCACATGAAATTTTCCAAACTTCTTCTCTAAGTTATTAATCGTAATCAATTTACCCTCATGAGTAAGGGAGTTTTATCCAAAAGGGTTTCAGGTGTTAATGAGGGAAAAACACTTTCAGCGATATTGAGTAATTCTATGAACAGACTATTTAACAGTATCATTGTAGGCTTATTCTGTTCAACCATAATTGAATAAAGCTTTACTGGCCTATATGGAATATCACCGATTCCATTTTTATCAAGATCGTAACCTTGATACTTATTCCAGTAATTAGAAGCGAAAGTATTAAAGTTTTGTCTACTATTTGTTGAAACATCAAAAGTATTTGATAGAAAATTATTTTTAGTAAAAACATTATCTGAGGAGTTGGCCATTAACTTAATTGCCCAGCCATTCTTTTCAAAAAGATTATTTTGAAATTCAGATCTGTTGCATCCTTCAATATAAATGCCTGATGTGTTTTCTATAAACTGATTGAGTGTGATTTTACTATCTGTAATATCCTTTAAAAGTAATCCATAGGAAGCTGGGCCCCAATTATTCATGAATTTATTTTTTGTCATCTCTACATAGTGCGAATACATAACTGCAACACCGGCACTATTGTACTCGAATTGATTTGAATAGTAGTGGCAGCTATCAGAAAACATAAAGTGTAAACCATATCTTAGATTATTTGCGCTGTAGTTGTCTGTTATGTTTGCTTGTTTTACAAATTCAAGATATATGCCATCTCTATGTCCGGTTATTCTGTTATTTGAAACATCAATTTCTCTGCAATTCCACATATGTATTCCATTCCCTGATGAAGCTTCTTTTTCGCCATAAGATTCGATGTGGTTGTTCTTTATTTTACATCTATTAGATTTCGCAAGATATATCCCGAAAAAATTTCCATAGAATTTACAATCGGCTACTTCCCCATTCTTTACATTCTCAAATCTTACAGCGGCATTTTCTTTAAGATAATCTACACCTGCATTTTTAAAGACGATACCTGCTATAAAAACATTATCTGAATGAACAGTGAAAATCTCGTGATGTCCTTCCCCATCGATAGTTGGATAGTTTTTTCCAATTATTCTAAGAGGTTTTTCGATAATTATATTTCCCTCAGCATAAATTCCTTCGCCGATAATTATTTCATCAAAAGGTTTTGCAAGCGCAATTGCAGATTTGATTGTACTAATGTCAGATTTTTTATCAACGAAAATTTTCTTAGCGTGGGAATTCGTGAGGAGTAGTGTAATAAGCAAGCTGGTTATAAATATTTTGAGGATTAAACTCATTTTACATTTCTCTAACTAGCTCAAACAAATCCTTAAAATTTAATTGTTTTCCACCGTATTGATTAAAAATAGGTTCGTATTGTTCTACACTTTCGACTGCAAGCACATTCAATCCCATCGGACTACGAAGTTCGTCATTCTTTAAATAAATAGCTTTACTTGCATCTATAAGATTTCCAGGATTAGCATAGTTGCCAACCCACACGGAAGAATAATTATTATTATTTAATTTTTTATTATCTAAATAACCAACTAAACATTCTATTGAATCAAAAAAATAAATCTTACCCTTATCTGTAACCAACTCTGCACCATATCGTTTATCCATAACCATCATTTTGCAGAACTCACATTCGTCTTCTCCGTAATTGATTGGTTGATGGCCCTTACTGCATGCACTGATTAAAATTGTAATTAATGATATTACCAGAATAAAATTCTTAATTCTCATGCTTTTTACCTTTTGTATCTACATATAGTGCTGCTATGTTAAGAAATATAGAAATAAATATTACTATTGCCGCAGTCGATGGTAATGAAACTGCTGAAATATTCAATAATTGCTTAGAGCCTATAAGTGGAGGCTGATATGTCATCCCAGGCACTTTTATTGGTGCATCTGGATTTAATTGATGCCCATAATCATACTCCCACATATAAAAATCATACATACCAATTACTCCAAGTATGATAAAAAGAATTAACCATATATAAATTAACTTTCTATTTTTCAAATAAGCATTTAATAACCCGAATACTATCATAAAGACAATTATGTAAGGCATTATCTTTAATTCAGGGATTGATTCAGGATCAATAACTTTCATTCCGATGTAATGATTTAAGCCATTAATGCTTTGCAAATCATTGGGTTTCATGCCAGAGATCTGATCGAGCCAAATTCTTATCCCCAAACCTTCCGGATACTGCGGGGCATTCAAATCGATGGTCCAAAGCGGAAAAAAGAAAGTTAGAATAAGCATTAGTGCAGCAACTGCAACCATAATTCTCGATTTAGTATTCATCATTATCCTAAAAACGTTTGGAGGGACGGCATCGCATCCCTCCGAAATAATTTTTAATTTCCTAAACTAAATGCTAATGGAACATTTGAGTTTGAAGGAGAAACTCTGACATATCCCTGCATTTCTTGATGTAACGCAGAGCAGAAATCAGAACAATAGAATGGATAAACTCCTACTTTTTTAGGTTCCCATTTTATCGTTCGTGTTGCACCGGGCATTATCAGTAATTCGGAATTATTCATCCCTTTAATTGCGAATCCGTGAGGAACATCCCAATCCTGCTCAAGATTCGTTACATGGAAATACACAACATCGCCAACTTTAACACCTTCTATGTTATCAGGTGAAAAATGGCTTCTCATCGAAGACATATAAATATGAACCTCATTACCTTTTCTTTCAACACGAGAGTCTTTTTCTCCTTTTACAGCATAAGGATTTCCATTTTCTTCGATCTTGTAAAACTTGACTGAGTTTTTCATGATTAAGTCTGAAGGGATTGCTTGTGCATAATGCGGCTCACCAACGGTTGGAAAATCAAGAAGCAGTTTCATCTTTTCTCCGGTAATATCTATAAGCTGTGCTGATTGAGTTAACTCAGGTCCGGTTGGAAGATATCTGTCCTTTGTAATTTTATTCAACGCAATAACATATTTGCCATAAGGCTTTTTGCTATCACCTCCAGGAATACACAAGTGTCCTATCGAATAGTATGTTGGAATTCTATCAACGACTTCCCAGGTTCCAATCTTCCATTTTACTATTTCAGAAGAGATGAATGCTGACGTGTATGCATATCCATTGTCATCAAACTCTGTATGTAAAGGACCAAGACCCGGATCTTTAACTTCGCCAGCAACTACGGCATCATACTTTAAAATGGGTATGCCAGCAATTTCACCATCAAATTGTTTTTCTTCAATGGCTTTCATCATTTTTGTAAATGAATGGACAGGAATAACTGATGCAAGTTTTCCGCCTGCAACAATGTATTCGCCAGTCGGATCAACATCAACGCCGTGTGGTGATTTTGGTGTTGGCAAATAATACATCATACCGGGGCAATCTTTAGGATCAAGAACTTTTACCTGATTATTTTTTTCTGAAACAGCTATCTGGGTTTTATGATCAACATAATTTCTATAATACTCAGCATCGTATGTTTTAGCTTTACCTTCTTTCAGATACTGCTCCGCTTTTTTCCAGTTAACCGCTGCAACGAAATCTTTATCATTTTTTGAAGCATTAATTTCTAGAAGTGAATTTGCCTGTTCGCTATTGTAGCTAGTAAAAAAAGCCCAATCGTGTGATGGACCCTTACCAGCGTGTGCAAGATCATAATTAAATCCGGGTACAATTATCTGAAATTCCAGATTCATCTTTTCCGTCTTTGGATCAAGTTTAATAAAACTGATTGTTCCTTTAAAATTTTCCTTGTAGGATGAAATTGAGACATCACTTTGAGGAATGGGAATGCTAAATCTAGTTGAGGCTATAATGTATTCTGTGTTTTCAGTAACGAATGGTGAAGCGTGGTTGCCCGCAGAATTTGGTATTTCAATAATTTCTGTTGTTTCAAATTCCTTTAAATCAATCTTTGCAACACGTGGAGTATTATTTCCGTTAATAAAAATAAATCTTCCGTCGGGTACACCGTCCGTCATAGAAAATTCTGGATGATGTGAATCATCCCATGGGATGAATCCATACGTTGTATTAAGCATAGCTTTTGTCTCTTCAGAATATCCATATCCTGTTTCTGGATTTTGTGCAAACACAGAAATTGTTTTAAAGTGCCTGCCAGAGGGTAATCCATACACACCCATCTGTCCGCTGAATCCTCCTGAAGTAAAAAGATAAAATTCATCATAAGTGCCTGGTGCTACATAAACTTGTTCTGCTTCATTTCCTGAAAGTGAAGTTTTTGATTGATTGCATCCAGCGTAAGTTAGTGCAATTAAAAATAGAATTCCAAAAGCACTCAACAAAGTTTTTCTTGAAATGTTTTTCATAAGCTGCCTTTTATTATTGGTTATTTTTCGTCTGCTATTTTTCGGAAATAATCAAGCATTGCTTTTGCTTCATCTATTGTAAGATTTTGATTTGGCATTTGAGTCAAATATTCGCCTAATAATTTTTTTGCTTCCGGATGTCGTTTATAATTTTCCTCAGGGTTAAGCATAAAGTTCAAGATGTATTCTGGACTTCTTCTTTTAAAAACATCACGCTGAGCTGGGCCAACATATCTTTCATCAAGTTTATGGCATGCCGCACATTTAGTTTCAAAAATTCCTTGACCTTTTTTAACTAGAACCGGATCAATAGTAGTTAATTCTATTTTTTGTTTAATTGGTCCAATACCATTTTCTAATTCAAAGTCCGAAAGACCACTTGCATTTACAACTTTTTTGGTATTACTAAATTTTGACGGATCCTGAGGAGCATTATCACCGCAGGAAATAAATGTCATAGAAATTGTGATGATAACCGCGAATAATAACTTCTGCAAAGTCAATTTGTTTTGCTGATCCATATACACTCCTTTTTATTTAATAACTATAATAAGACTTTTTTATCTGATTACACTATATATTTTTCTTATTAAAATATTAGTCGATATTTCATAATCGGATTTTTTACTCTGATTTAAGATATTAACTTATTTTAATATTGTCAAGAACCCACAAACAATTAATTAGATTCTGATTCTCAGATATGAAATACTAGATTTCATTATTTATATTGAACTTTTGAATGATCTCCCCGACTTCTTCAGAATAGCTAAATATTTCCTCTGCTCGATGAATGTCTACTTCAGAAATTTTCTCGAGAAAAAAACACAGAATTAGAATTACTTTTTCGTTGTGTATTATTGGAAAACTAATTGCTGAGTTTAATTTACTTTTTACCGCAAGATCAGCTCTTAAAAAATTTTTATCATTATAAAGATCATTTATCCAAAGTAATTTTTTTTGTTGCCAAACTTGTCCTATTAATCCAATTCCTTTTGAAAATTTAAAAAATGAACTGAACTTAGAATATTTTTCAAAGTATTCCTCATTATTACTCCAATGCCCAGACCAAATCATAAACTTTTGATCATTATCGGGTGACCATATTTCGGCGTATGGCCAGTTATTCATCAAACAAACTTTCTTTTCAAAATATAAAACCGAAGAAGATACGTTCCCCCATTGCTTTAACTCCGATATTACTGATTCAAATTCATCTTTATTCATTTTAAATTTTCTGTATAAGTAATCAACTTAAATAATTTTTGTGAACTATCTCATTAAACACTTTAAAGTCATTTAATCATCGTCAAAAGCATTTTTGATTTGACAATAGCTTTTAATCCGTGAGGAATATCCGCAGGCATTACAATTATTTCGCCTCCTTTAACATTGTATGGATTACCGCCAATCTTAATTTCCATTTCACCATCAACCATATAAACAACTGCTTCATAAGGCGAAGTGTGTTCTGTTAACGATTCATCTTTATCAAATGCAAACAGAGTAATATTTCCATTGGGTTTTTTAAGAATCTGTTTACTAACGATTGAACCATTTTGATATCCGATCGCATCGATCAACATCTCTTTATTAATTGTTACTACCATTTTTTTCTTTCCTTAATGTTTATTTATGTTTTTACTAAAGCGACATTTTAAAAGTTAAGAAAAACATTCAAACCAATTATTTTAATTTTGTTATTATGTTTAATGCCCTGCATGTTTACCACCGCCGTGTTCAATAATATCGTGTATTGCTTCAACTGTATGTGTGTAGTCAACATAAGCAGCTACAAATTCTCTTCCTGCTTCAACTGAATTATCTTTAACTTTATCGAGTTTCGAAACTTTTTCATATTTCTCACGAACTACTTTATCAATATGATTATTCAGCTTTAGTAAGAAATCTTCAACATTATTTTCTTTAAGTGCCTTATCAGTCATTTGAATAATCTGTTTTGTAGTTCCCGCAGGTTTTAAACCAGTGTATGGAGCACCTTCTGTTTCACGGTGCAATCGAACGAGTGTCTCGAAAAAATGTTTCTCCACAATCTCATAAACTTCTTTATCTCCATTGCGCAATTCTTTGGTTTTTTGGAACAATGTTGTAATCTCTTTCTCTTGTTCTTTAGTTACCCATTTAAGAACTAAATTAACATTGTTTGTTTCGAGTGCCATTTCAGCATCTTTAATTACTGGTCCATCATAAGAATCACAATGTGCTGATGCTGTGTTTGTGAATATGAAAATGAATGATGCAAATAACAACATCATTGAAAGTTTTGATTTGAGTAACATATTTTTTCTCCTTTAATTTATTTTCTTTTAATTGCATCCATCGGACAGATAGCAATACATTTTATTTTTTTTAAACCAGCACATTCGTCGCAAATTTCAGTTATAATAAAAAAATGCTCCTTTGAAATCGGCGGCATAAATTTCTCTTTTATTTTCCAAACGATGCCAGGTTCATAAATAGCTTCTGTTGGACATTCTACTGCACAGGCTCCGCAGTTAATGCAATCTTCGGTAATTTTCATTTCACTTCACCTTTGGATTTTACATATTGAATTCGAACAGGTCTGATTCTTCCCCATATTGAATAAAAAAATAATCCTATAGCTAAAATTTGAAATGTCGAGGCGATCGTTATCCCGATACCTATCCAATCATAAAAGTAAAATCCCATCACAATCTGGAGTACAAATCTTATTAATGTAGTAAATGTCATCGCCCAATATGTTATATAGATTAACAGAGGGTTGTATTTTTTATCCTCTTTTTCTGCTTTTGGAAAAAACCACAATGCAACACCCATAATCATCATCAAGACTGAACCTGCTAAAATTATGTGTGTATGTGCAGTTATAATTTCTGGATAATAACCCGACTTAAAAACGTATCTAGAAAAAGACATAAAAAGTCCGCTTAATATTCCAATAATTAAAAATACTATGCTTGTTTTAATAAAATATCGTACTGTCGTAAACATAGCTTAACCAATATGTCCTAATTCCTGTCGAGCTTCATCAGTCATTTTATCAGGTGTCCATTGAGGTTCCCAGACAAGATTTATAATTACTTTTTTTTCTGGTTCTAAGTGTCCAACTACATTTTCAACCCAAGCTGAAATACTGCTGTGCATCGGACAGCCTGGCGTAGTTAGGGTCATTGTAATTACATTTGCTTCATCGTTGGATTCAACTTCATAAACGAGCCCAAGATCAACAATATTAATTCCTATCTCTGGATCAATAACACCTTTTAGAACTTCCAATATTTCTTCTTTGTTTGCCATATAGTATTTACTTCCTGAAAATTGTTATCATATTAAATAGAAAGATTACAGAACTGATAAACATTATTGAAAATGAAATCAGTACCCCTGTTTCACTTCCAAATGCCAAAGAGTAAAGAGAGCCGAAAACTGCTGTAATCATTAAATAGAACTCAATCTGTGCAAACTTTTCATTGAACATATCTTTTAACATTGGCACCGGTTCAAGCCCGACTTTACTGCTGTATTTGTGGTACCAAACAAGAAATGGTACAATCTTGTACATCTGTCCAACAATAAGCATAGAGATGTAACCGAAGATTATCATATAACCGTAAATAAGTGTAAGGTTGATAATGTTTTGATAATCAACAAATGCAATAAAAGTTCCGAGTATGGTTGTTAGTCCAAGCATAAGATATGCAACAACAGAAAACTTAATACCTATATCATACTTTTTTCTAATTCTGTTTTTGAAAATGATACGAATTTGAAGAAGGAAAAAAATTATCCCTAAAACAATTAGTCCGGTAAATATGTAATAAAGAAACGTTGTATCCTTGTAATGCATAATAGTAGATATTCCAAGTAAGCCTACGTTAAGAATCCAGAAGGCAAATTTTGCATTTGTTAAAGGGTAACCATGCGAAAGAGTAAACATTGGAATAAGCTTAAATGAAACTCCCATTATCACCATAGAAACCCAGCCAATGAAAGCAATGTGTGCGTGTAAATTTAAATATTGGAGATGATCTAACTTTACGTATGGTGTCCATAGATTTATAGCCAGCAAAAGTCCTGCTATCGCAGTTACAATCAAATAGAAAATTGCCGCTGCAAGGTACCACGCAGTAACGTTCCATTTCTTAACGCTTTTCATAGTAATGATTATATTAAACGAAAAGATGAACATTGCAAGATTAAGTAGTACTGCTGAAAATGTCATATTAATTCCGGTATCGAATACCCAGAAGCAATAGACTAAACCGATAACGCCGGGCAGATAAATCCAGAACTGAATCTCCGCGAGTTTTTCACTGAACAATTTTGTTTCGAGAACTACAGGAACAAGTTGAAACATCGCACCGAATATTATCATCGTTATCCAACCGAGTGTTGCAACGTGATTGATTGAAAGAATTTTAGGGTTGAAATGATGTCCAACTATTTCAGAATAATTAAGAAGTAAAAGAAAATTTAAAAGCACAAACGAAACAATGGCTGCGATAAAATATTTTGCAACTATTCTGAATGGGGGTGCATAAGCAGAAACTATTGATTCGGATTGAATCATAATTAATCGTTTCTCTTTTTCATTATTACAACCTTAAAATAATTTTCATCAATCTTATTTGTAATTGCTGTATAACCTCGTTCCTCAAGTTTTGGATAAAGCATCATCGGTTCACGATGATTATGAACAACCATAACTGTTTTCTCATCAACTCTGGAAATGTTTTCAAGTATCTTCATCATTGGTTCGGGCGGAGCTAATTCACGAACATCAAGTTCAATGACATTTTCAAAATCAGCAGGAGATACCTGACTTATGTTCGATTCTACTTTTACTTCAGATTTGTTTATATCATTTTTGTAGAAGAAAACATTAAACACACTGCCGTCATTTTCTGTCCAGTGCTCAAAACCTTTATTCTGCATTACTGAATAAAGCGGAATTGGTTCAAACGAATTTATCAAATGAAAAACTTCCTCATCTTTTAGAGATTTTACTTTTGCCATTATCTCAAGGAAAGGATCTTTTCCAGAATCGATTATCGATCTTACATCCATCTTTTGAATTTTATCAGCACTTTTATTTTTTAGAAGTTCAGGTTTTTCTATTTGAGTCATTTTTTCTTCCGTGCTTTCTTCATTAATAGTTTCAGCATTATCTGCATTAATTGATTTATTTAGTTCATTTAATAATAGAACGAGATTCACACCTGCTATTCCAGCTGCCTGCTCAACATTTACTCTGCTTGCAAGTGTTTTTCTCAGAATCTTGTTGTTTAGTTTCTTGAAGTGCGTATTGAAATTGACAAGCACCTCAAGCGTCTGCGGAAACTCGTTTAGCAACTTCAATATTTTCATATCCTTTGTGATCATCTTTGAAACATTTTTTGTTAAACTTTTGAAATGTTTACACGCCAGACTTCAGGACCACGCTCAATGTATTCCCAGCCAAACTGATTTGCTTTTTCTGCCTGGAACTGATAATAAAGCGGAACCGGGTCGTGATCATTTATAAGCTGAAATACTTCCCCGCTTTGCAAATCATCAAATGTCTTCATAATTGTTGGATGTTTTTCTCGTGGTACAACTGGTCTGATATCTAGTTCTGTCATAATATTTTCCTGATTTATTATTGTTACACTTCAAACGTATAACATTGGTATACTAATTTCCTTGACTTAAGTCAGGTTTGTTATCTTTTTTGGAAAATGGAAAACGAAGGGAAGAACTTCTGGTTTTATGATGTAATGAAGTTTACTTTGCGAGATCTTTTAATCTTTTTATATCATTAACAAAAATTGATTTTCCATTAACGCGGATAACACCTTCATCTTGTAATTTTTTCAGACTTCTTGATAGGGTTTCGGTAATTGTACCGAGATACGCGGCAATGGTTGTTTTGGGAACTGATAATTTCACGAAAGGTTCTGCCAGCTCTTCAGTTCCAGCAGTTTTAATTTCTTTAAGAATGTATTTTGCCAAACGATTTGGTATTTCCTTTGAAGTAAGGTCCTCAACCTGATTAACCATTGCTTTTAGTCTTTTCGCAAATCCAGCAAGCATCCTAAGTGAGATTTCAGGGTTCTCATATATTAGTTCTAGAAATCCTTCTTTTGATATACATAGTACCAGTGATTCTTCTAAACACTTTGCAGTTACAGGATAGTCTGTTCCCTCAAAAAGTGGAATATCTGCAAAAGAGTTTAATGGTTTTATGATATGGACTACTGCTTCTTTTCCATCAGATGAGACTTTATAAACTTTAATTGTACCCTTTAGTAAAATATAAAATCCTGTATAAAAATCACCTTGATGAAATAAAAAATCATTTTTCTGAAATTTTTTAACTCTGCTAAATGATGTAACTTTTCTTAAATCCTCAATACTCAACTCAGAAAAGAGGGGTAGCCTTCTTAATGTCTCTTTGCTGTCTATAGATTCAGTTGAATTGTCTTTTAGATGATTATTCATAGTAAAAAAATAGACTTATCTTCTTATAAAAAAAATCCCTTACTAATTATATTTAATAAGGGATTCCAAAAAGAGAACCAATGTTTATTTTCCTGCTGGCAATAAATCTTTTGTATTAGATTTTGCGGGCATAAAAATTCCAATAACACCTTTTAAGCCAACACTCATAACGATGTTAAAAAAGAAAGCAAGAAAAGCTAACAGTAAAAGTGTTCCGGAAAGTGCAGCTAAGATCATATAAAGACTATACTCACCATCAAAATAAATTGTACGCCTTAACATTCCTTTTAATCCTGCCATCCCCATAAATGCACCCATTCCAATTCCACCTAACAAATGAGCCCAGAAATGGAAGTTGGCTAACTTTTGACTGTATAGTTTTGCATTGTTAGTTACTATAGGAAATAAAAAGTAAATAGCTGAATAAAGTGTCATAGTTAATCCAACTAATATTGCTACGTGTACGTGGGGACCAACAATCCATTGAGTATTATGCAAAATTCTATTCAATCCTAAATCGGCTTGCATTATTCCTGCCGGTACAGCAAGAGCAAATCCCAACAAACCTCCTAATAAAAATTTTAGTGGATTTGTCATCTTTAATGGTCTTGCACTCCAAAGTGTTATTAAAGTTATAAAGAAAGCAAGTCCTTGTGTGATAAGTTCAAAAGCGGTTACCATTTCACCGGATAGTATCTTTAAAATCCCTGGTTGAGCCTGATCTGACATTAAATGATGTGACCAAACTGTCCAGCTAACAACCATCTCAACAAACAACGCTGCACGTGCCCAGTTTTCCATAAATAATTTTTTGCCGGTAATCAATGTTGCAAGTAAATACCAGGTTCCTGCAACAAATATTAATACAAGTCCATCTGCAATTAAATCTAAGCCCCACCAGAACCAATTTTTATAAAGCAAAGCATCTATTGAAGAATGTTTTAAACTTGATCCTGCAATTTCTGCAATCATATAAACTAAAATTAGAACACCTGTAAAAAGGATAATTCCTGCGTTCAATGCAGTATCAACAGTACCTCTTGCAATTGCAGCAACAGGTAGAGAAACCATATGTTCTTTTTTATTTTTTCTAAAAAGATTTTTTAATCCGCTTAAACCTAATGCTGAAGCTAATAGTCCTTTCCCATCCTGTTTCTCCCAACCTTCCGGTGTGTAAGCTATAGTTCTAAAAATATTAAGCACAAAGAAAACAGTGCCCACCATAATTAAAGCAATACCAAGAATAAAAAATGTACCGCCCCAAACACTAAACTGAGTAAAGTCTGCCGGTAAAGGCCAGTATAAAGTATAAAGAGGTGCGTAGTGAGTTAAAAATCCTGCAAACCAAAAAGTGAAAGTTCCGACAGCTATTAGGCCGCAAGTCCAATTTGCAAGTTTAATACTCCACAACGGTTTGCTCATAAGAAATGGTACCAGAAATAAAAATGCACCAAAAACTATTGAGTAAGTTGATCCGAAAATTCCAACAAGCGGATGAGCCGTAAGCATACCAAAATATTGGTCAGGTGGTATGGCTGCAATTGGTGTTACCTGGTAAACCCTCATAAGCATTCCTTCAACAAGAGCGAATAAGTAGTAAACCAATCCAACAACAACAAACCTTAAAATCATTTTTTGCATTGGAGTAAGTGAATTGGGTTTGAATAACCCTTCTTCTCCATCCATAAATGTTTGTATAAAATTCATTTCAAATCTCTTCTATTATTAAAAATTTATTTATTGATTTTTTAATCGATTACTTCAACAACATTTTTTTCAATCATACCAATACCCTTTGGGCCTGAGTACTCAGTCGATCTGATTGTATAAACTCCAGGTCTATCAAAATGCCAGAGTATATCGTTATTATGTCCGGGTAAAACCTGCATCTGGAACATCATCGTATTATCCTCACGGAATAATCCGAATCCGTAGGTCAGATCTTCTGATTTAACATTAAACATAACTCTGTCATTTTTATTGATAATCATTTTTTCTGATGGAAGAATAAACTTATGATCAGCAACTGTTATGTCAAATGTTTTATCAGCTTTTATATCAGCACGATTCAAATCCATTGGTTTCCAGGGGATCGTTTCGTGAGTAATAATGTGAAGTGATACACCGAGCAGAACTAAAAACCCAACCAGAGAATAAAAAAGCGCAGGCTTTATTTCTTTACTACCTTCGCTTTTTGTTACATTGAAAGCAAACCAACCCATTAACAGCATAATTGCAAGCACATAAAATGTGTAAGCAAATGTTTGGCCGGTAAGAACCATATTTGAATCAACCATAGCACATTCCTTATAAATTAAATTAAAATGCTACCCAAACGTAGTATTTAAGTTTAAATAAATCAATTCGCTTTAGATTTATTGATTAAATCTGATAAACGTGTTTTATTGAGCATACTTATAAGGTCCTTCTGCGATCTGGTCCATATATCGTGCATTGAACAAGGATTATCTAAAGCACACGTATCAAAACCAAAAAAACAGCCTGGTTCTTTCCTAAATCCTTCAACTGCATCTATTATTTCTGATATTCTAATTTTATCTGCCTTTCTAGCAAGTAAAAATCCACCGCTTCTTCCCTGGATACTTCTTATTAAACCACTTTTAGAAAGGTCTGTAAGCAGTCTCTGCAAATATTTTTTAGGAATTTTAAGTTCTTTATGTAATTCCAGCGATGAATGTAATTTTTTTTCATCTCCTGCCATAAGTGCTAAAACCCTTAGTGCATATTCTGTAGTTTTTGAAAAAGTCATGCTATTAAACCATTAACTTGTACTTAAAAAGTAAAAACCTTATCCGCTTCAACTGACCATTGAGCAAGTTCACTCATATTGCTTCTTGTACAGCCGTCTATAAATTGAAGCGCGGCAACACCTCGCGCATCAATACATCCTCCGCAGAGTTTAACTTTACCGCCTTTGTTTATTATTGCTTTTAGCATTCGCTCTATGTTGTAGTAGCCTTGCGGAGTGTTTTGGTTTACTAAAGCACCAGTGACAGAATCTGCCATTAAAAACACATTTACTTCAACCTCTTGGTGTTCTTTCTGAATTGTCATTGCAAGACGGCAGGCATTATAGAATTTTTCTGTACCGTAAGGTGCATCGTTTATTAAGAAAAGTATTTTCAATTTAGATACCTTTAAATCTGAAATTTAGTGTAGAAATTTATTGAACTATTGTTGTTAAATGACTTATTTCTTGTTTTTTTTCTTCTCCAAGCGAGTTGCTTTTCCCTTCTTGTCTTTAGCCTTTTCTCTTCTAATAATACCTGCTAAAGTTTTCGCAAATTCTTGATGGACCTCGGGTATCGACATATCATCAGTGATAGCATTATAAATCTTCTGAACCTGAAATGTTGCTTTAGTTTCTTCAGCAATCTTAGGGTGATGATTTATATGATAATCTATCTTTAGATACAGGTCCGGAATTCGTTCGGAAATCTTTTTTTGATTTGGAAAATTAACTGAGTGAAAATTTTCTAGAATGGCGATTGACCCTCTTAACTTCACAAGGTCATCTACAGAGAATTCATTCTTAGATTTTGAAAAGAAATCATCTAAAAGAGATACAACCTTGTCAAACACAACTACGACGGATGGCTTAATTCGTCTAGCTTTGTTATAACAAAGTATAGCATCGGTTAGGTAATTCTTTTCTTCCAGATATTGAGCTGCTAGCTTCCAGCCTTTATACATCAGCTCTTTTGAAATACCATATTCTTCGCCAACAGGTAAAGCATCTAGTAATTTTTTATACTCTTTATCTTTAATGTTTTTGGTAATTCTAGCTTTTAGAATTACTTCACCGGTTATATTCATAGGCTAAATAAATGATTCTGTGTATTTATGATTATCTGTAAATCAAAAATAAACCTTACATTCCATAAAAGGTATTATTTCTGAGAAAGTTAATTTATTTAATTTTAGGATGTTAACTTCTCAAACAATCATTCCATAAACCTTTACTTTTTAGGAAAGCTCTTTTCTTGTCCCTCCCCCACGATCAGCACAGTTTACTTTATAGCTCTCACTTCTGACTAAATTCCTGAATGAATTTAATGTTTAATAGATAATTCATACTAAAAATCTTATACCAACTCTAATCCCAATTACCAGAGCGAATAAATTTCATTTTCAATTTATTGCATTTGGGACAGTAGTATTTTGTATCGGGCAAAATAAATGTGCCTTTTTCTTCTCCGATATTCCAATCAAATAGAGGATATTCTTTTTTTGTTTTACGTTGAAGAGAAAGATCATTATAGAAAATAACTTCAGATTTACAGCTGGGACATTTATTTTTCTTTTTAAGGTAATTGAGTACAACTATTGCTGAACATTTTTTACACAGAGCAGGAGCTGAGCATACTTTAAGAAAATTTCTAAATCCACCACCAACGAACAATCCTTCTGAATTGAATCCACAAAAACATTTTGCTTGGAGTATGCTTCCCATAACTACTTATTAGCCACAGAAAATTCGTATAAAGGCTTAAGTTTATTTAAGCATTCAAGTGAGGTCTGAATAAACTTCTTAGTGTTCAATGCTTTGTCATCACGCTGATATGTTATATAGCACCAAGTCAAAATCAATGGGTATTGGCTAGCTTTCGATTGGATATATTTAACATCATTTGGCTTTATTTCTTTTCCACACTTAATCTTTGCGACTGGGGTATTCTTATAAACCCTAATTCTCAATTCTTCCCTCTTTTGCAATTCAAAATTAAAATTATCTAAACCAGACAGAATATTTTGAAACGACTTAAAATCTTTTTCAATTAGTTTGTAAAGTTTTGTTGCTGGATTTTTTCCTTCCACGATAAATCCAATTGAGAATGAATTTCTATCAAGGACAAAATTAAAATGAGGGACTTGTACTTTTTCTTTGCCTTTTAATGATAATGTACCCCAAATGATATGAGCGTTCTGATGAAGATATCCAACCTCACCTTTAAGATTCTTAAACTTTGAATTCTTCTCTATTTCCTCAATATAATTCTCAAATTTATTCTTAACTATCATCCTAATTTCTTTTTGGGGATCTTCCTCTACAAATAAAAAGGAATCGAAATCTTCTTTTGTAAAACCATTAAATGGTGCCATCGAGGTGCTCTCTAAATATTTTAGAAATTGAACTAGTACTAACCATTCTTTATTTATTTTTTGTTGCCTAAGAAACTCAGAAAATAATATATAAATATCGCACCAGGTGATAAACCTAAGGCTGGATTTATTTAATTCCCGTATTATGGATAAATCATTTGTTCTATTTGTTATCACTATCAGGAATGAATTGCCTATTGATTTAAGATGATTTAATATTTGTTGCTTTTCTAGTAGCGCCTGCACTTTACTTTCAATATAATAATCTGTTTTGCCTATTCGGATTTGTGCATCAGGTCGGCTAAAGATTTCAGCTACCTGCAAATCATATTGAATTTTAGATTCAGTTTTATAGTGAATTTTTATATAGTCAAGGAGGAGATATAAAAGTTTTGGGTGAGAATATTCTAAAGTATTTATAAGTGCTTTGGTTGTGTTATCCTCTATCTGCTTTTCCGCCAACTTGTCAGAGTTATGACCACCTCTAAAGTAGTAAAATATGTTTCTGTATGGATTGTATCTTCTCAAAGTATATTTTCTATTTTATTATAAACTTTTCTCTAAAATCATTCGTGATTATTGTAATTCTGCTATCCATTCTTTTATAAACTTCAGGCTTAATTTCTTCCGGTACCCCACCATAAAACGCTTCTGCTATTGATCCGTTAATACAAGCTAGAGTATCACTGTCTCCACCAATATAAATTGCTTTCCGAATTGAATCTTCAAAATTATCTGATATTAAAAAAGTGAAAATAGCTTGAGGCACTGTGTCCTGGCAGCTTTCATTAAATCGATAATTTTTTCTTAGCTCTTCAAGATCTAAATCTAAATTGTAACTGAAATTCTTTTCTACAAATTCTTTTATTTCTTTTTTAGAATGTTTTGTGCGAGAGATAAATATTGCGGATGCAGTAGCCTGAGCTCCTTTAATTCCTTCAGGATGATTATGAGTTACTTCTGCGCTTTCTTTTGCTTTTTGCAAAACTGTTTCCAGATCATTGTAAGCCCAACCAACTGGACTCACACGCATTGCAGAACCATTTCCCCAACTATTATATGGCTTTGGATTTTTAAATCGAGCCCATTTATGAAACATACCACCATATCCGGCATCAGGATATCCACGGTAATATTGTCTTAATTTATCTAAATAGAAAAAATCATTTAGAATACTGTCTGCAAGTGCCACAGTTAAAACTGTATCATCTGTAAATTCAGAATCCTTTACGAATAGTGGAAAGTCGTACTCAGGTTTAAGTGAATCAAATTCATAAACCGAACCTATTATGTCACCTGTTATTGCGCCAAGCATATTTGTTCAATTTTTCAAAGTATAGAATTATTTAATCTTGTCCCATCGATCTAAATATTTTTCATTGTTTATTAAATACATATTCAGGATTCCCCTCGTGGCATACTCTTTTATTTTTCTCTTTGCTTCACCTGCAGTACATATAAAATATTCTGGTTGTTCTAATAGGTCGGCATTAAGATTCACAAACACATAATAATGTTTTGCTTTAATTTTAGATTTTAAAATTGGCCAACCAACATTTTTCTTTTTGTAAATAGATTTAACTTGTATTGGAAAAGTCTTTCCTTTTTTTTCGGCTATCAAATCTATTGCTTTCGCATTCCCCATTGTAATTGCTACATTAAATCCTCGTCTAAGCAATTCTGCTGCAACAAAATATTCTCCTGAGAGTCCAGTGCTATTTCTTGTTATTTCTGCCATGTTAGTCCTATTAAACTATAGTTTATCACTTAAATGATAATGACTCCAAAATTAATTTCCGAATTAGACTATTTCATTAGTTCAACTAATTACACTCTTCAGAAAATCATTCACTGCATCCTTAAGCAATCCACGACGCTTCGTAAGGAAACTTTTGTAATTATTTAGCTCTAACAATTCAGGTTCCGTTGGAACGCACTGAGCTATGATAGCCTCCTTACCTCTATTTTTTATTATATCTATGAAATAAACCTTTGGTTCTTTATTGCTAATATGTCTGTTTGTTTTACCGGATATGAATGCCATATTTGCAATCTCATTTATTTCAGATTTATCGTAGTCTTTTTTTAGTAATGATTTAGGGAAAATATGATGATACTGGATATAATGATATTTTCCCTGACTGTTTAGGGATATTCCTAATCCACTGTACCAGTCTTTAGCTCCTTTAGCTTTTAATGTTAAATATACCATTGAAAATAATGGACTACCTGCTCCACGACCAACGAGATCTTGAATATCAACATCCAACCTTCCGAATTGTTGAAGAAGTACTTCGATCAGTTCTTTAGGGCCACCACCTTTCTTAATGACATTTAAGTCCGCATCTAGCAATGATTCTGTTGAACCTCTGGAATATCTGCCTTTCATATTCGCTACATAAAGCCAGTATAATAAATATTTCTCCTCTTGTTCAGTTAGTTTACCATTACGTGAATCAATGAAATAAGCCAGGACTATAAAAAATAATGGTGAGGATAGCAGTGATTCATCTTCAATATTCGCATTAGTACGCAAAAAATTAATTGCAAAATTGAGACCCTCTTTTGCTTTTTCCCATCCCTCTTTAAATTTATCGATATGTGTTGTGGCTACTTTGTCAAATCTTGCCTGGTGAGTTGCAAAGACAACCATACCTCTCACTAGCAAACCTAAATCAAGTGTCATCCAATGTTCTTCACATTCTTCCTGGTATTCCTCAAGCAGTTTTAAAGAATTAGGCCAACGCGCTGTAATTTGCGCTAGTGCTAAGTCTGAACCGCGCAACTTAACACCAAGTGAATTAACTCGCACAAATATTTCAGCAACTTCCTCATAGCTTAATGTTTTTGGTAAAACGTGCATTGAATACTGATAGTCTTTTATTGACCGTAATTTTTTCAGTCTCGTTGAATATTTTTCATAACTTGGATCTTCAAATGAGGTAATTCCAGCAGCTTTAAGTAATTCTAAGTCGCTATTAGCTTTAAACACATCAGTTACAGAAACCCAATTTTTTTGTTGAGCGAATACTTTACCAGCGACTACAAATGTTTTTTGCTTTAGTAAGTCCTGAAGTGTTAAATCATCTTCGCCATTTTCTTCATCCTCCATCTCTTCAGACTCTGGAAGTGGAGAATCCATATCTGAATCAACTTCTGTAAATTCAAATAAACTTTCGGGATGATCGAGATTAAAAAGAATATCTATGGGTTTTTTTCTGTTTTTTACTTTTACAGGCTCTCCATTCATAACTGAAGTCAGAGATGTTAATCTCTGCTGGCCATCCAATAATAATTTATGACCAGTGAATGGACTTATATCCTGAGTAACAGCTAATTCGCGATTAGGTTGTTCTTTATCTGTTTCCCAAACTAAAATTGAACCACTTGGATAACCACGGTATAAAGAGTCTAATAAATCACGAACTCTTGTTGCTCGCCAAACATATCTACGCTGCATCTCTGGTAAACGTAATTCACCATTCTTTATCATATCGACAAGTTCAGATAGTTTGATGTCAGTTTTACTCATATGTTAATCCTTCGAAACGATTTTTATGATGTAATTAATATTCGATTGTTTTGTTAAATATCTTCTTCACTTACTTCAACAGCGGGACCAATCTTTACTAAATTTTCAAATTTAATCTTTAATGATTTTTCTATTGCATCTCTAAATTCTGCACTCTCAATCAGTTGAGCTGAAACATTTGTAACTTTTTCAAAGAAGGTGATATTAGATAATAGTGTTTCAGGTGTTGTAAATTTTTCATCCAGATATCTTTCAATGAACTCATCTAAATTTTCAATTTTATATGGATATACTATCTCGGTTAGGTCCTTATGATTTATTCTTAAAAGATTTTCTTTTATCCACGGGCTAATACTTTTTTTACTTTCTAACAAAACTCTTTCCAAGGCTTCTTTAACTGAATTTTTTCGGGCTGTAATAGATTCTTCAAACTCTTTTATCTTCTTAGCAAAATCTGAATCATCATAATGATAAATAATAGTTCCATATTTAGGGACACTAATTAGATAATGTTTTTTTAATTTATTTAATCTTTCCTGAAGATCTGTAATTGATGATAGTTGTAAAAGTTGATCTGCATCAAATAATTTGTATTGAGCTCTTATTCTTTTAGCTAAATCCTTATTTGTTACACCCAAGTCCTGCCCCGTCAAACTAAAAACATGATTTTGTAAGCTAGCTCCCTTTAACTCCAACTCAACAAATTGAAAGTGACTTCTAATTACTCTAATTTTCCTTTCGAGTTCTGGTTTTATTGGCGGTCTTTTTTCTAAGTCTGCCTTAATTTTTTTTATCTCATTTTCCGTTAGTTTTTCAGAGCCAATCTCGGCATCTTTTTCATCTTCAAATAAGTTATCTGGTGGGAATAAACTATTTAAAATTTCATTTCCTTCATTTGTAGATAGTTTTATAGCATTCGGAATATTACTTTTTGTAGGCTCTTCTTCTATGATTTGTGGAGTTGGATTATATACAAAACTTTTGTCATCGACCATCAACAATCCTATTCGAATCCCGCGTTGTTTCTTTAACGTCACTTTGTTCAGAAAAATAGTTTTGAATGTATCGAAAGAACCGTAACCCAATCTTACTGCTTCCGGATCATCGTCAATTATAACATACACATTTTTTTTTCCAATCCTACCAGAACAATTTATCAATCGAGCAGATACTTTATCAGTAAAACCAGGCGCTGCAACTACTACTCTTTCGTTTGCACTGTCTAATAGTGAACAGATTTTATCTGAATTTAATGTTAGAAATTTTCTTTCATTCATATTTTTCTCAACTCAGTTATACTAGTTTTAATTTTTTAATCCTTAATCATTTTCCTCTCCAAACATTTCCTCTTGCAAATAATTAATCATTCTATAATCATTTAGCTTTTCGCTTAAAATAAACAACAGGTTTACCATATTCTCCATCACTAACAGACTTAAGTGAATGTTCTACATCTTCCGATGGCCCAAGTTTGCTTGTCCATTTACCATTTGGAAGTTGACGAGCAGCATGAGTAGGATTACTTGCATCATCTGCAAATAATACTAACTTTTCATAATTATCCTCATAATCAGGATGGTCACATAATTCATATCCCATTCGAGCATATAATCTTATAAAAGCTTCTAAAGTTTCTTCTTTCTGTAAATCATCAGGCCAAAATGTGTCCTTGTGAGGCCACCACCACTTGGTATCATCACCGACAGACCAAGCAATGCAATTGTACCTATAAGTTGGCTCGCTAGTTTTTACGAATGGATCACTTATAGAGTTTGGAAATCTATAATCTGAAATTTTGTTATTTTTGTTCATACCAGTTAATCCAGTCTTTTGACATTAATTCAACATTACCCTTATTTTTTTCTTCGACTGGATCAGTACCTGTCAATCGTCTTAACGCTTCAAACCAAAAGTCCGGTTCGTTCTTTAGGTCATCTATAATTAAAGGAAGAACTTTTTCACCCAATTCTAAAATCTTATTATAGCTTTCAAGGCTCTGAATTTTACTTGGAGATGAAATTACTTTTTTTTCTTCCTTCCAAACCGACTTAAAATAGTTGAACTTCAACGTTAACAATTGTGGACTACTTAATGACTCAGGTGAAACTAAATAAAGTAGTTTTTCAATGTCATCAATTAAATTATCGTACCTTATAACTACAATATTTTTTCCCAACCCTTTAAGTTTATCTCTCTTTTCTGCGTCATCCTTAATTATATAGTCTTTATCATGGTCCGGTCCATCAATAAAGACACATAAACGTGGTTTATAAAAAAGATCGGCTTCAGCTATCAAAATACCTTCATGAGAAATAACCTCATGTATGCTCTCAGGCGGTTGAATCTTAAGTTCTTTAAGTATAGATAAAACTTCTTTTTCTAAGCTTGACGACTTGCCTTGGCGAATAAATTCATCATATACGAAATCATAATCTTGTATTTGAATATGTTCAATAGTGTCCAGTTCTGCTAATTTAAAGAAGAATTCTTTAACTAAATTCCTGTCTAACTGAGTGTGATAGAATTGATTGTAAAATGAGCAGATGCAATTATAGCAAGCTTTTATACAGGCATCATTACTATCTGTTTTGTCTTTTTTAATATGAAGTATCTCAAGAGACTTTTCAGCTATTCTTCTTAGAAGAACGGAGTCTTTTAGAATTGCTGACAAAGTTCCAGTTCCACCTTCTGAAACTTCGAAAATAATGATTCGGCTAGGTTGGTCGGGCATTAGTTGAATGAATCCGCTGAGTTCTGCATCATCAAGATTTAATGTGTATGATATAGACTGAAGTAAAGTATAAAGCAATGTTCGTGCGAATGATTCCTCATTTTCACCATGGAATATTCCATCTCGAAAAGCCACTATGTCATTTTCTGATTTAACAAAAAGAGCAAGATTTCTAATCACATTTCTTGCATTTGCTGGATTATTTTGGAAGTGCTCTTGTAAGTTTCCAACTAAAAGCCATTTATTTGTGTGTGGATCTATTATAAAACCTCTATCTTTTTCTGATCTAAAACCTAAATTAAAATGAAACATCGTTGCAGATCTCTCAAAGGACAAATTTGCGAATGTATTTTCAGCGGCAATTAAATTGAAATGCTTCGTATTGGTAGAAAGTCGATAACTATGTTCCGTCAAGTAACCCTGCTTTATTCTCTCCTCTTCATCACTTGTAATCCTCATACGCTTTCTTGCGCGCATTCGAGGCATATTGAGAGCCTTAATTGAATGAACATTTTCTAAAGTTGAACCACAAGAAATACAATTTGTTGGTCTAGTTTGGTTGGTTTTTAATTTGTCTGCAAATCCGCAAAATTCACATATCAAAAATTCTTCTTGGTTATTTAAATCAGTTTCGCCGGTTATATGCTCAACTAAAAATTTCTGTCCTTCATAATAAAGTGTATTGTGTGGAGCAAATTCTGTTAATGCTATAACCTGTTCCCGATTTATACTTTCTTCTGCTTTTTCATATAGGAATCTTATTTGTTTCGTAATTGTCGGGAAAGCGTAGTTTGGTAGAAATCCTACCTGACTAAGGTATCGATAAACATAAAATTCCCCTTCGCCATCTTTTATATCCTGATTTCTTTTTTCAAGGGCAGTCCTTCTTACATGGAAAATTGAATTATCCGCCTGATTTTCTCTTCTTATTTTATCATCGAGGTTTGTAAATTCTTTTAGTGATTCCAGGAAATCTTCTCTCAAATTGTCGAATGCAGAATCAAGATTTTCTACAAAATTATTTATCTGGTTTTCAATAAGAATCCAATTTAATTCTCCATCAGAATTTTCTATTTCTATTCCGAATGCTTTTTTTATTCCATCAATAATATTTTGTTTCGACTTGTTAACCGAGTTATTAAGATCCCTCTTATAATCTGGAAACATAGGAATCTTGTTAAGAATATCATTGTAATTTAGAATTTTAGATGAATTTTTATATAGTTTATTATCTATTGTCTGAAGTATTAATGAGTTCACATGGGCTAAAAATAATTTAACGTTATCAAGATTAAACCTTGGCATTGAGATTTTTCCTGAAACCATCTCCATAGGGCGATTGTAAAAGTATTGATCGTGTGACCCTCTACCTGGGCCAGAACCACAGAAAGTAGTTATTAATGAACCCTGCCCACTTCGACCAGCTCTACCAGCTCTTTGAACATAATTACTCGGATTAGGTGGGACATTTCGCATATATATAGATGATAATGTTCCAATATCAATACCTAATTCCATAGTAGGGGTCGATACTAATAGATTTAACTTGCCAGCCTTAAAATCATTTTCTCTTTGTTTCCTCAAATCACCTTTTACTTGTGCTGAGTGATCTGCAGCTCTAACAATAATATCGCTATTTGGAATTAAAGAGTACTGATGATAATAATAATTATGTGAGTCACTATAATCTTGGAGAGGATCAGTACATTTTAACTGAACACAGTAGTTCATTTTCTTCCAATTATATTTGGCATCACATCTCGGACATTTAGCTTTAAATCCCGCTGATGGAAGTTTTAATAAGATCAAGTCACTCGTTAAAAGAATAACTTCCTGGTGGTTTTCAGTATTCTTTATCAAGTAACCAGATGATGATGATCCTAGAAAATCTAACGTCTCTTTTAATATCGAATCATCATCTTGTGGTCCAAATGCTTTTTCAATCCAAGAAGAAAATCTGCGTGAAGTACTTAATGCGTGAGGATTGTACATATATTTAATTTTATCATGTATACCATCAGAGAATCCACCCGGTTTTGTGTTTTCTATAGCTTCGAATAATCGATATTCAGGATGCTCAGATTCTAAATATGAAATAACTTCCTGTCTGAATGGTTCTTTATTTATAAGATCATTATGATTAATAGCAACTTCCAATCGGAAAATATCCATAAACCCAGTTAGGTAATCATTCAGCAGATCCTTATCAACTTTCTTAAGCAAATCATATTCCTTGAGAGCTGCAGGATTATGGATCCAATCCCATAGTTCTTCATAATTAACTTCGAGTAGACCAACATCTTCTAAATTTTGCGAAGCAAATTTCTTTGTGCCTCTGATTTCAACAAATAAGTATGTCTCCAGATATCTTAGCAGATGTCTTTGAAATCTTCGGAACATTGGATTCCTGGGCATGCTGCTTGGGACTAGTTTTTCAAAAAGTTTACTTGGAATATCTTTTACATTTATACCTTCTTGATTCTCACTTAATACTTGATGTAATGCCTGTCTAAAGAATATCTGGTTATACCAATCGTTAAAATGGCCTGCTTGGAAAGCAGAGTCCTGCCGGTTATCCGAAAAAGCAATTACTTTTTTCTCATTGCCTGAAGTTGCATTAATAGAAGCTGCGGTTAATACATTTGTACCAGTTGCTCTTCCAATGGAGTTTAATAGAAAAAGCTTAGTATATTCTCTAACCTGACCACCGTGTTCAGTTTTACAGTTAATACACATTCGCATTGGATTTGGAATAAATATTCCTTTAAGTTCATCTTCATTATAGTAGGTTGCATATTTATTTTTAGTTGTATCTAATGATATTTGTCTCGGGACTAAATCTTTGTATTTACTTTTTATTTCATGTTTTACTGGAGTTAACCAGCTGTCGGGATAATCATCTGGAATAGTAAAATCAACATTATTTGAATAATATCCTGTAACTTCGGGGCTTTCAAAATCATATATTGACCACGGAACTATTTTGTTATCCTTTAACAACCCAACACCAAAATACTCCTGACCGCAAATACGACAAAAGTGAAGTGGAAGAAGAGTAACTGTTCCTCGTCCTTCTTCCTTACATTTAGGACAGGTGATTTCCCCAGATGAACTTATATAGCCACACTCATCAATAATACATTTTCTAAGCTCTTTACCCTGATTAAAAAATGTATGCAACTTGGTAATAAATCTTGGAACGACATTTCCTGTATCAGTTGTAATTTGACCTGACATACCCAAATAAAAACCAGCTAATAGTTCTAATGCGGCCTGCTGCTTTGAAAAAGTTGAACGCACTTCAATATGATATTTGTCAGCAAGTTCATTAAATCCATAAATGTACTCACTCAATTTTGTTTCAATGAAGAATAGAGTTTTGGAAGATTTTAATTTTTCGCCCAGTTCCTCAAAGCTGAAATCGGTTTTGATTTCCGAGCCCATAAGAGACTTGTAAAGAGCAGCTATTGAAGTAGAATTACTTTCATTAAAATTATTTATTAAATCTTCAGTTACTTCAATACTAGGATTTAGAATTTCGCCTTTGAAATAAAGAGTTTCATCTTCTGTTTCCTTTACAACATTTTCCGGTAAGAATTTTTCACCAAAAAACTTCGTAGCAAATTCTGCAACGACTTCATCTGAATTAACACCTTCTTTCTCACTTACCATCGTAGCTGATGTTCCAATGCATATCAGGTTCCCAGAAGTATTCGTTCTTTGTTTTAATCTTCTGATCAGAAAGGCAACATCTGTTGCTTTTTTACCACGATATGTGTGTAATTCATCTATTACTAAAAATTTCAAATTTTCTCTATAACCCTCAGGGAATAGTCCTCTATCTTCCAATCTTGTTAAAAGTAATTCTAATTGAACATAGTTTGTTATAAGAATATCGGGGGGATTATGTTGCATCTCGAGTCTGGATATAATTTCTGAGTCATTCGGTTGAGCATCTTGACCAAATATGTCTCTATATGATTGAAGTGCTGTATCCTTGTCTGCTTTTGTATCCCCAGTGTAGATTCCAATCTTAAGTCCAGTGCCATTTAATTTTTTTGCCAATTCGTAGTATTGTGAATTTGCAAGAGCATTCATTGGATAAATAATTATAGCTTTAATTCCCCTTTGTCCTTCAACCTTTTTATTCAAGCAATAATTAATGATGGGTATTTCAAAGCAAAGAGATTTTCCTGAAGCTGTTCCCGTAGTTACAATAAGATTTTGCTGTTTCTTTACCGCAATTTCGATTGATTGCTGTTGATGAAAGTATGGGTGAATAACATTATCACCAATCTTAAAAATATTTAAACATTGCTTGTTAAGAATGCCAGCATCAACCAGATTAGATAGTTTTGTCCCTTGTCTAAACTTCTTTGTTATTTGTAAGAGGGGTTCGGCCCATAGCAGATTACCTTCATCAGTTTGTTTTCTAACAAACTCACCAATCTCTTTATTCTTAAATTTTTGAAAAGTTTTAATGTAAGATTGATATTGAAATTTTATCTCATCAAATACTTTAAATGGATTCATATTAATACTTAAATAAATTTTTAATAATTGTAGACATCAGTTTAAATCTCTTCTAACATCAATATTCATTGGGTTAGATATCCCACAATGTGGGCACTTTATATCAAATGGGCTTAGTGGACTTGTATCGTGATAAGTCCAATAACTCCCTAGCTTCCAAATTCTATTATAACAATTATTACAGTAATTTATAATAAACTCAGTACCACATTTTTTATTATTACATATAAGGATGTATTCACGACCGTTTCTATTTTTACCTATTATGTTTGATTCAATCCTAACAGAGGAACTACAGATCGGACAGAATAACTTTTTAATTGTTTTGGGAAACGAATCAAATTTAATTTGGGGATTTTCTTGATCTGCAATAGCGTACTTTGTTGCCTCTTCTACTGCATATTGAAAAAACATTATTAAGAGTCTTTGCAAATTACTTTCTTCGCCAGGCCGAAATAGGACAGATCCGAATTTATGATCCGGCTGCGTTTGATTTTGTATTAATAACGAATCACCACCATAATAAGAAGAGATACTCCAATTTTGTGTTGTAGTGGGAGAGGATATTTTATTTAATGATGGATGTAATACAAAAACATAATTATTCATTTCCGATGAAAGGAAATCTCTTTCTCCATAATCTTTTATATTCGTTAACAAATTTATTTCATCTAATATCTCACTTTGATCTTTGTAATCCTTAAACTTTGCATCAACAATCAAGGAAGCCAACCTATCACTTAAGAAATTTGATGAACCATTGTCAAAGTTAAATACATCAATACGGTAATCAGGGGTTTTATTGTTAAACAAAACAGGTTGATAAAATAACTTTAGGTTAAGACCGATTGCACTTGAAGTAAATTCAAATTCTGTAGTTTTATTAGATTGGGGTTTTACTGATTTAATTAGATTATTTTTCCAATTATCACCAGCAAATTTATAGACATTTGTTAGCATCTCGATGATTTTGATCAGACACCACTTTTCATAAACCTGAGGCAGGTCAACAATTTCATAGTCATCAATGGTTAAAAGAGATTCAAAAGTGCTTTCTTCTATATTGGATTCTTTCATCATTTTATCAAATGATGATTTCACTTTACTATAATCGGGATTGTAGATAAAAATTACAGACTGAGGAAATCTATATGCGGGTTTAATTTTTAATTTGTTAAATGAGGTGACTAAATCGTTAATTTTTTTTGAAAGTGGAATCATTTCGGAAATTGTTTGCTCCCATCGTTGCTGTTCTGTAATAAAATACTTCTTTTGAGCTTTCAAGTTTGTGATTTCTTTTTCCTGGAGTTTTTTCTCTTTTGACGATAGTTCTCTTTCCCAATTGTTTTTCTCTAAATCTTTCTTCCATTCTCCAAACTGGCTTATTCTATTATGTTCATTTGAATCAATCAGATCAATTGATTCAATATATTCAAATTCTCGCTTTTCAAACTTTCTTCCTGCCCTTGATTCAAATTGTTTTTTTTCTGGTCTATCGGCTCTGATTATATAAACCTCATATTTCTTAAAAACCTCTTTAAAAGGAGATGCAAACTCTAACAAATAGTTATGACCGCTCAGTGATTTGGATTCAAATTCAATAATATCAGCAAAAAAAGAACAGCCATTGTAAGAATCGCCCGGGTCACTGGTTATTTTGAACTTCAATTCTATAATATCTTGTTTGCCAATAATAATACCTTGACAATTATTTCTGACAATATCATTTATTATTTTTTGTTTTTCTTCAATTTTTTTTCTTTCACGTTCAATTGTAAAATCCAGAGTGGCAGGATTCACTTTAAATTTATCAGAGTAACTGTTTATCCTTTTTTCAATTTCTTTAATTTTGAATTTAATCCTTTTCGAAAACCCAATTGAAATTCTTTCCTGGTGGTATAATAACAACGATAACTTTTTTGCAAGGCCGGCTATATATCTATTTTCAGGTGTATTAAATGATGTTTCATAACCTCTGCTTGATAGAGTTTTAGGTTTTCCCTTAACCGCAAGTTCCATAAAAGTCCGTGGGATGGGTCGAACTCTTTCTGGCTTTAATAAAATTTGTTTTTCACGCAGTTCATTATGCGGCATTCTTAAAATATTCTTCGAAGCTCTAATGAATTCAGTTAAGTGTTGATAGAATTTTTCTGAAAAGACACCAGTTTCAGAATAGTCCTCAACTGTAACACCGCTATTCACATCAAGTATTAGTTCCCAGCAAGTGTTTTTAAAGTCATTTAATATTTCATCATATTCATCAGCTGAGAATTTTGGAATGCTAATGTTTATTAGACAGGCCTGGTCGCCAATTCGAATGTTTAATTTACCAGCTCGTCTGTGAGAAGGAGCGTCCATATACCAAAATTTGTATCCATTAGAAGATTTAATTGATTTCCAATCTCCATTCTCTATCCAATATATTTCTTTCGTAATTGGATCTTGAACTTTTAAGAGTTGTTCGGTTGAACCATCGGAATGAGCTAATTCAGGTGCGATTTTATTATCAAAACATTTGACAGAAATTTGAGCAGTTGTCTTCTCATCAATTTTTGGGTAGGAGAAAGCGTCAGCGGAAAAACCCAATTCAGGATCATAATCCATCTCTAATGGAGCCAAGGCTTTTTTGATTGCTCCAATTTTGTCCTTTGCAATCCAATTAATACTAATTAACCTTATTTCAAATTTGGGCTCCATAAAAAAATATTATACCCAATAATTATAGACTAGGTCCGAGTTTTCTGCTTTTTTGATCATCCGCTCTAATTCTATTGAAGCATTATTTGAATCAGGTATTGATTCTTCATTTAATTGTGAGGAAACATCTGCGTGAAATTTTTTAATAATATCGTGCATACTTTCTTCAGTGCTACCAACTTTTTTATTACCATCAATTGACAATCTTGGCAGCAGCTTATGTCTTAATATATTATTTAAGATTTGCTTTTCACTCACATTTAACTCAGCAAGTAAGTTACGGTAAAGAAGTGACTGCCTGATGGTTCTTAATCCTAAATCAACACCAACTTTTTCAAAGTGATCATTTGCCCAACTCCTTAAAGTATTTACTAAAGGATCACTTAAATCATAATCGGGATATTTGTTTCTAAGCGGTAGGAATTCTGATGGATTCACATAAACTTTTTTCGGTTCAATTTTATATGCAGTAATCTGTTCAGATATTTCTTTGAGATTATATCTTAATGGGCTATCAAATTTTATAATATGGGCCCTATCCAAAACTTTGGGTGAAAGATAGTGTGTGGTTTCATCTATATTTATTGCACCTATGATTCGAACATTGCCAGGAAATTTTAATTTACTTGGAACATTCAGTATTCCATTTAACATTCTTCGTAATCTAGAATGCAGGCTAACAAAAGTTTCGTTATCGTTTATTCCAATCATATTTCTCAATTTTTCATTGATATCCTTATCGGATAAGAAATGACCAAAGTCATTTATAGATTCCTCAGGGATTTCACCTCTCGCTTCATCAAGTATTTTTATTACCGCTTTGAACTCAGAAAAGACGTGTTCGGCTTCATCTGAAGAGTATAAGACAATTTCTGGTTGAACATCGCGGTTTTCCAACGCAGATAGAAAATCTGCAAAATAGTATTCGACTCTTGCCAAATTCATTTCATCAAGACAAATTATATGCAACCTCGATGGATCTCTTTCAGCTTCAATAAGTGCATCTAAAAATGGTGCTGTCAGATATGATCTTTGAAGAGGATTGTAAAAACCAAGTAGATCTTCTGAGCTTGTCCAGTTTGGCTTGACAGGAATTACCTTTGCAACACCGCACATAGCTTCAGCAAAGGATTTAACAATTTGTGTTTTCCCTGACCCCGACAATCCACTAAGTATAATAAAATCATTTGTTCGAAGTAGAGTTAAAAAATCTTCAATTAGAAAACGAGGATAGACAATCCCCTTACTGAAAGTGTAAGAGTGGATGTGTGATACAAGATCAGAGAAACTATTTTTGATTTCTTTAAATGCGATGGTTTCTTTATCAGGTTGAAAGCCTGAAACTGAATCTATTTTTAATGATCCATAAACCTCATCTGTTATAAAATCCAGTTTATGCAACCAATCAGCTCTTTCTTTTATAAAATCTTTTAAAGTATTTATTCTCATAATTAAATTCTCTTCCTCTATTGTGAGTTTTTGAATTTTCTCGCTTTGCTTAACTAAGTTATTCGATATTTCTTCGGATTCGGAACGAAGTTTAGATATTAAATCACCTGTCTCATCAAAAGTTCTATTCAGATTTAACATTTCTGCGTTTTTATTATTAAGTCTTTTCTCTTCCTCATCAAGTAATATCTTTTTTTCTTTAATTGCTTCATCAATTTCTTTTTCTGCTTTTTTAATATTCTTTTTTATGTGATAGGAAATTGCTGTCTGCGGCAGGAGGATATAATCACCATCAGAAACTAAATCTTCTTTTGGAAATTTTTCAAGCACGATAAGAGTATTTTGATCACACCCTATTAAGAAAGGGTTTGACCATTTTTCTCGTTCTTTTTCGTTACTAATTTGAAATTGAATTTGTATATAAGCCCCGTCATAATCATTTCTTACTCCTCCACCTATAAATGCGCCTCTTTGTAATGATTCAATATTGGTTCCGTTATAAAACGGATACTCTAATACCTCTCCGCTTAAATTTTTTATTCCCCTTAACCAGGCTAATTTTTTTTCACCAGTAATTCTTATATATCCCGTAATTATCGGTACATCAAGATGCCAATAATTTAATAAGTAGTTTAATAGTTCTTTCTCTGAGAGTTTTTTTGCTTGGTCTATAGATTCAAGTGGAGTAAAATTGCTATTATTTTGTTCTGAATTTTCAGACATAATTAACTAAGCTCAATTTCATCATAATACTTTAGAATTGTTTCTTTTGTACGGAAAGAACCAAATATCTCCGTTTCTCTTTTTTTCAATCCTGGGAATGTTTCAAAAATGTAATTCATTTCCTCTTTAGTGATTCCATAAAGTTGGAAATAAATTGCATCCAACATACACTGATTTTCTAATCTCTTTTTTGTATCCCAGGTAAATGGTTCACCAGAATAGTCCAAATAATTTGCATAGTCCTTTAAATCATAAGCTGTGTAAGTTAATTCTAAAACTAATTTTTTAATTATACTTTTTTGTTTTTGATTGTATTTATCTGGATCAATAATCGGAAGTTGTTTTAAGATGAATAAGTTTAGTGTGTTGCCACCCATTTTATTCCTTAGAACAAAATCAAAAATTATACTATTAAAATTGGCAAGACCTAAGTAGTAAAACTCGGGATTATAACTAATCATAATTGGGAGTTTGTTACTAGTTGGCATATTGGGAATAATAGAAAAAATACTTGTTCTTTCACTGCCAGAATTAGTAATATCACGAAAACCAAGAAATTGTTTTAATTGTCTTTGATTGACAATAGAACATAAAGTATCAATAAAAGAGTCGGTTTCAACAATTTGATTTAACTCTTCAGTAGTTAGCGGATATGCATTATAGAGTGGTGTTAATGTATCTTTATTTAATGGAAATGAGAAGCTATTTTCGTTTAGCCCAAATTTCATCAAATATTTTTGTAACTCGTTTTCACTCTCTTGAATTAAATGAGAGCAATACCAAATATTAATAACTTCTTTACATACCTCCTCGGACTTAATTTTATAAGCCTCTAATACAAAGGATGGGACATTGCTATAAACAGGTACGACAGAATTATTAACCCAGAATCTTGGTTGAACTACATACTTAGAATCTTTTAATAATTCTTGTGGGGTTTCAACATTATCGTGTCTACCTTGGACAACATCTTCTACAGATTCTATTGAACTGTATCTGTGATTGTATTGATCAATCATTTTGCCTTCATAAAGAGGTAGATAAATTTCATCGACAGACTTGAAAATATTTCCTTTAAGTATAAACTCAAGGGTTTCCAATTCACTTTTCTTTTTAAAGAGTCCTGAATCATTGGACATATGAAACATTGTGTAATATTTAACTCTCCAAGGATTTCCGTTCTCCAAATCATTATCATTTATCAATACCGGTAATCTGCAGTAGATTTTCTTTACAATATCCGCATCAGTCTTGTTACTGAATACAGGGCAATTACCAGTATTTGGATTAATTGCAAATAACTCCTCTGAGGTAAGAGAAAAGTGTCTATTTTCAAAATTCAGATGTTCGGGATTGGTAGCATTAAATAAAAAGTCGATCGGACTATCATTACATCCACCACAGATGGTTAATAAGCAAAACTTTGTATTCCTATGCACATCGTGAAATATTCCCTCGGTATTTTCAAAATCATATATTGATATCAGATTTTTATTTGAGACTATATGAGAAAAGAATACTTTGGTTGTATCCTGTGTTGCTACTCCTGATGGAACTATTATTCCGACCATACCCAAAGAGCCAATTACATTTTTTGCTAATTCTGTAAAGACCATATAAGTATTTACATCACCTCTACCCATTAATGGATACTTTTGTGAATCAACCAAAAATTTAGACTCTTTTTCTATAACAGATTTTCCAATTGAATATTTTTTATATAGCTCGGAATCTTCTTCTTTTAATTCTTCTATTAACGCCAATCTTTTATTCTTTGTAGCATTTGCAATATCTGGCCTGATTGATTTAAAAAATTCTCTATCCTGAAGCTTCACTTTTTCCCAGGGAGGATTGCCAAGTATGCAATTAAACCCACCTTTTTCAAACACTTCAGGAAATTCTAAATGCCAATGGAAGAATTTATATTCCTCAGAAAGTTCGGATATTTCCTTTTCAAGATTAGAATCAATTGAATGACCGGATTCAAGTAAATAAAGAAGTTCATTTGTGGGATATTTTTTCTTCAATGAATCTTTTTTGATGAAGAATGCAGAAGTCCAGGTATCAGCCAATTTCCATTGAATATTCTCGTGAAATTTTTGATATGAAATGGAATATGCATCCTCAATTTCTTTAATTTCTTTATTGGTCAACTGTGGTGATCGTATAACTTTAAGATATTCAAGTGCCCTTTTTTCATCCTCAATAATATTAACATCAAAAGGAAGTGTAAATTCCAGTGTTCCTCTTGATATCTGATCCAATTCTTTTCGTATTACTTTTTTAAGTTCAGTACATACTTCTTTATCATCAAGAGTAACTTCATTAAAAGCTTCTGGAGGAATTCCCTTTTTAATTAAATCGGGTGTTGCACCAATTAATGAGTTTCCAGATTTTATTTTATGATCAAGAAAAACGAGGGGAAGATTAGGCATCGAAGCAGTAACCCATAAAGAAAACTTACACAGTTCAACAGCCATAGGGTTTAAATCAACACCGTATATGCAATTAAGAACAACCAATCTTTTAGCTTCACGAAGCTGTTCATCTGTCGGTAATTCTTCTTCCCCCTTTTTAATAATTGCAAGCTCATTACCAAGAGTTTCTAAAGCCGCAATTAGAAACGCTCCACTCCCGCAAGCCATATCACATACATTCAAATCAAGAATAGCTTTTTCTTTTTCCTCTTGTGAGGATTTATTTTCCAATGCTTTTGCTATTACGGGTTTCAAGGCAGAATCGATCAACAATGCTACTAATCTTGAGTCGGTGAAATACGAACCGGTTGTCTTCCTACTGAATGATGTATCATCCAGAAAAAATGATCCGGCTGGATAGACTTTGTTATCTTTTTCAATTGTTTCAGTAAGAATCTTTGGCTCATAATCCAAAAGACTTTCATAAACTGAACCTAAAGCATTAATATCAAGGGTAGTGTAGTTTATCCTGTTAATTATCTTTTCATTTTCAAAATAACACAACTCATAAATAGCTTTTAACAGAAATTTGTTCTTTAGTGGAAGGTCTTTTATCAGATTTATTTTTTTATCAGAGAATAACTGACCTCCAAAAGCATTTACTTCATCACCATTAGGAAACTTATAGCCATTTGTCACCAGGTTAAAAGTAATCTTCAGTCCTTCCCAAAGATCAATAAATGTATCTTCCGAATAGTCTCCTCTTTCAACAAGATTCCTTAATGCATTTACGCTGTAAGTGTTCGCATAAACATCATTCTTAATCGGCAGCCATCCTTTTTGTTCAGCGAACAACAAGAAGAGAATTCTGTATATAATATTCAGGATTTCATTATATAATTCTTTAGCAATCTTTTCTTTATCATTTTCTCCGCCCAGATGTTCTACAAAACCATTACCTAATATTTCAATAGCATTGCGGACCTGGTTGCGGAGTTTCTTACCAATCTCTACTCCAGTATCTCTTGAAAGTTCATAAAATTTTTCGAGTAAACATCCTTTGGCAATCTCTTCTAACTCAACTTCATACTTTTGTCCAGCAAATCTTGATTTATGCGCTAATCGAAACAGTGCACGAAATTGTTCTGAGTTACCAGTTTCGAAAATACCTTCTAAATCAAATTCAATAAATCCCTTCGTAATTGAATGATGGAAATCTCTTAGTATCCTGAACTTTAGACCATTAGTAAGAATAGCCCATTTATGATTAGAATGATTAAGAAAATTCTGAAGCATATCGTGAGGGCTTTTATTCTTATGTGTCTTATTTGATGAATCCTTTTTGTCGAGATCTTGTTTTAGAGAAACTATGTGGACAACCGGAGCATCATTATCACTCCAACCTAAATTGGATAAATTAAATTTTTCACCAATTCCGTTTTCCAAATAAGCTTTATTATAAACAAGATTAAAATCCAGAGAAGTAAAAAATGGTTTCAACCATTTATCACGTAATTGAGCATTATCTATTGTTCCATCTAAAATCTGAGAACGGAGATTTTCCCATCTATCTCTAAGTGCTTCAAAAGTTAATGCGATATGATCATTGACCTTCGTAATACCAAAACTATTATCACTAACATAATTAGCACGATTTTCCGCTGCTAACTGAATACAAAAATCTTCAGAGATTATGTTTCCACTTGATTTTATAAAGCTGAGATTCATTTACTCTTTTGGTATTACGACTGTGATTGATAAAACGTCTAAACTAGCTAATTCAATTTGCTGTAGTTCTTTCACCCACTTTGCTTCATCATCAGAAGCAGTTTCACGTATAATTTTGTGAGCAAGCTCCTGGCGTTCTTGAATTAGTTTAAGTTTTTTATCCTCAATTGATTTATTCATTATTGAAGTATAAAAATCTTCTTTCAGTCCAGCTTTAAGCAAATCTTTAAAATGCTGCTCATCCAACTTCTCAGTTGTTTGTGCAGGCGCTATCTGGTTCAAATGCTCATTGTTAATTTGATTTTTGGATAAGTAATCTATTCCAAATGTTATGAGTTCCTCTATTACTCGTTTTTTAGTAACACCAACAGTAAATCGATCGAGCACGTTATATAAA
>JBATOT010000095.1:0-32393 GCA_049291095.1 Ignavibacteriaceae bacterium | reverse complement strand
GTACCAGAACCTATTACATCACCCGGATACAAAGTAACGCCATAACTTGCACGTTCTATAATTTCAGCAAAAGTCCAATCCATTTGATTTACATTTCCACTTGAGATTTTTTTTCCATTATGTCTGGCTGTCATTTCAAGATTGTACTTATTTCCAAACTTAGTTTTCTCTTTAAATTTTTCCAACTCATCGGGTGTCACTAACCATGGACCAATTGTAGTAGCAAAATCTTTTCCTTTGGCCGGTCCAAGATTAAGCTTCATTTCTTCCATTTGTAAAACTCTTGCGGAGAGATCATTCATAATCATATAGCCCGCAACATAATCATCTGCTTTGCTCGCTGAAATATTCTTTCCCTTTTTTCCAATTACAATTGCACACTCAAGTTCAAAGTCACAGCCTTTTAAGTGATCATCTTCAACTTTTACATTTCCCGGTCCAAAAACTGTATTGTGATTGCCAAAATAAAAAATTGGATATTGGTCAAACTCGGGAATCATATCAACTCCCCTATTTCTTCGAGCAGTTGCAACGTGCTGTCGAAACGCGTAACCATCACGCAATGAAGTTGGATCTGGAACAGGCGCTAAAAGTTTGAGACTACTAAATTTGATTCCTGATTTTATTTTACCTTTTTTTATTGCATCAAAAACCTTCTTTGCTAATTTCATATTAGCTGTTTCACCATCCAGAAATTTTTTCATTGTAGATGGTAATTTTATCTTTAATGATGATGCAGATTTTTGTAAATCAAAAACTTTGTCTTGATAATAAATTCCAACGCGTTTTTCATTTTTATTTAGATACGAAACGAACTTCATGTGTAATTTCCCATTTCAATTTATTTTTCTTTATCTTTTTTAAGCCAGGACTGACTGTAATCATTTACCATGGTTTCTTTAACATTTTTTGTTACGTATAGCGGAGTGAAGGTATCAATCATAACAGCATATTCATCAGTTTGTTTTTTACCTATGGATGCTTCTGTTTTACCTGGCTGTGGTCCGTGCGGAATTCCCATTGGATGCAATGTAACCGAACCTTCTTGCACACCACTTCTGCTCATAAAATCGCCATGAACGTAGTACAAAACTTCATCACTATCCACATTTGAATGGTAATAAGGTGCCGGAATTGCCTGCGGATGAAAATCATATAAACGAGGAACAAAATTACAAATAACAAAATGTTGAGTAGTAAATACCAAATGGATTGGCGGCGGTAAATGTATCTTACCAACCTTGGGAGCGTACTCTTTAATATTAAATGCATATGGATAAAGAAATCCGTCCCATCCAACAACATCAAAAGGATGATGTGGAAGTTTGTATTCGAACATTCGATCTCTAACTTTTAATATCAGTCTGAAATCTCCAATTTTATCGATTGGTTTTGTAAACTCGGGAACACGAAAATCCCGTTCGTAATATGGAGCTTCCTCTGTTAGTTGACCATATTCATTTCTAAAATGTTTTGGAATATCAAATGGTGTGTCGGATTCAATAATAAATAATTTATTCTTTTTATAATCATTAAACTTTATCTGATATGTTGTTCCTTTGGGTATGATTAAGTAATCCCATTCAGTAAAATTTATTTTTCCATATTCTGAAAGCAGAACACCATTACCATGATGAACAAAAAGCATTTCGTGCATCTGACTGTTTCGATAAAAGTATTTTGTATCTTCTGTTAGATGAGCAGTTGAAATAACACAATGTTCATTTTTCAGAAATTCATTTCGTGCAGTTATAATATTACCCCGGGATTTTACAATATCTGTAATAAAATGATAGTACTCTAATGGAGCATCATTCCAATCATTTAAAGATGAATCGATTTGAACTTCTTCAATCTTTTCCACTTCCGTTGGCATATAAAGATGATACTTATTAGAATAGATTCCGGAAAAACCTTTTGTACTAAAAAGTTCTTCGCGATATAAGGATTTTCCATCTTCTTTGTAAAACGTTGTATGTCTTTTCGGCGGAACTTTTCCAACTTTAACATAAAATGGCATATTAAACTCCTAAATATTTTTTCACTGATACTTGTCTTGAACCTGCCTAACGATTGGCAGGATTAAACCTGAACTTGAACTTAATTAATCTTTATCCAGATTCCCTCTAACTGCCTGGTCTCTTTCAATCGATTCAAATAGTGCTTGAAAATTCCCTTGTCCAAATCCTTCCGCTCCATCACAACGTTGAATTATCTCATAGAAAAAAGTTGGCCTATCACCTATCGGTTTTGTAAAAAGCTGCAACAAATATCCTTTTCCTTCAAGATCACATAAAATACCATGTTTTTGTAATTCATCCACATTTTCTTTTATGTTCCAACCTTTTTCTTTTAACATTTTATAATAAGTATCAGGAGGAGTACTTAAAAATTCTATGCCATTTGTACGCATAGCTTTTATTGTTGAGATAATATCTTTAGTTGTGATTGCAACGTGCTGAATACCTGAACCAAAATATTCATCGATATATTCTTCTATCTGTGATTTTTTTAATCCTTCAAATGGTTCATTAATTGGATTCTTGATTGGTGCGCCTTCACGAGACCGCACAACCTTTGATAGTAAAGCGGAATATTTTGTAGAGATATCTCCTTCACCAAATTCTATAAAAGTTTCAAAGTCCAAACTCTTATTTAAATAATTTGCCCATAGATTCATCTCGTTAGTTCTAACATTACCAACAATGTGATCAACACTCTCCAAGCCTGTATCTTCACCTTCAATCATTATGTTTTGAACAGGTTTACCATATCCCGGTTTAAATAATCCTTTATAGTTCTCGCGGTTGATAAAAACTATTTCTGCATCATCATAAAGTTTTATAGCTGCTTCCTCAATAAATCCGTTTTCATCTTCTATCTTTTTTGGATAGTGGACAGGGATTCCGCCATTTTTTAATGATGTTTCGAAAGATTTTTTTACTTCACTTACGCGCACAGACCATCGTTTAACACCATCACCGTGACGCTCAACGAAAGATGCTATTTCATAACTTGAAGGTTTAACAGCGGAAGTCAGAGCAATTCTAATATTATTTTTTTCCATAAAGTATGAAACTCTATCCCGGTGACCAGTCTCCGGTCCTAAATATGCAGTAACTTTTAAGCCCATCGCCTTGGCGTGCCAGTACGCCCACATTTTGGCTGAGCCAACATAAAATTCAACAAAATCATATCCAATCAATCCTAAATTGTTCGCCATTTAAAAACTCCGATAAGTAATTGAGGGTAAATAATTATTATAAAGTTAAAACATTTAGTTGTTATATAAAAGTAGATTTTAATTGTAAGTTTTAAAGATTGTCCAGCAGCATAAAATCTCTTTTTATATTGTTTTTTACAGGTTTCAGATTTTTTTCTTTAAACTTACATATTTTTATTAAAGAACAAACCGAACAAATTGGATTTTTTGGTTTACAGACTTCACGTCCCAACCGTATAAGATTTGTATGAAATGAATGTGCAATTCCATCAGGAATATTATCGAATATTTTATAGAAAGTTTTTTCCGGATTTTTAGTATTTACAATCCCAACTCTGTTAAGTGTACGGTGGACGTGTGTATCAACTGGACAAATATTTCTTCCAAGAGAAAATAACAAGACACAACTTGCAGTTTTTACTCCAACTCCATTGTAAGATGTTAGTTCCTCTAAAATCTCAGCATTATTTTTTATTTTTATATGATCTAACGAAACTGATTCATCTTTTTTCTTTAATGATTGAAGAAGATCATAAATTGCTTTTGATTTTTGTTTTCCCAATCCTGCAACTTTAATATATCCTTCAATTTGAGCAGGTGTCAGTTCAGCAAGTTTATTCCAGTTACTAAAATTATTCTTTAAGTTTTTATATGCTTTATATGAATTCGCATCATTTGTATTTTGTGAAAGTATTGTACCTATAATGGTATCCAAAGGATTTGGCAATTTCTCAGGTCTTGGCGGAATTCCAAATTGATTTATTAGTAATAAATTAATTTTTTCGATTTTCTTTTTCATAACATTTTTTTTAACAAAGATATTCAATTAAATCATTATTTTTATAACAAATTTAAAAAGGAAAATTGATGTCAACTCTTATGGTAAGTATTTCCGGTATTCGTGGTATTGTTGGTTCTGGTTTAGATCCTGAAGTTATTGTAAAATATGTTAATGCTTACGCTGATTTCGTTGGAACGGGAAAAATTGTTGTTGGCCGTGATGCAAGAATTACTGGTGAAATGGTAAACCAAATTGTTACCGGAACCCTACTTGCAAAGGGATTGGATGTAATTGATATTGGAATTTGTCCAACACCAACAGTTCAGTTTAACGTAAAAACTCTTGATGCTCAAGGTGGAATTGCAATCTCTGCAAGTCATAACCCAAATGAATGGAACGCTCTAAAACTATTAAATAGTACCGGTCAATTCATGTCTCCTGATGAACATCAGAAAATGAAAAAGTATCTTGATGTAGAGTCTAGTTTTGTTGATTGGACAAAGATTGGTAAAAGAACTATCTATTCAGAAGGATTAACAAATCATATAAATGCTGTATTAATGTTGCCGATAATCAACCTTGAAAAAATAAAGTCGAATAAATTTAAAGTACTTGTGGACTGTGTAAATGGAGCCGGGGCGTATTGTGTTCCCGATTTACTTCGTTTATTCGGTTGTGAAGTCATCGAATTAAATTGTGAAAAGACTGGAATTTTTCCGCGATTACCTGAACCATTACCGGAAAACCTAATTGAAACAATGAAAGCAGTTAAAACTAGCCATGCTGATCTTGGAGTGGTTGTAGATCCTGATGTTGATAGATTAGTTTTGATTACAGATAAAGGAGAACCATTCAGTGAAGAAAATACAATTACCCTTGCTGCAGATTTTGTTCTGTGTAATACCAAAGGGAATGTTGTTGTTAATCTTTCAACAAGCAGATCTGTTGAAGATATTGCAAAGAGAAATAACTCAACTTGTTATCGCTCGCCTGTGGGTGAAGCCAATGTTGTTCAAAAAATGAAAGAAGTTAATGCAGTTATTGGAGGTGAAGGAAGCGGCGGAGTTATTTATCCAGCATTGCATTATGGAAGAGATGCATTTGTAGGAATCGCTTTTACACTGCAATATCTTGCCGAATCGGGTAAACAACTTTCTGAAATAAAAAATGATTTGCCACAATATCATATTGCCAAGAAAAAAATTGAATTAAAAAATGTTTCACCAGACTCTGTTATCGATAAACTTATTGATGCTTACTCCGATCAAAATATAAATACTGAAGATGGATTAAGAATTGATTTTAACGATCACTGGGTGCATTTCAGAAAATCAAATACAGAACCGATTGTAAGAATAATTACAGAGTCAAAAACTAAAGATTATTCAGAAGAACTTTCTAAAAAGTATTATGATGAGATAAATAAATTAATGAAGGCGTGATCGTTTTTGGATATAGCTGAATAAAGCTTTATCAAATGGAGTTGATGTATCAAGTAGATTGTAATCAAAATTAGAGTTTAAACATTCGCGTTTTATTTTATTTGTAAATTCATTCATCGCTTGTTGATATGCTTTTTGTATTTGATAAGGTTGAGTGGTTAATTCTTCATCGTTTTCGAGATCCTTAAAAATAGCATCCTTACCAAATCCAAAAGTTCTCTCCATTGGATCCAGTATTTGAAAAATAATCACTTCATTTTTTTTATGTGCAAAATGTTTGATTGCATTTAAAGTTTTATCAATATCATCAAAGAAATCAGAAATGATAATTACAAGTCCGCGACGTTTGATCTTTTCAGCAATTTTGTTTAACGAATCTGAAGTATTTGTTTTTGAAGAAGCTTTTAATTCAACTAATTCTTTTAACACCAGTTGTAAATAACTATTTGATGATTTTGGGGGTAGATGTTTTTTTATTTCATCAGAATATATTGTTAAACTGATTGCATCCTGTTGTTTTATCATCATATAAGAAAGTGCGGCAACCAAAGTAGAAGCGTAATCAAGTTTTGATATTTTATTATTATAAGAGTACCCCATCGATTTGCTGCTATCTAAAATAATATAACTTCGTAAATTTGTTTCTTCTTCATATTGTTTTATATAATATTTTTCAGTCTTCCCAAATACACGCCAATCCACATTTCTTAAATTATCTCCTTGCATATATGGCCGATGCTGAGAAAACTCCACGCTAAAACCGTGATATGGACTTTTGTGCAGGCCCACCATAAATCCTTCAACAACTAATCTAGCACGTAAGTCTAGATTATTAATTCTGGAAATTATTTGTGGATTTAAATATTCACGATAATCGGATATAGACTCCTTCACTTTTTGGCTGCTTCACTTTTACTTATAATATCTAATGGGTCAATTCCCATTATGTCTAGTGCTTGTTTTACAACAATTGCATGTTTATGATTTGGATATTCTGAAAGAAAAATATTGTAAATTCTTGTAGCTTCATCATAATTTTTTAATGCATCATCCTGTAAAAAACCAGCTTGAAATAAGGCGATTGGTGCTTCTTCACTTTTCGGATATTTTTCATACACTTTGTAATAGTAACTACTAGCCTGCTCATAAGAATTTCTGCTACTTAAACTATCTATTAGTCTAGACTCATAAATTGTTGCTAGTCCAACCAATGCTTTTGGCGCAAATTTACTTTCTGGATACTCTTTTAAAACAGTTTCATATGATTTTACAGCCTCAATTATTTTTTTTTCTTTGATAAAATCATTTGCTTGATTCATATATTCTTGATCTGAAGTTTTTGAACAAGATATATAAATAAACGAGATTAAGAATAATAAAGAAATCTTTTTCATCTAAATTCCTGAATGAATAATATATGTTAGTAAAGTTATTAAAAAGCGGCTGAAGTATCAATTCAAGTCACGATCATAAAAAAGCCTCGTATTTCTACGAGGCTTATTAAATGCTATAAGAATCTGACTATTTTGTTAGAATCATTTTCTTTGTTGAACTGAATTTCTGTCCATCAACACCATCTGCATCTATTCTATAGAAATAAACACCACTATTTAATGAACTAGCATTAAAAGAAACTTTTTGGCTTCCTGCAGCTAATTGTCCATTTAACAATGTTGCAACTTCCTGTCCTAAAACATCAAATATCTTTAAGCTTACTTTACTATCAACAGCTAAGCTAAAGTTTATTGTTGTGCTTGGATTGAATGGGTTTGGATAGTTTTGATTTAAAGCAAATTCTTTTACGCCTAAAACTTCAACTTCAATTGTATTTGAATATTCAAATCGTCCATCAAAATCAACTTGTTTTAGTCTGTAATTGTATGATCCAGCAACAACATTCTGATCTACAAAATTATAATTTTGAATATCAGTTGTTGTTCCGTGACCAGCAACAAAACCAACTACTTCATAAGCACTTCCATTACTTCTTTCAACCTGGAAGCCGCTGTTATTTAATTCAGTAGCTGTTGACCAGCTTAGACTAACATTAGTTTCGTTAACTGAAGCGACGAATGATGTTAATTCTACTGGAACTACATCAGTAGCGATAACTTTAATGTTATCAACTGCCCACCACCAATCCCATCCTGGTTGAATGGTTCTTAATCTTAAATTAAAACTACTAAGTGCAACGACTGAACTTATGTCTAAAACTTCGTGCGTATTTCTAACGTCTGTAACGTCAAAAGTTCTAACAGCTGTCCAGGTTGTGCCGCCATCTATACTAACTTCAACATAACTAAAGTCATCTGCATCAATTGCTTGCCAATCATTATCAAATTCTAAAGTTACTGTTTCATAAAGTGAAGCATCAATAGGATTATTTAATGTAGCAGTAGAAAGCAAAGTTGAACCACTTCCGCAGAAATCTGCATCAGCTGATAAAACGCTGCCAACTGCTGTTGCTGGTAGTGTATATCCATTTTGAGTTATTGGTGCAACAGTGAAAACGCATGTTCCACCATCATTTGTGATTGTCCAATCACCAGCACCAGCTTCAAAATCTTCATCAAACAATGTAACTAAATTTGGATTATCTTCAGTAGTAAAAGACCAAACTGCTACGGGAGCACCACTACACGTATCATTTTTACAAACAACTCTCCATTGATAAGTTGTTGAGTATTCTAATGGAGAAGGAATAGCTAAAGATGTGATTGGAGTTCCGCTATAAACTGAAACTACGTTGCCTGCTGGACCAAAGAATACTTCTACTTGTGTAGTACCGGCACCATTTGTCCAAGTTGCAGTTCCAGGACTGTTTATACTAACACCTGTTGTTCCGTTTGCAGGACTAGGATTTGTAGCAGGTTGAACTGGGCAAGGAGCACCAGTTTGAGCTAATTCATAACCGAATAATTCATCAGGAGTTCCTTGTTTAAGACCGCCTATAGTTGCATAACCAGAAACTAAACCTTCTGTAATGAATAAACCGCCAGCAAGTGCAGTTGCATCGCCTGCACCTACATCTGTAATAACATCGTGTGTTACACCAGTAGCTAAACCTGTAGCAACACTAACTTGTGATATTACCTGAGGTAATCCAGCGCCTGTACCTTGTCCCCAAAACCATACATATGGACCACCAGCGGAGTAACCATCCCAAGCAGCGCCATAAATACTTGTTGTACCTAAGTTTGCATAAGTTAATGTTGAAAGTACAGCACCAGTCATACTTATTAATTGTGGATTAGTCGAAAAGTTACCAATCCAGAAACCACCGCTACCACCATCAGCTGTTGGATCATATGTGATATATCTTACAGTTTGAGGAGCCGTAATAGTACCAACAAGTGTTTTTGTTGCTGGATCTATTATTGCAATAGATGTTGTATTTTGACCAGCATATAAGAATGTTCCATCATATGTAAGTGATCTAACACCAGTAACACCAGCAACAGAAAATTCTTCAATTAAAGCACCTGCTGAGGTCCATCTATGTAAAAGGGCGCTTGCCCATCTTGATGTCCAAAACTCGTTGACATCGGGAAGGTAAATAGCAGCAGCATTGCCAGCTGCTCCAGTAACAGTTAGAGCATCATACTCATATTGAACATCCCAAATAGCTTCAGTAATAGGATAACCCGGTTTAATTTCTTCAGAAATTAAATTTGGACTGATATCTCTACTACGAAGTGATTGTGAGAACATTGTGTTCCCAAAGAACAGAACAAAAAGAATTGAAATAGTTAGAATTCTTTTTAACATAAACACCTCCGAATGTTTGAAATAGTATTAGTTAAAATAATATTGGATTGACAGAATGATTTTAATCAAAATATTAGTTTGACGCAAGGATCGTTATGATTTTTTTTTCAAAAAAAATCGAAATAAATATTATGCCAAAGATTTTCAGTATTACAGAAACACATCATGTTTTTTTTTGAACTGGTTATTTATACTAATATCATACAATCTTTTCATTCTTCTTTATAGATTCTACTGACAATTTAGTTTTATACACTAATATTTTTTCCATCATTTGGTCATCTGATGTCGCTAGAATTTGTGCTGCAAGAATTCCTGCATTTTTTGCTCCATTTATCGCAACTGTAGCAACTGGAACACCCGAAGGCATTTGAACTATAGAAAGCAAAGAATCCAATCCATCCAATGATTTGGATTTTATAGGTACACCAATAATTGGCAGCGGAGTAAAAGCGGCAGTAACGCCTGGTAAATGTGCAGCAGCACCAGCACCTGCGATTATTACTTTCATTCCATTTTTATGCGCATTGCTGGCATATTCTGAAAGTAAATGTGGACTGCGATGTGCTGATATTATTTTCATTTCGTTTGATATACCAAATTCATTTAATATATCAGAAGCTTCTTTCATTATTGAAAGATCTGAATCACTTCCCATTAATATTCCAACTTGAATGTTATTTTTCATTAAGATATCCTTTTAAATTTATAATTATTTTTTCCAACTAATATGATTAATATTCTTTCCATCTGATTGAAGTAACACGGCACCTGATACATCTGTTCTATAAATTGTTGAGTTCAATTTTTGCAACGAGTTTATAACAATATCAGATGGATGCGAAAACTTATTTTTTATTCCCGCGCTAACCAAAGATATTTGAGGTGAAACTAAATTCAAAAAATATTCTGAAGATCCTGTAGCACTTCCGTGATGCCCCACTTTTAATACATCGGAATCTAATATTTCATTAAAGTTTGATGCAAGATAAAATTCTGCAGGATGTTCGCAATCGCCAACAAATAAAAAAGATGTGTTTCCGTAAACGATCTTTAAAACGCCACTTTTATCATTGCTTGATAGGTTTGAATAAAATTTATTCCTTGGCAAATTGAGTATATAAATTTTTGCGTTACCTATATTTAAAACAGATTTATCATATATATTAGTTTTAATTTTCTTCTGCTTCAGAAATTTTTCTAATCGTATAGATTTTAAAGTTGAATCAGGTAATGGTCTATAGATTTCTTTAATCCTATTATTATAAATTAGTGAAACAAATCCCCCATAATGGTCCAAATCAAGATGCGATATAAATCCATAATCGATTTTATCAATACCCAGATTATCCAGTAATGGAATGATAATTCGTTCACCATTATCTATAAAAGGATTTGCTTCACCAGCATCTATTAATGCTGTTTTTCCATTTGGAAATTTTATCAGGAATGAATCACCTTGACCAACGTCTATCATTAAAACGTTTAGTTTTTCATCATTTAAAAGTTTTTGATCATCTAAGGATGAATAAATCAAAAGAGTAGCAAAAGACAAAATTCCTAAAGATATTTTTAAAAGTATGTTTTGCATTCTGCTAGTGGCAAGAATTAAGAATGTTAATAACAAATAAAATACAATTGAATCATAAAAAGAATAATTTCGTATCCATAAAAAGGAAATGTCCAGGTTTCCGAAAAGTTTTATAAAATTAATCATAAAGTTAGACAACAATGAATTTGCTGCTGCAAAATAAATTGCTAAGGAATATGATATTAATCCAAAGATAACAGTAATAAATCCAATTCCCAGAATAACACCAACCATTGGAATTACTATTAAATTAGTGAATAATGAAATCACTGATAATTTGCTAAAATATGTAATTGTAAATGGCAAAGTACCTATTTGAACACTTAATGAAACCCCTATAAATAGTAAAATATTTTCGATCCACTTGCGGGAGAGTTTCAGTTTATAAATTCTTTTTTGCCAATATGGATAAATCAACCCTATAGACAGCACAGCTGAAAACGAGAGTTGAAATCCGGGGTTGTATAACTGATTTGGATTAGCAACCAGGATTACAAGACCCGCAATGCATATCGAATTTATTAGATTTGTGCTTCTATTTGATAAATAAGCAACTATAATTAATGTTGCCATAAGAGTAGCTCGAATTACTGACGGAGAGCCACCTGTTAGAAGCATAAAAAGCAATAAACCTGCTATAGTAAGTATTGAACGAATGAAAACTGAAAATCTACCAAATGTGAAAATAAAGATTATCAAAATATATCCGACATGTAATCCTGATACTGCAAGAACATGAACAACACCAGAGTTAACGAATGCATTTTTGGTCTCGTTGTCTATCCCACTTCGATCTGCAAGTATTAAACCTCTTAATAAATCAGAAGTTTCTTTGTCGTGAAGATTTACAAATATCTCATCTATAGACTTTCTTAAAGAAAATAATGATGAACTAATTAAATCATATTTTGCATTTGTAATTGAAATGCTGTCCGTATCATATGCAATAAATAATCCTGTAATTCCTTTAGATGACAAGTATGCGTTGTAGTCAAATTCTCCAGGATTTCTTTGTTCTCTTCCCTTTTGAAAAGTTCCGGTTAAAAATATTTTGTTACCGGGTTTAATTTCAGAATATAATTTTACTCTTTTAGCAGAATCACCTCTGAATTTACAGATCAGATAATCTGGATTATAAAACGTTTTGTTATCAATTATCATTGAATCAGTTTTAACAGTAAAAAGCACTTCGTAGCTTTTTATAAGTTCGACACTTTTCACTTCTCCATATAGAGTTGAGTTTTTTTCTTTATAATATGAAGATAAAGGAGATTTTATTTCACCTGAATTTTGAATAGCCACAAATAAACCAACCGAAATAATTGCAAATGAAAGTGACATCTTGTGCAGATATTGAAACTTTTTGTGTTTGATAAGTACTTTTAGTAATAATGTAGTTAATACCGAAGCAATGAATACTATTATCAGTAAGATAAAATCTGGTTGGAGAATTCTTTGAATAAGAATTCCAAAAACAAAAAGTAAAGTAAACTTAATAAATGGGTAATCTTTCAAGTACAGTACTTAATTATTGTTGATTTAATTTGAGTTAAATCGCGAATCTCCTCAGCAAAGTTTTTGGCATATTTTCCTGCTGTAATTGTTAGGGCAGGATTTAAAGTGTGTGTCTTTACAGAAAGATCTTCAAAATTACCGTGATCAGAACAAATAATTAATGTTAATTGATCTTTATCCATGTCGTTAAGAATTGAAAGTAAAAATCCATCAAGATTACTATATATTTGCTCAAACTCATCTGCAATTCTGCCATGACCTAAATGATCAGTTAAATAAAATTCAAACATTGTGAAATCATGTTTATAAGCTACTTTTAACAATCGACGAGCGGCAGTTTCTGGTGTGATAACTTTTAATTGATACTTAAGTTTTTTATTCCATCTTTCATTAGTTATTTCAGCGGTGATGGCAGTTTTTCTTCTAATTTCTTTTATAGTATTTAATTTTATTCCTGTTAACCTGCAGCTTAACGAAGTTGTACTCAATCTTGTTTTACCTGATTTTATATAATCAAAAAATACTTTGGGATATGCATTAGCAAAGCAAGCTGATTTACCGGAATCCTTATAGGCTTTAAATATGTTTTCTGATTCGATGATTGGAATTGTTGTTGAATATGGAAATGGACCAAAATGTTTACCCACAAACTTTGGAGCATTTATACCGCAAAATATTGAAACCTGTCCGGTGCCACTTTGGGGCAAACCTTCTACACCAAGATTTGCATCTGTGGGAAATAAATAAACATCATCTTTGTTTAAGATTTTTTTTTCTAAATGTGGTATTTCACCAAATACATTTTCAAATGTTTTAAAACCATATTTGAAAAAAGGATTATATTCATAATCTTTTTTGCCAATCCCAACGCCATCTATAAAAATCATTAAAACAGGATTCAATTTTTAACCTGCTTTTTGGATTCAACCATAATTGTTACAGGACCATCATTGAATATTTTAACATTCATCATCGACCCAAATATGCCTGTTTTAATCTTATTAGCACCTAAATTACTTTTCATTCTTTCAATAAACTTTTCATATAATGGCACTGCGATTTCCGGTATTGCAGCTTCAGTAAAACTCGGTCTATTGCCCTTTTGAGCATCACCATAAAGTGTGAACTGAGAGATAATTAAAACTTCTCCATTTACATCTTTAACGGATAAATTCATTTTATCATTTTCATCTTCAAATATTCTTAAGTTACTGCATTTATCAGCAACAAAGTTTAAATCAATTTCATCATCATCAGATCTGATCCCAAGCAGTATAACCAAACCTTTACCAATTTCAGCTGAGTAATTATCTTTTTTAATAAAGACACTGCCTTCACTAACTTTTTGGACAAGGGCTTTCAAATCATTTCTCCGCTAATGATTCTTTCGATGCCTGCATAATCTTTTGAAATATTTATTTTGGTAAAATTATAATCTTCAAAGAATTTTTGCACAGGTATAAATTGATTAATTCCAATTTCAAAATAAATTTTTCCAGGAAGATTTAGAATAATGTTTGAGAAATGAATAATATGTTTATAAAAAGAAATTCCGTTTGAATTATCAGAGAGAGCAAACTTGGGTTCGTAATTTTTTAATTCAGGTTCCAATAATTCAAAATCTTCAATAGAAACATAAGGTGGATTAGAAACGATAATATCAAATTTACCAAGTGTATGTAGGTCAGAATTCAAAATATCAAAATGTTTAAATTTTATGTTTCCATTTACTGAATTCAAATCTGCATTTTGCTTAGCTACTTCTATAGCCTTTTCACTAATATCAATTGCAACAACATTAGCATTTGGTAAATTTTTTAGCAGAGCAACAGAAATGTTACCACTGCCAACTCCGATATCAAGTATTTTAATATTTAATGATTTATCAGTCTCATTAATAATCTGTTCGACTAGTAACTCAGTTTCTGGTCTTGGAATTAGCACATTTTCATTTACTATAAATTTCAAACCAAAGAATTCCACATTTCCAACAATGTATTGTAAAGGGATTCTCAATCCCCTTTTTCTAATTGCTTCACGATAATCTTTAACTTCGTTATCAGCTAAAGGTTTATCAAAACTTAAATAAAGATCTAGTCGCTTACAATTTAGAATATCTGCTAAAAGTATTTCTGCATTAGCCCTGGGAGATTCAACACCTTTATTTTGAAGATATTCTGTAGAAAGTTTTATAACTTCTAAAACTGTAATCATAAACTTAAAAAATCAATAATATTTTAAACGGAATAATTTCCAAAAATTATTTTAGTCTATCCTTAAGTGTATAAATATTGTCAATCTCACTAGGATCATAACCTCGCAAAACTCCAACGTAATAAGAAATCCAGTCACCTAAATATATTAAGTCTAACAATCTAACTTTGTATGATTCCTCGCTACTTTGAAGAGTTAAAGTCTCAACTCCACTTTTTGAAAATATATCCTTTAGTATCTCAAACCTTTTTTGGATCTGAGGATGATAATTTTTTTCAATGATGTTGATTATCTTGGAATGAAATACTTTTTCTTGATAAGATTCCCATCCAATAATTTCATTATGATTCATTTCAGGTATTTCACCATGAAAAGCATGTAGTTTAGAATTTTCATTTAACTGACATTTAAATCTATATCCCACTGCACTTGTTGAATCTGAAACAGAATAAATCACAGGAATAAATCCGACCAAAGACTCAGCAAAAGAATATGCAAAGTTTCCATCTATGGAGTATTCCTTTCCTTTTGATTTCCAAAGAGAGATTATTTTGCTTACTATTTCAGATTGATCTTGAATAAACTTTAACTCTTGAAAAACTTTAAGCAATGAAAAAAAACTTAATCCAAGCGAATATCTTGGCTGAAAACCAGGTTGAACTTTTATACAACTGATTTGATTTAATTTTGCAATTGTTTCAACTTCGCCGCCTGTTGTAATACAAACAATTTTACAACCAATATCTATTGCTTGTTTTAATGATGAGATAGTTTCTTCAGTGTTTCCAGAATAAGATGAAGCTATAAATAGAGTATTTATTGAAGCAAATTTTGGAAGGTTATAATTTCTGTTTACAACTATCGGTACATTAATTTCATCACTTAAATAATTCTTGATTAAATCAGCGCTTATTGCTGAGCCACCAAGACCGCTAATTACAATATTTGAAATAGATGATAAATCAATCTGTGATACTATAAATTCATTTTGCCAGGCAAATTCAATTTGCTTAAATGAGTTAACCAAAACATCAAATTGATTTTGAGGATCGTATTTTTGAACGTAGTCTTTTATTTCCATACTAAATTATATTCCTTGTTCTAATAATATTATTGTCGTCAAAAAACTTTTTAACTTTTTTCTGAATATCAACTTCAGTTTTACATTCAAGGCATTCTTCAGCCAATAATTTTGCTTTTTTAAATTCAAAATTTCTAATTATCCTTTTAGCATAAAGGATTGTAGTCGGACTCATACTTAATGAGTCTAATCCTAATCCAACCAACAACGGAATTGCTAATGTATCTGCAGCCATTTCACCACAAATACTGACCGGAATTTTACTGTGTTTAGCAGCTTTAACTATATGATCAATAGTTCTGATAACAACGGGGCTAAATTCTTGATAAAGATTTGAAACCAAATCATTACCTCTATCTACAGCCATCATATACTGTATCAGATCATTTGTTCCTATACTTATAAAATCAATTTCTTCAGCATAATCTTTAGCCATAACAGCAGCAGATGGAACTTCAATCATTATGCCCACTTTTAAATTGTTATCGAACTTAATTTTTTCTTTCTTAAGTTCAGATTTACATTCCTGAATAATTTTCAGTGATCTCCACACTTCATCCAATGTAGAAATCATCGGAATCATAAATCGTATATTTTTATTTTCACTTGCTCTTAAAACAGAACGTATTTGAGTTCTAAATAATTTTTCATTTTCCAATAAAAATCTTATCCCACGTAATCCTAAAAACGGATTTGGTTCTTTGTACTCACTAAATCTGTACTTATCTCCACCGATATCAAAAGCACGAATAGTAATTAACTTCGGATACATTCTTGAAGAAAGCTTAGAATATATTTCTGTTTGCTCTTCTTCATCAGGAAAAGTTCCTAACTCATTTAATATTTGTTCGGATCTGTAAAGTCCAATGCCGGCAGCACCGCTGGTAATTACAACATCTATTTCACCGGTTACATCAACATTTGCTTCTAACTTTATTTCTTTTCCATCAATTGTAACAGATGGTAATTCTTTTAATTCTTCTAACCCTTTTTGTATTTCAACAAGTTTTTTTTGCTTTTCACTAAAAAACTTCAATTGATCTTCAGAAGGATTAATAATTATATAGCCATGGAATCCATCAACAACAATTGTATCGCCATCCTTTATTTGTTGTGTTGCATTATGTGTTCCTACAACAGCAGGAATATTTAATGATCTAGAAATAATTGCCGCGTGAGAAGTTAAACCGCCATGATCTGTAACAAATGCTAAAGATTCTCTTCTGGAAAAAAGTAAAGTATCTGCGGGTGTAAGTGCTTCACTAACCACAATCAGGTTCTTATCTATTTTAGATTGCCATCTTTTGTTTTGTAAATTTCTAATTATTCGATACTTAATATCTTCGATATCATGGGCTCGTTCTTTCATATAAGATTCGTGCGAAATAATCATTAATTCCTGATACTTTGATATTTCATCCGCAACAATAAATTCAGGTTGAACTTTTTCAGTTCTAATTCGTTTTTCAATATTGGCTAATAAGATTGGATCATCAAGAATCATCAGTTGAGCTTCAAATATTGCAGCTCGTACTTCATCCATTTTTTCTCTTGCAATACCAAAGATTTTGTTTAATTCTTTTTTAGATTGTTTTAAGCCCTCTTCAAAATTTTTTATTGCCTCTTCAACATCGGTTATCGGGGCTTTGCTAATCTCTAACTTTTCTTTAGAAAACAAATAAACCTGGCCAATAACTATGCCTGGTGCGGCAGCTATACCAATAATCTTGTTTTCAGAATTCTTATAAATATCTTTAAATGACTTCATAGTTCATCAAATCCCCTTTCAAAATAAGAAACAATTTCATCACAAGCTTGCTGTTCATCATTTCCATCAAAAGTTAATTTTAACTCAGAACCCATTTCTGCGGCCAAAGTCATTACACCAATTATACTTTTCCCATTAATGCTCATTCCATCTCTATAAATAAAAAATTCACACTTATACTTTGCAGCAAGTTTAACAATTGTTGCGGCCGGACGTGTATGCAGTCCTGCTTTGTTAACTATCTTAACGGTTTTTTCAATCATTATTTGTTTCTTTTAATTAAAGAATTAGCAAGCCAATAAAAAACATTTACTTCATTTTTGTTTGATAATTTATCAATCGATTTTAATGCTTTACTTGAATAATTACGAATTGCAATTTTAGCGTCTTCAAGTACACCAAGTTTTTCATATAATAATTTGTACTTGCCAATTTGATTAGGCATTATACCTTTATTTTTTATAACTTTTAGAAAATCTTCTCTATCAGTTCCTTTAGCTTTCTCCAGTGCTTTAATAAACAAAAAGGTTTTCTTTCCTTCTAATAAATCACCGCCGATTCTTTTACCAAATTCTGCTTTGTCTGCAATTATATCTAAAAGATCATCCTGTATTTGAAAAGCTATTCCTAAATATTTGCCATAATTAGATAATGCTTTAATATCATTAATATTTCCATTGCCAAGATAAGCTCCAAGTTCGCAACACATTTTTGCAAGTGCTGCTGTCTTCTTCTCAATCATTAAAATATATTCTTGCAATAAAACACTTTTTCTTGTTTCAAATTCTGTATCCAGACTTTGCCCCTCACAAACTTCTACTAATCCATGTGTAAAAGCGGTTAAAGCTTGTCTGGCATTAACTTTACAATCCTTCAAAAGAAATTCATATGCAACTGCAAGTAATGAATCACCAGCTAGTATAGCAGTATTCAAGCTATATTTTTTATGTAAAGTAATATTACCTCTTCTTAGATCAGCATTATCCATAATATCATCATGAACAAGCGTAAAGTTATGTAACATTTCAACCGCAAGCGCTGCGTTGTATACTTTATTGGAATTTCCACCGACTGCTTTTGCAGAAAGAATAACTAATAATGGTCTTAATCTTTTGCCGCTGCTTTCTAAAATGTATGAAGCAGGATTATATAATTGTTCGGGTTTACGATTTTTAATTGCAGAAGCTAATTTTTTATCAATTGCTTTTCTTTCTCGTTCGTAGACTGTTTCATATTTTTTTAATTGCACAGACTTCAAAATAATTCTTCTTTCTTTATAAGCTTACATTTTTTTAGTTCAAAAAGATTCTGAGATCCGGTTAAGTACATAATTTTTTTAAGATACTCGAACCAATTTACAATTATTTTTATTACTGCATCTTCCCCTTGATTGATTAGTGTTTGCAATATTATTCTAGCTGAAGCAGCTAAATCAGCACCGAGAGCAAATGATTTAGCAAGGTCATCAGCGGAATTAATTCCACCTGAACCTATTAAAGTAAAATTGTATTTTTCCTTTAAAGGATAAATTTCCTTTAAACAAAATGATGTAGGCAAACCCCAATCCCAAAAATCATTTTCTGCAGATTTACTTCTAATAATTTCCACTCCTGCCCAACTTGTTCCACCTGCTCCGGCAACATCTATTCCTTTAACACCAATATCTAGTAAACTTTTAGCGGCATCTTTACTTATACCTGAACCAACTTCTTTAACAATTATTGGAACTCTGGATTTATTTAACAACTTTTCTAATTTATTTAATAAACCAACAAAATTAGGTTCACCATTTTTTTGCAACAATTCCTGCAATGGATTTATATGGACTACAAAAACATCTGCTTCCAGCATATCTATCAAAGCCAAAATGTCTTTAAGATTTTTTGATTGCACCAATTGTGCTACTCCGATATTTCCCAAAACCGGAACACTCTTTGCAGTTTTACGAATTACTTTATAGCTACTATGAAAATCTTTATTCTCTAAAGCTTGTCTCTGGCTTCCAACACCAATCGGAATCTTAAGTTCTGCAGCAATAAAAGCTAATCTTTCATTTATCTTTTCAGCTTCAGAGGTTCCACCGGTCATGCAGGAAATTAAAAAAGGTAAATTTATTTTTCTTGAAAAGAATTTTGTCTGAAAAGATATCCTGGAAATATCAACTTCTGTTATAGCATTATGAATAAATTCATATTTGTCAAATCCGTTTGTTTTTGATTTAAATGCAACATCATCTGTTAGGCACAACTCAATGTGCTCTTTCTTTCGCTTTGATGTTTCTGATATGGATTTTGACATATTGAGTTGATTAATTCTTTAACTGCAAAATATAGAAAATTGTAATTATTTGCTTAGTTATATTTATTTAGTGTGACACTTGAGAAACTCTTAGAAGAAATTTGGTTTATTTTCTCTAACCACAAAGCACACAAAGTGAATCACTAAGTACTCAAAGAAATAATCTTATTATTAATAACCAATTCGTTAACAACCACTACTTTACGAACAGAATTTGTTAAATATATCTTATCTGCATTTTCCAAGTCTTGTAACCAAAGAGTTTTTTCAACTACTTTTGAATTATTCTGTAGAAAATAATTTCTATAAACTCCATCTAATATTCCTGAGCTTATTGGAGGAGTAAAAGTATTTCCATTCTTTTCAACGAATATATTTGTAATTGCACCTTCTGCAATCTCACTTCTTTCGTTCAAAAATAGCACATCAAAATAGCCTAAACGAAAATAATTATTATATTCAGAATCATAAAGTTTTCGATTAGTCGTTTTAAAGTATTGGAATTTATTTTGTGAGTTTATTCTTTTCTCAGAAACAACAACTTTAACTTTTTCAATTTCATCAACAATTTCAGAAACTGAATAGTTCAACCTTCCCCATTTATCGAGTACAATTCTTAGTTTGTATTTTTTATTATCAATTTTAGAAACAATTGATAATAATTGTTTTGATATTTCTCTCTCATCATACTTAAATAAGAAATAAATTGATGCTTCTTTTAGACGAGTTAAATGTTCCTTGAGTAAAAATATTTTTTTATTCTCAACCAACATTGTTTCGATAATTTCGAATCGCTTAGCTGGATCTGTTAAAAACTTCCCTTTTAATTTTGTTTCTTCAAATTCTTCAGAAGCATTACTATCCCAAACAATTCCGCTTCCTAAACCAATCTCACTCTTGCCAGATATTTTATCTATCGCTAAAGTTCTGATAGCAACATTAAAAGTAATTTTATCTTTTGTGATAAGCCCGATTGAACCAGTATAAATTCCGCGATTCTCCTTTTCTAATTCACTTATAATTTCCATCGTACGAATTTTTGGAGCGCCGGTTATTGATCCACAAGGGTAAATTTTTTTTAATACATCAGAGAGTTTAACATTTTTTTTTAGCTTCGATTCAACCGTACTTACCATCTGATAAACAGTCTCATATTTTTCAACATCAAAAATATTTTCAACTTTTACAGAACCATATTCACTTATTCTTCCTAAGTCATTTCTAATCAAATCAACAATCATTACATTTTCAGCGCGATTCTTTTCACTTCTTTCTAACTCATATTTTATGGATTCATCATTTAAGTGATCAATCCCCCTTTTTGCAGTACCTTTCATAGGTTTAGAACTAATTTTTCTTCCATTAATCTCGAAGAACAATTCAGGTGAAAGCGAAATTATAATTTTATTATTATTATTAATTACAGCAATGTAACGTGCAGATTGATTAGAACCCAGATTACTGAATAACGATGAGTATGAGCCTTCAAAATCAAACTTGCCTTTTATTGTATAATTAACCTGGTATGTATCTCCTTCTTCAATATAGGATTTTATTTTTCTGATTGAATTCGTGAATTCATTTTTAGAAGTGTTTAGTTCGAAGTTTTTAATTTTATACTTTTCTAATCCAACAAAATCAATTTCAGATGATTTGATTTTCTGCACATCATTCTTTTCATAGAAAAAAAATTGGATTAGATTTTCATTTTTTGGCAAAAACTTGTTCAATGTCTTCTCCAATAAGTATCCAGCCTCATAATTCAATAGTGAGTATCCAACAAAACCCTTTTTAACGATTTCATCAATTCGATTTAATTTTTCATCCAGATTTTTTATTGATTTAATTGTTACAATTTCTTCAGGTTTAAAGAAAAGATAAGAATCACTCTTGCCATAAATTGGAGGAGTATAAAAAAAACCTGAGTTAGGAGTAGATAAAATCTTATTTATTATTTCTGAGATATTCATTTGACATTCTTAGTGAACCTCAGTGTTCTAAGTGTCTAAGTGGTAAAAGTTATTTCCACCACTAAGACACTAAGTAGACGAAGAAACACTTAGGAAATTCTTTTTCATTTACTACTTAAATTAGAAACCATTTCTTATTTTTCAATGTCGTTAATTTAATCATACTTAGGAAATTATATGAGCAAACCGCGTCTTTCCTTCTGGCAAATCTGGAATATGAGTTTCGGATTTCTCGGCATTCAATTCGGATTCGCACTGCAAAATGCAAATGTAAGCAGAATATTTGAAACTCTTGGTGCGAGTATCGACTCAATCCCTATTCTTTGGATTGCTGCTCCTGTTACCGGTTTAATTATACAGCCAATCATTGGGCATATGAGTGATAAAACCTGGAACAAACTTGGACGAAGACGACCATTCTTTTTAATCGGAGCTTTGCTCGCATCAGCTGCAATAATTTTTATGCCTAACTCTCCTACTCTCTGGGTTGCTGCAGGAATGCTTTGGATTATGGATGCTTCAATAAATATTTCTATGGAACCCTTCAGAGCATTTGTTGGAGATATGCTTCCATCAGAACAACGCACCATTGGATTTTCAATGCAAAGCTTTTTTATTGGAATCGGAGCAATCGTTGCTTCTGCTTTGCCTTATATGATGACTAACTGGTTTGGAATTGCTAATACTGCTGGTGCTGGGGAAATTCCGGATTCAGTAAAATTCTCTTTCTACATTGGAGGAGCGGTTTTTTTGTTAGCTGTTCTTTACACAGTTTTTTCTACAAAAGAATATTCACCGGAAGAATTAAAAAAGTTTTCTGATGATGAAAAGAAATTATCTCAATCAAAAACTGCTATTACCAATTTAATTTCTCCATCATCATTTAACAAAAATGGATTGATCTGGATTTTTGTGGGATTACTCGGTTCTGCAATCCTTTACTTTGTTCTACACGAAAATGATTTTGGACTTTATGTTTTATTTGTTGGCTCAATAATTTTTGGATTATTGCAATTGATGGCAGGATTTTTTACAAATCAAAATAAAACTTCTGGTGGATTAGTATCTATCTTAAACGATCTTTACAAAATGCCAAAGACAATGAAGCAGCTTGCAGTCGTCCAATTCTTTTCCTGGTTTGCTTTATTTGCAATGTGGATATACACAACTCCCGCAGTTACGCATCATATTTATGGTGCAACTGATCCTTCATCAGAATTATACAATCAAGGTGCAGATTGGGTTGGAGTTTTAATGGCTGTTTACAATGGTTTTGCCGCCATTATGGCTTTTGCGATTATGTGGATTGCAAAACTAACAAATCGTAAAACAGTTCATATGATTTCATTAATCATCGGCGGAATTTCATTTGCATCTTTTTACTTTATTAAAGATCCAAATCTACTTTTGGTTTCTGAACTTGGAATCGGTTTAGCGTGGGCTTCAATACTTGCAATGCCTTATGCAATTCTTGCAGGTTCACTTCCTGCAGAAAAAATGGGAGTTTATATGGGCATCTTTAATTTCTTTATTGTGATTCCGCAAATTACAGCGGCAGCAATACTTGGTTTCTTTGTAAAAAACATTGTTGGTGGAGAGGCAATTTATGCATTACTTCTTGGTGGTGCATCAATGATAATTGCTGGTTTGTTTACTTTGATTGTTGATGATGTGGATTAACTAATTTTCTTATGGAACGATCAAATGGTCGTTCCATTTTCTTTTTCTCACCTTAAAAAACACTTAATATCTAAAAAATCTCTTTTCTCATCAATTGATGATCTGGCATTGTAAATGGATAGTTAGCGAAATCAATTGGATAGTAAACAAAAGTAAATGGATAGTCTGCAATATCAAATGGATAGGATGCTCAGTTAATTGGATAGGAACCGAAATCAATTGGATAGTGAACAAAAGTAAATGGATAGTCTGCGAAATCAATTGGATAGTGAGCTGCCTGAATTGGATAGGAAGCTAAATTAATTGGATAATAAGCTAACTGATATGGATAGGAAGCGAACTCAAATGCATAGAAGTATTATATGGATTTTATTTTACAAAAAACCATAAGAAAATAATTAATCTATTTTAACAAAATCATTTTTTTTGTTTGGATAAAATCTTCAGCTTGCAACTTATAGAAATAAACTCCGCTTGGCAGATTAGCTGCATTCCAGTTTATTTCATATTGACCTGCAGACTTTTCTTCATTTACCAAAGTTTCAATTTCAGTTCCCAGTATATCGTAAACTTTTAGCGAAACGAATTGTCTACTGTCTATTGCATATTGAATGTTGGTAACTGGATTAAATGGGTTTGGAAAATTGTTTGATAAATTATAAGAAATTGCAGAACTTAAATTCTCATCAATTGAAGTTATTGGAATATATGAATACGAAGACTTAAAAAGATTTATCCATATAGAGTTAACCCATTTTTGTTGGAGCGATTCGGTTCTGTTATTGTTTCCATCGTAACTATGGAGATAGTGAAATTCATTTACCCAAACTCCAATCCAATCCTGATTAAGTTCTTCAATTAAATTATCATATATATCATAGGTGTATGAAACTTTATAAATATTAAGCCAATTTGGATTATCTGAGTATTGTTTGATTAATCCAGTTCGGTTATTATTTGCATCATATGTGTATAATTCCCTGTAAAAATTCACCCAAATAGAATCATCCCAATTCTGGTGCAAATATTCTTTCAGATTATTATTTCCGTCATATATTTTAAAATGCTTAAAATTGTTCACCCAGATAGAATCAGACCAAAATTGGTAGTGGGATTCAATTTGATTATTATTCTCATCATATATATTTGAATACTTATCATTATTCACCCAAGCAACAATGGAACCATCCCAGTATTGTCCGAGATGTTCAATTAGGTAATTGTTCATATCATACAAATAAGAATCCTTATTAAAATTTTCCCAGTCAGAATTCTTCCAATTTTGTAGTACGAATTCGGTCCTATTATTGTTTCCATCATAATTGTATGAAGCTTTCCAGTTATTAAGCCATGCTGAGCCATCCCAGAATTGTTCAATCTCCTCAATCTGATTATTATTTCCATCATAATTGTATGAAATCTTTTCAACGTTTATCCAGACAGAATAACTCCAAGTTTGGTAAAATCCTTCAATCCGATTGTTGTTACTATCGTATATATATGAAAACATAAACCAATTTACCCAGACAGAATCTTCACTATTTTGTGAAATTTCATTAATCAGATTATTGCTACTATCATATAGGTAAGACAATTTAGAACCATCCACCCAAGCTGACCCATCCCAACTCCTGTTAATTTCTTCTATTAACAAAAATCCATTTTCAAGTTGTGTTTTGTTTATTATTGTTCTTGAATCCTTTGCATTAAACGCTTCTATACTATCCGGATTTGTTTTATAAATTTCATAATTATTTTCAGTAGTGAATCTATTGGGCAAAACTTTTAGGTGATTTATATTTTGAGAAAAATTATGAAGTGAGAATAATAAGGTAAGCGCTATTATTGCAAGGATAGATTTCATTTTACTCTCCTATTGACACTCAAAACTAACAATTGGAAATACGAATATCAAGAAATAATAATATTAATAGTTGCTACAACTTCAACAACAATATCGCAGCAATACCAAATGCTAAAGCAATTTTTCCATGCAGATTTATTTCTTCTTTCCAGATTAAATAAGCTGCTACTGCTGTAATAACTATTACTCCAATATTCATAACGGGAAAGACAACTATTGCAGGTAATACTTCTAATGCTTCAATCAAAAAATTTATAGCAAGAACATTAGGAACACCAAGCATCAAACCTAAATTAAAAGTTCCTTTATCAAACCTAATTTTTTTAATTATCAGGTAAATAGAAGTGTAAATAAAAGCAGAAAAGAAAATTGTAAAAACAAATACTCCCTTTTCGGTTATAGGAAAGTTTTGTCCGAAAATCTTCATAGATAAATCAACAAAACCAATTCCAACTAAAAGTGAAAGTAAATAAATATACTTTCCTTTTCTACCCTCAACAGTTCCGTGATTCTTAAGTGAGAGATAGAATAAATACAAAGTTATAAGTGCAAGACCAAAACCTAAAAGCATTTTTATGTTTGGCGATTCGCCATAAAAAAATATTGCTGCCAACACAGGGATTAGAACAGATAATCGTGCACTAACGGTTGCTAACGCTGTTCCGGCTAAACTGATAGCCTTTGAATATAAAACAAAGGTCCCTGCAAATAGAATTCCAAGTAATGATCCAAACACGACTACTTCAATCGAATAATTGTAACCGTATTTAAATATTATTAATCCCAGTGAGATTAAAGATGCAGTGGCGTAATTTCCATTTATTAATAAAACAGTGTTATTATTTTTTACGTGTCCGTGTTTAAGTATAAGTGCCAGGCTGCTGGAACATATCATCGCAAGAATTAAAAAAAGCATTTAATATTTTTTCCGAATGATTTAATGAAATTAAAGTATAATAAAATCTAAAGTCTGAAACGTAAATATATTGCTGTCATTCCCGTGAAAACTGGAATCCAGAAAACTCAAAATATAATAGATTCCCACTTTCGTGGGAATGACAATTCCGTGTTTTTTACTTTTGAGATACTCTTTTCCAAAAATTATTGATTTGAAAAAGTTATCTAATTAATGTCCGCCTTTAGGTTGAGCACTTTCCAAGGCAGTCGATCTTGGTTCTTTAATGAACAGCCAGAATACTACTGAGAAGACAATGAACACTCCGCAAAGTATGTAAAGTAATTGGAAGTTTTGTGTTTCGGAAATAATATTTGCTACACCCTGACTCATCATTTGTGGTAGTACAACTGCAAGATTGAATATTCCCATAAACAATCCCATTTTATTTTGATTTACTCTTTCAGTAACGATTGAGAAAACAATAGAAATTACTGCAGACCAACCAATACCGGTTAAAAACATACCGAGATAAAAGTTTGCTTCATATCTTCCGAAGAAAGCAATATAGAAATACCCAATTGCACTGAAGGCTAACGCTATTGTGTATGTTCTAACTCTTCCAATTTTTTTAGCGATTGCAGATAAAACCATTGGAAATACAGCACCAACTGCATTCAATATTAAAAACCCAAGAGAAATAATATTACCTGTAGTCGTGTCTTTAGTTTGCATAACTCCGGTTAAGAACTCAGCAAACTTATTTGCAAACACATTTGTCATATCAAGATTTGGGATGATTTGTTTATCTATAAAAAATCCTGACATAACAAACATACTTTGAAAAGCAATCCACGTGAATGTGTGAGCAAGCATTATTTTTTGGAATTCATTTTTATCCGATTCAGCTTTCTTTCCCTGTATAATTATCCAGGCTCCAATCATAACCGTATAAACCAGACTTAATATCAACAATGGATTGTGCATAAATCGCAATTCGTTTTGGTAGAAATGGAATATCAAACTGAACACACCAAAAACCAAAAATCCATACAACGGGAAAATTGATTTAAATATATCTAAAACTGTATGTTTCTCAGCATTTGCTTCAACTTGTCCAGCTAATTCTTTTGGTTCTTCAATCAACAAGATTGGAAAGACGGAACATACAAAAACAAAAATTGCTGCAATCAATAAAAGAGTTTCATTTCCGTAAACCATCGAAAGAAAATATGCTAACACACCAAAGGTTCCGGAAATAACTTGCATCCAAACATAACCGGAAGTTCGCTTCTTCCCTTCTGGTGTAAGATCTGCAATGATCGATCTGGCGGGATTAAAAGTTACGTTAACGGATAAATCCAAAAGCAAAGCAATTACCGATGCAATTAAAATAATACTTGTAATTCCTGTTGCTTCTGATATTACTCCAATTTGTGGCAAAGCCAAAAACATAAGCGCGCCAACAATTCCGCCAATCATAATAAATGGTCTGCGTCGTCCTTTTAAGAACCAAACATTGTCGCTTATCATTCCAACAATTACCTGTCCGAATATTCCTGCAAGTGGACCAGCAAGCCAAACGAAAGCAACTTCGTGAATGTTTAAACCATATTTTTTATTTAGTATCCAGCTTAATGCTGCAATCTGTGTGGATAAAGCAAATCCAACTGCGGTTGCTGGTAAAGCAAGTATTGCATAAAATGTGTTTGTAAGTTTTTTCTGAATTTCTAACATCGAATTTTACCTTAAGTTAGTTTCTATTTCTCAAGCAAAAATATTTCTGCTGATTTCTTTTTAATTTTTATTTTTTTATTTGTTGATAAATCAAACTCAGCATTTGATTTTACGTTCTTGATTTTTTTTGTTGAGCCCAGAGTTTCTTTGTAGTTATTCAAATCAATTTCAGAATCAACATCACTTCCATTAACAACAATCAATGTTTTTTCATTTTCGATTTCTCTAAAATAAACGTAGATATTGTTGAATGGATAAAAGTGTGTAAGCTTTCCTTCAGAAAGTGATTTGTGATTTTTTCTTAACTCTAAAAGATTTTTTGTGAAGTTGAATATATCGTTTTGATATTCTGTTCTATCGCAACTTAAAAATGCATCAACAGAATCATTTTCAAATCCACCAGGAAATGGTGAGCGTATACTTCCGTGATGCTCTTCTCCAACAAATCCAATTTCAGATCCATAAAATATTTTTGGTATGCCTCTTGTTGTTAACAGAATTGTAAGTGCAATTTTATATTTCTCAATATCATTATTCGCAACAAATAATCCTCGGGAAATATCATGATTATCAAAAAATGTTAAGAGATTATTTGGATCATAGTAAAGAAAATCCTGAGCAAGGGTATTAAAAATTCCTTCTAATCCTTTTTTCTCGCTCAAGTAATTTCGAAATGCATCAGACAAAGCAAAATCTGTAACACACGGAAGATGAGTATCCAGATGAACACCAAATTTATTTTTCTGTTGATATGCAGCAAGGTAAGCTGGTTCACCAGTCCAGATTTCACCAACAATATTAAATTCTGGATATTCATCTAATATCGCTTTATTCCAATCAGCCATTGCATATTGGTTACAATACGGATAAGTGTCTTCACGAATTCCATCTATTCCTAAATACTCAATCCACCAAATTGTGTTTTGGATTAAATATTTTTTTAGAAATGCATTAGCCTGATTCAGATCAACCATATAATTTGTAAACCAACCATCCCAGGTTAAATCAACAGATTCACCGGGACTATATGGATCAGGAAAAGTCATTTTATGATGATTTGCCGGAAGATGATTTTCAACCGTGCCGTTTATCCAACTTGCAAATGGTAAATCTTTCATCCACCAATGATTTATTCCGATATGATTTGAAACGTGATCCATAATAATTTTCAAACCTTTATCGTGAGCTTTATTTACAAGCTCTCTGTAAAGTTCATTACTGCCAAAACGCGGATCAATCCTGTACAAATCTGTTGCGGCATATCCGTGGTAACTCATATACATGTTATTTTCTAACATTGGAGTTATCCAGATTGATGTAACACCAAGATCTTTTAAGTAATCAAGTTTGGAAGTTATTCCTTCGATATCTCCGCCTTTCCTTCCATTCAAATCTTTAGCTGTATACTGATCTAAGCTATCTCCAATTTTATTGTTAGCAGGATTTCCATCGCAGAATCTGTCTGCCATAATCAAATACATTACATCAGATTGATTAAAGCCTTGAAATCTATTTTTAGAATCATCGCGTGCATAAATTGGATATTTTATAACTGTGTCCTGATTCTCTTTGGAAAACCCAATTTCAAAATTGTATTCAGATTTTATTTCAGGCGAGATTGCCAAATCAATAAAAAGATAATTAGGACTTTCAGCTTTGTGAACATTGATAATCTCAATTGGACCATGCTGTGGATATAATTCAACATCATGCAAATTTTTTCCATAAACCATAATCTGGATAGTATCGTGTTTCATTCCAACCCACCAATTTCGCGGTTCGATTCGTTCAATAGAAAATTGCTGAGCGATTGTCTGTTGAATTACAAAGAAAATTAAAATCAGGATTGTTCGTTTCATTTGAAAAATCTATTCATTTTTGGTTTCAAAGATAGATAAATAATTTATTTCTTCAGCAGGAAAATTTATGCGCATTCTCAGTCATTATTATTGAATCCATTTCTTGCATTTTATCTCATTTAAGTTGATTTTTGTTTTCCAATTTGAACAAAATGAAACAGCAAACGGACGAAAAAAATATTGCGGTTAATCGTAAAGCAAGACACGAATTTGCCATTATACAAACCTTTGAAACAGGAATTGTTTTAGTTGGAACTGAAGTAAAAGCCTTACGTGAAGGAAAGGCAAATCTTGTTGATAGCTATGCTTTAATCCAAAATAATGAAGTTTGGCTGCTAAGTTTGCACATAAGTGAATACAAGCAAGGCAACATAAATAATCACATTCCAACTCGTGATAGAAAATTGTTGATGAACCGATCAGAAATAAGAAAACTGATTGGCAAGACAAAAGAAAAAGGTTTAACATTAGTTCCGCTTAGACTTTATTTCAAAAATGGCAGAGTTAAGGTTGAGATAGCGCTTGCTAAAGGCAAAAAAGTTTATGATAAACGTGCAGATATTGCTAAAAGAGATTTTCAAAGAGATCAGGAACGCAGAATTAAATATTAATAGTTCAATATTTTCCTAGTAAATAGCATGATTTAGAATGTCATTTCCGCGAAAGCGGAAATCTATAAACTAGTTACTGGATTCCCGTTTTCACGGGAATGACAATAATTGTTTTTGAAAAAATTAAAAAATTGAAAGATTAAAATTACCAAATGAGTGCAGTAAAATTCCCACCATTAAATGAGCAAATGGATGTTATCAAACGCGGTGTTGTTGAGATAATTCCAGAAGATGAACTTGTTAAGAAAATTGAAAAATCATTAAAAACATCTAAACCATTAAACATTAAACTTGGCTGCGATCCGAGCAGACCTGATTTACATATTGGGCATTCCGTTGTGATCAGAAAACTTGCACAGTTTCAGGAACTTGGTCACCAGGCAATACTAATTATTGGTGATTTTACAGGTATGATTGGCGATCCATCTGGAAGAAATGCGACTCGCCCTGCCCTTACTCTTGAAGCTACAAGAATAAATGGTAACAGCTATTTTGAACAGGCATCAAAAATCCTGCATAAACAAAAAACTAAAATTGTTTACAATTCAGAATGGCTAGGTAAAATGTCTTTTGAAGACGTAATAAAACTTGCTTCCAAATACACCGTTGCAAGAATGATTGAACGTGATGATTTTACAAAAAGATTTAAAGCTGGTGAACCAATAAGTGTTCACGAGTTTCTTTATCCGCTTGCGCAGGCAATGGATTCAGTAGCGATCGAAAGTGATGTTGAACTTGGTGGAACCGATCAGAAATTTAATTTACTTGTTGGTAGGGATATTCAACGTGAATATGGAATTGAACCGCAGGTGATTTTAACAATGCCATTATTAGTTGGAATTGATGGTGTTGAAAAGATGAGTAAATCCTATGATAACTATATTGGAATTTCTGATGAACCATCACAGATTTTTGGAAGAACTTTATCAATTCCGGATAATCTCATTTATCAGTATTTTGAATTAGCAACAAATGTATCTAATCAAAAACTTACAGAAGTAAAATCACAATTATCTGATAGCAATGTAAATCCAAGAGATATTAAACGTGAACTGGCTAGAACTCTTGTTACAATGTATCATAATCAGGATGCAGCAGAAATTGCTCAACAGGAATTTGATAACATTTTTATCAACAAAGGTTTACCTGATGAAATTGAAGAATTTAATGTTGGGAATAAAAAAGAAATCAATATTTTAGACTTAATTGTTTTAGTAAATTTCGCTCCATCAAAAGGTGAAGCACGCAGATTGTTAACTCAAGGCGGCGTTTCTATCGATGGCGAAAAAATAAGCGATGTTCAAAGTAGTATTTCTGTAAAATCAGGAATGATTCTTAAAGTTGGCAAACGTAAATTCATAAAACTCATTTAACTTAGTATCAGAAAGGGACGCAATTGTATCTACCAACCAAAATATTTTTCACCAAGGGTGTTGGAAGACACAAAGAGTATTTAAGCTCTTTTGAACTTGCATTAAGAAATGCAAGAATCGAAATCTGCAATCTTGTAACTGTCAGCAGTATTTTTCCAATCGGTTGTAAACGTGTTTCAATTGATGAAGGAGTAAAATTAATTACTCCTGGTCAAATTACACACTGTGTTATGGCGCGTAACTCCACAAATGAACCTAACAGATTAATTGCTGCAAGTCTTGGTGTTGCTTTACCAGCAGACACAAGTGCTTACGGTTATTTGTCGGAACATCACCCATACGGACAGCCGGAAAAAATTTGCGGTGAATATGCAGAAGACTTAGCAGCTACGATGCTAGCATCAACTTTAGGAGTTGAATTTGATCCTGAAAAAGATTGGAGCGAAAGAGAGGACATTTACAAAATGTCCGGTAAGATCGTTCGAAGTTTTAACGTTACTCAATCAGCAGAGGGCGATAAAAATGGATTGTGGACAACAGTAATTGCTGTTGGTGTTTTTCTTCCCTAATAAATGAAAGAATGATTGATAACTGAATATTCATTTTGGTTTATATTTTCCGCAGTAATTGCGGTAATGCTATTTGTTGATTTATATGTTACCGATCATAGACGCGGAAAGATCACTTTAAAAGCTAGTCTTATTTGGAGCGGTGTATGGATAC
>JBATOT010000094.1:0-2360 GCA_049291095.1 Ignavibacteriaceae bacterium | reverse complement strand
GTTGATAGCCTAAAGACTACTCACTCAGAGTCAGGTAGCGATTGGATTCTCCATCACGTAATGGATGGAAATTATCTCGATTTTTCACCAATTGGTAAAATTTATCTTCCACATTTCGAATTGTTTGGTTTAGATTTATCAATTACTCGCCACGTACTTTTTATGTGGATTGGTGCTGCTCTTTTGTTTTTTGTGATGACAAGAGTTGCTAAATCCTACAAATCTTCGCTTATCCCAAAAGGGTTCACAAATTTTTGGGAAGTATTTATCCTTTTTGTAAGAGATGAGATCGCTAAACCTACGATTGGAAAAGGATTTGAAAAATTTCTTCCGTATCTACTAACAGCTTTCTTTTTTATTCTGTTTGGTAATTTTATAGGATTGATTCCTTTTACTGCTACATTTACAAGCAATATAGCTGTTACTGCAACTATGGCAATCTTCACTTTTATTGTAATTCAGTTTGGTGGTATAAGAAACAACGGATTTTTTGGATACTTTAAAGGATTAATTCCTCACGGAGTTCCAGTTTTTCTTTTGCCAATTATGGCTGTTGTAGAACTTTTAGGTTTGTTAGCAAAACCATTTGCATTGGCAATTCGTCTTTTTGCAAATATGACAGCAGGACACATTGTTATTTATGCTTTGATAAGTTTGATTTTTGTAATGCAAAGTGTCGGCTGGGCCGGTCTTGCAATTCCTATGGCTTTATTTATATACGGACTTGAAGTTTTAGTAGCTTTATTACAGGCTTATATTTTTACAATGCTATCTTCCTTATTTATAGGAATGGCAGTTCATCAGGATCATTAAAAATAATTTATAATATAATATCTAATTAAAGGAGAACGTTAATGGACTTTGCATATTTAGCTGCTGGATTAGGTGCTGGATTAACAATCTTTGGCGGTGCTTTAGGCATTGGCAAATTAGCTGCTGCTGCAATGGATGCAAGCGGAAGACAACCAGAAGCTGCTGGTGCAATCAGAACCTCAATGATCATTGCTGCTGCGTTGATTGAAGGGATCTCTTTATTTGCATTAGTTATCTGCTTTATCTTAGCTGGTAAATAATTAATTAAATGGAGTGTTTTGCACTCCAGTTACTAAAAATAATTTTAACAGAAGATTATGATTGCAAATACATTATTTGCTTTTGTCGCTTTAGTTGTATCTGATACTGAAGGTGGCGGTGGTGGATTGCTTTCCGTTAATGGCGGATTAGCGTTCTGGACTGTTTTAACCTTTTTATTGCTTTTATTCTTGTTATCAAAGTTTGCATGGAAGCCAATTCTTTCTTCTTTGAAACAAAGAGAAGACGCAATTAAAGATTCGCTTGAACAAGCCGAAAAAGCTAAAGACGAAGCAAAACAGATTCTTGCAGAAAATCAGAATAGCCTTGCGAAAGCTGAAGAAGAATCTAAAAAGATTATTGAGCAAAGCAGAGTTTTTGCTGAAAATCTTAAAGAGCAATTGCTTAAGGATAGTAAAGAACAGGCACAAAAACTTGTTAGTGATGCAACTGCTGAAATCGAAAGAAAGAAAAATGCTGCTTTTGATGAATTAAAAAATCAGATCGCAGATATTTCAATTCAAGCTGCTGAAAAGATTTTGAAAGAAAATCTTGATGCTGATAAGAATAAAAAATTAGTTGATAAATACATTAGCGATATTTCTAAGAATTAATTATGGCTTCATCAAAAGTTGCAATTAGATATGCTCAATCATTTCTTGATATTTCAATCGAGAAAAATATTCTTGCAAAAGTTGCAGAAGAATTTGAGTTGGTTGCACAAACTTTAAGCAAAAGTTATGATTTGCTTAGAGCCATCAAAAGTCCTGTAATAAAAGCTGAAACTAAAAAAGTAGTTCTTGCAGAAGTTTTTGGAAAATTGTTAAGTAAAGATTCTTTTGATTTTCTGAATTTTGTTATCGATAAAGGAAGAGAAGAAATTCTACCTGAGATTTTAGAGAAGTTTGAAACATTAAAAGATGAATCTCTTGGAATAGTAAAAGTTAATGTTACAACAGCTTTTGATTTTACTTCTGAACAGAGAAATCATTTGCAGCAGCAATTTGAATCTTATCTGAAAAAGAAAGCAAGATTAACATACAGAGTTGATACGAATATTATTGGCGGTTTTATTGCGAAGGTTGGTGATACAGTTTATAATGCTTCAATGATTCATCAACTTGGATTATTGAAGAAAGAGTTTTTACAAGGCAGTGTTACATTAAATTAACCTAAAGGAATTTAATAAAGGAAATTACAAATGGCAGAAGTTAGACCTGATGAAATATCTGCGATATTAAGAAAACAACTTTCTGGTTTCGAAAGTGAAGTTGATATTTATGATGTTG
>JBATOT010000093.1:0-25204 GCA_049291095.1 Ignavibacteriaceae bacterium | reverse complement strand
GGATCTTCCGGTCTTCTAAACAATGCTTTTTTTGTTTTTGATTCAGTTCGATATTCCTGCCAAAATTCAGGTAAAGGCATTACAACCTGAAAAATCGGTTTTTCAGATATAATATCATTTATTCCTTCGATAACAGGTAGAGCTTTTACCATTATCGGTTCCACAAAAACAGAAATTACGGCATCAACATTTTCATCCTTAATTAATATTTCATTAACAGCTTTAAACTGTTCTGCTATTCCACCAGGAAGTAAATCCACCGGATTATTAACACTTCCTTCGGGATGAACAATTACTTTTAACTTTGTTTTTGTTTCATTTGATAACTCAGCAAGTGCAAGATTATTTTTCTCAAGTGTGTCAACGGTCAAGATTGCTGGTCCGCCGGCATTAGTAACAACTGCAACACGATTTCCTTTTGGCGTTGGAAATTCTTCAAAACCTTTTGCAGTGTTAAACATATCGTTTAAATCATCAGCGCGAATAATTCCGAATTGAGTTAATATTGCATCAACAACTTTATCACTGCTTCCAAGTGCTCCTGTATGTGATGAAGCAGCTTTTATTCCGCTTGAAGTTCTACCACCTTTAAGTACAATAACTGGTTTTGTAATTTCATCATCAATAAAATATTTAATGAACTTTTCACCATCAACAAAACTTTCTAAGTAATATGTTATTACTCCAACATCATTACAATTTTGCCAGTATTCCAATAAATCATTTTCGTTTACATCTGCTTTGTTGCCAACACTTATAAATTGCCCAAAACGAATATCTGTTTCGCGCAATGAATTCAATACTGCAGCACCAATCGCACCGCTTTGCGAACAGAAAGCCATGCTTCCTGTTTTTGGTTCTTCTGCAACAAACGTTGCATTCATTTTAATGGAAGGAATCGCATTGATAATTCCCATACAATTTGGTCCGACTAAACGTGCATTTGAATCACGAATGATCTGTAAAATTCTTTTCTCTGCTTCAGCGCCATCTTCACCAGTTTCTTTAAATCCTGCAGTGATAAGAATAATTGCTTGAGTTTTTTTGGCAATCAATTCTTTAATTGTTTCTTCAACAAATTGTTTTGGTACCATAACGATTGCAAGATCGATTCTATAATCTATCGAGCTTATAGTTGGATAACATTTAAATCCAAGAATCTCATCTGCTTTTGGATTTACAAGTGCAAGATCGCCTGTATATCCATATTGTTTTACTGATTTCGTTAATTCGTAGCCGAGACTTTTGGGTTTGGAGGATGCACCAACAATGCAAATTGAGTCGGGATAAAAATATTGATCAAAAACTGATTCCATAATTCCACAATTTTTATTTTCGTTACTTCAAACTTAATGGAAAGACTTGAAATAATTTAACTTACACTAAAAAAATGTGAGATTAATTTATGGTGCGAAAAAATTTTCTGGTTTAATTAAATAGCAATTGCGGATTTACTAATACTTTTTCCGCAAAGAATTTACCCGTTTGTACAAAAATAATGACAAAGCCACCCTAGTCATTATAAGTACTGCGGGTAAGTTTGATTTAAATACTTAATAAAAATATCTTGACAGAAGAATTGCAAAAATTCTATTTTGCACAATATTTTAAAGCAAGGCAGGTTATGTCGTCTGACTGTTCAATACCTTTAGCAAAAGATTGAACATCATGAAAGACATGATTGATTAGCTCATTAGCATTCAAATTATTTTTATTTTCTATTATTTGTGACAGTCTTATTTCTCCAAACTCTTCATTTTCTCTATTGAACGCTTCTGTTACACCGTCCGTGTAGAAAAATAGACTCTCGCCCGGTTTTATCATTACAACACTTGATTCATAAGGAACGTCTTTAACTGCGCCAATCAAAAGACCGCCAATATTTTCGAGCTGTTTTACTTTTCCTTCTGACGAAATTAAATAAGGAAGGCTATGCCCGCCGTTTGAGTATTCAAATGCCCCACTGCGTGTATCAAGCACTCCATAAAATAAAGTTACAAACATATTAGATGGACTATCATCTACCAGAATTTTATTTACTTCGGATAAAACATCATCCGAGGGAAGACCTTTGTAAGCAGTTGCTTTCAGTAAAGTTTTACAGACCGCCATCAATAAAGCAGCTGCAATTCCTTTTCCGGAAACATCTGCGATTACAACTCCCAGTCTGTATTTGTCTATCATAAAAAAATCATATAGATCCCCACCTACTTCTTTTGCAGGAATCATTTTTGCGTAAATATCAAATTCCTTTCTTTCGGGAAACGGCGGAAATGTTTTTGGTAAAATAGAAGTCTGAATAACTGTTGCAATATCAAGTTCCTGTTGTAATGCAATTAATTTATTATGACTTTCCATCGCTTTTTTGTAATGTTCAATCTCATTAAGTGATTTTTGAATTGTTATTTCAAGATCTTTTAAATCAATCGGTTTTGTTATAAAATCATAAGCGCCTCTGTTCATAGCAGTTCTTATATTTTCCATATCACCATAGGCAGAAACAATAACCGATCTCAACAAGTTATTATTCAATTCGTTCAATTTGGAAAGAAGAGTAAGCCCATCCATAACAGGCATATTTATGTCAGTTAAAACAAGACTAATCGAACTGTTATTTTTAATCACCTCTAAAGCCTCTGACCCATCTCTAACAAATAGAAACTCATATTCGCCAGATTTAATCTTAGACCTGAATTTTTGAATGATAAGCGATTCCAGATCCGGTTCATCATCTACCACTAAAATTTTTGCTAAGAACACTTTTTCTTTTTCAGCTTGCATTATGATTAAGTTTTTCTTTTAATAATTCAAATTGCAGTGGCTTTGTAAAATAATCCTCAGCCCCAAAGTCTTTTGCAGCATTATAATTCTGCTCATCTCCATATGCGGTAATCATAAAAACTTTTAACTCAGGATATTTATTTTTTATTCTTTTAAGAAGCTCTATCCCGTTCATTTCGGGCATATTAATGTCTGTTAAGATTAAAAAATCTGTTTTATTTTCAATTGAATCAATTACTTCAAGAGCCGAAGTTCCATTGGGTGCATATTTAATCAACACTTTACCTGCTTTAATCTCTTTTCGGAATTTTTGTTGAAATAAAAACTGAACATCAATTTCATCATCAACAACTAATAAATTCATATAACCTCTTTAAATTTTGGGTAGAATAATAATAAACTCCGTAAACTCACCTTCTTTGGTTTCAACTTTCAATTCACCATTGTGTTCTTTGGTAATAATATCGTAGCTTATCGAAAGCCCAAGTCCTGTGCCCGCACCTGTTGGTTTAGTAGTAAAGAATGGATTAAAAATGTTCTCTTTTACGGATTCGGGTATTCCATTTCCATTATCACGTATCCTTATTTCAACATTGTGTTGTAGTTGTTTAGTTGAAACTAATAAGGTAGGCGAAAAATCACTTCCAGCTTTCTGTTTCTTTTCATTAGCTGCATAACAGGCATTGTTAACTATATTCAAAAATACTCTACTGATATCTTGCGGAACAGCATTTATCTTATCTAGGAAGTGATCAAAATCTTTTACAATCTTGATATTGAATTCTTTATCCTGTGCTCTCATACCGTGATATGCAAGAGCAACATACTGATCAAGAAGATCGTTAATATTTGTGGGCACCTTCTCTCCCAAAGTACCTCTTGAATGAAGAAGCATTCCTTTTACTATTGAATCTGCGCGTTTACCGTGTATGTTTATTTTTTCAAGGTTTTGATCAAGACTTTCAAATAATTCCATTGCTTCTTTTGTGTTATTATTGATCAACTCTGTTTTCATCTCATCCAATAGTTCACGGCTCACTTCAGAAAAATTATTTACAAAGTTTAGCGGATTTTTTATTTCGTGTGCAATGCCGGCTGTAAGCGCACCCAATGATGCAAGCTTTTCCTGTGTGATAAGTTTCTCCTGGGTTTTAATTATTTCTTCATTTTTTTCCTGAAGTATTTTTAACGATTGCGCTTTCGAAATAGCTGAAACAGCGTGTTCACGGAACCTGTGCAATATTCTGGCTGTGGATGGGTCAAATGCATTTTCACCCGAAAAACTATCAAACACAACGTAAGCCTCAGGTTTGCCATCCCATTCAACTTCCATTACAAGCATGGAACTTGGTTTACTGAAAACGGAAAGTTTATCATCAGCGTATAATTTTTTTGTATTACTGACTATAAAAATTCCCTTTTCAATTTCATGAGACGTTTCAGTGTATCTTCTTTTTAATTCTTCATGGGAAAATGAAATTTTATCCAGATCTTTAACTTCATAACCGGTTGTAAATGCAACATTAAACTGGTTGCTGTTCCTATCCAGCAAAAAGATCGCAGCTTTTTCAGCTTGAGGAATGAAATTTACAGTTTGCTCAAGAAGTGATTTAAATAATTTTTCAAGATCTTCAGCATTGTTAATTACTTTTACTAACCTATCAACTGTTTCAAGCTCCTGAGCTTGCTTTTTAATTAATTCAGCTTCACGCAACTTCGCTCTGTCTCGTTCACGGTTAATAATTTTACGCCGCATAATTCTATCGATCATAAATATTCCAAGAATTGCCATGAATGTGTAAAGTAAATATGCCCACAATGATAAATACCATGGTGGTAAAACTTTAAAACTGAAACTATCTTCGGAACTGATTACGCCGTAAATATTTTTTGCTCGGATTCTGAAAGTATAATTGCCGCCGGAAAGATTTGTGTAATCCTTCTTTGTTTCCGTAGTCCAATCAGACCAACCATCTTCACTCCCTTCAAGATAATATTGATATTGATTTGCTTCTGATTTTTCATAACTCAACGCAGAAAATTCAAAACGAATATCATTTTGTGAAAATGGGATTTTAACCTTATAGCCGCTTCCGGAAATGGTATTATTTCCGGCAAATACCAATGAATCATTTGTAACAATTGCTTTCCTTATTGAAACCGAAAAAGGAATTTCAAGATTTTTTTTGATTTCAGGATTATAATAAATCAATCCTCCACTCGTACTTATCCATAAAATTTCTGTGTTAGCTGCGGGATCATAATCAGAATAGATTGTATTTACATCATTAATATCCATTCTTTGAAAAAGTGGTTCGGGAATCCATTTGTACTTACCATCTTTTTGGAGCAATGCTTTTCCAAGCTGGTAATGATCTTTAACTTCAGCTAATATCCAATATCCTTCTTTATTACTTTTTATTATAAATGAAATAGAGTATTCGGGAGTAGTAAACTCCGTACCAAATATTGAATCAGGTATGAATGATTTGTTTTTACTATCAAACTTATAAATTCCTTTATCCGTGCCGAGCAGAAACCTTCCCTCAAAACTAAAGAGTGACCAGTAACTACCCGGAAGCCCGCCGACCTCCGTGTAATTGTCAATTTGAATATTGTCACTTCCAAAACCTGATTCAAAACCTTTCAGTTTATTTTTGATATGAGCGATTGGTCCATCAACCCGCAATATCCACAAAGAGCTGTCACTATCTTCAACAATTGAACCGATTTCATCGGTTGAAAGTTTTATAGTTTTAACAACCGGTGATTTTCCACTTTCGACTTTAACTATTCCCAAATATCCAATTCCCCCGAAATAAATTAAATCAGGAAAATGTGAAGAAGGGTTAAGATAACTAATTGATTCCGGATCAAGTTCTATATCAAACAGATTTCCTTTAACGGTTCTTAATCCCCAATTAGTTGCAGCAAACAGGTAATTGTTAAAATTAAGTAACTGGTAAGCTGGTTTATTACTTCCTTTGATCAGTTCAAATTTTGATTTTCCATGATCAAGAACCAATACACCAATATCATTAGCTGCGTAGATTTTATTTTCAAACCTAGTTATTGAAGTAACTTGACTTCTTAATTGTCCTTCAGCAGGAATGATAGAAATCGGTGAATCTGTTTCGCTAAAAACAATACCTTCATTGGTTGCAATCCATAATCCACCAAGCTTATCAGGGTAAACATCATAAGCAACATTTGTCGGTAGTCCGTAATTTTGGTTTAAGAATTTAACAACCTTACCATTCCGATCAATTATAACAACTCCGCCACGCTGTGTTGCAATTGCAATATTACCATTAATCAAAATGCAAGCATTATATACCTGATTTGTCAATAGAAATTCATCTATCTCAGTTTTAAAAGGAATATTTTTCTTACCATCATAAATAAATAATCCACTATAGCTGGTGGAAATCAGAATTTTGTCCGGATTATTTTTTTCCGGTTGCAACAGCGGCAGCATATCAAAAACACCAGTGTCACTAAAAAATTCACCATCAGGAATAACGGAAATTGAATCACCATCAATTTTCATCAACCCTCTTCCCTGGTTACGGGAATAAATATCATCACCAATATTGTATAATCTAAAAGCATAAACAGAATCCCAAATTTTAAAATCTTTTCCATCCCATCTAATAATTTCATCAGGTGTTTTAAAGAAAACACCTTTAGAGTTTGCAGTTACATCCCAAAATTCTTTTTCGATTTTCCTGACTTTATTCAATTGTTTCTTTAGAGAAATAAATCTTAACTCACCAACAGAATCCGGTTTAAGATATCCAAAATCAGATCCTGCCGTAATAAATATTTTCCCGCTGTTATTAATTGCAATTGAACGTACGAGTGCTGAAAATGGTATTTTTATTTCCCGCCAGGATGAGCCATCAAACTCTAAGAGTCCGCTTGAATTACCAAAGTACATAATGCCTCTTTTATCTTGTGCAATAGACCAATTGCTTGCGCTGGCATTATACTCTTTTGGACTGAAGTATTTTGAAAAAGGTTGAGTAACACTACTATAGTCATAATATTCATTTTGGCAAAACGAAATTGATGCGAAAAAAAACGACAGTATCACTACTGATAAATTTTGTTTGTATAAAATCATTTGTCCGCGTTTTCAATAAATTTTGTAATTAAAGTTTTGGTAATGTTAAAACAAACTTTGTAAACTTTTGAGTTTCGCTAAAAACTAATTTGAGAATTATGTTTATTAGTTGCTTCATTTAACCAGATCCTTGCCGTTAATTTTTTGAAATGATTTTTATTTTCTACTTCATTGCTTCAACTGTTTGATAGGTATCAGCATACTGCTGAAAATTTGTAACAAGTCCATCATTAAGTGTCCACATATGAACAAACTGAACATTTATTTCTTTGCTGGTAATCTTGTTTTTTGCTTTGTAGCGACCGGTCACAATTATTTCTCCTGAATTAGCTTCATAGTAAGTTTGTTCAGTTAGGTTCCAATATTCCCACTCTGCACCTAGTCTTGCAAACACACCCTCGAGAACAGCTTGAGGACCAATGTATGGATTTCCATCAGCGTAGGGGAAATTTTCTGCTTCATTCCAAACAATTTTTGGATCAAATTTTTGCAACACTGAAGGTACATCACCTTTTGCAAAAGCTGCGTACAAATTTTGAACAATCTCAACATTCTTTTCTTTTGCCGGCTTGTTGTTTATAGCAAAAGATGGACTTAATGATATGAAGGACGTTAGCAGGACTAAAGAGATAATTATTTTTTTCATAGTCTTCCTTAAGGTTTGTATTAGAATTTTTACATAGGGCAATAACTTGAACAACAGCTAATAATGAGATTCCCAATAAGGTTGGGAATGACAATCCACGATATTTTTCATCTTTATGGAACTTTATTGAATAAGTTTATTTATTTAGATGTTTCAGCTATTTCCTCAACGAAGTAAATATCGGGCATGCCAACCACGCCTGCATTTTTCATTGCCTTTTGTGTATCAACTGATGAAACAAACTTTTTAGCATTCTCAAGACTATTTATCTCCAGAAGAACAAAAATATCATTAGGATTATCTGCGTTCCTAAATACTTTTCCACCCATAGAACCATTCTCTGCTCTATAACTTGCATGATCATCAAATGCTGGTTTCCATTTGCTGTAATCCTCAATTTTGTGATGAATTAATATATGTGCCATTTCTTGCCTTTCTATTTAATATAAATGATTAGAACAGGCAGATATTGCACTGCCCATTCACTTAAATAATTTTAACTTATTTATTACTAATCATCATTTTTAATTTCGCCGCCGTGGTCACCAACTAGCATCCAGGTACCATTCTTTTTCATTAAGATATCCGTCCAACGTCCTTTTTCAGCATTTGATTTACCATCTTTGTCTTCGGATACCTGAGCGTAGTAGTAGTGCACGAATGCAAAATCCCCATTAACCCATATTCTGGCAGGTGTTAATACATTGAACATTTGTTTTTGTTTTGTGGAGAAGTATTTTTTGAATTTAACAACACCATCTCTTGTCCCGGGAGTCTCGCTCTCATATGACCAACCGAGATATGAATCATCAAAGTATTTTAGATCCGCTAGAGGATCATTGTTATTTATTTCCCAATATTTTTCTACACCAGCCCAAACAGCTTTTTGTTCAGCAGACCATTCTTGTGCAGATGTGCTACCGACTAAGATTATTACTACAAATAAAGTAGTAAATACTGAAAATAACTTTTTCATAGAGATTCCTTTTTATATAATAATTTTTTTATGTAACTATTGAATACGCACTGTATCTTTGAACTAAAGCAGACGATCTATTTAAACAAAAGCTGGCGAGCTAGTTTACTGCCAAGCATTTCTCTTAGTTCATTTCTTTTTACAGCTGAGTTTTTAATGGTTTCTTCACTACCGAACAGACCAGTCTGAATTTTTTCCATTTTTTCTCTTAGCCCATCAAATGCAGCCATATTTTTATACTCAATTAAAAGTGCAAGATCCCAATCCTCAGTATCATTTGGGCTTTGCGTAAGCACCATGTATGATAAAATTATTCCTTGTTTCTTGGCTTCATCCATAACTTTTTTCCAGCCATTGTTAAGGTTGTTCATATAGTCATCAAAGTAAGGAGCTTTAGTTCTAATTAGTGAAATATCCCAAACACTTCCTGCTGTATAGGATCTTTCCTGAGCCATAATTTGATCAGAAATAATAAAAGTAAATATTGTTGCGAGTAAAAGAACCAGATTGAGTTGTTTCATTTGAGCCTCTTTTGATTTATGATATTAAAAAAAATTAAATATTACTTGCCAAACTTTACTTCCTGATAAATTTCATCTGAATGTTTACCGGAGAAGTATTTATTATAAGCGTTATTAAATTTATCCCGCGCATCTTTTGTTGACCATGCTTCCATGAACAGTTCATTGTTTTTCTGCATTGCTTTCGGAATGTCTTCCCAGGTTTTGATTTCCGTAATCTCAATCACATCTCTGTTATCATGTCCCCACCAATGGCGAACTGTTTTATGACTAATAACAAGCGGATTTTTGTCCCATACTTTAGTTTGAAATTGATGAGTGAGAGAATCGAACTCTGCCATTGAACCGTCCACAGGAAATGCTCTTTCATAATTTGATACTAAAACAGCATTGCCTTGTGGCGCTTGTGCAATCATTTCTTTTGCACCGGCAAAAAAAAGAATGAATAAGAAAGAAAGAATTATTGAGTACTTCATAGCACTAGCTCCTTTTTGGTTATTGATTGAACTCTTATTGAATACTTATTTTTTCATTATAATTGATCCTGAAAATGAAGTTACACTAGCATCATCCTTGTAAAAGAAGGCTGAGGTTTTCCCATTTTCAAAGTCCGAGAGCATTGTTACAAAATTATTATCAGCATCAACAAACGATGTAAACATTGTGTATTCATCAATATGAATACTTGACATTTTTTCGTTTACATTCTGACCTGTTTTATTATTCCTCAGGTAGAGAGTAGAATCAGAAGTTATGACAAGATGAATATTAAAATTGCCAAACTCATAAATCATTGCTTTCCCAAAAATCTCATCTGTTGTAAGACCAAGTTTGCCGGATTTTAATGTACCCTCACTGTACGAATCCATATATAATTTTTCATAACTGTCCCAATCTGTAATATTAGAAGGAAAAGATTTTTCAAAATTTTTTACAGCATAAATGTTTATGCTTTCACTTTGTGCATTAATGGAAGCAGATAAACAACTGCAGATTAAAATCACAAATAGAATTGGATTTAAATACATCATATCTTACCTCAAATATTTTGTCAATAAATAAATTGTCAACCATTTAATGTCCGCTTAGCCAAAGCTCAAAACTTTTATTAATTTCACCTGCAGGATAAACCCAGTCCGGTTTCAACCTTAATCCACTTTCGCTTTTCCAGATAAACTCTATAACCGGGTTAATATCTTTGGTGTTTAAGATTTTTATTGTAATAAGGTTGTCAGAATCTATTTCTATCCTGTTCACTTCTGACTCAATGTTTTGTACTAAAAGAGTATTCTGAATTACTTCAGCCTGACGAGGATCATAAGTTGCCCAAACTATTCCGTTTATACCTTTAAGAAAAATATTCTCATCAAAAGAAATTGAAATCTCAACATTTATTCCTTCAGGCAGTTTAGGTGCAGTTTTTTCACTTAAATCTTGCCACAGAACATCCTTGCGGGAATCAAGTATAATCCTACCATTTTCGCTAAAGATGCCTTTTGATTTCAGGATAATCACAAATTTTAATCTTTGTATTTTATTGAATTTGAAAAATGACGATGCAAAGGTATTCGAAATGTGAGGCGGTATCTTGTACTATTCACGCAATTGTTTGGACTTTTGAGCTGATTTAAGGTTTTTGCCTTTTAAGAAAGGAATTTATTTGTATGGAATGGTTTTTAGCTTTTTTAGGAGAGCAGAATATGAAAAGTAGTGATATTAAAAATCATCTGATTTTAGAGAATTGTATTGGGAACTCCAGTTCTCAATATCTCCCAATCCCAGATTCTATAACTCAAAACACTTATTATTCACTTTTCTTAAACTCTGAGGGAGAAACCCCAAACTGTTTTTTAAATGCGCGGGAAAAATACGCCTGGTCGTTAAAACCGACTTTGTAACAAATTTCAGCAACTGTTCCGTAATTCTGTTTTAATAAATCAGAAGCTCTTTGTAATCGCAGTGATCTAATTAATTGTCCGGCAGGCTGATCGACAAGTGCGTTTAATTTTCTGTTAAGCTGAGAGACACTCATATTCATACTGTCAGCAAGTTTTTCAATCCCGAACAATTCATCTTCAAAATTACACTCAATAGTTTTGATTGCTTTTTCTATAAATACCTGATCAACTGATACAGCAGATACATCGCTTGGTTTTATAACTGTTGCTTGACTGAATCTTTTTCTTAACTGTTTACGCTGAAAGATTAAATTTTTTACTCGCACTTTAAGTTCTTTTGCGCTGAAAGGTTTTGTCAGATAGTCATCGATACCTGTTTCCAATCCAATTATTTTGTCATCGAGTGAAGCCTTTGCTGTTAGCATGATGATAGGTATGTGACTTGATTTTGCATCACTCCTTATCAGTTTGCTGAATTGATAACCATCCATCTTCGGCATCATAACATCTGTTATAATAAGATCAGGAATTTCATTTTGTGCAATTGATATCCCTTCCTCACCATTGCAAGCTTCAATTACCCGGAAATCATTTTCAAGTTGTTCGCGTATATATGAACGTACATCAGAGTTGTCTTCAACAATTAGGATAATTTCTTTTTCATTCGATTTCCGATTTCCGATTTCTGACTCTAGTTCTGTTGCTGTTTTTTCAGAATCATTACTGATTTTTTCAAAAGAAAATTTATCTTCAGCCTGATTATCTGAAAGGTTTTTTTCCTTTTCTAATTCTCCAAGCGGAAGAAGAACAATAAATTCAGACCCTTTACCATCTATACTTTTTACTGATATTTTTCCTTTGTGCAGTTCAACTAATTCTTTTGTTAACGCTAAACCTATTCCGGTTCCCTCGTGTTCGCGTGTGCTGGAACTATCAACCTGGTAGAAACGATCAAAGATATGAGAAATGCGATCAGCAGGAATTCCAATTCCGGAATCCTTTACGCTGATTTCTACAAATGAGGATTCTACAATTTTTACAGAAACTTTTATTTCGCCCTGTACAGAAGTAAACTTGAATGAATTCGAGATAAGATTGTAAAAAATCTTTTCCATTTTGTCCGGATCGAAAACAACCGGAATTTTTTCCTGTTCCGTTTTAAACTGCAAAGTAATTTTGTTTGACTCTGCTAAAGATTCAAAAGAATAGAAAAGACTTTTTAGAAATGAAACAATGTTATGCTGTTCTGAATTTAGTTCCATACTTCCGGCTTCAAGTTTGGATAAATCTAAAAGTTGATTTATTAAAGTCAGAAGTCTTCTTGCATTCCTGTTTGCTACTTGAAGTTTCCCTTTCTCTTTTGTTTCGATGTCTGATGACATTACATTTTCAATCTGACCAAGAATTAATGTAAGCGGTGTGCGGAATTCGTGAGAGATATTTGCAAAAAATTGAGACTTCAATTGATCAAGTTCTTTTAGTTTTCCATACTCAATCAATTCTAATTGAAGTTTATGTTTTTTGTTTAGCCTTTGCAATTCATAACGTCTTATTTGATATAGAATTCCTACAAACATAAATGCATAAATAACGTATGCCCACCAGGACAAATACCACGGAGGCAGCACTTTAAAACTAAAACTTTCTTCGCTGCTGATTATTCCAAATATATTTTTAGAACGAACCCTAAAATTATAAGTGCCTCCGGATAAATTTGTGTAATCTTTCTTTGTTTCAGTTGTCCAATCTGACCATTCATTATCAATTCCCTCTAGATAATATTGATATAAATTTGCATCTGATTTTTCATAACTAGTAGCAGAAAACTCAAATCGAATATTATTTTCAGAGAACGGAATTACAACATATTGTTTTGCGTTTGATAATGTTTTAGTACCTCCATAAACGATAGAATCATTATGCACAATTGCTTTTCTTATCAAAACTGAAAATGGAATATTTGAATTTTCGGAAACTTCAGGATCATAATATACTATTCCCTCTTTTGTGCTTATCCATAATACCTCTTTGCCAGTAACCGGATTATAATCCGGATAAATTACATCAACATCATCAAGTTCCAATCTCTGAAAAATTGGCATTGGTTTCCATTTATATCTTCCATCTTTTTGCAGTAATGCTTTACCAAGATGAAATTTTTTATTTACTTCAGCTAAAATCCAATAGCCTCCGGTGCTGCTTTTTTCAAGTACAGTAATAATTTGATTTGGGGAAGTAAATTCAGCGCCAAAAATAGAATCAGGGATAAAACCGTTTATAATTCTATCAAATTTAAAGATCCCTTTATCGCTGGCTAACAATAATCTCCCCTCAAAATTAAATGGTTGCCAGTAATTGTCAATCAGTTCACTCGTTTCTGAATAGTTTTCAATTTTAAGACTTTCGTTCCCAAAGCCTAGATCAAAACCTTTAAACTTAGTTGTTATATGTGCAATAGGTTGTTCGTAAACCATTATCCATAAAGTGCTGTCTGAATCTTCGACGATATAATTAATTTCGCCTTTTATTTCATTAATGCTTTTTGTGATTGGGGTGTTACCCTGTTCTAATTTTACAAATCCAAAATTTTTTCTGTTTCCAAAGTAGAATACATCGTTAAAGAGTTTAGAGGGAACTATAGAATTAATGGAGTTTGGGTCAATGTTATATACAAATTTATTTCCTTTAACAATTTCAAGTCCCGAATTTGTAGCGGCTAATAAATATCCATTAAAATTAATTAGCTGATAGGCGGGTTTGTTGCTGCCTTTAACAATTTTAAACTTGTTTTCACCATTGTCTAATTTCATCACTCCCAATGCATTACTCACGTACAAGTTATTGTCATAACGAATAATTGAAATGATTTGACTCCTAATCAATCCTTCAGAAGGTATTATCGATAAAGGTGAGCATACTTCATTAAACACAATTCCTTCATTTGTTGCTATCCATAAACCACCAAGTTTATCAGGATAAACGTCATAAGCAACGTTTGTTGGCAGACCGGAATTTTGATTTAATATTTTAACTAGTTTACCAAGTCTATCAATAATTGCAACTCCTCCACGTTGTGTTGCAAGTGCAATATTTCCATTAGCCAAAATGCAAGCATTATATACCTGGCTTCTTATCAGAAATTCATCTATCTCTGTTTTGAAAGGTAAAACTTTTTTCCCATCATATATAAATAGTCCACTATAGTTGGTGGTAAGTAGAATTTTAGCTGGATTATTTTGATAAGGCGATGTAAGAGTAAGCATATCAAATATTCCAGTGTCATAAAAAAATTCACCCCCGGGGATAACAAAAATAGAGTCGCCATCAATTTTCATTAAACCCTTTCCCTGGTTACGGGAATAAATATCATCACCAATTTTGTACAATCTAAAAGCATAAACGGAATCCCAGATTTTAAAATCTTTACCATCCCACCTGATAATTTCATCCGGTGTTTTAAAGAAAACACCTTGTGAGTTTACTATAACATCCCAGAATTCTTTTGGGATCTTACGAACTTTATCAAGCTGTTTTTTTAGCGATATATATTTTAATTGCCCTATCGAATCCGGTTCAAGATATCCAAAATCCAGAGAGGCGGTAACATAAACTCTTCCGTTATCATCCACATCAATTGAGCGAACTGCAGATGAATAAGGCGTTTCTATTTTACGCCAGGTACTTCCATCATATTCTAAAAGTCCTTGTGTATTGCCAAAATACATGATACCACGTTTATCCTGGGCAATACACCAATTATTTGAACCGGCATTGTATTCTTTTGCACTGAAGTATCTTGATAATGGTTGAGTATTATTTTTGTAATCGTAGTATTTATTCTGTGCTGTTGTTACAGATATCAATAAGAAAAAAATGCTAATAAGATGCAGTATGTTTTTATCAATTCTTATCATTTAATTATTTCAAAACAAAATTGTTAAAGTAATAGCGGTGATGAGAATACTAACTATAAAAAAATAAATGATTGATGTATTATAAATTTCTTGGCAGGTACAAATTAATCTAAACATCAGGTTTCTTACTTAATTTAATTTTTAAAAATTATTTATGCCGCTCAAGCATCGAGAAGTAATTGAAAACTATACATTTATTGCATAATGAACAAATGTTATACTTTTTTATTATTCATTTAGACTAATTTGAAATTATTGACGAGAGCAATTAGTAGGTTAGTATAAAATTGAGGATTAGATTTTATATAAGAAAAACCACAAGATATTTTTTCTACTGGTTAGTTTGTTTTGTTTCGTCATTGCGAGTGAGTCTTCTGCCATAGGCATCCCTTTGGGAGAACGAAGCAATCTCAATCAGAAATGATAGATTGCTTCGTCCCGATGGGATTCACAATGACTTGCTTATTCTATCTTGGTTTAATCATATTCTCAGGTTTTAATAAATCATCCAACTCAGCTTTTGATAATAATTTTTTCTCTAGTACCAATTCATAGACTCCACGTTTTGTATCGAGTGCTTCTTTAGCTAGCTTTGTACAAGTCTCATAACCAAGAGCAGGATTTAATGCCGTTACAATTCCAATACTCCCTTCAACAAGCTCTCTGCACCTATCCACATTTGCTGTAATTCCATCAATGCACCTAACTCTAAGCGTCATCATTCCATTCTTAAGCATTTCAATTGATTCAAATAAACTTTGCACGATGAGTGGTTCAAAAACATTAAGCTCAAGTTGTCCGCCTTCAGCAGCCATTGTAACAGCTAAATCATTTCCAATAACTTTAAATGCAATTTGATTCATAACTTCCGGAATAACCGGATTTACTTTTCCCGGCATTATAGATGAACCAGGCTGCATAGGTGGAAGATTAATTTCGTGAATTCCAGTTCGCGGACCTGATGAAAGTAAACGTAAATCATTACATATTTTTGAAAGTTTAACTGCCAATCTTTTTACCGCTGATGAATACATTATAAACGCACCGGTGTCTTGAGTGGCTTCAACAAGATTATCCGCGAGCACAATGCTTAAACCAGTAACATCACCTAAATGATTAATAACTGTTTCAGAATAATCTGGATGAGAATTAATTCCTGTTCCTATTGCAGTTGCACCCATATTAACTTCGAGAAAAAGCTTTACATTTTGTTCAAGACGTTGGACTTCTTCATTCAGCATTACAGCATAAGCTTCGAATTCTTGTCCAAGTGTCATAGGCACAGCATCCTGCAACTGTGTCCTTCCCATTTTAATTATCTGGGAAAATTCTTTTGCTTTATTTCTAAATGATTGTACTAATTCCAGAAGCACTTCTGTAAGTTTTTTGTTTGAATTAATAAGCGCAATCTTTACAGAAGTTGGATATGCATCATTTGTAGATTGAGAAAGGTTAACATGATTATTTGGATGACAATGTTGATAATCGCCTTTTTCATATCCTAAAATTTCAAGAGCGCGATTTGCAATCACTTCATTTGCATTCATATTTGTTGAGGTCCCGGCACCGCCCTGAATCATATCAACAACAAAGTGCGAGTGAAACTTTCCATTCATTATTTCATCGCAGGCTTGTACAATTGCATCTGTAATCGGTTTGGATAGAAGCTCAAGCTCATTGTTAGCTAATGCCGCAGCTTTCTTTACCATAGCAAGTGCTTCGATCAACACCGGATAAAAACTAAGAGTAACTCCGCTAATATTAAAATTCTCAAGTGCACGCAAAGTTTGTACTCCATAATAATATTCGTGCGGAACCGCTCTATCGCCAAGTAAATCGTGTTCATTTCGTGTTCTGCCGGATTGATATTGTGCAGCAACATTTATAACACGAGTGTTAGAGGCGCTCATTCTTCTTGAAATAACTCTTCCGATACTTGAAAGTATTGCAAGTGCAGTTTCATTTTGTTCTTTCATTAATTCTTTAAAATTATCTCGTGAAAGAGTGACAATGACAGAATTGATTGTTGCTCGTGCAGAAGTTGAATGAGGTGAATCATCCATTAAAGCGCCTTCGCCTATAAAATCGTATTTGCTGAATATTGATAATCTTTTTTCTCCACCATATGGAGTTCGTTTAAATAATTCTACTTCGCCTTCGTATATCAAAAAAAGATTCTGACGAATATTATTTTCATTAAATACCATGCTGTTAATTGGGAAATTTTCAACCTTAACTTTTTCGCAAATTGCCTCTAGTTGTGAATCATTCAATCCTTTAAAAAGCTGAATATGTTTTAAGAATTCTTTAATAACTGTTTTTTCCATTTTTGTACCTTATGTGATAAAATTAACTTTTCAAATTTACCTCTATTTTTATCAGCGAAGAAAATTAAATCAAGTTTTTGATACTTATTTCTAGAATTATACCTATTTCACTTAATTTGAATTCCCTTCTCAAATAGCTAAATTTGGCTTCATTTTTCAACAATTATAATATAAAAAATGCGTTATCCTTTTACAGAAATAGAATCTAAATGGCAAAAGTTTTGGGAAGATAATAAAACTTACAAAACTGATCTTTCAAAAACAGATAAAAAACTTTATACGCTTGTAATGTTTATTTATCCTTCCGGTGCAAAACTTCACATCGGGCATTGGTATAATTACGGACCGACAGATAGCTGGGCACGTTTTAAAAAACTCCAGGGATATAATGTTTTTGAGCCGATTGGTTACGATGCATTTGGTTTGCCGGCAGAAGGTTACGCAATCAAAACAGGAATTCATCCGCAAGACAGCACAATAAAAAATATTGATGACATTCGTGAGCAGCTTAAAAAAATGGGTTGTATGTATGATTGGGATGCGGAGTTAATGACTTGCGCTTCCGAATATTACAAATGGAATCAGTGGATTTTTCTTCAAATGTACAAACGCGGATTAGCCTATAGAAAAAATGCTCCTGTAAATTGGTGTCCAAAAGATCAAACTGTACTTGCAAATGAACAAGTTGTTGATGGATGCTGCGAGCGTTGCGGGACAACTGTCATTCAGAGAAATCTTTATCAATGGTTTTTTAAGATTACCGATTATGCAGAACAACTTCTTGATGGACACAATAAAATTGATTGGCCTGATGAAACAATTTTAAAACAAAAAAACTGGATTGGAAAAAGCGAAGGTGCAGAAGTTAATTTTAAAATTGTTGGTAGTAACGATGATGAAATAAAAGTATTTACAACTCGTCCTGATACATTATTTGGCGTTACTTATGTTGTACTAGCACCAGAACTTTCTCTGGTTGATAAAATTACAAAACCAGAATTTAAAGCTGGAGTCGATGCGTATCGCGAATCAACAAAAAAACTCACCGAAATAGAGCGAACATCAACAGTAAAAGAAAAAACAGGAGTTCCAACCGGAGCGTTTGCAATCAATCCTGTTAATGGAGAAAAAATTCCAGTTTGGATTGCTGACTATGCACTTATCACATACGGAACTGGTTGCGTTATGGCTGTTCCTGCTCACGATGAAAGAGATTTTGAGTTTGCTAAAAAGTTTAAGCTTCCAATGCGCAAAGTAATTTTGCAGGACGGAACAAACGAGAATGATGAATTAAAATCTGCTTTTACAGAAGTTGGTACGATGATCAATTCCGTTCTGTTTAATGGCGTACGATCTGATGAAGGAATAACTCAGGTAATAAAATACCTTGAAGAAAATAATTTCGGTAAAGGAAAAATAAATTATCGTTTACGCGATTGGTTAATTTCCCGTCAACGTTATTGGGGAACACCGATACCAATTATTCACTGCCCAACTTGCGGTGAAGTTCCTGTTGATGAGAACGAATTGCCAATTAAACTTCCTTACGATGTTGATTTTAAACTTGGCGGCGAATCTCCACTTGCAAGAAATGAAAAGTATATAAATATAAAATGTCCAAAGTGCGGAACAGATGCTAAACGTGATCCAGATACTATGGATACCTTTGTAGATTCTTCATGGTATTATTTACGTTTTCTTGATCCAAAAATTTCTTCATCTGCTTTCAACAAAGAGCTTGCAAATAAATGGGCGCCGGTTGATATGTACGTTGGCGGCAAAGAACATTCGGTTATGCATCTTCTTTACGCAAGATTCTTTCACAAGTTTTTGCGAGATATCGGTTTGGTTAACAGTGATGAACCATTTGCAAAACTTGTTCATCAAGGTGTTATCACAAAAGATGGCACAAAGATGTCTAAGTCGCGCGGTAATGTTGTAAATCCAGATGAGTTTACTTCTAAGTACGGCACAGATGTTTTTAGAATGTACTTAATGTTTATGGGTCCGTATGATCAGGGCGGTGATTGGAGTGATAAAGGAATTTCCGGCGTTGAGCGTTTTGTAATTCGTAGTTATGAATTGTTTAATCAGTATTCCGATATTATCAAGCAAGCTTCCGCAAAAGATAAATATGATATTTCTACTTTATCAGAAAATGAGAAAAAAGTTTATCGCAAATTAAATCAGACACTAAAGAAGTTTGGTGAAGAGATTGAACATTTTAGATTTAATACTGCAATAGCTTCTTTAATGGAGTTGATAAACGAACTTAAAGTTCTTGAAAATTGCAGTAAAGAAATTCAGAGTTACGTTTTGCAAAGATTTGCTTCGATGCTTGCGCCGGTTGCACCTCATCTTGGGGAAGAGTGCTGGCAGATAATTGGGAATGAAAAATCTATCTTTCAAAATCCGGTTGTGTTTGAAGTTGATAAAGACGCATTGATTGAGGATACAGTTAACATTGCGGTTCAGGTTAATGGTAAATTACGTGCAACTATTTCTGCTCCAATGAATAGCGAACAAGATGCAGTTAAACCACTTGTATTTGCTGATGAAAAAGTAACAAAGTTCACCGATGGTAAAACAATTGTAAAAGAAATATTCGTAAAAAATAAAATTTATAATATAGTAGTAAAGTAAAATCGCAATAGAACGCGGATGACACGGATAAAACGGATTTCCACAGATTAAATAATCCGCGGGGACTCGCGTAATCTGCGTTATCCGTGTTCTATTCTTAAAGAGGAGAAAATGTTAGACATAAAACTTATTCGTGAAAATCCTGAAAAAGTAAAACAAGGTATTGCAAACAAGAATGAGAAGAATCGTATTGATGAACTTCTTGAATTTGATAAACAACGCAGAGATATTATTGCTCACGCTGATGAATTGAAATCAAAACGTAATTCTGTTTCTCAGCAAGTCGGACAAATGAAAAAATCCGGACAGGATGCCACAGAAATTATTGCCGAAATGAAAAGAGTTGGCGATGAAATCGCTGAATATGATGGAAAGCTAAGAACAATCGAAGAAGAAATTGATACAATTTTAAGATTCGTTCCTAACCTTCCGCACTCATCTGTTCCGGTTGGAAAATCTGCTGAAGAAAATGTTGAAGTACGACGCTGGTTGCCAGAAGGATTTAAATTTGAAAATGATTTTATACCAATGGATCACGTTGAACTTGGTAAAAAACTAAACATACTTGATTTTGAACGCGGCGCAAAAATAAGCGGTTCCGGTTTTCCTGTTTACAAAGGTAAAGGCGCAACTCTTGAACGTTCACTGATTAACTTTATGCTGGATTTTCATTTACAGAATCACAACTACTCAGAAATTTTTCCACCATTTCTTGTAAACAAAGAATCATTAAGAGGAACCGGCCAACTTCCCAAAATGGAAGAAGATATGTACACTATTGAAAAAGATGGATTGTATGCAATTCCAACTGCGGAAGTGCCGATCACAAATATTCATCGTGATGAAATCCTTAATGAAAAAGAATTGCCGATAAAATATGTTGGTTACTCTGCCTGCTTTAGAAGAGAAGCCGGTTCTTACGGAAAAGATTCAAAAGGATTTTTGCGAGTTCATCAATTCAATAAAGTCGAGATGGTCAAATTTGTAAAACCTGAATCATCCTACGATGAATTGGAATTACTCGTTAAAGATGCCGAAGATATTTTGCAGGCTTTAAATATTCCATATAGAATTTTAATGTTATGTTCCGGTGATTTAAGTTTCTCCGCTGCAAAGTGTTACGATATTGAAACCTGGTCACCAGCAGAAAATAAATGGTTGGAAGCATCATCCTGCAGTAACTTTGAAGATTTCCAGGGACGAAGAGCAAATATTCGTTTTAGAAATGAGCAAACTAAAAAACCGGAGTTCGTTCACACTCTTAATGGCAGCGGTTTAGCTACAAGCAGATTGATGGTTTCGCTGTTAGAAACCTATCAAACTCCGGAAGGAAAAATTGTTGTACCAAAAGTTTTGCATAAGTACACCGGATTTAATGTTATTGATTAACGCCTTTGTCATCCTGAGCGAAGACGAAGGATGATCTTTATTACCTAGTTATGTCACACTTCGACTTCGCTCAGTGTGACAATTATAATCTAAATTTGAGACTTGAATCACCCCGAAATAGCTTCGGGGTTTTTATATTCGCACAGTGATTGAGCAATAAAAAAAGTATCTTACTCTAAATCAAAATCTTACACTTACACGTTATTAATGAAAAACCTTTTAACGCTTAAAAAATATTTTATTAAGTATAAAACCAAACTGTTGTGGGGAATGCTTTTTATTCTGATTTCAAATGCGATGACCGTTTATCTCCCAATACTACTTAAAGACTCAATCAACGAAATTCAGAAAAATGCTACATCATCAGTACTTTTAAATTACGCACTTTTGATTGTTGGAACTTCGATCGTTGCCGGTGTTTTTAGATACTTAATTCGCCAAACAATAATTGTTGTATCACGAGAAATTGAATATGATTTACGCGGCGATTTTTGGGAACACATACAAAAACTTCCATTAAAATATTTCCAAAATAATTCAACCGGAAATATTATGTCTCACGCCACCAACGATATCAACGCTGTACGTGGATTCATTGGTCCTGCAGTAATGTACTCAATCGATACTGTAATTAGATTGGTAATCGTTGTTGCGATCATGATATCATTAAATTTTTCACTTACTATTTATGCTTTATTGCCTCTTCCAATTTTATCATATGGAGTTTACAGAGTTGGAAAACTTATTCACGAGAAGTACACAAAGATTCAGGAAAATTTTTCTCAACTAACAACTCGTGCACAAGAGAATTTTTCCGGAATACGAGTCATTAAATCGTACGTGCGTGAAGCAAATGAAATAAAAAGATGGAATGAACTCAGCCAGGAATTTCTTCGCAAGAATATGAACCTTGTTCGAATTCAATCACTTATCATGCCTATTTTAACTATTATAACTGGAATCTCAATCATCGTTGTAATTTGGGTTGGCGGAATCAAGGTTATCGATGGTGAAATGAATCTTGGTGAAATGGCTGCTTTTGTAATGTACTTATCGATATTAATCTGGCCTGTCATCGCTTTTGGTTGGGTAATGAATATTATCCAGCAAGCAGAAGCAAGCATGAAAAGATTAAATAAAATTCTTAACGAACCTTATGAAATTCAGGATTCATCTTCTACAGATTTATCACTTAAAGAATTAAAAGGTGAAATCGAGTTGAGAAATGTATCCTTTAAATATTTAGACTCATTGCCTGAAGTTTTAAAGGCGGTTAATCTTAAAATTCCAGTTGGATCAACCTTAGCGATAGTTGGTCATACTGGTTCAGGGAAAACGAGTTTGATTAATTTAATTCCAAGACTCTATGATGTTACTTCCGGAGAAATTTTTATTGACGGTAAAAATGTAAAAGATATTCCACTTGATGTGTTGAGAACTAATGTAGCTGTGGTTCAACAGGAATCATTTTTATTCTCGGATTCAGTTTATGGAAACTTATCCTACGGTTTACGCGAGACAGATAAACTAAGAGTTGAGGAAGTTTCTCGCATTGCAAACTTTGATAAAGATGTTCAGTCTTTTCCAAATGGATATGATACAGTGGTTGGGGAAAGAGGAATTACATTTTCCGGCGGGCAGAAACAAAGAGCTTCATTAGCAAGAGCACTTGCAACTAATCCTAAAATATTAATTCTGGATGATTCATTTTCGGCTGTTGATACACACACTGAAGAAGAAATTTTAAAGAACTTAAAAGAGTTTATGAAGAACAGAACGAGTATAATTATCAGTCACAGGATTTCTACCGTTAAAGATGCTGATAATATTGTTGTTCTTGAAAATGGAAGAATTGCAGAACAAGGCACTCATGCAGAACTTGTTGGACAAAATGGAATCTATGCTGAACTGCATTACAAACAATTGTTAGAAAAAGAACTTGAAGAATTGAATTAATGGCTGACAATAAACAAGACGATGAAATATTAGGAAAAGCATACGACTCTAAGTTGATGAAACGACTTCTTACATACATTAAGCCATACAAGAAGTATGTTATCATCGCAATATTGTTAAATATTTTTGTAGCCTCACTTGGTCCGCTTCGTCCCTATCTAACAAAAGTCGCAATTGATGATTATATAGTTAATGCAAATTATCATGGATTAATGATAATTGCATTGTTGCTTTTTGGATCATTGATATTGCAAGCTGTTGTCCAATATTTTCTAACTTATTATACTCAGTACCTTGGGCAAAGAACTCTTTACGATATCCGCACACAAATCTTTGAACATACTCAAAAGCTTGCATTAAAATATTTTGATAGAACTCCGATTGGTAGAATTGTAACACGCACTACAAATGATGTTGAATCGCTTAGCGAGCTTTTTTCATCCGGAATTGTTATGGTATTCAGTGATGTTTTTATCATCATCTGGATTTTAGTATTTATGTTCTCGATGGATATTCCACTTTCGCTCGTTACTCTTTCTGTTTTGCCTGTCCTTATTTACGGAACATTTCTGTTTAGAAAAAAAGTCAGAGAAACGTACCGTGATGTTCGGTTTCATCTTGCAAGATTGAATTCCTATATGCAGGAACACGTAACTGGAATGAGCGTTGTTCAGATTTTTAGAAAAGAAAAAGATGAATTAAATAAGTTCTCAAGTATCAATGCAGATCATCGCGAAGCAAATATTAAATCAATTTTTTATTATGCAATTTTCTTTCCTGGCGTAGAATTATTAAGCTCAATTGCAATCGCTTTAATTATTTGGTATGGCGGCGGAGAAGTTGTACAGAAAAGTGTTGGAATAGGTGATCTTTTTGCTTTTATACAATTTACAGAAATGTTCTTCCGTCCGATTCGTGATCTTTCTGAAAAGTACAACATAATGCAAACATCAATGGCTTCTTCTGAAAGAATCTTTAAACTTTTAGATAACGAGACATTTATTAAAAATCCTGAAAACCCGATTAAGTTAAATGGAGTTAAGGGTGATATCCAGTTTAAGGATGTTTGGTTTGCTTACGATGATGAAAATTATGTGCTGAAAAATATCAACTTCAACATAAATCCCGGGGAAACAGTTGCGATTGTTGGACATACAGGAGCAGGAAAATCCACCTTAATAAATATTCTTACAAGATTTTATGATATCAATAAAGGATCGGTTTTATTGGATGGAATTGACATCCGAAAAGTTGATAAACGGGATTTAAGAAAATATATCTCAATTGTTTTGCAGGATGTCTTTCTCTTTTCCGGTACAGTTGAATCAAACATCAACATGGATAATGATGAAATTAGTTTGGAGAAAATAATTCATTCGGCGAAAACTGTTGGTGCAGATAAGTTTATTTCTAACCTACCAAACAAGTATTCTGAAGAAGTAAAAGAACGCGGTGCAACTTTAAGCGTTGGACAAAAACAATTAATTTCTTTTGCCCGTGCTTTAGCTTATGATCCAAAAATCTTAATTTTGGATGAAGCAACTTCAAGTATTGATACGGAAACCGAGCAATTAATTCAATCAGCAATTGAAAAACTTCTTGTTGGAAGAACGGCTATTGTAATTGCTCATAGACTTTCAACAATACAGAACGCTGATAAAATTATTGTTCTGCACAAAGGTGAAATCAGAGAAATTGGGAATCACCAGGAATTGCTTGCTAAACGTGGAATCTATTACAAGCTTTATCAGTTGCAATATAAAGATCAGGAATTAAGAAAATCCAACTAACACAAATACTAAAAAGGGAGAACTGAAATGGAAAGAATTAAGTTCAACACTCTTGCCCGCCACATTTACGAAGAAGAAAGAAAATATCCCGAAGCAACCGGAGAACTTTCTGATCTTCTGCATGATCTTTCACTTGCTGCAAAAGTAATTTCGCTCGATGTTAACAAAGCCGGGCTGGTTGATATAATAGGTTTTACCGGTGAAGAAAATGTTCACGGTGAGAAAGTAAAGAAGCTG
>JBATOT010000092.1:0-14390 GCA_049291095.1 Ignavibacteriaceae bacterium | reverse complement strand
TAATCGTGTTAGCTCTAAATTCAATAACTTTATGCCAGTGGAGCAATGACCCTTATGTAAATACAAGAGTATCATACTGGGGAGTCTCGCCAAAAGCACTAGCTGATGGAAACGGTGGCGCATTTGTTAGCTTTGAGAATTTTTCGTACGACTCTACGTTTACAAACCTGCAAAAAATTAATTATGATGGAACAATTAAGTGGAACACATCGATTCATATACCGTATGAAGGTAATCATCAGTCAACTGAGGCCATCATTCCATCTGATAGCAACAATATCATTTTAGCGTATGGTGCTAGTAAGTGGTATTTTGACTCGCTTGGGCACGAAATAATTATTTCTGCTCCTTATGTACAGAAATTTGATTCTGATGGTAATAAGCTGTTTGGATTTTCAGGAATTAGGCTAAGCATAGATACAACAAAATTGTCAGGTTATGCTTATGAAGTAACATCAGATAATTCAGGTGGAATATTTTGTTTCTGGCATACCTTTATTCCTCTCGCTGGACCTTATACAGATAAGATATATATACAACATATATCAAAGGATGGACAAAGATTGTGGGGCAATAATGGAATATTAATAGCAGATAGTGTTTTCTCTGTATTAAGTATGAAAATATTAACTGATGATAGTGGCGGTATATTTGTACTTTACCATCAAAACCAGAGTGAATTTTATATAGAAAACTATGACAGTACTGGAACATTAAAGTGGAGAATAATTGATGGATTGGTTTTGGAGCACTCTAAATGGGTAAAAGATGGAGAGGGTGGGATTATTATTAGTACTGCTAAACAAGAGTATCCTCAAAACAAATTAATACTACACAGAATTTCTAATACAGGTGGAAGAATCTGGGGAGAGAATGGAATTATATTGGATGATAGTGTAACCAATATCCATCCTGAAGCTGCAAGTGTTTTATTAAATTCTGATAGTACAATTACAGCACTCTGGGATAATGGTTGGTACCCTGTAGATGATTTATTTATTCAACGATTTGATCTTTTAGGAAATAAATTATGGAATAATAATATTTTGGTCTCAGATGTAATATCCTCTAAAGCTGATATCGGTTTGCTGGAAAGTGAAATGAACTCAAACATACTTATTTGGTCAGATCGTAGAACCCCTTCCGGTTTTTATGCACAAAGGATAAATAAATTTGGAACTAAAGTTTGGGGTGATAGTGATAGAGCAATAACAAACCAAAGTCCTGGAACAAATGCTGTTATATCAGATGGTAATAATGGCGCCATTGTAATTTGGGCTGATGATGAACCATTAAACGGAATATTAGCACAACAAATAAGTAAAAATGGAAACTTAGGCGAAGTACTAACATCGATAAATGATGATAATTATTTTAATAGAAACCCAAATAGTTTTAAACTATTTCAAAACTATCCCAACCCATTTAACCCAAGCACAATTATTAATTATTCTGTCAAAGATGCTGGCCTTGTAAAAATAAAAGTTTATGATATTTTGGGAAGTGATGTTGCAACTCTTGTTAATGAAACAAAAGAAGCCGGTAACTTTGCAGTTGAGTTTAACCCAGCAAATTTACCAAGCGGCGTTTACATTTATACATTGCAGGTAAATGGTTTCACATCTAGTAAAAAAATGCTTCTAATGAAATAACATTTCAAAATAAGGACACGTGCAACCTCGTGTCCTTTTTTATTCTTTTCTTTCTTTACTTTTGCTTCGGTTGTCAGTAACCACTCGCTAACAGATTGTAAGAACCATGTCCATCATTCCAGAATTTATCAATTTCAAATAAAAACGTTTTGTAACATCACAAAAACACTCTGTAACCTTAAAAAAATGAAATGTAAATCCTTAAAAACATAATGTAAGTTGACAAAAATGACGTGTACGATTATAAAAACGTTTTGTAAGCTTTAAAAAATGAATTGTAACTGGACAAAAATGACTTGTAACATCGCAAAAACATAATGTAAGCTCTAAAAAACGAAATGTACGATCATAAAAACAGAATGTACCGCCACAAAAACGTAATGTCGCATCGCAAAAACACAATGTAAAATCTCAAAAATAAATTGCCGATACTCTCAAACATTTTGCAAAACCATTATAATTCAAAGACAATGTTTAAAAACTAAAAAGCCTCGACTTTCATCGAGGCTTTTATTTAATTCTCAATCTCAGAGAGTTCGGGAAGTTTAATCTTCTTCGGCTTCATATCATCTTTCTTTCCTTTGCCGTTTCCGTTACCATTTCCATTACTTCCGTTCTTGCCATTCTTACCGTTAACTTTATTCTTACTTCCAAACCCTTCAGGATTATTTGCATCAGCATAATTTTTATAAGTGTAAATCTTATGCTGGAAGTTTCTAAGGATAATTCTATCTTCATCTTTATGAAGCACGTAGTTTGGTATAATCGGAATCTTACCGCCGCCGCCAGGTGCATCAATTACAAAATGAGGAATTGCAAGTCCGCTTGTATGTCCGCGCAAACCTTCAAGAATCTTTATTCCTGTTTCGATAGAAGTTCTGAAATGATTAGCGCCCTTAGTTTCATCAGCCATATACATATAGTAAGGACGAACTCTAATCTTAAGAAGTTTCTGCATCAATTCTTTTACAACTGCAGGATCATCATTAACGCCTTTCATAATAACCATCTGGTTACCCATCGGTATTCCGGCATCAGCCATCATCTGGCAGGCTTTAGAACTTTCCGGTGTAATTTCCCAAGGATGATTAAAATGAGTGTTGCAATAAATCGGGTGATACTTCTTTAACATATTAACCAGCTTTGGTGTAATACGATGAGGAAGTACACAAGGCATTTTAGATCCAAGCCTGATTATTTCAATATGAGGAATTGCTCTTATTCGTTGAAGAATTTTTTCAAGCATTGCATCCGTTAACATTAAAGGATCGCCGCCTGAAAGAATTACATCACGGATTTCCGTATGCTCTTCAAGATATTTGAAAGCGCTTTCAAGTCCTTTCATCGATATCTTTTCATAATCGCCCACTTTTCTTTTTCTTGTACAGAAGCGGCAATACAATCCACATTGGCTTGTAACAAGAAACAGTGCGCGATCTGGATAACGATGAGTAATGTTTGGTACGGGACTCATTGCATCTTCCATCAAAGGATCTTCTGCTGCATCAAAATCTTCCAGTTCAGCTTTATCCGGAACACATTGACGCCAGATGGGATCTCCGGGATGGCGAATTAAGCTTAAATAATATGGATTGATACGTGCCTGAAAAAATTCATCAAGTTCTTCCGCTACTTTGCGGTCGATCCCGAATTTTTCAACAAGCTGATCAACAGTGTGCACACTGTCGCGTACCATTTGCTGCCAAAGTTCCATAACGTTTCCTCAGTGATTCTTATTGTTGAAATACTTTCCAAATACCAGCAGGTCGTCACCTACTGAGTAGAAATCTCTTATCTCTGAAATAATTGAGTACTTATTTCTAAGATAAAAGTTTTGCGTGGAAGCATAACTTTCTTTTGAAGAAGTTTCTGCCAGCAGCCATCTGCCGTTATTACTTCTTACAAACTCTTCAGCATGTTCTAAAAGCTGCTTTCCAATTCCTTTTCCTGAGGTAGCAGGATCGGAAGCAATCCAATAGAGATCATAAACACCGTCCGTTAGCGGACGCTTACCCGTACAATGATAACCAACAATCTTGCCATCATTTTCATAAACGTATAAATGATAATCTGTCTGATCAGGATTCATAACCGAAATATTCACAAGTTCCATTGCAACTTTAATTTCCGCTTCATTAAAGTTTGGAATCCTCGTCAGCATATTTTCAATTTCTACTTCGTCAGACTGCTTTATTCTTCGTATCATCATACTTTCGCTGTAATGCAAAATTCGTTATAGTAAATAAAAGTTCGCTGTAAGATTTTCCTGATGCTGCGGCCGCTCTTGCAAAACCGGAATCACTTGATACATCAGGGTTAGGATTTATTTCGATCACATAAGGAGTTCCATCATTGGATACTCGCACATCAACTCTAGCATAATCTCTGCATCCCAAAGCTTTATAAGCTTTTATTGCAAGTTCTTCAACTTTCTTTTTCACATCAGCAGAAATATTTGCAGGGCAAACAGGTTTTGTAAAATTATAATATGTGCTGCCTTCAATCCATTTGCCATCGTAAGTAACTATCTTCGGCAATCCCTCGGGTAATCCTGTAAAATCAATTTCAGAAATTGGAAGTGGTTTATCACCAAGCACAGCACAATTTAATTCTCTACCAACAATGTATTCTTCAACTATCAAACTCTTATTATACGTCTCAGATAAAAATTTAAAATGTTTTTTAAATTCTCCGTAGCTATTTACAACAGAATTTTCTGAAATGCCAATGCTCGCATCTTCATCAACAAGTTTTAAGATGAGTGGATAAGTAAGATTGACATCTTTCTTTGTAAATTTTTCTTTTGGTGAAAGTGTAATTGCGCGCGGAGTATTAATTCCATTTGAGTATAAAATTTCTTTTGCTCGCTTCTTGTCCAAACAATTTCCCAGTGTTTGAGGAGCGTTACCTGTGTATTGATAACCAAGAAGCTCATATAATCCGGCAATACAATACTCGTAGTAAGTTATTCCTTCAACCGATTCAACAAAATTTAGTATTGCATCAGGATTGTAAGATGTGATCTCTTCAATCGTACGATTAACATTTTTATCAATTGGTAAAGATTTTACATCACTAAAAACTGTTTTAAGATGATTTTCAATTTCCAGCATATTTGATGCAAATGAATGTTCTGATAAATCCTTACTGTCAGAATTTTCCTCAGCAGGTTTTCCATTGTAGATAGAAAAAATGCTTACAGGTGAATTATAACAGATTAATATTTTAGCTTCAGTCTTCATAATAGATTATATCTCTTAACCGCTGATGCTAAAACAGTGTTTATCATATCATTGTATTCAATTCCTGCAGCGCGAGCAGCTTTGGGAAAACTTGAGTTCTCGTTTGGATCAGGAATAATTCCTGGTAATGGATTTATCTCAATAATATTTGGTTCGCCATTTTTATCAAGACGTAAATCGATTCTACTCCAATCTCTGCACTTTAGAACTCTGTAAGTATCGATACAAACTTTGTTAATCTTTGCTTCAAGTTCCTTTGTGATGTTTGCCGGACAATCAAAAACATCAAAATCGTTTTCTTTAGTATCAAGAATCCACTTAGCTTCATAAGAATATAGCGGTGCGGTTCCTTCAGGATATTTATCATATCTCATCTCAATTGCCGGAAGAACTTTTGCATCGCCGTTGTTGCCAAGTACTGCTACAGTAAACTCACGCCCGGATAAAAATTCTTCTACCAAAGCAGATTGATTGTATTCAGAAGTAATTCTATTAATTTCTCTTTTAAGTTCTTCTTTGTTGTGAACGAATGATGAAGCATAAATTCCTTTACCGGAACCTTCACTTATTGGTTTTACAATCATCGGAAAGCTAAGATTATGATTTTCTGCATCTTCAGTCTTATCAGCAACAAAAAATTTGGCATTTGGAACTTTGTAATAACTTAAAATTTCTTTCGTACGGGCTTTATCAAGACAAATTGCAAGAGTAAGTGCATCAGATCCTGTGTAAGGAATCTGTAACATATCTAACATTGCAGGAATTTGTGCTTCACGACTAACACCAAAAGCACCTTCAGCAATATTAAAGACTATATCAGGTTTAACTTCACGGAATTTATTGTAGGCTTCTTCGTTCGCTTCAATCAAAGTAACATTATTATAAAGAGAGATCGCATCTTTAACAGCATTAATTGTTTCCCACGTATCCCATTCAGCAAACTCATCCATTTCTGAATTTGAACTTTGAGATTGATTATTGGAATTTGGAGACACGGATGCGGGGAAAGAATCACTTTCAGGTTTCACATTATATGCTAACGCAACGTTCAACTTCTTGTTAAAGAAGGATGATAAAATATTTTTCTCCTTATAAATTTTTTCTGTTCCAAATATAATGTTTATAAAATGTTTGTCAACAAGTTTTGGATTTGATAGAAAAAATATTTTCACGCGTTCATCGTTTAACTTTTTTAGTTTTAAAAAATATTTTTAAGAAAAATATTTACATTGGATTTTGGTGATGCTAATAGCAATAGCTGTTTATAGTATTGAAAGTAATGTGAAGAGTTTTAATGCTAAGCGATCTTAGCATATGAAAGATTTTCTGAGTAATGTTTGATAAGATTTTTACGGATGAGCGCTGAAAAAATATTTTCCAACTTCGGATCATTTTCTATTAATTTGAACGCACTTTGCTTCGCTTCAAGAATTAATTCGGTGTCTTCAATAATATTCGTGTACTTTAATTCGGGAAAACCACTTTGCTTTGTTCCGAAAATATCTCCGGGTCCGCGAAGCTTTAAATCTATTTCTGCAATCTTAAATCCATCTAAATATTTTACCATCGATTGTAATCTTACAGATGATTTATACTTTTCTAACTGGACAGAAGATAAATAATCAAGCTCAAGTTCATTCGCATTTTGTTTTGCAGCAATTTCATCTTTAGTAATTAAAATGCAATAAGCTTGTTTGTTGCTTCTCCCAACTCTTCCGCGTAGTTGATGAAGCTGTGATAATCCAAAACGGTGTGCATCATTAATTAAAATTACATTTGCGTCAGGAATATCAATTCCTACTTCAATAACAGTTGTAGAAACCAGAACCTCAAACTTCTTATCCTTAAACAATAACATCACTTCTTCTTTTTCCTGCCAGTTCATTCTGCCATGAATCAATCCAAGTTTAAGATTTTTAAGATGATTTTCCTTCAGATCTTCATAAAAAGTAATTGCAGCTTTCAAATCCAGTTTTTCAGAATCCTCAACAAGCGGATAAACCAAAAATGTTTGGTAGCCTTCTTTAGCTTTGTCAATTATAAAGTTATAGATCTCCGGAAGTTTCTTCTCTCCGCGTAAAACAGTTTTAATCGGAATGCGGTTCTTCGGCATTTCATTTATAACAGAGAAATCCAGATCACCATAAACCGTCATTGAAAGAGTTCTTGGAATTGGAGTTGCACTCATTACAAGCACATCGGGAGTTTTACCTTTACTTTGCAGCAACGCACGCTGTTTTACACCAAAACGATGCTGTTCATCAATAACAATCAAACCAAGATTACTAAATTTTACCTGTTCTTCAAAAATTGCATGAGTACCAATTATAATATCTGCTTCCTGCAATTCAATATCAGAAAGTTTTTGATTTCGAACAGATTTTTTTTGTCCGCCAAGCAGCAAACTAACTTTAATTTCTTTTCCATTGCGAACCGATGCAAGTTTACCCATCATTGCAGAAATGTTTTTTGCATGCTGATCAGCTAAAATTTCTGTTGGCGCCATCAACGCAGCTTGAAATCCATTATCAACAGCTATTAGCATTGAAATTAACGCAACGATAGTTTTACCGCTTCCAACATCTCCTTGCAGAAGTCTGTTCATCGGTTTCTCGGTTAACATATCTTTTTTGATTTCACTCAAAACATTCAACTGCGAATGTGCTAATTCAAACGGAAGTGTTTTTATAAAATCAGAGACAAGATTAGTTTTAATCTCCATCTTATTTCCGATAAGTTTTGTCTGATAATTATTCTTCTTGATTGCGACAAGAAGTTCTAGGTAAAACATTTCTTCAAACTTGAATCTGCGTTTTGCCTGCTCAAACAATTCTTTGCTTTGCGGATAATGATAATTTTTAACAGCAGTTATCAAATCAATCAACTTATGCTGTGCAATTATTTCTTGTGGAAGAGTCTCTTCAAGATTATCAACATAACTTTCAACTGCGGTATTAATAATTCTTCTTAAGCTTAAATCCCCAATGTTTTTTTGTTTTAGCTCTTTTGGAATTCTGTAGAAAGGAATAATCTTTCCCGTGTTAAGAAAACTTTGTGTTTCTTCCTCGGTTATCTTATCAAAATCCGGATGAACGATTTGAAGTTTGTTATAATTTAGTTCCGGTTTGCCAGAGATTGCAAAATAATCACCTTCATTAAAAACGGAATGAAAATATTTTACTCCATGAAACCAAACACATTCAATAAAACCTGATGAATCTCTAAACTGAACTTTTAGAATTTCTTTTCTTCCAAGATTTCTTTTTTCTTTATCAGCAACTTTTGCAATGATAGTAACTTCGCCATCATAACCATTAATTGCATAACCATAAGCACGAGCAGCAGTTAAAACTGTTGTGCGGTCAAGATGGCGGGAAGGGAAGTAAAAGATTATATCACGAATTTTATTTATGCCGATTTTAGAAAATGATTCCGCACGTTTTGGTCCAACAGATTTAATGTATTGAACGGAAGATTCAAGAATGTTTTCTTTATCAGATTTCATTGCCCGAAAAATAGATGCTTAGCGGGGCAAACTCAACCAAACTTATAATTATTAAGTGATATTTTTTTAACTTTCCGCATAACGAAATAAAGGAATAATCTTTGGATTGGAAATTACTCTTAACAGATGACCGTCTTGGTATTGAAAAAAGTCAACTATCAAAAAAAGATGGACGTAGTCAGTTTCAAAAAGATTTTGATCGAATAGTTTTTTCTCCTGCTTTTAGAAGGCTGCAGGATAAGACTCAGGTTTTTCCTTTACCGGAAAGTGATTTTGTTCATACAAGATTAACTCATAGCCTTGAAGTTTCGGTTGTTGGAAGATCGCTGGGAAATCTTGTTGGAGAAAGAATAATTACCAAACATCCAAAGTTGAAAAAAGATTTTACGCAGTTTCATTTTGGAGAAATTGTTGCAGCGGCTTGTCTTGCTCACGATATTGGTAATCCTCCTTTCGGTCATTCCGGTGAAGACGCAATTGCCGAATACTTTAAAAACGGAAATGGTAAAAAGTTTAAAGATGAAATTAATGATGAGAAGAAATGGAATGACTTAATTCGTTTTGAAGGTAATGCACAGGGATTTAGAATAATTACAAAACTGCAAAACCAGGATGTTGATGGTGGTTTGCAGTTAACTTATGCAACTTTATCCGCATTAAACAAATATCCTAAAGAATCGCTTACTGATCTTGAGATCAAGCACGCAAAAGGACATAAAAATATTTACAAAAAATTTGGATTCTTTCAATCAGAAAAAGAAATCTATAAACACGTGGCTGAGAAAACAGGATTATCAAAACCAAACAAAGATGAAAAATATTTGTGGCATCGTCATCCGCTTTCTTTTCTTGTGGAAGCGGCGGATGATATTTGTTACAGCATTATGGATCTTGAAGATGGTTTTCGTTTGGGACTTTTATCCTTTAAAGAAACCGAAAATTTATTGCTTCCATTAATTCATAAACGTGATTTATCCGGCTACAAGAAACGTGATGACAATGAAAAGGTTGGTTACTTACGCGCAAAAGCTATCAGCGATCTTGTTAATCTTGTTGCTGATGCTTTTATGGATAATGAAAAAGATATTCTTGCAGGAAACTTTAATAAGGAACTAGTAACTGCTATTTCAAAATCTAACACCTTAAAGAAAATTGAGAAAGCCTCGATTGAAAAAATTTACAGGCATAGAAGTGTTGTCGAGCGTGAAGTTGCGGGCTATGAAGTTCTTGGTGGGCTACTTGATACTTTTATAACTGCTTACAATGAATATTCAAATCACAATCTCACTCCAAAATATCGTGCTATAATAAATCTCATCCCAAAAAGATTTTTCTTTGGAGAAAATTTAAACACAGAATTGTATCAAAGACTTTTAAGAGTTATAGATTTTATTTCCGGGATGACGGATTCGTACGCAGTTTCTATCTTTAGAAAAATAAAAGGAATTTCTTTGCCAGGCGGAAGGGTAACAGAATAGATTTCACTTTGTCATTGCGAACGAGTCTTCGAGTGAAGCAATCTGTTGAATGATCAAAAACTTTTATAATTATGCAAGTAGTGTAGAAGATTGCTTCGCCAACTAAAGTCGGACTCGCAATGACAATCGTGTGTTAGTGTCTTTCAGTTTTCATATCGCGGGTCATAAGATCTGTGGTTGCTTTTACCGGATCTTTATCTTCAAATAAAATCTTATAAACTTCTGTTGTAATCGGAGTTTCTACATTATTTTTTTCTGCAAGCTTTGAAGCAGAACGACTAGTCTCAACACCTTCGGCAACCATTTCCATGCTCTTTAAAACTTCTTTAAGTGTTTTACCTTTTCCAATTTGTTCACCAACATAACGATTACGACTGTGTTTGCTCATACAAGTAACTATCAAATCACCCATTCCGGAAAGCCCGGCAAAAGTTTCTGGTCTTGCACCCATTGCCATACCAAGACGGGAAATTTCTGCAACACCACGAGTCATAATTGCGGCTTTAGTATTATCACCAAAACCAGCACCATCTATGATTCCTGCACCAATTGCTATAACGTTTTTAAATGCGCCGCCAAGCTCAACCCCTAGAATATCTGTTGATGAGTAAACGCGGAAGTAAGAATTCATAAAAGCTGCTTGAATTGATTTTGAAGTTTCAATTTCAGTTGATGCAGCAACAACAGCAGTTGGAATTCTTTTAGAAACTTCTTCTGCGTGAGATGGTCCGGACAATACTCCAATTTGTTCATCACTTAAATTTGGATGAACATCTTTTAACATCTGAGACATTGTCATCAAATGTTTATTCTCAATTCCTTTTGCAACACTAACGAGAATCGAATTTTTAATATCAGAATAACTAACATCCTCAATAACTGATCGTAAAAACTGTGAAGGTACAGCAAGAACAATTAAGTTTTTTTGATGAACAGATTCTTTTAAATCGTGAGTAATTGAGATTTCATCTGGAATTGGAACGCCTGGAAGGTAAATTGAGTTAACTCGTTTTTTGATTAACTCCTTAACATAATTTTTTTTGTATTCCCAAAGTGTAACCTGATGACCGTTGTAATGGAGAAGAATACCGAGTGTAGTTCCCCAGCCGCCAGCGCCAAGTACAGAAATTTTCATTATTTCTTTTTCTTAAAGCTTATTTTACTTTCTGTTCCGTTTATCAATCGCATAACATTTTTGCGATGTGTAAAAACAACAAGTAAGGAAACAGCAGCTACAAATGGAAGTAAAGTTCCATAGCTCTGAATGTGATCATGTAAAATATTTTCTCTAAAAATAAGAGTAAATGGAATTGATAGAGCGGCTAAAATCGAACCTAAGGAAACGTAACGTGATATTGTAACAACGATAATAAAAATTCCAAGTGCAACTAACATATCAACAGTTATTATCATAATTAACATACCAAGTGCAGTTGCAATTCCTTTTCCGCCGCGGAAGCCGGCAAAGATTGTCCAGATATGTCCGATAACTGCGGCAATACCAGCAATAATTTGAACTAAAGTAAAATCATCAAAAGGAGAAACGTTTTGGAATGGCAGTCCGCCGTAATGTAATCTTGCAACAACAACAACAGCAAGTGCGCCCTTAAGGGCATCAAGTAAAATTACGAGCAATCCTTTTTTCCAGCCCAATACGCGCATAACATTTGTACCACCAGCGTTTCCACTGCCGTGTTCACGAATATCAATTCCGTGAAATAGCTTACTAATAATAATGCTCGTTGGTATTGAGCCAACTAAGTACGAGAGAATTATGATTGTTGCCAGTAAAAACATTATAAATCCAAAAAATTGTGATAAAACCTAAACAATAAATTCTAAATAAACAACGTATAGAAATATTTGATATTTAGAAAGATTTTTATATTACCTTCAGTTAGATAATTATTATTATCGACCGATTCAGAAAATTATTGAATGGAAATACCATTATTATGCCAGTAATCTGCATACCTTTCAATAAACTCACTTTTTATCGATTTTTGAACATCAATCACATAATTTGTTGATTTCATTCCAACTAATGTGTTAGTTATCTCAGGCACGCTATTAATTAATAGTATAGCCTTTTGCGAAAGTGATAATTTTTGCTGTTCATTATTGGCAAATTTGTTAATTGCTCTGTGGAAAACCTCATTATCAAGGTTCTTTTTTTTAGCCAAATTGCTAAAAATTGAATCCAGTAAAATGTTTGTTGTTACCTCATAATTTCTTAAAGCACGTACAATATTCTCATCATCGGGATAACTTTTACCGATTTCGTTTATCGCAAAATTGGCACGCGGAATTAAGTATGTTGATTTGATTTCATTGAATCTTCCGGGATCATCAAACTTATTATAATTTGATTTTAAGATTTGCGAAACCGAAATACAATCAATAATATTTTTTTTCTCACTCGCGCTCAATCCAATATAATTAACGTATTTCTCGATCAATAAATTTTCTTGCTTATTCAAGTCATCCATTAGACTTAAAATCTCATCATCATTTCTATCTTCGGTTACATGATAATCAGCTAATCGAATTAATTTATTTTTACTAATTGCATTTAATGGGCGATTAACTAAAACTCCAAGATTATTTTCATTAGCAATCTGCAAGAAAGTTTTAGTTTGATTTTGCTGATTTAAAATATTCATTCCGCCATTTTCAATTAAGTTCATAGGAAACTGAACAACAGCAAAATGATTTTGTTCAGATATCTCATTTGTGATTGCAATTATTTTTTCCAGCGAAGTAAAATTTTGTTTGGATTCTTTTTCTGCAAATGTATTTGATGAAATTCCATAAAAAGAAATTCTACCACGATTTACTTCTTCTTCAAGATAAATGAAAGCATCTTTAATTCTACGATAGTATTCGCGTTCCCGTCTTTCGGTATCAGAAATGATGGAGTAAGTTAAAAAGTATTCCGGATTGTGAAGAAGATAAACATCAATCTTTTCTAAGTTTAATCTTTTTAACGAAAGGGTAATTTGGTTTTCAAGAAAATCCGGACTTATACAATGCCACAAATCTTGTGTACACTTTACAACATCTGTAAAAGCTTTGCCAGATTGTTCTCTTTCTAATCCAAGTTTAAGATTTGAACTTTGTAGATATCCACCCTTAGAAACTAAAACAATGTTTTCTCTTACAATTTTATTTTCAGAAATAAGTTTGTTTAAAACTTTTCCAATAAGAAGTTCACTTCCACCATCAGAATAATTTGATGAAGTATCGATTAGATTAATTCCAGAAAGCAAAGCTTTTTCTAAAGCATTTTGGTGCTGTGGAATCCCATCATCAATTCTGTATCCGCCAAATCCACAGATTGAAACAGAAAATCTTGTTTTACCCATAACTTTGGATTTGGTGTCTGAAAAATTAGAAATGTAGTTTTTTGTTCCTTCGACTGAAGCCATATTCTGTAATTTGAAAAATTAAAGCCCAAAACTACGAAAAATTGCAAGATTCGCAATAAATGAGTGAATATAAAATCTTTTCTTTAAAGCATTATTGCTATATATTTACTGCCCAAAATAAGAAATTAAAATAATAGGATAATAAGATGGCAAAAGTTCAAAGTTTTGCAGACAAAGCAAAAGGTAAGAAAAAAGTTGATGGTGTGACTGTTAAGGTTATTAAAAGTATGAAAACCGATGCCGGCGCATATAAGTTCAACGAAAAATTTGTTAAGCTTGCTGATATAAGCAAAGTAACAGAATTAAAATAGTTTTTAGTTTGATTTTTATTTAGTCAAACAGCTCAGGATTTAAAGCTCCTTCCAGGTGAAGGAGTTTTTCTTTAATATCCAAACCTCCGGCATATCCAATTAAACTTCCGTCCGCACCAATTACACGATGACAAGGAATTACTATCGCAACAGGATTTTGTCCGTTTGCTTTTCCTACAGCACGAATAGCTTTAACATCACCAAGTTTTTCGGAAAGAGTTTTGTAAGAGATTGTTTTACCGTAAGGAATTTTTTGTAACTCTTCCCATACTTTTTTCTGAAAATCAGTACCATCAACATCAAGTGGAACTTCAAATACTTTTCTTGTTCCTTCAAAATATTCTTTAAGCTGATTAAAAATTCCAAATAGATATGGATCATAGTTACGAAGTTTTGTAGCTGAAGAAAAATCAGTTACATCATCTTTTGGATTTAGAAATAGTTTTTTAATTCCCTTTGATGAAACAAGAACAGCGATTCTTATTCCGGAAAATGTTTCTTCTGAGTAGTATTTTATTTCAGACATATTGCATCCATAAAATAAAAAAGGCTGCTAAAATAAGCAGCCTTATGTTATATCAAAAAATTTAATTAAGCAGGAATTACATTTATTGCTGGATTAACATCGCGTTTTAGTAATCCTTCAATTGCCATCAATGTTCCGCTAATTGAACTTGGACAGCTGCCACAAGCACCTTGATAGCGGATCTTAACAGTGTAACCATCCAAACCTAAAACTTCTAAACCGCCGCCATCACCGGCAAGTGCAGGTCT
>JBATOT010000091.1:0-8398 GCA_049291095.1 Ignavibacteriaceae bacterium | reverse complement strand
TCCGACAAAAATCATTAGTGACCACCTAGGAACAATATTTAAAACCTTTCTTTTGATTATCTCTGCAGAAAAATTATCAAACTTCAAGAAAAGCATTGCAATTATTCCAGATATAAAACCAAGTATTATAAAGAAATAGAAGTATTGATAGTCCCCAATATAAGGGGTTGAAAATGAGAAAACAGATTCATTTCCAAGAAATATTCTTGAGATTGCACTTGCGCTGACAGAAGCTAAAATTAATGCAGAAAAAGTCGGAGTATGAAAATCATTAAGAAGAATAATTTCTAAAGCAAAAAAAACTCCACCCAACGGCGTATTAAAAATTGCTGCGATTGCAGCACCTGAACCAGCAGCGGTAAAAATACGTCTCCGTTGATCTGAAACTTTAAGCAAAGTAGCTAACTTGCTTGCAACTCCACCACCAATTTGTGCTGCAGGACCTTCAGGACCGACTGTCCCGCCAGAACCTATAGAAATCACTGGAGCTAAAAAATGAAAAATTGTAGTTCTTAAAGGAATATACCCACTCTTCGTAGCAACAGATTTTATAATTTCTATTACTCCCCTTTTTTTAGAAATATCAGGGGCAATCCAGATCATCAAATATTGAATTAACATTCCGATTGCGGGTAAAATTATAACCGCTGCAGCTCCTAGAAAAAATAAGCCTTCTTTAGTTTTATCGAAAAATATTTTATTAAAAAATTCAATAGAAAGGTGAAAAAAAACAGCTGCTAAACCGGCAGCGACTCCTATTAAAATAGCATAGAAACTAAAAAATGTATATTCTGGAAAAGAAAATTTTTCAAGAAATTCTTTTATTCTATTTATTCTATTATTAATATTTCCTTTAGTTTTATTCAATTAAATAATATTTCAATATTTATAAAATCCTTCACCAGTCTTACGGCCAAGTTTATTTGCTGCAACCATTTTCTTTAGTAGCGGACATGGTCTGTATTTAGGGTCATTAAATCCTTCGTATAAAACATTCATAATTGCCAGACAAACATCCAACCCAATAAAATCAGCAAGAGTTAATGGTCCCATTGGATGTGCCATCCCAAGTTTCATAACTGAATCAATGGATTCTTTAGATGCTACACCTTCCATTAATGCAAATATTGATTCATTTATCATCGGCATTAAAATACGATTCGAAATAAATCCTGGATAATCAAAAACTTCTACTGGCACCTTATCTAGTTTAATTGTTAATTCTTTTATAGTGTCATATGTTGTATCGGATGTAGAATAGCCTCTTATTATTTCTACTAATTTCATAACCGGAACCGGGTTCATAAAATGCATTCCAATAAATTTATCGGCTCTGCATACAGCTGAAAGTTCAGTGATAGAAATTGAAGATGTATTTGATGCAAAGATACAATTTTCATTTAATCTTGTCTCTAACTGCTTAAAAATAGAAAGTTTAGCAGCCTTGTTCTCATAGATAGCTTCTATAACAAGATTCGTATCAATTGGAATATTCTCATATCCAATAACCTTATTTATTTTAGATAGTATGTTGATTTTATCGGTTTCATTTATTAACTGTTTCTTCACTTGTCGATCAAGATTAGATGAAATAGTAATGAATGCTTTGTTATAAAACTCTTCATTTATCTCTGTCAGATAGACTTCAAAATTTTTCATTGCAAATACATGAGCTATTCCGTTGCCCATGGTTCCCCCACCAATAACTGCAATTTTTTTTATTTCCATTTAGCTCTCCTGTTAATTGTAATTCTTAATAATTACTGCTGAAGCTTCACCACCGCCAATACATAGTGATGCTAATCCATATTTTAATTTTCTTTTCTTTAACTCGTGAATCAAAGTTACAAGGATGCGTGCACCACTTGCACCAATTGGGTGACCGAGTGCGATTGCTCCACCATTAACGTTAACATTTTTGCTGGTTAGACCAAGTAATTTGTTGACTGCTAAAGATACAACAGCAAATGCTTCATTTATCTCAAATAAGTCAATATCATTTATTTTCATTCCAGCTTTGCTCAAAACTTTATTTATTGCATCTGCCGGTGCGGTAGTAAATTCAATAGGAGCCTTTGCTGCAGAGCTTTGTGCGATAATTTCGACAAGTGGTTTTAATCCTAGTTCTTTAGCTTTATCTTCGCTCATTATTAAAAGTGCAGCGGCTCCATCATTTATACTTGATGCATTGGCAGCTGTTACAACTCCATTCTTTTCAAATACAGGTTTTAAAACAGGAATTTTATCATATTTTACTTTACCTGGTTCTTCATCTGTATCAACTATAATATCACCAGTTTTAGAAGCTATTTTAATTGGAGATATCTCATCTTTAAATCTACCTGTTGCAATTGCTTCATTTGAACGATTGTAAGACTCAATTGCAAATGAATCCAATTCTTCTCTTGTAAAAGAAAAATCTCTTGCGCAAGATTCTGCACAACTGCCCATATGAATATTATTATACGGATCCCAAAGTCCGTCAAGAACAACAGAATCTTTTATCTCACCATGACCCAAACGATAACCGTTACGAGCATTTAATAAAACATACGGAGCATTTGTCATACTTTCTTGTCCTCCAGCAATTATAACATCTGCATCACCTAGAGCAATAGATTGTTGCGCTAACATTACTGATTTAAGTCCGCTGCCACACATTTTATTAATCGTCAAGCATTCTGTTTTATTCGGAAGTCCTGCAATTATTGCAGCTTGTCTCGCAGGTGCCTGTCCCTGTCCACCCATTAAAACATTACCCATTATAACTTCATCAATTAGATTTGTATCTATTTGCGAATCTTCCAGAATTGCTTTAATTGCAAAGCTGCCTAATTGACCGGAAGTAAATGGGGACAAACTACCATTGAATGAACCAATAACAGTTCTTTTTGCAGAGACAATTACAACTTTTTTCATATAGTCCTCAAATGAATTGAAATTATATTAAACCAAAAATAAAAAAAAAAAACTAATAAGCAGACAAAAGAAATTAATATATTTAGATTGTTAGCAGGGATAGTTGAGATATGATATTGCTGACGGCAATGTTTAAATTTAAATTCTTTCTTAGAGATGATGAAATGTTATCCAAATTATTTGTAACCATACTTAGTTCTATATCTGGAAATTTATATTTAAACTTTTCCAGTGTTTCCTTATGTCTAACAAAAAATATCTTGGAATCTTCATCAATTCGATATTTTTGAAAATCATTTAGCCATATAAGTATCATTCTGATGATCAACTTAAGTTTTGTTTGATCTGATTCCGCTATAATTTCTTCAAATTCAACAAATGCTGAATGATACTTTCTTCCGAAGGAATATCTTAAAATTCTAATAGTTTTTTCCCTTAATTCTTCAAAATCGTTATCTATTAATAATATTACATCCTGAATAGATCCACCTGAAAAAGGGACAACTTCGTCTATGATGTTTTTATCCAATAAAAAATTCTTAGAAAGTATATTTGATAATGAAAGATTATCCAGCGGTTGAAAATTAATATTCCAGCATCTTGACCTAATAGTTTCTCGCAATTTTTCAGGTGAGTCGGTGCATAATATAAATATTACACCTTCTGGAGGCTCCTCTAAATTTTTTAATAATGAATTTTGAGATTCTTCATTCATCAAATGAGCCTGTGATATTAAGATAACTCGAAATTGTACATCATCATAATTAAGAGACAAATATTTATGAATATCTCTTATACTATTAATTTTAATAATATTTGCACGAGGTATAACCATTTTATAAAACGGATTCAGATGTTTTTTTTGAAATTCAGAATTTATGATTTCAATTTCATCTTCAATGATTTTTTCATATGGATTATTCTGATCAGTTTCATTTTTACCGCGAGGTAAAGGAAATATATATTTTAGATAAGGTTCATTCAGTGAGTTGATTGCTTTTACTATTTTGCTTGTTAAATCAATATCAGTATTTGCTGTATTAATTTCCTTAGCAAATGCTAAAGCTGCATTTTCTTTACCTACACCTTCTTGACCAACAAACAGAAATGCGTGTGGAATATTTTTACTTTGGACAATATTGGTTAAAATTTGTTTAACCTTATCATTACCAGGTATTTCTTCAATAAAATTAGTCATAAAAAAAGGCGCTTAAGGCGCCTAAATTATTCATCCTCATCGTTATAAAAAAAGTCTTCATCCGATGGATAATCGGGCCAAATATCTTCTATTGTTTCATAAGGTTCATCAGAATCTTCTAATTCCTTTAGGTTTTCCATAACTTCATATGGTGCACCGATACGTTCAGCATATTCGATTAATTCATCTTTAGTCGCTGGCCATGGAGCATCGTCCAAATAAGCTGCAAGTTCCACTGTCCAAATCATTGAAATAAAGTCCTCCGTAATTTAATTACTTAATTAGATTCAAAATAAGAATACTCATCAAAAAAGAAATCTGCTGGATTTAAATTTTGTCCATTATGTAAAACCTCATAATGTAAATGCGGTCCAGAGGAAAGTCCAGAATTTCCTGATTTAGCAATTGACTGACCACGAGTTACTGTTTGACCTTCTTTAACTAAAGTGCTTGATAAGTGAGCATAAATAGTTTTGTAACCAAAGCCATGATCGATTTCCACCGCTAATCCATAACCGCCTTTTGGTCCAACAAATACTATTTTGCCCTTGCCACTTGATTTTACAAGTGTTCCAACATCATTAATAATATCAATACCATTATGCATCTTGTTTACCCCTAAAATTGGATGCATTCTCATACCAAAACTTTCCAAACTATAGTTTCCTGTTGTAGGAACAATTGCAGGAATACTTTCAAACAGTAAATTATTTTGCTTAATTTTTTCAGTTATTTGGTTGAATTGTTTTTTCTCGAATTCAAATCTTTTTGTAACTGTTTCTGCGATATTGATCACTCCAGAAATATCAGATCCAAATTCAGAATACAATTTTTCTATTGAACTACTGCCGCCAATTCCAAGTTTTCTTTCTTCTATACTTACTGGATTTAAGTTAGTTGCTAATCGAAGATTATCGCTTAAATTGTTTAAAGACACCAATTCGTCTTCTAATTTTATATATTGATCTGAAAGTTCTGAAAATTTAGTCTTAAGTTTTTTGTTTTCTTCCCTAAGTGTTTTTAAATCCTTATCCTTATCAGAAAGGTTTGTAATCAGATAAAACAATCCAAACAAAATACTACTTAGCAGTAATACTGATATAGTAAATATTGCTATAGCTTTTTCCTTGAAATGCTTTATTTCTAGGAAGTTAAGGCTCTTTTCAGAGAAATAATAAAACTTCTTCATAAATTGTGGTGCAACTTAAGGAAATGAGCCTGTTTTGTCAATAACTAAAATGCTTAAAAATCATTCAAAATCGTGCTCAAAGTAATCAACTCCCCTAGCATTTACAGCAGATTTATTTTTGATCCTTTCATTAAGCCTTTCCTGAAAGATTTTTGCCGCATCATGACCGTAGTGTTTAAGTAAGTAGTTTAAACTTATTACTTCAGAGATTACTGTGATGTTCTTACCGGGAATGATCGGCAATTTTATATATGGAATTTCCACATCCATTATTGTAATAAATGAATCATCAAGACCGGTTCTTGTATACTCAGTATTTTCGTCCCACGATTCCAGTTCAACTACCATTTCTAATCTTTTTTGAAAACGAATTGCACGTATCCCAAACATGCTTTGAATATCGATGATTCCTAAACCTCGAATTTCCATAAATTTTTGACCGAGTTCAGTTCCAGATCCCATTAAAATACCCTCACCTTTTTTAGTAAGGATGATTACATCATCAGCTACCAAACGATGACCACGCTCAATTAAATCCAGTGCAACCTCACTTTTACCAATTCCAGATTTTCCACCAAATAAAATTCCAACGCCATACACATCGACAAAAGAACCGTGCATTGATATTCTAGGAGAAAATTGATCATCTAAAAAATCGCTTAATAAATAAACGAGCTTAGTAGTGGAGTAACTTGTACTAAATATTGGTACTTTATGCTGATTGGCTTTTTGGATTAGAATTGGTAATGGTCGATTGTTATCTGTTAAAACTATACATGGAATATTAAAATTAAATATTCTATCTAGAGACTTTATAACATTATCGTTACTAAGTTGCTCAAGATATCTCATTTCTGTATTACCAAAAACTTGAACTCTTGAAAATGAAAATAAATCAACAAAACCGGCCAGAGCTAAACCTGGCCGGTGTAAATTTTGATCAAATACTTTTTTCTCAAAATCGTTCTGCTCTGTTAACAATTTTAGTTTGCAAATATTCTTTGCATTGTTGTAAAGAAATCCAACATCAATAAATTCTTTACGACTTATGGAGTTTTGATCGATTTTAATCATCTTGCTTTTGATGCTCTTTTAGATTTTATAGTTTCAAGTTGTCTTCTTAGTTTTTCCGTTGCTGAGGAAACTGCAACTTTAAATTCCTCAGATTCATCAGCTGAATTCAATGTTTGTCCAGGAATATTTAAAACGATTTCCGCTTTTTTTATACTATTTTGATTATTGAGATAACTAAGAATTACATCAGCATCAATAATTTCATCATTAAATCTTTCCAGTGAAGTGACTTCATCTTTTATAAATTCCTTTAAAGTATCGTGAGCTTTAAATTTTCTTGCAGTTATTTGGATGTTCATTTTATCCTCCGTTGTTTAAGATTTTGGATGTGATTTTTTATAAGTGGACTTTAACCGTTCTATACTTACGTGCGTATAAATCTGTGTAGTAGATAAATTTTCGTGCCCAAGAATCTCCTTTACAGCCCTTAAATCAGCACCATTATCCAACATATGCGTTGCTGCACTATGTCGTAAAATGTGTGGACTTTTCTTTTTTATGTCTGAAACTTTTGACAAATATTTATTTACAATTCTGTGTACTAATCTCGGATAGAGTTTATCATTTTTTTTTGTGCGAATCAAGTATTCGTTTTTTGATGTGATGGGATTCATTTCTAAATACTGATTTAATATAACAATGGATTTTTCCCCGATAGGAATAATCCGCATCTTACTTCCTTTACCTAATACCTTTATTTGTCCTTTTGTAGTATTAAAATCTGAATATTTAAGATCACAAAGTTCACTAACGCGCAAAGCACAACCATATAACAACTCAAATATTACTTTGATTAATTCAGGTTTATCTTCTGCTTCATCAATAATTTTGTAAATCGTTAATATTAAATCTGTTGAAATAACTTCAGGAAGTTTTCTGCTTGATTTAGGATTTTGTAGCAGTGATAAAGAATTCTCTTCAATTATATTATTCTGAAATGCGTATTTAAAAAGACTTCTTAATGCAGCCAGTTTACGGGAAATTGTTTTCTTATCTAATTTTTTTTCACTAAGAATCATAAGATAGGATTTGAAGTAGCGTTCATTTAGTTTCTCGATTTCTAATTTGTCTTCAGCTATACAATAAGAAATAAATTCATGTAAATCTGTATGATAAGATCTTATTGTATTATGTGAAAAACGTCTTACATTTTCGATCTCTAATAAGTACTTATTTACTAACTCGTTAATTTTCATCAAAATATTGGAAAAGAAAGGTTATAAGTTTAGAGTAGTACAAATGTACTTTTGGAAGTCGGTGATCCGCTACAATATTTATATTTATTGGGATCAAATGAAGTTATAACAAAATGTAATTAATTCTACTTATAATAAAACAAATTTATACTTATAAAGCAATCTATTTTCCATACGTTTCATAATTATTTTATCGCTCATCTTTTGGTCATTAAAATTTAACAAATGCAATATTCCATGAATAACTAATCTTCCCAATTCTTCATTTAATTTTACTTTATATTTTTTTGCGCTTATGATTGCATCATCAACTGAAATAAAAATCTCACCATCTAAATAAGCTATATTATTGTTCGAGTAATCAAAAGTAATGATGTCTGTACTATAATCGTGATTAAGATATGAATTGTTTAGTGTGTGTATTTGTTCAGCATTTATAAAACTAATTTCCAAAGATGTAATCTTAAAATTAAGTTCTATAGAGAGAAGTTTTACTAGTTTATGAATTTTAGATTTACTTACTATTTTGAGTTTATCAAAAACACAGAGATTCTTCAAATTAAAATCCTTTATGAATTCAATTTTAGTAAAGAATCAACAGTAATTTCAGTGTATTTACAATATCGCTCAGCAGATTTTTCAAACTCTTCCATTTCTGTTTTTGTAAGATCACGGACTACTTTAGCTGGAACTCCGGCTACTAGTTTGCCAGCAGGAACAATAAAATTTGGTTTAACAACTGCTCCAGCTGCTACCATAGATTTTTCTTCGACTATTGCTCCATCCAGAATAATTGAACCAATACCAACTAAACATAAATCC
>JBATOT010000090.1:0-3993 GCA_049291095.1 Ignavibacteriaceae bacterium | reverse complement strand
GCCCGGATCGTTAGAGGTAGTAACGATTTTATTAAATTTTAAAAAATGAGAAATATAGCAGTGTTAATAAGTGTATTACTGTGTCAAAATTTTGTCCTGGCTCAAGAGTTTATCGAAGTAGATACCGCATTGCCCTTTCCTAAAGTTAATAGCGCATCATTGGCGTATGTTGATATTGATGGTGACTTTGATGAGGATCTTGTGCTTTTAGGTTGGGATATTCACAATGAGATATACACGGATCTTTTTATAAATGATGGTGGAGGAAATTTTGTAGAGGATACTAGTTTGTCATTTGAGCCAGTGCATAATGGCAGTATTGCCACTGCTGATATAGACGGAGATGACGACCAGGACATACTCATATGCGGGCGGAATGAATCCTTTGAAACACGGACATCATTATACATAAATCAAGGAAATGGAAGCTTTTCAGAAGATTCCAGCAATACATTTGAAGACATTGCTAATGGAGAAGTATCTTTCTGTGATGTAGATGGCGATAGCGATCAGGATGTTTTTGTTATTGGACAAAATAAATCGTTTGAGGATATTGCTAAACTTTACCTGAATGATGGTGGAGGAGTTTTTGAGGAATTACAAGGCACATCGTTTATAGGGGTAAGGTGGACAGCGATTGCAATTGGTGACGTTGACAATGATACTGATCCAGATATTATTATTTCTGGAAGGGACGCTTCAGCAGGCCCTAATACTCAATTATACATTAATGCAGGCAATGGAACATTTAGCCGCGTGGAAAACTCGAATCTTGTTCCTGTTTATGATGGTTCAATTGCTTTGAGTGATGTAGATGGTGATGCTGATTTAGATTTGCTTATTACAGGATGGGCAGTGGAGTATATTACAAAATTGTATCTTAATGATGGTATGGGTGCTTTTAGCGAGGCAGCCGAACAAGATTTTCCAGGGGTTCGTGAGGGGGTAGGCGTTTTTGAAGATATAGACAAGGATGCAGATAAAGATTTATTTATTACTGGCTTAAACCAAGCCCTGGACAGCGAGGTAAAATTTTACTTGAATGATGGATCAGGAAAATTTACTGAGGTTGTTACTCCGGTAAAAAGCATATATAATGGCGCAGTGGGTTTTTCAGATATAGATGGTGACGATGATTCCGATCTATTAGTAGTTGGTTACAATTCTGAGGAATTCTTTATTTGTAAGCAGTATATCAACGAATCAGACGTGTCCACAATATTCATCTCAAAGGAGGAATCGATATGGCTAAATGTGTACCCTAATCCGGCAATAGCAAAAGAGATTTCAATATTCGTTAATGATGCATTAAATAGAAATCTAAATATTAAATTATATAATCTGGAAATGAAGTTGTTAGTGGAAGAAAATTTCATAGGTTCAAATGACAATCAGAAATTTACCTTGCGTTCACTTCATCTTAATCAAGGATGTTATATTGTGGTGATTTCAGATAATCATGGTATTTATACGCAGAAGATGGTAATGGTTTTGTAGTGGAACTACCTCTAACATTGGATGCTCATAAGCAGGGTTATCCTCATTGAGAATGAAAACGTAAATTTGAAGAAAGATACCCAGGAAGTAGCCCTAACTCAGTCGGCCGGCCTACGAGCATCCTTAAGCGTTAGATGCAATAAACCAAAGAATAATCTATCCATAATATTAATTCACAATCATATGCAAAATGAAAAGGCAAAACCAGTATGGATACTCAGAGGGTTGCTCTGGGGTGGCTTTATGTTTCTCGTTATGGAAATCGCCACGCCATTTGCCGACGGAATTCAACTGCAAACTAGCAAAGTATTAATGAAACTTATTTTGTATTTAGTAGTGGGACTCGCCTATGGTTATACAGTTCATTTAGTTGATAAAAGAAAAAGCTAGTAAGTCATTCTGCATCTAACATTGGCTCCAGGCAATGGCGGATATCTGTTCACCGAAAGTCGTTACCTTGAAACAGTTTTCCGAGACGCGGCAGACAATTACATAGAATCGCCACTGCCTAGAGCCCGGGTCGTTATCGGTCATATAATTGAAGACTATGGGTTTTAAAATAACAGAAGAAAATTACGAGACATATAAGAGGGTTTTCGCAATAATTTGGCGAAATACTCTCAAGTCAATTAATCCAGACTTTGCAAATGTATCTTCTCCTATTTTTCCAACGGAAATACTGGAGCAATGGGAAAAGAAAGATAAAAAATTGGCACTGAAAGGATTAAAAGCCACACTTTCTGATTCTCTGACGAATATTAATCACCATAGAAAAGACATACTGGAGGATATTGACAAAGATTTAAAAGAACAGAATCTTCCCAGCCTAAAAATACTTCTAGCTATAATACGGGACCATGTGCCAAAGGCAATCAAACGTGGGAAGATAAAAAGCCAGAATGAATATTACATTTTCAAAGAACTTCTCGACGATACAGTTTCGGATCTTACAGAAGAAGAGAGATCACAACTAAGTGAATTGATGACAGCCTATGAAACATCAAAAGGATAGCCACAGGATAAATTTCCCCCGATAACATTTTCACCCACCGGAAAAGACAATTACCTAAACAAGTATATCTTTATATTTAAACAACATTCATATATACAGAAAGCAACCCGGAAGTTATCGTTCATCAGTCCCAGTTGCAACTCTCCCTCTAAAACCCTAATTTGCATGCCGTAATAAGATATCATGGAAGGAACTATTCAAATCCACATAAAAAAACTGCCTGAAGGTGTGTATATGGCAACCTCAGATGACATTCAAGGGCTTGTGGCTCAAGGCCAAACGATCACAGAGACCCTTGAGAATGCCAGGGATGTCTTAGAAAAACTGCTTAAGGCAAATAAGAAAACGTTAAACTTTAGGCTGGAGCTATTAAGTAACTTTTGACTAAATTAGATTATGAACTACCAGGAATTTATAGAAATCAGAGCTGATAAGCGATTTGGGAAACCGTGTATCATTGGTACCCGAATTTCCGTTTATGATGTTTTAAACTGGCTTTCTAATGGAATGTCAAAAGAGGAGATCATGGACGACTTTCCGGAATTAAATGAACAAATGATAAATGCTTGTCTTGCCTTTGCGGCAGATAAAGAGCACAAATTGCGAATTGCCTCGTGAGCCTCTTATTTGATCAAAATATTTCCCCACGCATCGTCAAACATCTTTTAAGTGTATTTCCAATGCAAAGCATGTTCGGGAAGTTGGTCTTGAAGATGCCTCCGATACTTTAATATTTGAGTTTGCAAAGAAGAACAAGCTTGTTGTTGTAACATTTGATTCGGATTTTGTTGACCTAAATGTTGTTAGAGGAATTCCACCGAAAATTATCTGGATTCGAACAGGAAATCTAACAACAAGAGCTGTTGCTGACCTACTTAATAGTAATATTGAATCACTTAAACGATTTCTAGAATCAGATCAACCCGAACATCAGATACTTGAAGTAATAAAAAACGATCGATAACATCGGCTTTTCCATGGCGGACAAGATCGGCCTCGATACCTTCTTCCTTGAGTCAGATTTCACTATTCTGGAGTTGAAAACCAAGAACGCCACGGCGTGAAGATCGGGAGGTTATACCGCCCCAATAATCAGCCTATTCCTGAATTTTAAAGACAAGGCAACAGAAAGCAAGCTCCCCGCTGGCGCATGTTTGCAATGCGTGTCTCCATGAATGAGTGAAATCACCATCCTAAAGCAAGTGATACAGGGCAAACCCTCCGTCATCATCAAGTCGCTGAAAACACTTGACTATATACAGATAGCGCAACGACACCAAATAAGGCCTGAGGTCAACTTGAAAATGTTCCTGTGGGTAAAGCATATTTCGAAAAGAATGAATACTTTGACTCTTGTTTCACATTGTCCTGAAAACAGTTTGAATCCAAAATCTTTTCCTTCAACTCAACAATCCAAAACCTCAATTACGCAACCATGGCGCTGATGAAGAATTTTATACTGACTGTTTTATTTTTTTCTATAG
>JBATOT010000089.1:0-3396 GCA_049291095.1 Ignavibacteriaceae bacterium | reverse complement strand
TCAATTTTTAATAAAACCTTTGATTTTAGGCTGTTTTCGTTTCCAAAATCGGATATATGGCTCCACCGTCGTTGGGTCGGTCTTCCAAAAATGGAAATAGGGCTCCACCGCCGTTGGGTCGGTCTTCCAAAAATGGAAATAGGGCTCCACCGCTGTTGGGTCGGTCTTCCAAAAATGGAAATAGGGCTCCACCGCTGTTGGGTCGATCTTCCACAACTGGAAATAGGGCTCCACAATTGTTGGGTCGATCTTCCAAAATCGGAAATAGGGTTCCACCGTTGTTGGGTCGGTCTTCCAAAAATGGAAATAGAAAACTTTTATTTTTGGTAAAAAATGAAGAAAGCAAAAAGAGAGAGAAATTTATAATCCATCGGGGATGGATTTGGGGTGGGGTTAATATCCCATCAAAAACCTCCCAAATAAACAACATAATGTTCTACTAACATAAAGGAGGTCGAGATGATCGACTTAAAAAAACTCTTTAAAAACCATTTCGACACTGATAAGATCAGTGACGATAATATGAAAAAATTTGCAGAGGTACACTTGGAAAGGTTATCCGCAAATAATGGTACTGCTCAGTTTACCGCAATGATTACTGCAACAACCGCCGCGTACACCGCTTACTTTGGTTCTATTACTAATGAAGACACAAAAGAAGCTATACAACAGGGTTTAACAATAGCTATGAATAATATTGTTGAAAACTTTAAGAGCTTTGTTAGTAAGCGTGAAGGAACGGTAAGAGGAGAGTTTGGAGAAGGAACACCAAACTACGAAGAATTTTTTCCACAAGGTGTAACGGAATACAGACAGGCAAATCTTGCAAATATAGAAACACTGCTTACAAGATTTGCTGCCGCAGCAGAAAGACACAGCGCAGAGCTTGGCGCAACTATGCAAAGTGATGCTGAAAACTTTTTAACTGATTTTAAAGCCGCACGCAAAGCTCAGTTAGAAAAAATTGGTGAAGTATCAGCACAAAAATCAACAACCAGTACAACCCGTGATGTAATCGAAAATGAACTGATGAAGAATGTTCACTTAATTGCATCAATGTTTATCGGTGAAGTTGATAGATGTATGGATTTCTTCGATCAGAGTTTTATACGCAGCAGTGTAAAAGATGAAGAGGAAGAACCACCAACAGATCCAACCCCGCCTACTGAGTAAGCATAAACTAAAAGATGACATCTTTTTCATAAAGATGTCATCATAATAAAAAGTAACTTTCTTTAAATAGATGGAATTAAATAAAACCTTAAGATGAATTACAAATTATATATCCTTCATCTAAACATTTTTTGATAAACTAAGTAAAATTAATATTTAACCTCATCACTTAATTTTACGCTGTGCTTTATTGATAGACAAAACAATTAAATCTGTTTTATAAAGACGAGTTTATACTCGTCTTTTTTAATTAATGTAAATCTAAACTGCAAAAAAATTTTGTTGAATAGGTATTTATCATATCTTACAAACAAATTTCTACACATTAAGTCCCTATCTGTTAATTAGAGTTACTAATGTATAAAAGCAAAGCTCTATTCATTAAGAAGCTAATTATTAAAAGGACTTAAACTAACTCAGGAGAGAAAATCCCAAATGAAATTATCAAATAAAAATTCTATTAAATATGATAAGATGTTTATTGCGAAGTTGACATCACTACAAATTATAATCTTACTACTAACACTCTCTCAAACCATTGTTGCTCAATGGTCAACTCAAAGCCCCATTCCAACAAATCTTAATATAAGCGGAATCGGTGCACCAACTTCTAACAGGATCTTTATCTCAACAGATGATAATTCCTTTGATGATTTAGGTTCATTATACGAATCCTCAGATGGGGGTGAAAACTGGGTTGCAAGAGACATCCCTGTGAGTTTATCAAATCCATTTTATGGATTGTTTTTTCTTGATGAACAAAATGGCTGGCTATACGGAAACGAAAACTATAGAACAACTGATGGTGGAACAACATGGTCTCAGCTTCCCTTTCTTGGTTCAACTTATTTTATGAAATTCTACAATCCAAACTTTGGTGTAACAACCGGAAACTTTGGAATTTATATCAGCCGCGATGGCGGTGTCTCATGGGAGCCTTCTCCAAATGATATTTTTGCTTATGATTTTGTTGATGGTCAAACTGGTTTTGGTGTTTCATCGAATGGAATTTATAAAACTACGGATGCAGGTTTAACTTTTACGATTGTTAAAGCAGGATTCGCTGAATCAGTAATTTATTTGGATGGCTCTAACCTGATTGGTATTGTGGATAGTATGTTTGTCAGATCTATTGATGGGGGAACAAGCTGGTCAATAATATCATCAACAGATGGTAAAAATAATCTGGTAAAAGTCTCTTCCGATAATATTCTTGCTTATGGAAAAACCGGCAGTTTTCCTGATTATGATGACAGAGTTTTTAGATCATCTGACGGCGGACAAAGCTGGAATGATTTAGGCGAGATACTTACTTCAAGTACCTATTATGGTTCATTTGCTTTTACAGTAACCAGCCCGCAAAATATTGTTGCCACAGATGGCTCGGGTAATATGTATCGTTCAAGTGATGCGGGACTAAATTGGATTCAGACATTTACTGCGCCAAACGGAATGCTTCCGTTTTATCTTGGCGGTGCAGTTCCCGTTTTTACAGATGCACAAGTTGGATATTTTGGATATGGAACCGGGTTTATTATAAAAACTACAAATGGTGGAGATTCCTGGATTCAAATTTCAAGCGGATCTGGCAGTTCCATAAATGATATGGATAGATTTGCAAACGGAGATATTATTGCTGTTGGTGAATATGGAACAATTCTAAAAAAAGAAAGTGCATCTGATAAATGGATAATTCAAACATCAAATACTCAAACAAATTTTAAAGCCGTTCAGGTTATTGGTTTAAATGATGTTGTTGCTGTTGATGACGCGGGAAAAATTTATACAAGTAATGATGGCGGAATAAATTGGTCCGCATCCTCTTCTGTTCCTCAGGATTTATTAACCGCTGAAGATTTATATTTTACCAGTGTACTTGATGGTTGGATAGTCGGCCAAGGATATACTACATCAGCTATATTTAGAACAACCGATAGCGGTAATAGCTGGATTGCTGTAAATGATTTTATCGGCTATTACAATTCAATTGATATCCAGGGTCCCAATATCTGGATATCTAATCTTGATGGACTTTACAAGCGAAGCAATGATAACGGCAGCACTTGGATTGATGGTTCTTTACCTGGTTCTCCATATCAAATTCAGGATATGGATTTTTATAATGAAAATGTTGGTTGTGCAATTGGTTCTTCGGGACAGGCATACAGAAGTGCAGATGCTGGAGCAACATGGCAAATATTACCAACACCTAACGATGTTGAT
>JBATOT010000088.1:0-9912 GCA_049291095.1 Ignavibacteriaceae bacterium | reverse complement strand
GGAAGACTGCTTCGTGAAGGGCCATTTGAAAATATCTGGATTCAACCAGCCGCTGGAGATGCTGGTGGAGCTCTTGGAGCTGCACTTATCGGCTGGTATAAATATCATAACAAACCAAGAATTACTGATGAAAAATCAGATTCACAAAAAGGTTCGTACTTGGGACCAGAGTTTGATGAAAACGAAATTCATTCATTCATAAAATCTCACAACCTTTCTGCAAAAAAATATAATAATGATGAATTAATAGAAAATGTTGCAAACCTCATCAACTCAGAAAAAGTAATCGGCTGGTTTGATGGTAAGATGGAGTTTGGCCCTCGTGCGCTTGGTTCGCGTACAATAATTGGAGATGCACGTTCACCAAAGATGCAGGCGACGATGAACATCAAGATAAAATTCAGAGAAGGATTCAGACCATTCGCTCCTTCAGTTCTTTATGAAAAGGTTAGTGATTTTTTTGAGATTAATATATCAAGTCCTTATATGTTACTTACTGCAGATGTTAAAAAAGAACGACGCATTCCAATGACGGATGAAGAACATAAGAAGTGGGGAATAGAAAAACTGAATGTTGTTCGCTCTAATATTCCTGCGATAACTCACGTTGATTATTCAGCAAGACTTCAAACAGTTCATAAAGAAACTAATCTTCGTTACCATAAACTTATTTCTAAGTTTGAAGAGAAAACCGGCTGTGCAGTTATAATCAATACATCTTTTAATGTAAGAGGTGAACCAATTGTCTGCACTCCAAAAGATGCATATAAATGTTTTATGAGAACTGATATGGATTATCTTGTTCTTGGAAATTATATTTTAAGTAAAGAAGATCAGAAACCGCTTGAAAATGACAGCGACTGGAAAAAAGAATTTGTATTGGATTAAAAAATGTTAAAAGATGAATTAAAGTTTGTGGATAAATCAGAAGAAGCAGTAAAGAAAACAGGAATCTCAGTTGGTGTTGTTCTTATTCTGATCTCATTATTGTTATGGTATTTAGGCAAAGCATCTTTTGTTTATTTCTCAATAACAGGTGGGTTGTTTGTTATACTTGCGTTAATAGCAATCCCAATTTTACGTCCATTTCATAAGCTTTGGATGATGCTTGCTTTATTGATGGGATTTGTGATGTCGCGAGTTATTTTAACAATACTCTATTATATTGTATTAACGCCAATTGGATTATTGGCAAAGATAGTTGGTAAAAAGTTTATGCCATTGGGACTTGATAAGAATGCATCCACTTATTGGGAAAAGAAAGGGAATACAGCTAAACAGCAAATTGATTATGAAAGGCAGTTTTAACTTTGCGTCCTTTGTGTAATTACTTTTGAGTTCTTTGTGGTAAAACATTTAACCTCAAAGAGCACTAAGATTGATCACTAAGCTCTCAAAGAAATGAAGAGGAAAAAAATATGAGCAAATTATCAATACTATCAGAGTTGTGGGAATTTTTAAAAGTAAGAAAAAAATGGTGGCTGCTGCCAATCATTTTGTTTTTAGTTCTGCTTGGTGGACTAATAATTATTACTCAGGGTTCTGCTTTGGCTCCGTTTATTTATGCAATATTTTAATGAATAAAATTTTGTCATTCCCACGAAAGTGGGAATCTATTGCTTATAAATTTTTGGATTCTCGTTTTCACGGGAATGACATTTTATAAAATGAATCGAATGTCTAAAAACAAAACAAAAATAATTGTAAAAAAGAAAAAGAAAAGAGTTCCAGTCCCTCAGAAACCACCAAAGGTAGAAAAGAATCCTAATGCTTATGATAGGGATGAAGAGAAAAAAAAGATCAAGAAAAAAATCCAAGAAGACTTAAACTCAAATGCTTAAGACTTCTGTAATTGCAGCATTTTATAATAATATCAAATATTTAAAACTTGTACTTGCAGGATTTCAAAGACAAACTGAAAAGGATTTCGAATTTATTATTGCAGATGATGGCTCAAACGAAGAAGTTGTAAAAGAAATAGAATCCACCTCTTCAAATTATTCTTTCCGCATAAAACACATCTGGCATCCTGACAAAGGATTTAGAAAAAATAAAATTCTTAACCAGGCAATTCTTGCTTCAGAATCTGAGTTTTTAGTTTTTATAGATTCCGATTGTGTGCCGCATTCTAAGTTTTTAGAGGAACATCTTAATGAAAAAGAAGTTAACTCAGTTTGTACCGGCAGAAGAGTAAATCTTTCTCAAAAGATAACAGACTTATTGACCGAAGATAAAATCAGAGATGGTTTTTTAGAATCCAATAATATTCTTCTGCTTGAAGATGCATTGTTCGGTAAATCCAACTATGTTGAAAAAGGATTTTACATTAAGAATAAATTTTTGAGAAGTGCTCTCAATAAAAAATACCGCGGCTTACTTGGCTGCAATTTTTCACTTCACAAAAAAGATATAATCGCAATAAACGGATTTGATGAAAGATATGAAGCTCCATCAATAGGAGAAGATTCTGATGTAGAATTTCGATTGGCATTAAATGGAGTAAAAGTTAAATCTTTAAATCATATAGCCGTACAATATCACCTTTATCATAAACTTCAAGAACGACTGCAAAAGAATCTAGATCTTTTTAATGAAGTTAAGCATTCTAATTTAGCTTACACTCCTTTTGGCCTAATAAAATAATACAAAATCTCAATCTGGCGCAATTATTTTAGTAAAATCTTTAAATAATCCTAAAATAAGTTTGGAATATTTTTTGCCTCACCTTATATTCGAAACCAATAATTTAATCATTCCTAAATAATTAAGGTTTTTTATGTTAGATGAAACTGATCTCCAGATATTGCGGACTTTACAAAAAAGAGGAAGAACAAAACGAAATGAACTTGCTGAAGAAGTTAAGCTTTCAATACCTTCTGTAAGCGAAAGACTAAACAAGTTAGAAGAAAAGAAAGTAATTGAAGGCTACTACGCTAAACTAAATCGTAAAGCTTTTAACTATGATATTATGGCATTCATACTTGTAATGATGGATTCATCAAAACATTATAAAAATCTTATAACCAAAGTTGAAAAGATGCCGGAAATTCTTGAGTGCCACGCAGTACTGGGTGAAGGTTCTCATCTTCTAAAAGCATTAGTAAAAAACACAGAAGCACTTGAAAGAGTTTTATCCGAGATTCAATCGTGGCAGGGAGTTACAGGTACAAAAACTACATATGTTCTATCAACAGTTAAAGAAACTTTTGAAATTCATGTTTAACAATTAATAACTAATCTAAAGGATACTTTATGGCAAAATCTTCCAATGGAGCAATTGAAAAGGTGCTCAAGTTTATAAAAGACAAAGGGATAAAATTTGTGGATTTAAAGTTCATGGATTTTCCCGGACAGTGGCAGCATTTTACAGTTCCAGTTACACATTTTGATGCAGGATCTTTTGAAGACGGATACGGATTTGATGGCTCCTCAATCCGTGGATGGAAAGCAATACATGAAAGTGATATGCTTTTAACTCCTGATCCTGAAACTATGTTTGTTGATCTTTTTATTGAAGAACCAACGCTAAGTTTAATCTGTGATGTGTATGAACCGGCAACAAAAGAAAAATATTCACGTTGCCCGCGTAACATCGCACAAAAAGCTGAAGCTTATCTTATATCAACAGGAATTGCAGATACAGTTTATTACGGACCAGAAGCAGAGTTTTTTGTTTTTGATGATGTGCGATTTGATTCGCAGCCAAACGGAAGTTTTTATGTAGTTGATTCCATTGAAGGTAAATGGAATAGCGGAAGAGAAGAAAATCCAAACCTCGGTTACAAACCAAGATTTAAAGAAGGATATTTTCCTGTCCCTCCAACCGATTCTTTGATGGATCTAAGAAATGAAATGGTAACAAATCTTATTAATTGCGGAATTGATGTTGAAGCTCAGCATCATGAAGTTGCAAGCGGCGGGCAGTGTGAAATTGATTTGCGTTTTATGCCTCTTGTTAAAGCAGCTGATCAATTGCTTATGTTCAAATACATAGTAAAGAATACAGCAAAAAAGAATAACAAAACAGTTACTTACATGCCCAAACCAATTTATGGTGATAACGGAAGTGGTATGCACGTTCACACCTCACTTTGGAAAAAAGGCAAACCACTTTTTGCTGGCTCTGGTTATGCTGGATTAAGCGAAATGGGATTATACTTTATCGGTGGATTGTTAAAACATGCTGCTAGCTTACTTGCATTTACAAATCCAACAACAAACTCTTACAAAAGATTAGTTCCTGGTTTTGAGGCTCCTGTTAATCTTGCATACTCACAAAGAAACAGAAGTGCTTCAATAAGAATTCCAATGTATTCATCATCACCCAAAGCCAAGCGTGTTGAGTTCAGATGTCCTGATGCTTCTGGTAATCCTTATCTTGGATTTTCTGCAATGCTTATGGCAGGATTGGATGGAGTGATAAACAGAATCGATCCGGGTGAACCACTTGATAAAGATATTTACGATATGGAACCGGAAGAATTAAAAAATGTTCCTTCAACTCCTGGTAGTTTGGAAGCTGCATTAAAAGCATTAGAAAACGATCACGAATATTTATTGAAAGGTGATGTATTTACTGAAGATGTAATTGAAACCTGGATAAAATATAAAATGGAAAAAGAAGTTAAGCCAATGGCTCTTCAACCACATCCATACGAGTTTGGGTTATATTACGATGTTTAGTAGTTAGTCATTGCGAGCAACGCTTAGGGAGCGAAGCAATCTATTTTACAAACTAAATTGATATTAAACCCCGATTACCAAAGTCGGGGTTTTTTGTTTCTAAAATTATTTAAAAGTATTTACTTAATTTTGATTAAGACATTTCAATTTATTCTTATAAAGTGCAGGTAAAACATGAATTACTTAATTAGAATTACTAGTCTCATCATTTTCATCCTTTCAATAAATAATATTTCAGAAGCAAAATTATTAGTTTCAAAACTTTACTCAGATCATATGGTTATCCAAAGAAATCAACCAATTGTGGTTTGGGGCTGGACTGATGCTAATAAAAATGTCTTTATAAATTTTAATAACTCAGAATATTCTGCAATATCAAATGATAAAGGTGATTGGAAAATTATCTTACCTAAATTAGAAGCTGGAGGACCTTATGAAATGGTCATATCATCTAACAATGAAAAGATTAGTATTAACGATATACTAGTTGGTGATGTTTGGATTTGTTCAGGTCAATCAAATATGGAATGGATAGTTGCAAACTCTAACAATGCTGAAGATGAAATAAAATATTCACTAGATAATAAACTTCGTCATTTTGCTATTCCAAATACTTCATCCGAAAAACCAGAGAATGATATTTTAGGTGGTGATTGGAAAATTAGTAATCCACAAAACACAGGAGAATTTTCCGCCGCTGCATATTTCTTTGCAAAAGAATTAAGAAAACATGTTGATGTTCCAATTGGATTAATAAATTCTTCCTGGGGCGGAAGCAGAATTGAAGCCTGGATGAGTGCAAAATCTATAAACATAAATAATCAACAGGAGTTAATGGATGAAGTAAAAAATCAGGCTGAATTAGAATACATAAATCAACTAAAAAAATTTCAACAAATATTTCCTGGAATTTCAGATGTAGATTTAGGAATGAGTAATGATCAGCCATTATGGGCATCCTCAGAATTGGATGAATCAGATTGGAAAGATATTGTTGTTCCAATTTTCTGGGAAGATGCTGGTTTTAATGGTTTAGATGGAATTGGCTGGTACAGAACTACTTTTTATCTGACTCCAGAAGAAGCCAACGGCGAGTTTGAATTAGGTTTAGGTAAAATTGATGATTCAGATATAGCATGGATAAATGGAATTAAAGTTGGTGAGATGACACAAGCTTGGGATCAACCAAGAGTTTATAAAATTCCATCTAAAGTTATAAAGGAAGGCAAAAATGTTTTATGTGTTCGCGTTGATGATACTGGTGGCGCAGGCGGAATATGGGGTGATGTTTCATCAGTTTACCTCAAATCCCTAACACTTGTAAAACCTTTGGCCGGTAACTGGAAATTTAAAATTAGTGCGGTTAAACGAACTGAAATAGCAACAAATCAAATTCCAACTTTACTTTATAACAGGATGATTCATCCAATTCTAAATTTTCCAATCAAAGGTGTTATTTGGTATCAAGGTGAATCTAATGCAAATAATGTTGATGAGGCATTTAAATATCGAAAAGTATTTTCGGATATGATAAAAGATTGGCGGGCATCCTGGAATGTTGATGACTTCCCATTTCTTTTTGTTCAATTAGCTAATTACAGAGAGCCGGTCGAGCATCCGTATGATAGCCCCTGGGCCATGATCAGGGAATCTCAATCAGATGTACTTACACTTCCAAATACCGCGCAGGCAGTTATTATTGACATTGGTAATGCAAATGATGTTCATCCGCGTGATAAACAAAATGTTGGATTGCGTTTATCTTTAGCAGCCAGAAAAATTGCTTATGGGGAAAAGATTGTTTTCTCTGGACCAACTTATAAAAACTCTAAAATAAAAAACGGAAAAATGTTTATTGAATTTGATAATATTGGCACCGGATTAGTCTGTAAAGATAAGTACGGATCTGTAAAAGGATTTGCAATTGCAGGCGCTGATAAAAAGTTTATTTGGGCAAGTGCATTCATTGAAAAAAATAAAATTGTTGTATGGAACGAGAGCATTAAAAATCCAAAATATGTTAGATATGGCTGGGCTGATAATCCTGATGATTTGAATTTATATAATGGAGAAGGATTGCCAGCTTGTCCTTTTAGAACAGATCAGAATGATAGGTGAGTGTCATTTTGATTGAGTTGACGATTGAAGCAATCTGCTGAAAGATCTGCAGATTGCTTCGTCGAACTTGCAATGACTATCCAATAATCCAATTCTTCCAAATTTCTGGATTATAACCAATCGTTACTGATCTTTCATTTCTTACAATTGGTGTTTTTAAAAGTAGAGGATCAGATAACAATTCTTCTTCGATATCAAAAACCATAAACTGCAATCCACGATCTTTAAATCTTTTGCTTTCTCGATCTATCAAATCATCCAAAGAAATAACTCTTGTAATATTATCAAGCTCACCTTTGGCTAACCCTTTTTCGGTTAAATCTCTGAAGTGAAATGGAATTCTTCTTTCTTTAAAATAGCGCTCTGCTTTTTGAGTTTCTTTGCACTTCTTTGTGCCGATTATCTGGATGTTCATCTAAATAAATTATTGTTAAAGTTGAACAAATATAACGGATTTAAAAAGAAATGATAAGTGGTTTCTAATTAAGATTACTAATATTTAATTTGCATTCTGTTTAACACCAATTTGGAAATAAAATGATCAAAAAAACTTTCAACCTCAGTGCAATATTTTGCTTAATTCTATTTGTTTACCCAATTTTATCTCAGACTTACTACGGAATAAATCCTGATACTGTCAAAGCACAAAAGTTTGATATGGGAAAAATGTGGACGTTTGAAAATCCACCGCTTGAGTACTTTGAAAAAGAGTATGGATTTAAACCTTCTGCTGAGCTTTTAGAGAAGTTTCAAAAATCGGCTTTAAAATTTGGCGGCGGCTGTTCAGCCTCATTTATTTCAGAAGATGGTTTAATTATGACTAATCATCATTGTGTTCGCGGAAATCTGCCTACAATACAGACTGGAGATGAAAATATTTTACGTGATGGATTTTATGCAGAATCAATGGATGAAGAAAGAACAATTCCAAACCTTAAAGTTGAGCAGTTAATAATTATTAAAGACGTTACAAAAGAAATTCAATCAGCAATGGATGAAGGAAAAAGTGATGCTGAGAAAATAGAAAATCGAGATAAAATAATTGACGAATTAAAAAAGTTAAATTCCGATCAATATCCAGAACTTACTTTTAAAGTTACTTCTCTTTATAATGGTGGAAAATATTCCTTATATGGATATAAAGTTTATAATGATATAAGATTAGTATTTGTTCCAGAATTGTTTGTTGCAAAGCTTGGTGGCGATCCTGATAATTTTACTTACCCGCGTTACGGTTTGGATTGTGCTTTTCTTCGTGCTTATGAAAATGGAAAACCAATAAAAACTGATTTTTACTTTAATTGGAATAGTGAAGGCATAGTTGAGGATCAGCCTGTTTTTGTTGTTGGAAATCCCGGTGGAACAGACAGAATAAATACAATGGCGCAGATTGAGTATGCAAGAGATATTCAATACCCGATGATGGTTGGAATGTTTAAAGCAATGTATGGCATCTACGATAAAATGGTAACTGAAACTAACGCAGAAGATTTTAAATTAATTGCAAGACTCTATTCTTTTGGTAATGCTTTAAAAGTTTATGAAAATACTTACAAAGCTTTGCTTGATCCATTTATTATTGCAAGAAAAAATGATTTTGAAAAGAATTTTAGAGAAGCAGTAAATAATAACCCGGGACTAAAAGCTAAGTATGGAAATATCTGGAGCGATATTGAAAGTTCAAGGAACCTCGCAAGAAAAGATGCTAAAAAGATTTACGCTTATACAATTAATTTTTATTCACCTCAGTATTTATTTATTGCAAAAAATCTTTATAACTATACGACTCAATTAAAGAATAATGATATAACTAAAGAAAAATATGATTCACTTACAACCAAACTCTTTCCTAAAGAACTCGATACTGAACTGCAAAAACAATTACTTGCAACTCAATTAAATATATTGCAAGCTAATTTGTCTTCTGATGATGATTTACTTAAGGTTTTGGTTGGGGATAAATCGATAGAACAAGCAGTAAACGATGTACTAAGTAAATCTATATTAACGAGTGAAGAAAAAATATCTGAATTACTTAACAAAGGACAGGATGAAATCTTGAATTCAGATGATCCGTTTATTTATTTTGTTCGCAGCACTCAAGATGAATTGAAAAAAATGCAGGATGAAAATCAGGCAAGAGTTGATAAAGAAGAAATTCTTAATCAGATGCTTGGTGAAGCTTTGTATAAAGTTTATGGTGATGCTATTCCACCTGATGCAACGGGAACTTTACGTTTGGCTGATGGAATTGTGAAAGGTTATGATTACAATGGAACTAGAGCACCAATCAAAACAACTTTTTATGGAGCACTGGATCGCTACTATTCATTTGATAAAAAGTTTCCGTTCAACCTTCCAAAATATTTTGAAGATTTACCAGATGAATTTGATCCATCAACTTCATTAAATTTTATAAGTACAAATGATATTGTTGGCGGAAATTCCGGAAGCCCGGTTATAAATGTTAAAGGAGAAATAGTTGGTTTAGCATTCGATGGAAACATAGAAAGTTTAACAAGTAATTTTATCTATACAACAGAAGCAAATAGAACGGTTTGTGTAAGTGGGCTTGGAATGATCGAGGCTATTCGTGATCTTTACAAATCAAATCGTTTAAGTAATGAAATTATTAATGGAAAAATAAACTAAGAGGAAAAATGAAAACTATTCTTTTTGTAGTCTTATTATTAATCAGCGGCTTAACGTTTGCTCAAGATCATAAGCATAAAGACAGAAAAAAATATGATGATAAAGAATTAAGAGAAATCGTTTCTATGATTTCATCCAACTTTGAAAAACTTGAAAGGGAATATCTCACCAAATTAAGTTACAGAGATTATACACGAGCAAAATCTATATTAATTGATAGTTATGATTTGTTGAACTCAATTCCTATTCCTAAGAAACACGAAAACGAAATGCCTTTGCCTATTAGTCCATCTGATTTTAACGGACTGATTGAAAGTGTGAAAAGCGAAGGGTTTGATTCTGATAAAATTGGAATTATTACAATAGCTGCTGATTATCATTACTTTTTAGTTGAGCAGGTTTTAGAGTTAGTAGATTTATTTATTATGTCAGACAGCAAAATTGAAGTTGTGAAAATAA
>JBATOT010000087.1:0-16486 GCA_049291095.1 Ignavibacteriaceae bacterium | reverse complement strand
TTAAATTAACCTAAAGGAATTTAATAAAGGAAATTACAAATGGCAGAAGTTAGACCTGATGAAATATCTGCGATATTAAGAAAACAACTTTCTGGTTTCGAAAGTGAAGTTGATATTTATGATGTTGGAACAGTTTTGCAGGTTGGTGATGGCATCGCACGAGTTTATGGCCTATCTCAAGTTATGGCGAGTGAATTAGTTGAATTCCCAAATGATGTTTTTGGAATGGTATTAAATCTTGAAGAAGACAGCGTTGGATGCGTTTTGTTTGGTGATACTACACTTGTTAAAGAAGGCGATACAGTAAAAAGAACTAAACGTGTTGCTTCAATGCCTGTCGGTGAAGCAATGCTTGGTCGCGTAATAACTCCGCTTGGTTTTCCAATTGATGGGAAGGGACCAATTAACACAACACAGTTTTTACCAATTGAAAGAAAAGCGCTTGGTGTACTTCAAAGACAACCAGTTACTGAACCATTACAAACAGGTATCGCTGCTGTTGATTCGATGATTCCAATTGGACGAGGACAAAGAGAATTAATTATTGGCGATAGACAAACAGGTAAAACTGCTGTTGCTATTGATGCAATTATCAGCCAGAAGTTTACTCATACTGAAGAAGCAAAAGCACTAGGTATTAAACCAGTTTATTGTGTTTATGTTGCTGTTGGACAAAAAGAATCTACAGTTGCTCAAGTGGTTGCTAAATTAAAAGAGAATGGTGCAATGGAATACACAACAGTTATTTCTGCTGCTGCTTCGGAGCCCGCACCTTTGCAATTTATAGCTCCATATTCTGGTGCAACTTTAGGTGAGTTTTTTAGAGATAATGGTAAACACGCACTTTGTATTTATGATGATCTATCAAAACAAGCACAAGCTTATAGAGAACTTTCATTATTATTAAGAAGACCTCCAGGGCGTGAAGCTTATCCGGGTGATGTGTTTTATCTTCACTCAAGATTGCTTGAGAGAGCTTCTAAACTAAGTGATGAAGAAGGTGCTGGAAGTTTAACAGCGTTACCAATTATTGAAACACAGCAAGGTGATGTTTCTGCTTATATCCCAACAAACGTAATTTCAATTACCGATGGTCAGATTTATCTTGAATCAAACTTGTTTAACGCTGGTATAAGACCTGCAATCAACGTAGGTATTTCTGTATCACGTGTTGGTGGTAATGCTCAAATTAAAGCGATGAAAAAAGTTGCTGGAAGTTTGAAACTTGATCTTGCTCAATATAGAGAACTCGAAGCATTTGCAAAGTTTGGATCTGATCTTGATAAATCGACACAAAAAACCTTGGCAAAAGGTGCAAGATTAGTAGAGCTTTTAAAACAAGGACAATATGCTCCTGTACCTGTTGAGAAACAAGTAGTTGCAATCTATTACGGTACAAGAGGATTTATGGATGAAGTTGCTGTAAAAGATGTTAAGAGATTTGAAAAAGGTGTTTTAGAATTTATTGAAGTAAAGTATAAACAGATTTTTGATTCGATTAAAAAAGATAAAGACATTAGTAAAGAAACTGATGAATTATTACAGAAAGCTGGAAAAGAATTTCTTTCTACTTTCAAATAGAAATTATTTAAAAGATAATGGCAACATTAAGAGATATAAAACTTAGAATAAAAGGTGTTAAAAGCACCCAACAGATTACGAAAGCCATGAAAATGGTGGCTGCTGCAAAATTACGCCGTGCAACAGAATCTATATTAAATGCACGACCTTATGCTAAGAAAATATCAACTTTACTTTCACATCTTGTAACTGAAGATGACAGATTATCTAATCAATTATTTTCTGAACGTGAAGTTAAGAATATTGCGATAGTTGTTGTAACTGCTGATAGAGGACTTTGTGGTGCTTTTAATACTAACATTATTAAAGAAGCATCAAGATTTATTGAAGAAGATGTAAAAGGAACTGGTAAAGATTATAAACTTTATTGTTTAGGTAAAAAAGGTTCAGATTTTTTTGGAAAAAGAAATTACAATATTGGAAAAACTTATCCGGGAATTTTTTCGCATCTTAATTATGCAATTGCTCAGAATTTAGTTGATGAGTTAATTGCGCAATATTTAAATGGATCAATTGATAAAGTAATTTTAATCTTTAACGAGTTTAAATCAATTATCCAGCAAAAAATTGTTGTTGAACAGTTTCTTCCAATTGCACCACCTGAAGAAAATAAATCTACTAAACACGAATCTGCAAATTATATTTATGAGCCGGATCAGAAATCTATTTTTAATTACTTGATTCCAAAGCATCTTAAAGGACAAATGTGGAGAGTTTTACTAGAATCAAATGCTTCTGAGTTTGCAGCACGTATGACCGCAATGGACAATGCAACAACAAACGCTAAGGAATTAATTAGAACTTTAAGCCTTACTTATAATAGTAAAAGACAAGCCGCAATTACCACAGAGATACTTGAAATTGTATCAGGTGCAAATGCTCTGAGAGAAAATTAGTTGGTTAAGTTAAAGTTGGTTTATTGAAATTATGTTTGAAGAATTATCTCTAAAATTAGAATCTGCATTAAAAAAAGTTACAGGACAGGGTAAGCTCACAGAAGCTAATATTTCCGACACTTTGCGTGAGATAAGAAGAATTCTACTTGATGCAGATGTTAATTATAAAGTTGCAAAAGATTTTATTGAAAATATAAAAGTTAAAGCACTTGGTAAAGAAGTACTTGTTTCGATTTCACCAGGACAGCTTATAACAAAAATTATTTATGATGAGTTAACAGAGTTACTTGGCGGTGGACATAAAGAATTACAGATAAATCCTTCTGGGATTACAACTTTATTGGTTGTAGGTTTACAAGGCTCGGGTAAAACAACATTTTGCGGTAAACTTGCAAAGAAGTTAACAGAACAAAAACGAAAAGTACTTTTAGTTGCTGCCGATATTTATAGACCTGCGGCAATTGAACAGCTTAAGCTTTTAGGAAAGCAAATTGAAGTAAAAGTTTTTTCTCTTGAAGAAAAAGATGCAAGAAAAGTTTCATCTGAAGCTTTAACTTATGCAAAAGAAAAAAACTACAATACTGTAATAATTGATACAGCTGGCCGACTGCACGTTGATGAACAAATGATGCAGGAAGTTTCTGATATAAAAAATCTTGTTAATCCAGAAGAAACTTTATTTGTTGTTGATTCCATGACAGGGCAGGATGCGGTAAATTCTGCAAAAGCTTTTAATGATACAGTAAATTTTGATGGTATAGTTCTTACAAAACTTGATGGTGATTCAAGAGGCGGTGCTGCACTATCTATTAGATCTGTAGTTGGTAAACCGATAAAGTTTATCAGCAATGGTGAAAAATTAGAAAATCTGGAACTCTTTTATCCTGATAGATTAGCATCGAGAATTTTAGGAAAAGGTGATGTAATTTCTCTTGTTGAAAAGGCTCAAGCATCGTTTGATGACTTTGAAGCAGATAAACTTGAGGAAAAACTTCGTAAAAATAAATTTGATTTTGATGATTTTCTTAAGCAAATTAAAGTCATCAAGAAAATGGGTTCTTTATCTTCATTGATTGGAATGATTCCAGGCATAGGTTCTCAAATAAAAAATGCTCAAATTGATGATAACGCATTGGTAAAAGTCGAAGCGATCATCAACTCCATGACAAAAGAAGAAAGAACTACACCGAAAGTTTTAAACGGCAATCGCCGTAAAAGAATTGCAAGAGGCAGCGGAACATCTATACAGGATGTTAACCGCTTAATTAAACAATTTAGCGAAATGCAAAGGATGATGAGTACTTTTAGTAAAAAAGGTATTCCGAGTTCAATGCGTAATTTTAAATTTAATTGAATAACGAGATAATATCCGGAGGTTACTAATTTGGCTGTTAAGTTAAGATTAAGAAGAATGGGAAAGAAAAAACAACCCATCTATAAAGTTGTTGCAGCAGATGCGCGTTCACCAAGAGATGGAAAATTTCTTGAAGCAGTTGGTATTTATAATCCACTTACCAAACCACATACAATTGATTTGAAAGAAGATAGAGTAAACTATTGGTTGGATAACGGCGCACAGCCAACAGATACAGTAAAAAGTTTACTCAGTCAAAAAGGAATAAATCTGAAAAGAGATATTGCCAAGCGTAAACTTTCTGATGAAAAAGCTGAAGCATTGTTAAAAAACTGGCAAGCGGCAAAAGAAGCAGCGGCACAGAAAAAAACAGTGAAGAGAAAGAAAAAAGCTGAAAATCAAGAAGCTAAAAGCTAATTATAAGTAAGTTTTGTTCTGTTAAGTTTATGGAATGGAGGTACAGCAGAAGTTATGGGTGTTGCTTCTGAGTTAGACAATCAATAAAAATATTTTTTATTGATGCTGTACATAACAACTTATTCACCCAAGTTCATTATAGGAGGCTTCTATATGAAAGAGTTCGTTGAGTACATTGCAAAACAACTGGTTGATAATCCAGATGGTGTTGTAGTAGAAGAAAAATTAACTGAAGAAAAAAAGTTAGTTTTATCTTTAAAAGTTCAGGCAGATGACATCGGGAAAGTTATTGGAAAGCAAGGTAAGACTGCTCAAGCAATGCGTACTCTTTTAACCGCGGTAGCGGCTAAGGAAGGCAAAAGAGCTATTCTTGAAATTGAAGACTAAACATTCAAGTTTTAATAGTTGAATGAGTTTTATCTAATAGCAAAAATTCTTTCTGTTGGCAAAAACGGATATGTTAAAGTAGAATTTATTCCGGGTTATTCTATTGCTCTGGATAATTTGAAATTTATCTATCTTGATTTCTGGAATCAAAAAAAGAAAATTGAAGTAGAGGATATTATTGTAAACAAACAATCTTTTTTCTTCAAATTCTTAAATTTTGCTGATGATAGAGAAATTTCTGTTTTATTGGATAAAGATGTTTTTCTTGATAATTATAACTTCAATAAAATTGTTAAATCCGAAACACTTGGTTCTGATATTATCGGGTTTGAAGTATTACAAAATGGTGTTTTATTAGGAAAAGTTAGTGACTATTTTTTATCTCCTGCAAATCCTGTAATAGAGATAAAAAAAAATACTGAAAAAGAACTGTTAATACCATTTGTATACACTATATTTGAAAAAATTGATCCTGAGAATAAAGTTCTTATAATAAAAGCAGATTTTGGAATTGACGAAGTTGAAGATTGACATAATATCTGCGGTTCCTGAACTTCTTATTAGTCCACTTAATACAAGCATATTGAAGCGGGCGCAAGATAAAAAAAAAATTGCTATAGAAATCCATAATCTAAGAGATTATGCATTTAACAAGCATAAACAAATTGATGATAAACCTTTTGGCGGCGGCGCTGGAATGGTATTGAAACCTGAACCGTTCTTTGAATGTATTGAAAGTTTACAAAGCAAGAGAAAATTTGATCATATAATTTTTACGACACCAAAAGGAAAATTATTTGATCAGAAATATGCGAATAAACTTTCTCTTGCAAAAAATGTTTTGATAATAGCCGGGCATTATAAAGAAGTTGATGATAGAGTAAGAGAACATTTTGCAACTGATGAAATTTCAATTGGAAATTATGTTTTAACTGGTGGTGAGCTGCCGGCATTAATAATTACTGATGCAATTGTTAGATTAATTCCCGGTGTACTTAATGATAGTGAAGCGGCACTTGATGATTCGTTTCAGGATGGTGAAGTAGTTGAAGCACCATATTACACAAGACCTTCTGAATACCGTGGAATGAAAGTTCCTGAAGTTTTACTTTCAGGCAATGAAAAAGAAATAAAAAAATGGAAACAAGAACAATCTAAAATCTTAACTGAAAAGTGGAGAAATTATAATAATTAGCGGAGTATGAAATGATTGATATAAATAAAGTAGTAGCTGAACAAATTAAAACTGATATGCCTGATTTTAATCCAGGTGATCATGTAAAAGTTCAAGTAAGAGTTATTGAAGGCGACAAAGAACGATTGCAATCATTTGAAGGTGATGTGATTAGTATTCGAGGTTCAGGAATGAATAAAACATTTACTGTTAGAAAAATGTCTAGCGGAGTTGGTGTTGAGAGAATATTCCCATATAACTCACCAAAAATTGCAAAAGTTGAAATACTTAAACGTGGTGATGTAAGAAGAGCAAAACTATTTTACTTAAGAAATCTTTCTGGTAAAGCAGCAAGAATTAAAAGTAAAAAACCTTAATCACACACTAAATTTTGAGCCGCTAGACCAGCGGCTTTTTTATTATATGAAGACTAAATTACTACTTCCTCAAAATATTTTTTCTAAAATATTTTTATCTGAATTAAATTTAACCGATCAATACTCAATTGAATTTACTTCTGCTGCTCTCATTTCAAAAAAGTTAGTTGAAGATGAAAATGCGATAGGGTTAATACCAACCTTAGATTTACTTGCACATAAGGACTTATTTGTTTCTTCAAAAGTTGGAATATCCTTTAACGCTCTACTTTCAAATTCGTATATCCATTTCAAAGAGGGCCAGGAAAAACTTGAGCAAATTTTTCTTAAAGGCGATGTCACTAGTAATGAAATAATTTTGAGTAAAATTCTTTTTAAAGAGTTTTATGATATTGATGTGTCATCTGCTTTAGTTAAAGATGAAAATTTACATATTGATGAAAATGTTTTGATTGTTGGTGATGAGAATTACGAGAAAGAATTATTTCTCCATGGTTTAAGCTTTGCAGAGGAGTTAATTGAATTGATTGATACCCCATATGTTAATTTTGTTTTAGCTTCGATGAATGAAAACGTAATATCAGAGTTCAATGAAAAGCACCGGGATAATTTATTAAATGGCCATACGGAAGAATATTCAAGTTTGTTAACCGGCTTTACTCAAACTTCTCTTGATTTTATTTCAGTTAACATTCAACATATTGTTTTTGATTTTGAAGAACAAGATATTGAAGGAATCAAAGCGATTTTAGAATTGCCTTATTTCCACGGTTTAATTAAGGATATGATAGAAGTTAAGTTTGTTTAGTCTATGATATTGTATTGAAAAAATGCCATCAACTTGATGGCATTTATCTTTTAAACCCGAGTCCTTTTTATTTCATTAGAACCATTTTTCTAGAATAAAAATAATTGCCAGCATTTAATTGATAGAAATAAATACCTGAAGATATTTGATTATTAAGGGTTGTTGTATTGAATTCAACTTCATATACACCTTCAGACTTTTCTTCATTAATCAGAGTTATAACTTCTTTTCCTAAAATATCATACACCTTTAATTGAACAAATTGTTTCCTATTTAGATAATATTGGATTTTTGTCGATGGGTTAAATGGATTTGGATAATTCTGATAAAGTTGAAAACTATTAATCGAGTTGTTATCGTTATCTACATTTGATGCAGAATCCCAGCCAGCAAGTTTTGCCCATAACCACCAAGCAGCATAGGCTTTTAAATTTCCGTTTAGAGCTTGACTATGCGCTGGTGAACAATCATACCAATCAACATTTAATGTATGAGCGTTTTGCCAATCAATTGCCCAGTTTTTATCAAGCGATCCATTTCCATCGCTATCATAATCGCAATTATCATTTGCATCTTTATCTAAGTAGTAATATCCATCAGGATCATAAGACTCAATATCATTAAAATCATATAAAATTTTTCCATTTGTTGTACAATAATTTCTTATCTGTTCATTCCTTTGATTAAGATTTCCACTTGTACCAGAGCCATCAAGATGTCCGGTCATATATACAAATTTAACATTCGGATAATCGTTTTCTAATCCGTTCATTAAACTTAGATATGTGTTTATATTTTCTTCAGAGGCACTGCTTACCTGTCCACACCAACTCCAGATTATAACATTTACATCACTGTTAGCAGAATTATTGAGGTAACTTCTGGTTGCAGATTCCCAAGCTGTAAAATTTGGATTCCCAAGATCTGAAGCACCACTAAAAGCGTAATCATCAATATCTAATGCACCATTTGAACCGCCTTCATTAAAAGCATATTGAGAACCTTTCCAGTTTTCTAAACCATCCATTCCAGTTATAAGTTGACTTCCGTGAGATGTATGTCCGTATGCGATGTGAAGGTTTGCTTTTGCTGAATCAATCCAGTTTGTTGGGATGATAGAAAGTTTTGCAGAGTTATGATTTGCTATTATAGCAGTTTGAGCAATTGAATAACTAATACAAACAACTATAAATATTATTGAGTAGAAATACTTTTTCATTTTTAGCCTCTGAATTTTTAGTTAATCTTAAACAAACGTTATACCATTTATCCAAAGGAAGTAAATGAAAATATTATTAAATAAGGCTTGAAAATGACTGATATTTTAATAACAAAACTTGCGTGTTGTTAAATGTGATTAATAATTAAGTATTATTTGCAAGAAAAGTATTTGTGTAAAGATGGTCAAGAATGTCGGTTAGATAAATAATTTCTTAATCCAGAAAATATCTTTTAAAAACAATTGAATGAATTTTTGCATCAGGTAAAATGTAAGAAAGTGCAATTACAAATTTATTTACAATGATAAGATCAACAGAATAACTTACGGTTGCTAAATTGTTATAAGATTTAATATCCCAATTTCCTTTCCCGCGATAAAGTCCATCAAAGTAAAAAAGATTGATTTCATTCATTGGTACTATAGATTCAATACGACAAGAAAACGATTGTCCACCAAAAGGTTTAACCACAAAATCAGTTCCGATTATTTTATCGCTATAATTTGAAACAATAATATCAATTACTTTTGGCCACCATTTTTGGTAGGAAGGGATATTAATTAAAACATTCCAGATTTCATCGATTGAATTGGTAAGCTTTATTGAATCACAGGCCTGGATTTTTCTCATGGAAGTTTGTTTAATGGAAATAAAAGGGCAATCAATTGATCGCCCTACAATACTATTTAAATCTCAACGTGACTTACACTAATAACATTAGTGTTTTCTTTTATCTTCTTTAACAACTCAGCAGAAATAGCAGATTGTAATTTCATTGTGCAACAAGCAGCGATTCCGCCTTCAAAAATTATATTTTCAATTTCTTCAATATTAATGTTACCACTTCTTATAACATCTAAAACACTTGCAAGTACACCTGGTTTATCATAATGTTTAACTACAAGTTGAAAATGTGCATCAGTTATTTTTGCTCTGTTAACCCAGTGATCAATCACACCGCTATGTGTGTAATGCTTAATAATATTGATTGTTTCTTCTGCAACTGCATCTTGTGCCTGCTCTGTGGAAGCACCAATATGATGTGTTACATAAATGTTTGGATTATTCTGAAGTTTGGATGAAACTTCTCCGCCTTTTCCTTCAGGTTCACCTTTAAATACATCGCAAGCATAACGAATATTTTTAGTTTTAATTGCTTCAAGAAGATCATCCTCAACAACTATTTCGTGTCTTGATGTATTAATTAAATAAGCTCCATCCTTCATAAACTCAAACATCTGTTTGTTAAACAAACCTTTTGTTTGCGGAGTTGCTGGCAAATGAATTGAGATTACATCGCACAACGGAACTAACTGATCCATTTCACTGAAATCTTTAATCGGAACTCCTTCAATTCTGGATATATCTTTTCCATAAACATTCATTTCAAAGGCAAGAGCACGTTTTGCAACTTCTTTCCCTATATTTCCAACTCCGATTAAACCAAAAGTTTTGCCTTTTAAACCTTTGCCTTTAGAATATTTATCTTTATTCCAAACACCTTTGTTAAAATCACTAACATTATCAGGAATTGAACGATCGATTGAAATCATTAATCCCATTGCTAACTCAGCAACTGCAACAGCATTCATTCCAGGACAATTGGTTACATAAATCCCTTTTTTATTTGCAGCAGCAATGTTGATATTATTTACTCCAGAACCAGCGCGAATAATTAAATTTAATTTTTCGCTATTTAAAATTGTTTCTTCATTTACAATAGTTGATCGAACAACAAGTATATCAACTTCCTTTGCGGCTTCAACCAGATCTTTTTCTCCAAGTTTTGGATTATAGATTACTTCAAGATCAAGATCTTTCATTTGTTGGATATATTTATCCGGAAATTTATCGGCAACTAAAATTTTAATTTTCATCTTATTCTCTCCTTTAATTTATATTTAAATTCTATTTGTGAACTTTGTGAAAACTCTTTGAATTCTTTGTGGTTATGTCTTTTACCACTAAGGTCACAAAGTGAATCTGCACAAAGAACACAAAGATATTTTTTATTCTCTATGGTTTACCCGGAAACGATTCTACAAATTGAATTTTTATATCGGGAAACGTATCTACAATTTTTATTTTCACATCAGGAAACGATTCAACAATCTGCCACTCACCGCAATCGTCCGGGAATGAACTTACAATCTTTATTTTTATATCAGGAAATGATTCGACAATTTGAACTGTAAAGTCTGGAAATGAGTCAACAAACTTTATTTTGCCGTTAAGTGGAAATTCTTTGAAGGTACAACTTTCAAAATCAATTTTGTTTTTGTCTTGAGCTAAAAAAGCCTGATTGAAAGAAAAAATTAGTAAGATGATGAATAAAATATTTTTTAAAATAATTTTCATTTCATTTTGTCATTCCCGCGAAAGTGGGGATCTATAAATTTATAACAGATTGCTTCTCCCGATAAATTGGGATCGCAATGACTTCTATTTAAGCATTGGAATTTTAATATTCCATTTTTTTGCATTATCAATTGCTTGCTGGTAACCTGCATCAGCGTGGCGCATAACTCCCATTCCGGGATCATAAGTTAGAACTCTTTCTAATCTTTCTTCTGCTTCTTTAGTTCCATCAGCAACTACAACCATTCCTGCATGAATAGATTTCCCAATTCCAACTCCGCCACCATGATGCACGGAAACCCAGCTTGCACCACCAATCGCATTTAACAATGCATTAAGTATCGGCCAATCAGCAATAGCGTCGCTTCCATCAATCATACCTTCAGTTTCTCTATTTGGTGATGCAACTGAACCGCAATCAAGGTGATCTCTTCCGATTACAATTGGCGCTTTAACTTTTCCATCTGCAACAAGTTGATTAAAAATCTTTCCCATTTTTGCACGCTCACCGTATCCAAGCCAGCAAATTCGTGCAGGCAATCCTTGAAAGTGAACTTTCTTTTGTGCCATATCAATCCAGTTGAGAAGTTGTTTATTTTCCGGAAATGCTTCTCGTATTGCTTGATCAGTAACAAAAATATCATTTGGATCACCACTTAAAGCGGCCCAGCGAAATGGTCCTTTACCATCACAAAAAAGCGGACGAATAAATTCCGGAACAAAACCTGGAATATCAAAAGCATTTGTTAAACCATTTTCTTTTGCTTCGCCACGAATATTGTTTCCATAATCAAAAGTGATTGAGCCTTGTCTTTGAAACTCTAACATTGCTTCAACATGCTTAACAACAGTTTTACGTGAGAGAAAAATATATTTTTCAGTATCTGATTTTCTTAAAGCGATAGCTTCTTCAAAACTCATTCCCATTGGCACATAGCCGTTTAGCATATCGTGTGCAGATGTTTGATCGGTAACGATATCAGGAATAATTCCTCGCTTTAAAATATCGTGATGAACTTCACCTGCATTTCCAATCAATCCGACAGAAATTGCATCTCCTTTTTGTTTAGCATCAAGAACAATTTTTAATGCTTCCTCAAGATTATCTGTAATGATATCTGTATAACCGGTATCAATTCTTTTTTGAATTCGTGTGCGATCAACATCAACACCAAGAAAAGCTGCACCGTTAAAAGTTGCCGCAAGTGGTTGAGCTCCGCCCATTCCACCTAGGCCGGCCGTTAAAACAAATTTACCTTTTAATGATCCAGCAAAATATTTTTTAGCAGCTTCTGCAAATGTTTCGTAAGTGCCTTGTAAAATTCCTTGCGTTCCAATGTAAATCCAGCTGCCTGCTGTCATTTGTCCGTACATAGTTAAACCAAGTTGTTCAAGTCTTCGGAATTCATCCCACGTTGCCCAATCAGGAACAAGCATGGAGTTTGAAATTATAACTCGCGGTGCATTTGTATGAGTTTTAAATATCCCAACAGGTTTGCCTGATTGAACTAAAAGTGTTTCATCATTTTCTAAACTCTTTAATGATGAAATTATTGCACTATAAGATTCCCAATTTCTTGCAGCTTTACCTTTGCCGCCATACACAATTAATTCTGCTGGATTTTCTGCAACATCGGGATGGAGATTATTCATTAACATTCGCATTGCTGCTTCTTGAATCCAGCCTTTGCAAGAAATTTCTGTTCCTGTTGGTGCAATAATATCTTTAAAATCTGCAATCATTTTTTAATCCTTAAAATGCTTTTCTAATAAACTATCATATTGTTTATAAAGTGATTTATATAACCACTTTTTAAGAAACCAGCTTTTCTTCATCTCTTTTTTCATAAACTCTGAGTTCTGCTTTAGCTGGTGTGTTAATCTTATCTTCTCATCTTTAGTAAACTTAACTATATCTTCACTTTGATTTAGTTTTTCGATTATTGAATTAAAAGCTTTTTCTTCTGCAAAAAATCTGCTATCGCCAGTAAGCTGTTTTAAAGCCTGTTTGCAAAAATTGATCAGAAGTTTTTTTTCGTTCTTATCAAATTCAAAATTATAGTTTGTGAACAGTTTTTTCATTTTATCCTTTTACGTTATTAAACGATAATATTTTTTCTCTCATTTTTTGATAACCTGGTTTTATAATATTATAAATGTAGTGTAATCTTTCTTTGTAAGGAATGAAAGCTGATTTCATTGAGTTGATTGTTATCTTTTCAAAATCTTCAAAGTTAAGATTAAAGTATTGAATTGCTGTTAAAAATTCTTTTGTCATCGTTGTATCACTCATAAGCCTATCATCAGTGTTAAGAGTAACCCGGAATTTTTCTTTGTATAAAATTCCAAATGGATGATTTTCAATTTTATCAACTGCACCAGTATGAACATTCGAAAGTAAACAAATCTCTAACGGAATCCTTTTGTCTAAAACATATTGGGCAAGCTCACCGAACTTAACAGCATTTCTATCAGCATCAAGAACAATATCTTCCAGCAGCCTTGTTGCATGCCCGATTCTATGAGCCCCGCACCATTGTATTGCCTGCCAAATCGAATCTTTACCAAAAGCTTCGCCAGCATGAATTGTAATATTAAAATTAGCTCTTTGTATGTATTGAAAAGCTTCAATATGTTTTTTGGGTGGATAACCGCCTTCTTCACCCGCAAGATCAAATCCAACAACTCCATCGTTTCTAAAATTTACTGATAGTTCAGCGATATCTACAGTATCTTTCATATTTCTCATGCCGCATAAGATCAATCCATAACCAACACCAAAATCTTTTTTCCCTCTTTCTAATCCGGCTAAAACTGCATTAACAGAATCTTCATAATACAAACCTTTCATTCTATGATAAACCGGTGCAAATCTTGTTTCAACATAAACAACTCCATCATTATACATATCTTCTATCATTTCATAAGCAATACGTTCTAATCCCTCTTTAGTTTGCATAACTGCAGTAGTGTGTTCAAATCCCTGTAAATACTCAACAAGATTTCCTTTGTTTGCACCTCGATGAAACCACTCAGCTAACTCTTTTGGATTTTTTGTCGGGAGTTTATCATAATTAAGTTCTTCAGCTAGTTCGATTATGGTTTGCGGTCTAAGTCCACCATCAAGATGATCGTGTAAAAGTACTTTTGGAATTGTTTTGATAATTTGGTCAGTAGTCACGATAATCCTCTTTTTAGTTACCAAAAAATATCCTTTTAGATAGGTAAAATCAATTTAAATTGAGCAATAAACACCGAACAAATAGCTATATATTTTAAAAAATGTTTGTATCTTTGAAACATAAAATTGATACAATGGGGAAAAAATGAAACAAGTTTTACGTTTAAATCGGAGAAAAAATGAAACACTCAAAATTGTTCGTAATTGCATTTTTAATGCTAAGTATGGTATTTGTAGGATATCAGTGTGGTTCAACGGAAATAACCAGTGCAAAACTTTATATCCAGCAAAAAAATTGGGATAAAGCAATTGATGTTTTGCAAAAAGATGTAACTAAAAATCCTAAGAGCGATGAAGGTTATTATCTTTTAGGATATGTAAATGGTGAACAAGGAAATTTTAAGGCAATGATTGAGAACTACGATAAATCTCTTGCTATAAGTAAAAACTTTGAAAAAGACATTAATGTTTCCAGAAAATATTTCTGGGCACAGGCATTTAATCGTGGTGTAAGTTTATATCAAAGAGGAGTTAGATCTACCGATACAGACAGTGCAGAGATCTATTATAATAAATCTATTAGCGATTTTGAGTCAGCAATTAATATTGAACCAGATTCAGGCGATACTTATAAAAATCTTGCATTTGTTTATTTAAGCAAAGGGGATAATGAAGCAGCAGTTGCACCGTTAAAGCAGCTTATTGAACGAGAAAAAGCTCTGGATGGTTATAAGTTTTTAGGAGAAATTTATTACGTAAACGGTACTAACCTAAAAGCTCAAGGCAAAGAAGATGATGCAAAAGCTGAGTTTAATAAGAGCATTTCAGTTTTGGAAGAAGGACTTAAACAACATCCAAATAATTCGGATTTATTATTAACACTTTCAAATTCATATATTGGTGCTGATAGAACAACAGAAGCTATTGAGCCTTTTAAAAAAGGAGTTGAAGCTGAACCAGAGAACAAATATTACAGATATAACTACGGAGTTCTACTTTTAGGTATTGATGATTTTGAAGGTGCAGAAACTCAGTTTAAGAAAGCAATAGAAATTGATCCTGCTTATGATAATGCAACTTATAACCTTGGTGTTACTTATGTTAAATGGGGAACTTATCTTAACAAAAAAGCTGATGAAGATGGTAAGGTTTCTGATGATTATAAAGCAAAATATCAATTAGCACTACCTTATTTAGAAAAAGCAGTTCAAATGGAAGATGCAAACTCACAAACCTGGGAACTTTTAGGTAGAGTTTATTCAGTCCTAGGAATGTCTGATGATGCAAATAATGCTTTCAAAAAAGCTGATGAGATGAGATAATATTTTATGGATCCAATTAAACAACCTCAGGGACAGCAGCTAAATATTGAGCTAGGTGAAAAAGAAGCTGAAGGAATTTATTCTAATTTGGCAATCATTTCACATTCACCAGCTGAATTTATTATTGATTTTACGCGTATTGTTCCCGGTGTTCCTAAAGCTAAAGTTCATGCAAGAATAATAACAACTCCACAACATGCAAAAATGTTGATGAAAGCTTTGAAAGATAACATTGATAAGTTTGAATCAAAGTTTGGAGAAATTAAAATAGATTCTGCTCCAAATCAGATGTTTGGCTTTGTTCCCCCAAAATCGAGTGAAAAAGTTAACTGAAAGCTTTTATAGAAGTTATTTGAAGCCGGTTTTCTAGCCGGCTTTTTTTGTAATATTTACTTTTTACAAGTCAATTTTCCTTCGTCAAAACTATTCCAATTATAAATTTCTATAATTGTTTCATTACTCAATTGGAACAATTATTGTCGTATTTTTATCAAGAAATTAGATTCAACTGGTGGAGAGTGAATCTTAAAAAATTTTAGAATAAAGATTCATAAATAAATTTATGTTTGATAAATTAAATAATAGCACGATACCTTTCACGTTAATTCTAATCAACTCATCCAGAAATATTTGTTCATATTTTAGTGAAAATAGGGGATAGTTATGAAAACTTTAAACATCACAATCATAATCGTTTTAATTTTAAGCAATCAAATTTTTTCGCAGTACGGTTCTACCGGAGTTACTGATGCCAGAAGTTTGGGATTAGGGAAAACACATACTGCAACTTCAGAAGGAGTTTTCTCTATAGGAATTAATCCTGCAAACTTAATTTTTTCTAAAGAAGGTTCAATTGATTTTTCAACTGCGCTTCCACTGCCGTCAGCTGGATTAAGAAGCGGCACAGACTTTTTATCATACGATGACTTTAAATATTACTTTGGTGAGATTGGTGGTGATGATAAAATCTTAACCGAAGATGATAGAAACAGGATTAACAGATTATTTGAAAATGGTGGTTTGTTTTTTACTCACGCTGGTATATCACTTTTATCATTTCACTTTAAGCCAAGTGAAGATATTGGATCGTTTGCTTTTTCTGTTGGAGATTATGGTGGAGGCAAATTTAACTTTCCGCAAGCAATAAAAGATCTATCTTATACAGAAGGAAAAGTATATGATTTCAGTGATGCATCTTTTGAGGCTTGGTGGGTAAGAAGTTTTTCGCTTTCGTATGCGAGACAATTAGAATTTTTAAGTAATGGTGTCTTTGAAAAATTTGGATTTGGATTTTCACTTAAATACTATCAGGGATTTGGTTACCTGGCAACAGAAGATGTTAGTACTCATTTAATTACAAATGCAAACGGAACAATTTCCGGAGAGGCTAATCTTTTAGCTTATTCTGCTT